>JAUSBY010000007.1 GCA_030651765.1 Coriobacteriia bacterium | reverse complement strand
GTGGCAGGTTGCGCAGTCGAGCCCCTCGTGCTCGTCGACGAGGTTCGGCTCGTGGCATGCCGCGCACGCCGGATCGAGCGTCGAGTCGTGGAGCGGCTTATGGTCCCACAGGATCGGGTGGCACGTGGCGCACGCGAGGTCGGCGTCGGCGATAGCGGCCAGCACCAGAGGATCGGTGCTCTCGTGGCAGGCGCTGCACACGAGCTCCTGCCCCTCGTGCTCGACAACGAGGTTGAACGCGTGGCAGGTCGCGCACGCCGGATCGAGCGTCGAGTCGTGGAGCGGCTCGTGGTCCCACGTGGTCGGGTGGCAGGTTGAGCACGCCAGGTCGCCCGCGGCGATAGCGGCCAGCACCAGGGGATCGGTGCTGCCGTGACACGCTGCGCATGGAAGCCCCTCGTGCTCGTCGACGAGGTTCGGCTCGTGGCATGCCGCGCACGCCGGATCGAGCGTCGAGTCGTGGAGAGGCTCGTGGTCCCACGTGGTCGGGTGGCAGGTTGAGCACGCGAGGTCCCCCGCTGCGATAGCGGCCAGCACCAGGGGATCGGTGCTCGCGTGACACGCTGCGCACGGAAGCGCGTCGTGCTCGTCGATCAAGTTGGGCTCGTGGCAGGTTGCGCAGAAGGCTGAGAGATCGGAGTCGTGGAGCGGCAGGTGGTCCCAGGTGGTGGGGTGGCAGCTGGCACACCGCAGGTCGCCGGCTGCGATCGCGCGTACCACCACCGGCGCGGTGCTCGCATGGCACACAGCGCAGCCGTAGCCGTCGTGTTCGTCGACGAGGTTGGCGTCGTGGCACGTGGCGCAGTAGGACGCCAGCCTCGAGTCGTGGAGCGGCAGGTGGTCCCAGGTGGTGGGGTGGCAGCTGGCACACCGCAGGTCGCCGGCTGCGATCGCGCGTACCACCACCGGCGCGGTGCTCGAGTGGCACGCCGCGCATTCGTAACCGTCGTGCTCGTCGATCAAGTTGCGCTCGTGGCATGTGGCGCAGTAAGACGCCAGCGTCGAGTCGTGGAGCGGCTTATGGTCCCACGTGGTGGGGTGGCAGCTGGCACACCGCAAGTCGCCGGCTGCGATCGCGCGTATCACCACCGGCGCGGTGCTCGCGTGACACGCTGCGCACGGAAGCGCGTCGTGCTCGTCGACGAGGTTCGCGTCGTGGCATGTGGCGCAGTAAGACGCCAGCGTCGAGTCGTGGAGCGGCTTATGGTCCCACGTGGTGGGGTGGCAGCTGGCACACCGCAAGTCGCCGGCTGCGATCGCGCGTATCACCAGACGGTCAGCGCTGTAGTGGCAGCCGGTACAGAACACCGACTGCGCTGCGTGCTCGGTCACCACGTCAGCCCTGTGGCACCCGGCGCAGCCCGCCGCCAGCGCCGTGATGTGCGTAACGGTACCGTGGCACCCGACGCACGTGGTCGGCGTGCCGACGAACCGGTCGTTCGGGTGGCAGTCCGCACACTCCAGCCCCGCGTGTGGGCCCGTGAGCGGGAAGAAGACCGAGTGGTCGAAGCCCGGCACCGGGTCCCAGCCCCTGGCGGGATCGTGGCAGTCCTCGCACGCGGTCAGCCCGCCGTGATTGGTGCCGTGGCAGTCGACGCATCTGCGGTCGGGTGCATCGGGATCACGCACTTCCGTGTGGCACTCGAAGCACGACAGCAGCGCGTGGCCGCCCGCAAGCGAGAGATGGTCGGAGGGAAGCCCCTTCAGCAGCCGCCATGCGACGGCCGTATGGCACATGCCGCACGCAAGTTCGCCCACGCCGTGCGGAGACTTCGCCGCGTGACAGGCCTCGCACGCCGGTGAGGGCGGCGGTTCGCCCTCGGTGTGACACCACGCACAGCCGAGAACCGCGTGGATGCTCACGTTGAAGTCGCGGTTGCCGTGTTCGTAGTGGATGATCCGCCACGACGACGTGGTGTGGCACTGCTCGCACGGCCCGGTGTACGGCTCGAGGTGCGTGTGGTCGTGCCTGGGCGCCTTGCACGACGTACACGACTGCGAGGGCTCGATCGGGGGGTGCTCTCCGACCTCCGCGTCATCGGAGTCGGGTGCGGCGCCGAGCACCGCCGCGGCTACCGCCGCGACAAGCACCAGAAGTACGAGCACGGCCAGAACAGCCGCCTGCCTCTTCGGCGCCCGCTGTTCCTGCTCGGCCACATCGTCCACCGCCGCCCATCCAGAGGGCCGACGCCGCTCTTCCTGCTAATCGCCACACACACCATTCCGATTGCACAGCGAGTCGCTGGAATGCGCATCCTCGTGGAGCGCTGCCTCTCGGGAACACATGACGCACCTGCAGCAAACACTTCGCCTTAGATGCGCGCCCTACCCCTTCCCTACCCCCTTCAGCCGCTCCGCAACCAGGTCGCCCATCACGCTCGTGCCAACGGTGCGTTGCGGCAGCGTCGAGGCGTCCGCGATGTCGCGTGTGCGCCAGCCGTCGGCCAGCACACCCTCGATGGCGCTGGCAAGCGCGTCGGCCGCCTCGTGCATCGAGAAGCTGTAGCGCAACATGAGCTCGACCGAGAGCAGCATCGCCAGGGGATTGGCGATCCCCTGGCCCGCGATGTCCGGTGCAGAGCCATGGCTCGGCTCGTACAGAGCGGTCCCGTCGCCGAGTGACGCGCTCGCGAGCATGCCGAGCGAGCCCGTGAGCATGCTAGCCTCGTCGGACAGGATGTCGCCGAACATGTTCTCGGTCACCATCACGTCGAACTGCGCGGGCGTGCGAATGAGCTGCATCGCCGAGTTGTCCACGAGCTGGTCGATGAGCTCGACGTCGGAGAACTCGGCAGCGTGGAGCCGGTGGACGACCTCGCGCCACAGCCTCGAGGACTCGAGCACGTTGGCCTTGTCCACCGAGTGCACGCGCCCGCGCCGGGTGCGTGCGGCCTCGAATGCGGTTCGGGCGATGCGCTCGATCTCGAACTCGCGGTACTCCATCGTGTCGTAGGCGCGCATGCCGGGCCCGCCGCCGGTGGCAGCACCCTCGACGCCTGTCTCGCGCGCCCGCGCGCCGAAGTAGAGGCCGCCGGTCAGCTCGCGGACGATGAGCATGTCCACGCCCTCGAGGAACTCGGGCTTGAGGCTCGACGCGTCACGGAGCGCGTCGAAGATCTTGACGGGCCGCAGGTTGGCATACAGGCCGAGTGCCTTGCGGATGCCGAGCAGCCCCTGCTCGGGCCGCGGCCTGTCGGGATCGGTGGTGTCCCACTTCGGCCCGCCGATGGCGGCAAGCAGCACGGCGTCGGCGGCGTGCGCGGCCTCCAGCGTGGCCTCCGGGAGCGCGGTGCCCGTCTCGTCGATCGCGATGCCGCCGAGAAGCGCCTCGGAGAACTCGAAGCTCGCCCCGTGCGCCTGGCCGATGACGCCGAGGATCTTGACCGCCTCGGCGGTGATCTCGGGACCGATGCCGTCGCCGGGCAGAAGACAGATGCGGTAGGTGGTCACGAAAGCCTCCCTCTCACGTGCGATGTGGGAGCAGGATACACCACCACGCGGCGGATGGCCGGGCGCGGTTCACGTGATCTGTCGGCTGCGCTTGAGTCGTGCGAGCACGGCGGGGCGGGTGCCGAGTGCCATCCAGCCGAGAGCGACTCCCCACCACAGCGTGGCGGCCCGGACCACGATCGTGACCGCCGCGGCCGCCGGCGCCGCCATACCGACGGCGACGAGGATGCCGGCAAGCGACGCCTCGGTCAGCCCGATGCCGCCCGGCAGGAAGGTGAACGCCCCGATGATCGTGGATGCAGCGTAGATGGACACGAGCGCGGCCGGACCTACATCGGCAAAGCCGAGCGAGCGGACGCACAGCACGAAGCCGACGCCCTCGACTCCCCAGGCGAGCACCGACACCGGAGTGGCCGCCGCGAGCGTCCGCCAGGAGAGCGAGTCCTCCATCACCGTGAAGGCCGAGCGTACCGGCCCGGTGAAGCGAGCGGTGAGCGCGAAGCGGTCGAGCAGCCGAAGCACGAGCGCGTGGAACCGGGGCCAGGCAACGAGCGCGGTCGCGGCGATCACGACAGCAAGCCCGATGACGAGCCACAGCCCGCCTGCTCCGAGCACCGTGAGGCCCACGAGCGAGAGGACACACACGCCGATGAGATCAGCGACCCGCTCGGTGAACAGCAGCGCGACGCCTGTCGACATCGGCATGCCCGTGACCTCGCGCGACAGCCAGGGTTTGACGACCTCGCCCACCCGGCCGGGCGTGACGCTCATGGCCTGACCGGTGAAGTGGAGATACAGCGCGTCGGCGTTGGAGACCGGCGTGCCCGAGCGCCGCATGAGCCAGCCCCACCTGAGCGCGCGCAGCGTGAAGCCGAAGGCCGCGAACGCCATCATGAGGACGAACAGCCCCGGCGGGAAGAGGCGGATGGCCGCCAGCGTGGCGGCGCCGTCCGCGAGCAGCGCGAGCACCACGTAGAGCAGTACGCTCGCTACTGCGGCGATGACGAGGCCCCTGATGATGCGGTTGAGGTCCACGGCAGTCGCCCCGGTCCGGACGGGTCGCAGCGCGTGCCGCGACGGCGTTCCTACCCGGCGTTCGCGCCGAGTCTGGCTCGCGCGGCCTCCACGAGACCGCCACCCTCGATGATATCGCGGATGAACGGCGGGAACGGCTGCGCCTGCCAGCTGGCGCCGGTCGTGACGTTCGTGATCGTCCCGGTATCGGCGTCGACCGTGACCTCGTCACCGTCACCGATGCCGTCGACCGCGTCGGGCGCCTCCATGATCGGCAGGCCGGTGTTGATCGCGTTGCGATAGAAGATGCGCGCGAAGCTCTTGGCGATGACCACCGAGACGCCCGCGTGCTTGATGGCGATCGGCGCGTGCTCGCGACTCGAACCGCAGCCGAAGTTCTCCTCGGCCACGAGGATGTCGCCCGCGCTCACCTTGCCCACGAAGCCGGCATCGAGGTCCTCCATGCAGTGCAGTGCGAGTTCGTCGGGATCCGACGTGTTGAGATAGCGCGCCGGGATGATGACGTCGGTGTCGACGTCGCGCCCGTAGCGATGAGCGGTGCCGGAGAACTTCACGGTGGGCCTCCTCGTGACGCGGTGATGCCTGGCCAGGAATGCTAGCACATCGGGAGCGTACCGTTAGACTGATGGCGTAGCGCCGACACTCCGGGAGCCCACATAGACACGAACCGGACACCACTCGTCTCCATCCTCACGCCGTCGTTTGACCAGGCCGCGTGGCTACCTCATAACCTGCGATCCGTGGCGTGCCAGACGTACCCGTCGATCGAGCACATCGTCATGGACGGCGGCTCGACCGACGGCAGCCTGGCGGTCCTCGACGCCGAGGCGGCGTCGCGCGCGGTGGGCGGCTCGGACGCACACGTCGCGCTTCGCTACACGAGCGAACCCGACCGGGGGCAGTCACATGCCATCAACAAGGCGTTCGCCGCGTCGCACGGCGAGATCATCGGCTGGATCAACAGCGACGACGCGTACTTCGACTGCCGGGTGATCGAGGACGTGGTCCGCACGTTCCAGCAGCATCCGGAGGCCGACGTCGTCTACGGTCATCTCGCGCAGGTCGCCGAGGACGGGACCATCATCTGGCTCAACTGGGTGCCGAGGTTCTCCGGGCGCCTGCTGAACATCGTCAACTTCATCGGTCAGCCGGTCGCGTTCATCCGGCGCTCGGCGCTCAGCCAGCCGATGCTCGACGAGTCGTACGACTTCACGATGGACTACGAGTTGTGGCTGCGCCTCGCCCGCGAAGGTCGCCGCTTCCGCCGAATCGGCCGCATCACCGCAGTCGACCGGCATCAGCGCCAGCGCAAGGGCGTGACGATGACCGACGTGCTCCACGCCGACCTCGGCCGCCTGGCCGAGTCACACGGGCGCGGGTACCCGCCCGGAAAGCGCATCCTGTCGTGGGGGTTCTACACCTGGCGGCGCGCCGCCGGAGCGCTGCTGATCCCGAAGGTACCGCGTGAACTGGCGTTCACCGATGTGCACACGTCGAAGTGGGCGCTCCTGCGCCGACAGCTGTTCTCGTGGAGCAAGCGCTGGCCCGACGACTACGAGGCCGATTCCCCGGCCTGAGCCTTCGCGACGACCGCGCGCTCGACGACCCGCAGCCGTTCGGCAGCACGCGCGTCCCACGAGTACCGCTCCTCGACCGCCCGCCGCCCCCGCGCGCCCATAGCCCGGGCACCGTCGGGGTCGGCCGCCAAGGCCGCCGCCGCATGCGCGACCGCATCCGGATCTTCGGGAGGCACCACGATACCGGCCTCGTTCTCGCGCACGTACTCGGCCTGGCCGGGCGTGTCCGAGCAGATCACGGGCACCCCGCACGCCATGGCCTCGTAGAGTTTGAGCGGCGAGTACCCGGCCCTGTCGGGCGCGTAGGTGAGCACCGTCGCTGCGAGCGCCCCCACGACGACCCGTGGCACCTCGGCATACGGCAGCGCACCCAGGTAGCGGATGCGCGGGTCGTTGGCCGCAGCGCCTTCGACCACGAGCCGGAGCGCACCGTCACCAACGAACACGAGATGCACGCCCTCCGGCCACGCCTCCCGCCTGAACGCGGCGAGCAACACCTCGATGCGCTGCCAGGGCGCGAACTGGCCGAAGAAGACCACGTAGCGCTCGGGCATGTTGGCCCTGAGAGCAACGTCGGGGCGGAACAGACGGGCATTGGCGCCGTTCGGGCTCACCACGACATCGGTGCGTCCGGTCTCGGCGGCGATCCACTCGCCAAGCGTGTCCGAGACGGCGATCACGGCATCGGCCGCCCGGTACTGAGCGCGCTGAACGGCTATCACGAGCGGCGCGATCACGCGCATGGAAGGCCAGGCGACGAACGCGTCTTCCCACGAGCCGTTGGACTCCTGGACCACGGGCACGCCCGCGCGCCGCGCCGCCCGCGCGACGCTCCACGCCAGCGGATGCACGCGGATGTACACGGCGTCGTAGAGCGAAAGCGCCCGTGCCAGGCGATGTCCCGCGCCGAGGATGCGGCGCAGCCGCACGAGCACACCCGGCGTCTTGGCGGTGCCGTACTCCGGACAGTAGAGATCGACCTGCCAGCCGGCCCGCTCCATGCCACCGACGACCTCGGTCACGGCGGCCCATAAGTCCTGGCCCTCCACGACGGCCTGTGCGCTGAAGTACGCGAGGTGACGCACGGGGCCGTTGGCGGTGCTGTCGATAGCAGGTTCGTTCACGTGTGAGCTCCAGATGCGCGGCCGCAAGCGTCTCACCAGCATGATAGACCAGACCGCCCGGTGGGGCTCCACCGGCTCCGACACGGTATCATCGGTGCGTGAAGACACGGAGACTGACCGCGAAGGGCGGGTGATCTGGAGCGTGGCTCCCTCGGCACTGTTCGTGACCACCGTGCCCGTGACGCTCGAGGTGTTCCTCGCCCCCTTCGCGCACCACTTTCGCGAGCAGGGGTGGCGCATCGATGCGCTCGCCAACGGCGCCACCACCACCCCCGCGCTTGCCGGGATCTTCGACGAGTGCCACGACGCGCCGTGGACCCGCAACCCCCTCTCGCCGCGCAACCTCATCGGCACGGCCAGGCACGTGCGCGAGCTCGTTGCCCGCGAGGGCTACGACCTCGTCCACGTGCACACGCCGATCGCGGCGTTCGTCACACGCTTCGCGCTGCGGCGCCTGCCGCCCGGGCAGCGGCCGGTGGTGATCTACACGGCGCACGGGTTCCACTTCTACCGGGGTCAGCGGTTCTACCTCCGCGCGCTCTATCGCGCGCTCGAGCGCCGGGCCGCACGGTGGACCGACTACCTCGTGACCATCAACGCCGAAGACTTCGAGGCGGCGCGCGCCTTCGGCACGATCCGCCGCGAACGCGTGCGGCTCATCCCCGGCATCGGCGTCGAGACGATGCGCTTTTCTGAAGATGCGGTGACCGACGATGAGGCCGACGCCGTGCGCCACGAGCTCATGCTGCCCGCCACCGTGTTCGTGCTCCTCATGATCGCCGAGTTCATGCCGGTCAAGCGTCACGCGTTCGTCGTCGACGCGTTCGCCCGTGTGCGCAAGGAGCATGTCGTTCTCGTCTTCGCCGGTGACGGCCCGCTCGAAGCGACCGTGCGTGCGCAGGTGGAGCGTCTCGGACTCGCCGAGCGCGTCCGCTTCGCCGGCTATCGCCGGGACATCCCGGCGCTGCTCGCCGCCTCCGATGCGCTTCTGCTCGCCTCGGAACGCGAGGGCCTCGCGCGCTCGGTGCTCGAAGCGATGGCCGCCGGCCGGCCCGTGATCGGCACGCGCACGCGCGGCATCACCGACGCGTTGCCCGAGGGGACCGGCTGGCTCGTGCCCAAGAACGATCCCGCCGCGCTCGCCAAGGCCATCGACGACGCCGCGGGCTTCCCCGCCGAGGTGGCCCGCCGGGGCGTGGCCGCTCGCTCGCTTGCCCGGCGCACCTACGACCTGTCGCTCATCATCGATGCCTACGAGGAGCTCTACCGTGAAGCGCTCGCATCGCGTGTATGACGCAGTCAAGCGGCTCGGCGACATCGTCGTCTCGGCGGTGCTCCTCGTGGTGCTCTCTCCCCTCCTGGCGGTCACGGCACTGCTCGTGCGCGGGACTCTCGGCCCCCCGGCGCTCTTCAGGCAGCTGCGCCCCGGCCGAGGAGGGAGAGTGTTCACCCTCTACAAGTTCCGCTCGATGACGACCGCGTGCGGACTGCCCGACGCCGCCGCGGTAGCGACCGACGCCGAGCGGCTCACGCGGTTCGGACGGTTCCTTCGCGCGTCATCTCTCGACGAACTGCCCGAGCTCTACAACGTACTTGTCGGCGACATGAGTCTCGTCGGACCGCGTCCGCTGCTCGTCGCGTATCTCGACCGCTACACCCCCGAGCAGGCCCGCCGTCACGAGGTGCGCCCCGGTATCACCGGCTGGGCTCAGGTCAACGGCCGCAACGCCGTGCCATGGCCCGAGCGGTTCGCACTCGACGTGTGGTACGTGGACAACCGGTCGCTCGCACTCGACCTGCGCATCCTCGGCATGACGGTCGCAACCGCCCTGTCACGCAGGGGCGTCTCGAGCGCGGGACATGCGACAATGGAACCGTTCGAGCCCGACCGCACCACCGAGGAGGGTCCGTGAGACTCATCGTCATCGGCGCCGGTGGCCACGCGAAGGTGGTCGTGGACGCGGCGCTCGCGTGTGGGATCTCCGTCGTGGGAGCGGTCGCCGAGACCGGCGGCGTGACCGACGTGTTTGGCGTGCCGGTCGTCGCTGATGCCGCACAGGCAGCAGCCGACGCGTTCATCGTCGCGGTCGGCGACAACCGTGCGCGAGCGACGCTGTTCGCCGAGTATTCGGCGCGTGGGCTCGTGCCGGCGGCGGTGGTACACCCATCGGCGATCATCGCGACTTCGGTGAAGATCGCTCCGGGCGCCTTCATAGCGGCTGGCGTCGTGGTCAACCCCGACGCACGCATCGGCGCGAACGTCATCCTCAATACCGCCTGCACGGTCGATCACGACTGCATCATCGGCGATCATGCGCACGTGGGCCCCGGTGCGAACCTCTGCGGCGGAGCGAGCGTCGGCGAGGGCGCGCTCATCGGCGTCGGCGCGTGCGCGATGCCGCGCGTCTCGATCGGCGCGTGGAGCGTCGTGGGTGCCGGCAGTGCCGTCACCTCCGACCTTCCGGACGGCATGGTGTGCGTCGGCGTTCCGTCCCGCCCGCTGCATCCGGTCAAGGACGCGACGTGACCCGACTCCTCGCCATCGACGGCGGCACACCGCTGCGCAGCAAACCGTTCGCGCCGTGGCCGGTCTTCGACGACAGCGCCGTCGAGGCGGTCGCCGACGTGCTCCGCTCCGGACGGCTCACCTACTGGGCAGGGCCGCACGGACGCGAGCTGGAGCGGGTGTATGCCGAGGCGCTGGGCCGCACGCACGCGGTCGCGGTGGCCAACGGGACCCTGGCCCTCGAACTCGCGCTCAGGGCCTTTGAGATCGGCCCGGGCGACGAGGTCATCGTCCCGGCGCGGACGTTCATCGCCACCGCAAGCGCGGTGGTCGCCGTCGGCGCCACGCCCGTCGTGGCCGATATCGACCCGTATAGCGGCTGCCTGACCACCGACACGGTCGTCGCCGTCCTCTCGGCGGCCACACGAGCCGTCATCCCCGTGCACCTCGGTGGATGGCCGGCCGACCTGGACCCGCTCCTCGACCTCGCGCGCTCCCGGGATCTCATCGTCATCGAGGACTGTGCGCAGGCGCACGGCGCAACGTATCGGGGCAGTCAGGTCGGCTCTCCCGGAAGCCACGCTGCGACGTTCTCGTTCTGCCAGGACAAGATCATCTCCGCCGGTGAAGGCGGTCTGCTCGTCCTCGACGACGACGCCGCGTACGAACGCGCATGGAGCTACAAGGACCACGGCAAGGCGCTCGCCACGCTCGACCAGGAGCCGTCGCCACCAGGCGCGGGCTCGGCGTTCGCGTGGCACGTCGAGCGCTTCGGCAGCAACTGGCGCATGCCGGAGGTCGCCGCGGTGCTCGTCGCCCGCGGGCTCGCGCAACTGCCCGAGTGGCTCGAGGCCCGCCGCCACAACGCGTCCCGGCTCTCGCTGGGCCTCGGCGGGACGAACGGCCTTATCGTGCCGAGACCGCCCGACTCGCTCGGCCACGCCTACTACCGCCTCTACGCGTTCCTGGAGCCCGACGCACTCGCTCCGGGCTGGGATCGCGACCGTGTCGCCGCAGCGATCGCGGCCGAGGGCGTGCCGTGCTCGTACGGCTCGTGTGCCGAGATCTACCGCGAGGGCGCGTTCGTCTCGGCCGGACTCGGCCCGGACGGTCGCCTTCCCGGCGCCGCGCACGCCCACGAGACCTCGATCGCATTCCTCGTGCACCCGACACTCGGTGAGCGCGACATGGACGACACGGCCGAGGCGGTCAGCCGCGTGCTGGAGGTGGCTGCCCGGTGAGCGGGCAGGGTCTTCTCGCGCGCGTCCGGGCCACCGGGCGCCTCTGGAACTCCGCGCTCGTCGTGATCGACATCGCGGTCGTGGCGCTCGCCACGTACGCCGCGTACCTCGCCCGCTTCGACGGATCGCCGCCCGAACCGTTCGCGCGCTGGATAGGCCCGCTCGCGGTGGTCGCGGCGGTGCTCTACGTCGCCGCGTTCGCTCTCGCGGGACTCTACCGGCTCGTCTTGCGCTACGTCGGCGTGGACACGCTGTTGCGGCTCCTCGGCGCGGTCGTCGCAACGGCGGCCCTCCTGCTCGTCGCCGACCTCGCGATACCGCTCGTCGACGACGTGCGGCCGGTGCCGCTCGGCGTCCTGTTCTTCCAGGCGCTGCTCGTCTTTCTCGGCTCGTCGGGCGCCCGGCTCGCTGCCCGCGTGTTCCTCTACCTCCGCGCGGTGGGCGCGTCCGACGGCCGACGCGTCCTCATCGTGGGCGCGGGGAGCGCGGGTTCGCTGCTGCTACGCGAGATCCAGGCGCGGCCCGATCTTGGCCTCACCGCCGTCGGCTTCCTCGACGACGACCCTGCGCTCACCGGCAAGACGCTCAGCGGCGTGACGGTACTCGGCACGAGCGAGGACCTCGCCGGGATCGCCACCCGGCTCGGCGTGGAGGAGATCGTCGTGGCGCTGCCCTCGGCGCCGCGCGATCGCATTCGGGCGCTGCTGAACGCGGCGGCCGACCTCGGCATCGAGACCCGCGTGATGCCGCCGCTCGTGATCGCGAAGGGCTCGGTCAGTCTGCGCGATCTGCGACCGGTCGAGGTCGAGGACCTGCTCGGCCGGGAACCGACACCCATCGACGTCGAGCAGGTGCGCGAGACGGTCGCCGGCAAGGTCGTGGCGGTCACGGGCGCCGCCGGATCCATCGGTGCCGAACTGTGCCGCCAGATCGCCACGCTCGGGCCGAAGCGCCTGCTGCTGCTCGAGGTCGACGAGACGCGCCTGTACGAGCTGTGGCTCGAGCTCGAGACGCGCGCGCCTGCCGTGGCCGAGATGCACATCTGCGATATCCGCGACGCGGCCAAGCTCGACGCGCTCTTTGCCGAGCACCGGCCGGAGCTCGTGCTGCACGCCGCAGCGTACAAGCATGTGCCGCTCATGGAGCTCGAGCCTGCCGAGGCCGTGAAGACGAACGTCGGCGGCACGCTGAACGTTGTGGCAGCGTGCGTCACGCACGGAGTCTCCCGGTTTGTCCTCATCTCCACAGACAAGGCGGTCGCCCCGGCCAACATCATGGGGCTCACCAAACGACTGGCCGAGCGCGTCACGCTCGACGCCACGAGGGAGACGGGGCTGAACGCAGTGGCCGTGCGCTTTGGCAACGTGCTCGGAAGCCGCGGCTCGGTGGTTCCCATCTTCGAGGAGCAGCTCCGCCACGGCGGTCCGCTCACCGTCACGCATCCGGACGTCACCCGCTACTTCATGACGATTCCCGAGGCGGCCCGGCTCGTTCTCCAGGCGCAGGCCATCGGCTCGGCAGGCGACATCTTCGTCCTCGAGATGGGCGAACCGGTCAGGATCGCCGACCTCGCGCGCAAGATGATCGCGCTTGCCGGCGTGCCGGCCGACATCGAGTTCGTGGGCCTGCGGCCGGGTGAGAAGCTCCACGAGACACTGGTTGGCGGCACCGAGACGCTTCTCCCCACCGGCAGGGAGAGGATCCAGCGAGTCGACCGGGTCGACGTTGTTGAGCCAGGGCTCGGCCAGAGGGTGCATACCCTCATCGATGCTGCAGGAAAGGGCGACTCACAAACGCTCATGAAATGCGTTCGCCAGCTCGAGCCAACATTCAAGCACATGACGAGTGCTCACGCGGCAACCTAGTAGGGAGAGCAGCCGAAATGGGTGCCCGATCCTCCATGAACGAATCCGTGGCGCAGGCGAATCGACCGGCCTTGAGAGACTGGTGGCCGCCGCTCGTGGTCGCCACCGCGCTGGTCGCACCTGTCTACATGAACTCGATAGCGCACCGTGAGTTGTTCATGATGGTCTTCCTGATAGGAGCGGCCACTGCAGGTGTGTCATCTGCATTTCGACGCACCGTCTCAAGACCGATTGCAGCGGTCTTGTTCGTGTTCCTGCTCGCAGGCTACGCATGCGTACACTCGCTGTTCGCTCCGGAGCCGTACATTGCGCTGTTCGGTGCATATGATCCCGATGCCAGTGCGCTGACGTGGATCACCATATGCGCTGGTATCGTCTGGCTGACCACGTGGGCCACTGAGCGTCGCCACCGAGATCATGACGGCCCCGTTGTTGCGCTCCTAATCGTAATCAGCCTCTACGCCACAGCGTCTGGAGTTGCGGCGTGGCAGTGGGGCTCAACCGATGGCATGGGAGGCCCACCGAGCGGATTGACGCCGAACTCGCAGTACCAGCTGCAACTGCTGGCGGTGGGCCTCGGGGCTGCCCTGGCCTGGGGCCTGGCCCGCCGCCGGAGCGCGGTTCATGTGGGTCTGGCAGCTGCAGCCGCCGCAGTAATCGTCCTGAATATCGGCCAGTGCCGTTCCGCCGTGTCACCATTGGCGGCCCTGATCGCACTCGCCTACTGCGCCGGGCTTCTCGCATGCGCGAAACGGTCTTCTCCCCGAGTATTCGCTTCGATATCGACTCTGGCGATCATACTGGTCGGCGGCCTGCTCGTGTCGGCGCTGTTGATACCCGCGACCTCGTCTCGCACGGCCAGCCTGCTCGATGCGCTGGGCAACGGTCGCGGGACACTCTGGGCATCAGCCGCTCGCCTTGTGGCCGAGCACCCGGTCACTGGAGTTGGCCTGTCACACTCCACCCTCGTCTCACGCTGGTCTTTGAGGGGAGGAGCGCTGGATGCAACGACTACCACAGACGCGCACAATGCCTTCCTGACGCTGAGCATCGGCCTGGGACTGCCGGGACTACTGCTCGCGCTAGCAGTCCTCTACTGGATCCAGTACCTGCTCCTCCAATCGTTCATGGTCACGCCTATGTACACACGCCCAGGCGTCCTGGCGCTGGTGGGTGGCGCCGTAGCGGTGATGGTCTACGCTCAGTTCGCTTTCGTCTACCCGGTTGCATGGACTCTGGCTGCAGGCCTTATCGGTGTCGTGATTGCCCAGGAGATGCCCCTCACGCGCTTCAAGTTGCCAGCCAGGGCGGTCAGGCTTGCGGCTTGCCTGGCTCTCGCTGCCGCACTTGTGCTCACTGCCGTCGCCTGGGCGCCAGTTCAGAACCGCAGCGATTCTCTACTAGCTACGTACGGTTCCGCATGGAGCACTCCCGAGGATGCAATCATGCAACAGGTTGTCCTGATTAGGCAGACCCGAGATGTGATGCCCGCCGAGTCAGCGGTCGGGATACTGGCCTCGTGGATGATGTCGGATCCGGTGCAGGCAAGCCTCGTGATGCCGAAGGTGGCAGAACGCGCTGATCTGGTGAGGACGAACATGGGTTGGGATGCGAGGCTTTGCGCAACCGCCCTGCGCCTGTGGGCAGCGCAAGCTGATGCGGGTGACATCGACTTTGGGAAACTGTACGCGATTGCCGAAACCGGCATGACGGCCAGCCCGGCATCGGGGCTGTGGGCAACAACCGCGTGTGACTACCTGGTGCGATACGGCGGGCCTCCCGGTGAGGCTGCCCGATTTGCCCGGATGGTAAGAACGAATGGAGCCTGGTGGGAACAGGCGAAAGTCAGCGCTGACCCTCAAACAATCGCGGTGATCAACCGTCTGGCTGGCTACTAGCCTTCGGGCTGCGGCAACAGCATGATGGTGGGAAAGCCGCCCGCACACGCATGGAGGATACACGTGGTTGGACAGCCGCCTGCCGCTGCGGACGAGCATCTGCTTGGAGCCGAGCTCCAGGAGAATGGCCCGCGCGCCAAGGAGACCCGCGCAGCACGCCTCGGCTGGTGGTCCCTTCTGGGCATCCCGATCCTGGTACCGATAGTGATCGGCAAGCTCCCCTTCGGGGGCCCGATCTTGTCACACGGTTTCTGGGTCTTTCCGCGGGCCGCAGTCCTCGCGCTACTGGTGCTGGTCGCGTACGGTGCGTGGTGTATCGGTGTGGCACGAAGCCACACTCAACTCCGAACCATACCCCACTATCGCTGGCTGGTGGTCGTTCTGGTCCTGGCCGCCGCTTCGACCGTGGCCGCCATAAGCCCGTCAAGAGCATTCTTCGGTGACCAGTACCTTGCACTCGGGCTCCAAACGATCTTGCTCCTCGTCATGGTATTCATCTTGATCATCCAGCACGTGACCAACATGAAGCGCCTCGTTGCCCTTTCGTGGTCAGTAGTCGCGGGGGGCTCAATCGTTGCCGGGGTAGGCCTGCTTCAGGTTCTGGACCTGGATCCCCTAGGTCTCGCGATGAGCTCGACCTCGCTTGTCGGACGCGCCGAGTCGTTGCTTGGAAACCCCGATTTCACCGGGACGTACCTGGTCGTCCCGATGGTGGTGGCAGCCGCGCTCGGACTTTCTGCAGATGACACCAGGCAGCGCGTCATGGCGTTCACCTGCTGGGGCCTGTGCCTGGTCACACTAGCCAACACCCTGACCAGGGGCGCATGGATCGGTGCGCTCATTGGGCTCGGTGTCCTGGGTGCAGCTCTTGCCCGTCTACCATGGGCGCGACGAGCCCTGCCCGGGTTGCTCGCGGCACTTGTCGGCGTTGGCTCAGCCGCCTTGATGATAGGGATTCCGTCGCGCTTCCTCGCGCGACTCGGCGACCTGACCAGTGCTAGCACCGCCGGAGGCGGTCGCCTGATCCTGTGGCAGGACGCGATCGGAGTCATCGCACGATACCCCATCCTAGGAACCGGTCCGGATTCGTACAGACTGGGCTGGTACGCTGCCAGGTCACTCGAATCCATGCAGGTCTGGGGCATCAAGATGACTGACCATGACCCACACAGCCTGCCGCTTCTGCTGACCGCAACGCTAGGAGTGCCTGCGGCGCTCGCTGTTCTGGGGACGATCGCGTCGATTCTCGTGACATCCTGGAGGCGAGCCCTGCGGCCAGGCTCCGGCGGCACCAATCTTCTCTACTCCGGCTGGTGGGCCGCAGCCGCCGGACTCCTTGTCGCCCAGGCATTCGCCGTGACAACGCTCACCTCCGCGCTGATCCTCTCCCTCGCCCTCGCGGCGATCGCGGCCCCGGGGTCGCGCAGCTGCTCTTCATCCCCGAGCCTGAAGCGGTCGCTTGTCCTGGGTGCTGGAGGAGTACTCTGCAGCTTCCTGGCGGTGCTGTCACTCGTGACGCTCGCGTCCGACATCATGCTCGCAGATGCGGTACACGGTTCATCCACCGCGACAGATGCGCACTCAGCGGCACGCACAGCACCGTGGCACATCGCGGCGAGGTACATTGCTGCATCATCCGCGGTCGATGACGCACTGCTTGCGCTGCAGCGGGACCCTGCAAACGCCGCGACCGCTGCCGCCCGTGCGGAGAGCTACGTCCGCGAGCTTGCCGAAGCTGATTCGCGTGAGTATGCGAACCACGCCCTGTCCGCGTATCTGGCCGCCAACCGTGGCGTCCTGGGCGAACCGACCTACTTCGCGCGAGCGACCGAGGCGGCACGCAAGGCCCTGACAATCTACCCGTTGAGTGTTGAGTCCGCGTACTACAAGGCCTACGCCGAGTACCGTATGGGCGCTATCGGCTCAGCGCTGGAGACGCTCGAGCCGCTCTGGGATGTCGACCCTTCATACGTCGATGCTGGCCTGCTCTACGCCGACCTGCTCGGGCAGCAGGATCGGCACGACGACGCCCTGGAGATCCTCACTACCCTAGAAGCCAACGCCCCCGAGCATCCTGCGGTCCGGGGGGCGATCGAGAGTCTCAGGCCTCAGCAGTAGGACCTGAGGACCCGGGCGTGTGTTTCTCACCCATGATGGAGCGGAGTGTCCGCGCGGTGACATCGGGCAGCGTCAGAGCCCCATCAGGTACTGGTCGACAGGCGCGAAGTCGTCCGTCAGCAAGCGCGTCCCGGCCGGGACCTCGTACCCGACGATCCGGTTCGCCGCAAGCTCGGGAGCGGTCGCCTCGATAGCGGCCGCCAGATCCAGCGACGGATCCTTGGCCGCAACGATCGACGTATTCTCGAGCGATGCCTGGGTGCCGAGGCCCTGCACGGCAAAGACCTCCACATGAGGGAACACTGCGGCGATACTCGCCGTGAGCGCGTGGAAGAAGCGAGAGCGCTCATCGGCGGGTGACGCGACGACGTTCATTACGAGAATGCCATCGTCAGCGAGCACGTTGTAGCAGCGCCTCCACGACTCCACCGTGGTGAGCTGGTACGGGACGGTGGACTCGGACTTGAACGCGTCCATCAACACGACGTCGTACGGACCCGTGGCTCGGTTCAGAAACGTGCGGCCGTCCTCCAGGAACAGCGGCATGCGCTCGTCGCGCGCGAAGCCGAAGTGCTCCTCGGCCACCCGGACAAGCTCGCCATCGATCTCGACCACGTCCATCGTGGCTTCGGGATTCTCCGCAAGGAAGATGCGCGGGTAGCTGAATGTGCCTCCGCCGATAGTGAGAGCCCGGTTGACGCCGCCGTGCAGCGCAACCGCGAGGTCGTAGTACTCGTAGTAGTCAAAGGCATAGGGCTCGCCCGTGTCAGAGTACGAGGCCGACTCGGCAGAGATGAAGTCGCGGGACAGACCGATGAGCGGTCGCCCACTAGCGGGATCTACCAACGCGCGCAGCATGTAGCGATCGTACTGCGTGTCGAGTGTCACCTCCCCGCTGTCCAAACCCGTCCAGGACACGGCCGCGAGAACCGCCACGAGTGCGAGGAGTGCGACCTTGCGCCAGTCGATGCGGCCCATGAGCAGCGCCGCGAGAAGCGCCAGCACCGCCACGCACAGGAGGATGATGTTATGGGTGCCCATCACCGAGAGCAGCCAGAAGCCGGCTGCAAACGTGCCCGCAATGCTGCCGATGGTGGCGAGCGCGTAGAGACGGCCGACGGTTGCCCCTGCATGCTCGATCTCGTGCATTCGCAGGCGAATGGAGTACGGGGTGACCACGCCCAGAAGGACCGCCGGTACCGCGAAGAGGACGCAGGCGGCCACCACCGACATGGTGCGCGCGGATCCTGCCTCGGCGAGCGCCGGGAGGAATCCGGTCTCAGAGAACGAGGTCAGCACCACGCCAAGCGCACCTATTCCGAGTACCCACGAGAGCATCGTGGCATCCAGCCAGCGATCCGCCAGCCGCCCACCCATGTAGTTGCCCAGGCTCATGAACGCCAGAATGACGCCGATCAGGCTCGTCCACACGAATAGGGAGTTGCCGAAGTACGGCGCCATGAGCCGCGAACCCGCCAGCTCAAGCACCATCCCCACCCCTGCCGAGACGAACACCACAGCTTCGAGCGCGAAACGGCGCTCCCCGAACGTGACGCTTCTAGTCCGCATGAACCAGTCCTGTCCGGCGCGAGGGTCCACGGGCCCTACCGCGCCTGGTAGTCGATGTACTCCTCGTGACACACGCCGCAGAAGTTGCGGCCGCGAATGGCAGCGAGGTAACCGTGGCAGCCGTTGCAGCCGCCCGCACCGACTTCAGGACCGCCCAAAGCATGGATTGTTGGCCACGCGGTGACAGGGTGACCGGGGCCCACCTGGCGGTGACATGAAGTGCACGGATTCCTCGTCGCTGTGTGGCACTTCTTGCACGTCTCGCCGCCGTTGTACCAGATGTCGAGCGTCGCCTCGCGCGGGTGCGTCCCGCTGAGAAACTCCGCGCTGTGCGGCATACGTAGCCCGTGGCATGCATCGCACTTGGTCTCGTCGTGACAGCTTCCGCATCGCGTATCCGGGACAAGACGTTTCGGGCTTGGATCGAAGTTCACATGCACGGCATAGGCGATGTCTTTGGTGTGGCAGTACTCGCACTCGGCACTCGCCTGCTCGTTGTCGTGACAGCGCAAGCAGGACGACATGCCGACTGTCCATGAGCCCACCGCACCGGTGAGGATCTGCATCTCGTGGCAGTCCATGCACGTGCCGCCCGCGTCGAGCGGCTCGGCGTGTGACATCCGCAGCCCGCGCTCCTCGTTGGTGCTTACCGTGCGCACAGTGTCACCGTGGCAGTTGAGGCACGCACCGCCGGGAATCGGCGTTCCAAACGCGGCGACTACCTCATCATCCACGATCGCCTGTGCAAAGTGCGCGGCACGATGTGGCACGTTCGTTGTCACGCGCGCCATCCAACCCCCGCTCTCGTGGCATCTGATGCACGATGTGTCGCTGTGGGGGTCTGCCGAGCTGTCCTCGGCAAGGCGCTCTACGTGAGGCATGTCGCCCGAGTGACACGACAGGCACATCGAGTCAGCACCGGTGGTCACCCCTGTCAGCATCCAGGCAACGCCCAGGGCGAGGGAGCCGAAGATGACACCGGTCGTCAGGCGCCAGCGCCGCTCGGTCGGCGTGAGCGGTAGCTTCTCGGTCATCTCAGCAGTCGTCGCTGCGCGGTCATGCCGCCCGGACGTACCGGCACGAGCCCGCTGCGGTGTGACCGCGGGTGACTCATCGGGGAGCAGGTCGTCTTCCTCGTCGCCTTCGTCGCGAAAGCCGATCACGAGAACTGCCACCAAGATCGCCAGCAGCGTTGCCACAACCAGCGCGATCAAGAGCAGTAGTGACGCCTCAAGATTGCCGACGGGGTTGTCGAGAACCTGCCGGATCAGAACAAAGAGATCGTCAAACCTGAAAGACAGGACGGCGTCTACGAGCTCGTTCATCAGTCACCACCGCCCGAATCGGGCACGCCCCGCAGGAACGAGTCCATCTGCTCCTGCGTGACGGGGTGAACGTGGCTCGCATGGCACTCGGTGCAGTCTGCTTCCTCGTGGCAGGTAAGGCATTTCGCCTCACCGTCAGCCTCCACGATGCCCGAGTGACCCGTGATGAAGGCGATGTCGTGTGGCATCGGGTACGAGTGGCAGCTGTCGCAGAACTCCTTCCGGTGGCACGATGTGCACTGCGCCTCCGGGCCTGCGCTGAACTCCGCGTGTCGCTGAAGGAACGAACCGCCGTGAGGAACGCCCGCACCGTGACAGCTCGCACATTTCTCAGCGTCATGACACGCACTGCAGGAGCGCATGTCGCCCATCCCGTGGGTGGTCTGCCACTCGGCGCCGTGCGTGACGCGGAACGGACCGTCAAAGACCCGCTGCCGCTCCTCGCGATCGGCATGGCAGGCATCGCACGCGGTCACCTTGTTGGAGACTCCGTGGCAGGTGTAGCAGTCCTCCATCTGGGGCACGCGTGGCCACGCGGTCGACGCACCATGTGCGGTAACCGAGTGGCAGTCGGTGCATGAGCTGGCGCCGATGCACGTCACGTGCTGGATCCTGATGCCTCGGGTGCCGAGCACCCCTGCATTCTCCACCGCCGCGTGACACGCGAGACAACGCTCCGTGGGAACGGCCGCATAGCTTCGGTCGAGCTGGCCCACGATCGGGATCACCATGTGGAAGAGCTCGCGGGTCGCGAACGAGACCCTTCCCGCCGCGGTGTCCTCCACATGGCAGTCGATACAGCCGACGGCCGCGTGCGGTGACGCACTGGACTCCAAGGCGAACTCGCCGGTGAGATGGCAGCTGGCACACCCGGGAAGCGCTACAGCCGTGTAGCCGATGGCCAGAGTCACGACAAACGCCAGCCCCAGAGTGCTGAGCGTCAGCCACATGATGATCGTGCGGGCCTTTGCGGGTATCAAGCGATCCTCACACGTCGGGGTGAATACATTCACGCAGGCGTCAATTCTAACAGCAAGACGCAGGCCAGGGCAGCTGTCCGACCGCTGCATGTCAACCGGTGAGAAAAGAGGACCGGCCCCCGAGGGGGCCGGTCCGGCAGTGCAAGTGGTACACGGGCATCAGACTCTAGTAGTTGAGACCAACACCAGCGCCAGCGCCAGAGCGGTGGCACTTGAGGCAGAGGCCGTCCTGCGTAAGCAGTTCGGTGTTCGCATCGCCGGTGTTCAGAGCGGTCGGAGGACCGTCCGGGCCCGCAACCTTGGTCAGCAGCGCCGCATCAGCAAGCGTTGCATCGGAGGCCGTCGTGAGCCAGATGTAGCTCGAACCGGCGATCGTCTTGCCGAGAACAGCGCCGCTGGCGTCAACGTAGCCGTGCGGGAAGGCACTGCCACCGCTGGCATCCTCGGCGTTGTGGCACGAGTCGCAACCGTATGCGTTATTCCAAGCGATCGTCGAGGTCGACGACATCGAGGCGCCGTAGAGGGACTCATCCCACGTGGTGGTAGCGTTCGCAAGCACCCGGTGACCCGTGAAGTTGCCACCGCCTGTCGGGTTACCACCAGCAACGCCGACCGCAAAGGTCTGGGCGTGGCAAGTGCCGCACAGATAACCGGTGCCCATGATAAGACCGGCAGCAACGTCGCCAGTGCCATCGAACATGCCGGCATTCAGACCGTTTGCCGAAGCAGCGATGTCCGCGGCGATGTTGGCGTCAGCGCTAGCAACAAGCAGCTTCGACGCGAGAGTGGGGTACACCGAGCCGGCGGCGCCATGCGGGTTGAGCGTATGGCAACGGGTGCAGGTGCCGTGCGGCGAGATGTAGCCGTCGGCATCGGCGGTCATCTTGACATCGGTGAACGTCGAGGAGGTGCCGTGGCACGCGACGCATCCCTCTGCGTACGACGAGTAGGGGCCGTACGCGGTCAGGACACTACCTGTCGGCGACGCCGTGTGCACTGAGTGGCAGACGGCGCACTTGTTCGTCGTCGAGGTGTATCCCCCATGCGGGGAGGTTCCCGTGTTGCCAGCCCAGCTCTCGGCGATGTCCCAGCTGAGGTAGGTACCGGCGAAATCGGCAGTTGGGTAACCCGGATTCTTGTACGCAGTGCTGTAGAACGGGCCGACAGCGAAGGCAGCAGACGCGAAGGAAAGGACGAGGACTGCAGCCATAGCCACGACCAGAAGGGTCTTCTTCATACTGATGACTCCCTGTGTGTTGTGGTTTGTCTTGTTCTTGTTCTCTGTCATGGATATCACCTCCTTCCCCGAGAGGACTCATAAACTGGCGGACGCACAACGCGTCCGAGCTTATCCTAAGTTAATCTAGCATTGAGCGGGTACTGAGACAAGGCCATTCGTCAGTTCCTAACGTATCACACATCACACCGTATCGGGCTGTGCGGACGGTGCCCCAAGAACCGCGTCGAGGTCATCGCGCTCACGCCCCTTACGCTTCCTTAGCAAGAGCCACGCCAGGACCATCACGATGAGCAGAATCAGCGGGAACAGGCATGCCCGCAGCGGGCCGGCGAGCACCCGGCGAGCGGCCCCGATTACCGCCCCGCCACCGCTGGAGGAGTCGGGGATCCGCACGATCTGCACGCGCCGATTACCGCTGTCCGCTATTGCAAACCAGTCCCGCTCCCGGTCGTAATCGATGCTGGTCGGGTACATGAACTGGCCGTCCTTGTTGCCGTTGTTGCCGTACTTGGCAACCAGGGAGCCGTCATCGGCGTTGAAAACGGTGACGGAGAAGTCCATCGAGTCCACCACGACCAGTCTGCCGTTGCCGTCCACCACGACATCGGCGGGCACCTGTAACCGCGCTGTGCCGGTCGTGTCATCGGATGCCGCCATCGCCGGGCTTGTGATGTCCAGGCCTTTCGCCGGCTTGCCGGTCTGCACCTGCCAGGCGCGATTGCCTTCTGAGTCGTACGCACTCATGCGGTTGTTGTACGCATCGAGAACATAGAGGGTTCCGTCGGGTCCGTAGGCCAGGCCGGGGACCACATCGAACTCGTCCGGCCCTTCTCCTCGCGCCCCCCCAATCTCGTAGAGCGGTTGTCCGTCGGAGCCGAAGACGACGAACCCGAGGTTCGTAGCGACCGCGAGACGGTCATTCACTGCGTCGTACTCGATGTCATTCGGGCTCGGGAACGGGAAGTTCGAGACGTCCTCACCCTCGATGCTGAAGACCCGTACGAGGTCCTGCGCGGTCTGGCCAAAGAACAGCTGCCCGTCCCCCTCGGCCACCGGACCGACCGCGTATAGCGGCGGCATGGCGTCCTCACCGATGACCTGCGTGAGCTGCCCCTCGGGCGAGAACTTCATCACGAACCGGTGCTGCTGGTCGGTGACGTAGATACCGCCGTCCTCACCGACGTTGACCTTGGCGGGACGAACGAACATCTCGCTAGCGGACTGGCCAAAGCCGTAGATGGAGCGAACCCACTCGATGCCGCCAGCCTCGTCACGTTCGGCTACATCTGCTGACGACGGCATGACGAGCCGCGCCAACACCGCACCGATAGCGCACAGTGACAGTAGCAGAATGACGATGATGACGATGAGCAGCGTCCGGCTCCGACGGTGACGCCTGCTTCGAGGATTCTGTGCGCGCCCGACGCCACCGCCCGAGGGAGTCTGATCGTCGTGAGTATCGTGTGTGGGAGTATCGGTCATCGCTCGACTCCAAGCTTCTCGAGTGCTTCAATCGCGGGCTGGTAGTCAGGAATGTGAACGAGTGCCTGCCGATAGTCAGCCTCGGCGCCCTCACGGTCCCCAAGCTCGAGGCGGATGTCGCCGCGTTCCACGAGAATATTCGACGCAGTCTTCTTCCCGGCGAGGTATGCGTCGAAGTCCTCGAGCGCATCCTCCAGTTGCCCGAGTTCGCGGTGTGAGACTGCGCGTAGGTACAGCATGCCCCAGTAGTTGTCACTTATCGGCTGACCCTTGGACTCGGGCGTGCCGTCGGTGTTCTTCTGCGCCTCGTGATATGCGGTGAGTGCATCCATGCCCCCAGTGGCCGTCGCAATCGCTTCCGCGTACTTGCCATCCGAGTAATTGACCTGCGTCTGGGCAAACGTCATGTCGGCGCCTGGCCTGTTGTCGATGACCTGCATTCCCCGGTCTACGACCTGCTGCGCCTCCTGGATGCGACCGCTATCCACCAACGCGGCGATGTACTGCTTCCAGACCGTGGGGTCGGTGTTCCCTGCGTCCACTTCATACTTGCCAACGACCAGGTCGCGCTCGCGCGTAGTTCTCGGCGTCTCGGATCCGAGCACTCCCAGGAACAGCGCAGCCACGACTGTAGACAGGAAGAGCAGCACGACGACGACGAGCACGCCGGTCAGAAGTCGCACGATCGGGTCGGAGAACACCGAGTTGGGCCTCCGTGAGGACGGCGCTCTGGGCGGTGCTGCGTCTTCGGTTGAATCGTCGGCGGGCACGATATCGTCTGCAGCTGGCGTAGCGAGGTCACTCTCTTGCATGTCGTTCCTCTCGGTATCCCCGGCGCACACGGCCGGCCGTCGGAGCACCACGGTAGTCTATCATCCTACAAGCGCCGTGCCAGGTGACAGGAATCACGAGCAGATGAGCGGTATCCCGTGTGCTTCGTACTAGAATGGGGCACGGCTGCCCCCGCCCGCCGTGCCCGACACGTCGGCTGCGATTGGACACACGATGAACGACCGCTCGCGATGGCCATGGTACGCGCTCCTGGCGTGCGTGGCCCTGACGCCACTGGCAACGACTGCCACGTCACTCACCCTGAGTTCACTCCCGCTCACCTATGAGTCCTTCGTCATCCCCAAGCTCACCGCACTCGTAGTCCTCACGGCGGTCGCACTCGGACTGTGGGCGCTTGCCAGCGGGCGGTCGGCCAGGTGGCGGCGCGCGCCAAGTGCATTGCTCATCTTCTTCGCGCTCGCTGTCGCTGCCACGGTGCTTGGACTGGACCCTGCCGTTGCGATCTTTGGTCGCGACGCAGCCAGCGGACTGGTCGCCTATGCCGGATGCGTGGCGGTGTTCTTCCTCATCCTGCAGCTGGCCACGGGGACGAGCCGCCTGCGGGCCCTTGGATGGGCCACAGTTGGAAGCGGATCCATCGCAGCCGTGACCACGCTCTACCAGGCGATCCGTATGACGCCCGAGTACGTCACCGGGCTGGGCCTCGGAGATGTGGGCTTCCTTTACGGCCGCGGAGGCGGCCTGTTTGGCAACCCGGACTTCGTGGGTGCGTTCCTCGTCGTTCCACTGGTGCTCGCAGCCGGACTGCTACTCAGCGGCCGCTCGGCCCGCGAGAGGGCTGTCGCGGGCGCAACCGGCGCGCTGATCATGGCCGCGATGGTGGTCACTCAGGTTCGCGCGGGATGGGTCGGTACTCTCGTCGGCCTGCTGGTGATGGGGGTCACGTTGTTTGGCGCAGCCTCCGCGCAGCTGCGCCGCCGCGTCTGGCTGGTGGCAGCGGGCCTCGCCACCGCGCTCGCGATTGGCGCGGCGATCGCGGGTCCGGCGCTTCTCGCCGAGCGCCTCACGGTCGGTGCCGAAGGCGGGCTTGATGCGATCTCCAGCGGTCGCCTTACCGGCTGGAGAGACGCGCTCGCCGTGATCGGAGATCAGCCGCTGCTCGGTACCGGCCCCGACTCGTTCACATTGGGCTGGTACGGGCGGGCCGCATCTCTTGCAGACCCGCTCACCGGAGCCAGGAGCTACTTCGAAGACCCCCACAACGTCTACCTCGCGATCGCTGCCACCATGGGTATCCCCGCAGCGCTCGCGCTGCTGGTTCTGCTCGGCCTGGCCCTGCGCGCGGGCATCGCGAACGTCAGGGCGACAACCGGACATCCGGAAGCACGCGGAGTGTATGCCGCATGGCTCGCGGCAACGTCAGGCCTGCTCGTGACATCGCTCTTTGCCGTGACCACCATCCCGACGATGCTGATGATCTTCGTCTGTGCCGCGGTCCTGCTCTCGCCGGGCGCCCGGTCTCATGATCTGCCTGCTGGCGCTGTGATGTCGGCGCGAGCGGTCGCCGGCGTGATCGCGCTTGTGCTGCTCGTCGTCGGCACGCTCCCGCTTCGGGCGGACTACCATCTCGGCCAGCACATGCGCACCGGCTCGATCGGCAGCCTGGATCGCGCGCGAGCCATCGCCCCGTGGGAGAAGACCATCCAGCTTCGGTACCTCGCGGTCACCAAGGCCGCGCTGGTGCCGCTCCTTCAGGCGGGAACCTCCGAGGCCTACACGGCCGTAGAGAAGTGGGACGCGGAGACGTACCGGCTGATCGACGCACATCCGCACGAACTCCTCTACACCCTCGAGCGGCTCGACCTGCTCGGGCAGGCGGCCGGCATGCTCGGCCCCGCCATCGGTGAGAAGAACCTCGTGGTGGCGAACCTCGCGGTCGTGGACTACCCGGAACTACAGGACCTCGCCGTCTACAAGGCACGCGCGCTCAACAACCTCGACCGGCATGCCGAGGCGGTGGACGTGCTCGAGCCGATGCCCGCCAGCGTGACTCGCGACGCCGCACTGGCCGAGAGCTACCTGCTTACCGGCGACGATGAAGCGGCCCGCGAGCTGGTGCGGGCCATCGCCGAGGACTACGTGGGTTCCGCGTACGCCGAGGCGTTCTTGTCGCAGCCGACGATCAAACCGTTACTGACGAACTAGAGGTACACCCATGCCGCCGCGCGTCCTGATAGCGAGCCACCTGTTTCCTTCGAAGACACGGCCCAACTCCGCACCGTGGCTTGCGGAGCAGGCCGGAGCGCTCGCCGGAGCCGGGGTAACCGTCGAGGCACTCTGTTGTTCACCGTTTGAGAGCGGCGGCGAGCAGATACTTCGACCCGGCAGCGGCGCCATCAGGGTTCACTACCGCAGCACGTCGGCGGGAGTCCTGAACGGGACGCGGGCGGGGCTCGCGCTCTCCGCCCTGCGCTACAACGGGCGCGCGCTCGCCTTTCTAGCGAGACGCAGGCGCGACTTCGACCTCATCCATGCGCACTTCGGATTCCCGGACGGCTACGTGGCGGTGCGCGTGGGAGCCGAGATGGGGTTACCCGTGATCGTGACGCTGCACGGCAGCGATGTGACTCGCGCCCTCGCGCGCGAGGGCGCGGCGGGTGCCCGGATCCGCGCGACGATCGCTCGTGCAACACACGTGGTGTGCGTGAGTGAGGCGCTGGCGGACAGAGCGCGCACCCTTCTGCCCGCGTCCACTCCCGTGAGCGTCATCCCCAACGGCTACGACGACGTCGTCTTCCGCCTCAGACCGACGGGAGTTGTCAGCGGCGCGGGGGCGCAATCACTCACCGCTGTCGAGCGGGATCATGGATACCTGTTCGTGGGTGCGCTGCGCGAGGTTAAGAACATTCGGACTCTGGTCGAGAGCTACCGTAAACGACCCGAGTTGCACTCACTCCCCCTCACCATCGTGGGTGACGGCCCGCTCGGCAGCGAGATCGCCGGCCTCGCCCGGCACATGCCCGCCGGAGCACGAGTCACGCTACTCGGAGAGCTTGATCGACAGGCTGTGGCGAACGCGATGCGCCGGGCACGCGCGCTCGTCCTCCCCAGCAGCGAAGAGGGCTATGGTGTGGTTGCGGCGGAAGCGCTCGCGTGCGGCACGCCGGTAGTCGCATCGAGCGTGGGCGGGCTGCCCGAGATTCTCGCCGGAGAGGCTGCGGGCATCCTCGTGGAGCCGGGCGATGTCACTGCCCTCGAAGACGCCCTGGTACAGATCGCGAGCTGGCCACACTCGCCCGCCGCAGTCGCATCAGCTTCCGGTGCCCTCAACTGGCGGGACCGCGTGGCCGAGATCATCGCACTCTATGAACGTGTACTGAACGATGCGCAGCGCGGCGGCGAGCAGCGATGATCGTGCGGCGCCTCGCCTACCTGTGTCTGCAGGCCACCACCGAGGGCCAGGCCAGCCACGCGCACGTGCACGAAATCATCTCCGGCTTGCGCGAACTCGGCTGGCAGGTCGACCTGTTCGAGCCCGCGTACGCGGGCGGTCGTGCACCTGGCATCCTCGGCCGGCTGGCGGAGTTCGGTCGCGTGCAGCGTCGGCTTGTGCGGGTACTGAGAGGTGGAGGCTACGACGCGCTCTACGTGCGGGGACACGCGTTGGCCTGGCCGGCTGCAACAATGGCGCGCAGACTCGGCGTGCCCGTCGTACAGGAGTGTAACGGTCCGTACGACGACTTCTACACGATGTGGCCGCAGGCCCGGCTGCTGCGGTGGCTGATCGACGGCATGACGCGCTCGCAGTTCCGGCACGCGAACGCGCGCATCGCGGTGACGCCCGAGCTTGCGGCGTGGATCGAGCGCGAGACCGGCCGGGCGACTGACGTTATCGGCAACGGCGCGAATGACCAGCTGTTCAGGCCGGACGCGCCGAGACCGGAGGGTATCGATCTGCCCGAGCGATACGCGGTGTTCTTCGGCGCGCTCTCGCCGTGGCAGGGCGTGGACCTAGCGCTCGCAGCCGTAGCGGGCCCCGCCTGGCCTGATGGGGTCGATCTGGTGTTTCTGGGTGACGGTGTCCGTCGTCCGGCGGTCGATGCCGCATCGACTTCGGACAGCCGTGTCCATTCCCTCGGGACGCTCCCATACTCGGTCGTCCCAGGGGTGGTGGCGGGAGCGCTCTGCTCTCTCGTGCTCTCCGACCGGCAGGGCGACTGGGGCCTGTCCCCGCTGAAACTCTACGAATCGATGGCGTGCGGTGTACCTGTGATCGTGCCCGATCGCCCAGGCAGCGCCTCCACAGTGCGTGAGCACGACTGCGGCGTGGTACTCGATGATGCGACGCCCTACGCGGTGGGACTCGCAGTGGGGAGCCTCGCGCTGCATCCCGACAAGGCGGCGGCGAGAGGCCATCGCGGACGAGACGCGGTCGAGGCTAAGTACTCGTGGCGTTCTCGGGCGAATGCGACAGCAGGGATCATCGGCTCCGCGCTCCGATGAATGCCTGCACGTCACTCGCGCGCGGTACGAACAGCTCATGCGGTCTCACGCCGGTCTCACGCATGAACCGCGAGAACAACCACGCCGAGCCAATCCCGTACGTGACCGACGATGCCAGCGCCGCACCCGCGCCGCCCATCATCGGAATAAGCGCAGCGTTGAGCGCGATGTTACCGAGGACGGTCGCCGCCGACAGCCCCGGAAACTGGTGCCCGCGTGAAGTCAGGTACGAGATCACAGGACCCACGAGCCCGTTGGCCACCACACCCGGCGCGAGCACCCAGAAGAGCATCGGCGCGCCCGAAAACGCCGGACCGAACACGAAGCCTACGACGGGTACGAGCAGCAGCGCCGCACCGATGAGCATCACTATCTCGAGGAGCACGGTGAGCCGCACCGCCACCGCGGTCAGGGCGGCTCCGCGCTCGGCATGCTCCTTCATGAAGCGCGCGAGCAGCGGGGTCTCGGCTGCGCGCGGCACGAACCACAGCAGCTCCACGAGCGCCACCGACACCGAGTAGATACCGGTCACGCCTGCGGTGGCAAGCGCGCCCAGCATCACGATGTCAACACGCATCTCGAGCATGCCGGCAACATCGGTCAAGTAGCGCTTGCGCGCGTAGCCGGCTGCTGCGCGAACCCGCAGGAGGGGACTCCCGCCGACGAGTGGCTGTCCCAGCCACGCGAGCATCAGCGCGATGGACAGCAGGGAGCCGGAGATACTCGCCAACACGGCCGACGCGACGCTGAGCCTGACCGTCAGGTACAGCGCACCCACGATGGCGACGTTCACCACGAGTCCCGCTGACTGCGCGCGCGCCTGCGCCTCGGGCCTCCCCTGCCCGACCAGGATGCCTGCCACCTGCGCGCTCAGCACACCCGCAGGTACAACGAGAGATGACAGTAGGAGCACACCGGACTCGAAGCCGCTGAGCGTCGGCAGCAGCCGCATCGCGAGGTAAGAAAGCGGGACCCCGGCGATGGTGGCGATCAGCGCGAAGAACATCGAGTCCGTGAGTGCCTCGGAAGCGGTCTTCTTGCCGCTGCCGACGAAGTAGACGTTCACCCCCGCAAACCCGAATCCGAAGACCAGCGCCATGATCGAGGGCACCTGCTGCACGAGCGCGAGCACGCCCTTACCGTCGGCACCGAGCTGTCGGGACACGAGCGAGGCCACGGCGAATGCCACGATGAGGCGAAGCACCTGCATGAGAGCGAATGATCGGGTGCCTGTGCGAACGTCGGGGAGGGAGGCCGGTGCGCCTGCGGCGTCGCCAGTGCCCGCCTCACCGGTCGTCGCGTCGTCCGTGACGATCACAGCGTCAACGATCTCGCGCAGGCGTGCTGCGTGGTGGTCCGGCCCCCATCGGGCAGCGCGCTCGTAACCTCGCCTGCGCAGCTGCTCGCACAGCTCGTCGTCCTTCCACAGCCGCTCGATGACGTCGGTGATCTCGTCCTCGGAGCGCGGATCGAAATAGAGCGCCGCGTCGCCGTACAGCTCGGGCATCGCGTAGATGCCCGAGACGGCCACCGGACACCCGAGCGCGAACGCCTCGAGCGGCGGGATGTTGGTGGGTCCGAAGAACGTCGGCATCACGAGGGCCCGGGCATGCCGGTACAGGTGGGTCATCTGCCCGTTGGTAACGTAGCCGAGCGAGAGTACGCGCCCGGCAAGCCCGAGCCGCTCGACCGCATGCCCGACCGTCTCCGAGCCGTTCTTCTCCGAGCCGACGAGCACGAGGCGTGCGTCATCGCGCGCTGCCGCAAGCCGTACGAACGCATCCAGCAACCGCCCGTGGTTCTTGTGCTGCCAGAACTGCGCCGGGTAGAAAAGGTAGCGGTCGGGCAGACCGACAGATGCCGCCCACGCACCGAGTTCGGCGGTCGCGGCCTCGCCAATATCCGCAGCGTCCCACACGTAACCCGGAGCGACATAGGGCAGCACGTGGAGGTCAGCACCGTACGCACCGTACGACTCGACGACCTGGGCCCGCCCGAGCTCGGAGTCAACCAGCACCGCAGTGGCCCCCCGCCTCATCCGGCCGAACATGCGGTCACGCGCCTTGGGAATCCCACCTTCGGCGACCTCGGGAAAGTGCGGCTCGTAGCGGTGCATCAGGTCGTGGATCGCACCGAGCGACGGCGTAGCGAGCTCCCACGCGTAGTGCTCGAAGTTGGGGTAGATGCACAGGTCTACGGCGTCGCGCTTGAGTTGCCGGCCGAAGGGCACCACCGCCGAGCCGATGCGCCGCCGCCACGACACCGGAAGCGACACCACGCGAGCGATCTTGGTCATCACGCGGGCAGCAAGGCCGAGCGGCTCGGTGCGCGCCGCTTCCAGGCCATGCGCCAGTACGATCTCCGGCCACGCATCGTCCCGGCAGTAACCGATGACCCGATACTCGTCGCGCGGCAACACCCCGAGCGACGCCACGAGCGAGAGTGCGTTCTGGTACGTCCCGCCGTCGGTCGGCGTGCCCCCGAGGTAGATGGCGACGGTCTTCACCGGCGTCCGCCTAGCGCTTTCGGGCGACGAAACACGCGTTCCAGGTGTGGAATCCGAGCTGGGCACCGGTGCCGAACTCGCACGAATGCACCAGGTCCATGTCCACGAAGTCGAGCGCCAACTCGATCTCAGGCGTGAACAGGTAGCGCATCGGGTGGGTCTCGGTGAGCCTCGTGACCTCACCGGAGGCCACCCTTGTCACCTCGATGTCGTACACGACTTCGCAGACGTTATCGGAAGCACGCATCACGGGCGTGGCCGTGCGCGTTACGCTGATCTGCCCGTCGGTGAGCGTCCGCACGCGGTGCTCCGGTCGCTCGGTCAGGACGGCCGGCCCAAACCAGCAGTCGAAGGCGAACACGCCGCCCGGCTCGAGGTGAGCGGCCGCCGTGGCGAACGCCGCGAGCAGATCGTCGTTGGAGGTCTGGTAGCTCATGACGTGGAAGAGCGAGATGACCACATCGAACGTCCGGCCCGCACGGTACGAGCGTGCGTCGGCCTGCAGGAAGTACACCCGTCCGGCAAGCGGGCCCCTCTCAAGCTCGGTGGCCACGCGCCTCGCGTCAGCAAGCATCGCCTCCGAGAGATCCACGCCGTAGATGGTGTAGCCCAACGCGGCGAGCTCCCGCGCATGGCGGCCGGTCCCGCAGCCGAGCTCCAGGAGCCACCGGGCGCCCGGTGCGTGCTCATGCATGAGAGCGTCTACGAACGCAGCCTCCTCGGCGTACGGCTTGTCGCCGTAGAAGAGATCGTAGTAGCACGAGTAAGTGCCGAAGTTGTCCGACCCAGCCATCAGCGCACGCCCGCCAGCTCCACCATGACACCGGCGACCGACTCCGCCGAGCGCTCGATCTGCGCGTCGGTGAGCGCCAGCCCGCTCGGTATGTAGAAGCCACGCTCGCCGAGACGCTCGGCTACGGGACATGAGACGCCAGCGAACAACCCGCGCTCAAGGAAGGCGGGCTGCAGGTGCATGGGGTAGAAGAAGGGCCGGGTGCCGGTGCCGCGCTCCGCCAGCCGCCTCATGACCTCGCGAGCGTCGGCGGGTACTTCGTCGGCCAGCACGAGGCCGTAGACCCAGTAGTCGTTGTGCGCGTACGACGTCTCGGCAGCCGGCAGTTCGAGACCCGGCACGTCGGCCAGCAGCTGCGTGTACCGCTCGCCCATGGTGCGCTTGCGCGCGATGAACTCCGGCAGCCGCTCGAGCTGCGCCACCCCCACGGCCGCCTGCAGGTTGGACATACGCATGTTGTAGCCAAGTTCGCGGTGCACGAAGCGTCGCTCGGGCTCGAAGCACAGATTGCGCTTCGAGCGGCCGGCCGAAGCGAGCGCATCGTCGTCGACGAGCACCATGCCGCCCTCACCCGTGGTGACGTGCTTGTTGGGATAGAAGCTGAACACGCTCACGTCGCCGAAGGAGCCGCACGGCCGGCCGCGGTACATCTGGCCGTGCGCCTCGGCGGCGTCCTCGATGACCGAGAGACCGTGACGCGCCGCGAAGTCCAGTACGGGTTCCATGTCCACCGGCAACCCATAGATGTGCACCGCCATGATCGCGCGCGTGCGGGGGGTGACCAATGCCTCCAGGGCGGAGACATCCATCGTCCAGGTGCGCGAATCAGCATCGGCCACCACCGGGATAGCGCCACGCCTGACGATCGGTGCGGCGCACGAGATAATGGTGAAAGCCGGGATGATGACCTCGTCGCCCGGCCCGATGCCGAGGATCTCAACCGCAAGCTCGAGCGCTTCCGATCCGTTGGTAACGGCGACACCGTGCGCGCGGCCGGTGAGCCGGGCCATGCCCTCCTCGAGCCGCGCGACGAATGGCCCCTCCGAGGAGATCCAGCCCGTCTCGATACACTCGGCCAGATAGGCGCGCTCGTTGCCGTCGAGCAGCGGCTCGTTCACCGGGATGAAGCCGCTCACTTGTCGTCCTTCATCCGCGGCGCGAAGTCCTCCGGGCATGTGAACCGGGTCTTGTCGGCCTCGCCCGCGTAGGGACCCTGCTTGACCTCGAACATCTCAAGTTCCTCGAGCACCTCGAAACCGTGGCCGCCGCCAGCGAGCAGGATCACGTCACCCGCGCCCAGGACCACGCTCTCGAGGTACTCTCGGTCGTCATCGAAGAAGTCCACCCGCAAGGACCCGCGGCGGATGAACAGCACCTCCTGGGTGAGCGCCACGGAGCGCTCCACCGGATTGTGTACGTGCGGGTCGATAAGCTTGCCACGCGGGTGTCTCATGTACGCCAGCTGCTGGCTGAACTCGTCAGGCGTGAAGAACTCGATGCCATCACGCGTGAAGCTTGCGCGCACGATGATCGCCAGAAGGTGGCCATTGTGGGTGATGTGCTCGATCATTGCTCGCATCGCTCCCCGTCCGGTGCAGCCGGGCTCACGGCCCGCCCGCCTCTCAACGCAGCATAGACCATGCGGCTTACCGAGTGCCTCACCCGCTTCGCGCGCTCAATCAACGGGTTCGCGCCGTACCGTACCCGGATGCGCTCACGCTCCGCGTTGGAGCGCGCCATGTCAGCGCTGCATGCGCCGCCGAGTCGGAAGCGCACGAGCGGGACGGCGACATGCACCATCGGCAGGTCAGCCGCCCGTGCGCTGAGCACCCACTCGTAGTCCGCGAGGACATGGAACCGAGTGTCGTACCCGCCGAGTTGCTCGTACGCCCAGCGAGCTACAAACAGGGACTGGTGGCAGAAGGGCATCTGCTCCGGCCTGAGCGGCATCTGTGCCGGCTCGCGCGCCGACTCGGTGCGCACCAACGCACCGGCATCATCAACGACGTGCACGTCACCGTACACGGCACCAGCATCAGGCGACTCGGCATACGCCGCCACGACGCTCTCGATCGCGTCGGGCAGGTAAGCGTCGTCCGCGTTGAGTAGGCCAACAAGCTCGCCCTCGGCCATGTCGATGCCCCTGTTCATCGCGTCGTAGATACCTTCGTCAGGCTCGGAGATCCAACGGAGACGACCACCAAACCGGGACTCGAACGAACAGATCACGTCCAGCGTGCCATCGGTAGACCCGCCGTCCACAACGAGGTACTCGATGTCGGGATACGTCTGCCCCAGCACGGACTCCATTGCCTCGGCAAGATGACGCTCGGCGTCGAAACAGACGGTCACTACCGAGACGAGCGGGCGCGCGTCTGTCAACCGGTCAGTCACGGCGCGCCAGGAAGCCCGAGCGCGCGGCTGCGGTTCCTGCGGCAAGGATGCGAACCAGGTTGGTGGCATCGGTGACGTGGGGATCCTGATAGAGCTGGTAGACACGCTCGACGTTGAATCTCGATGAAGGACGCTCGATGCCGTGCACCTCATGCCCTCTGCCGAGCAGAAACTCGGTGAGGCAGGCGCCGTCCTGGCTGGCGACGCCAGCGATGAGCGCACGTTTCATGGCAGCTCCAGCGAAGCGACGGTATCGTACATGCGATAGTGTACCCGACGGGCGGGGGCGGCCGTATCGCGGGAGTACCGCGACTCGGATGGCCTCAGGTAGACGACGACGAACCGATGCGGCGTGATCCAGTTCCACCGTCGAATCGACGGCAGCACGCAGCTCGCCACCGGATGGCGGCGGCAATCTGCATTCTCGTGGCGGTGAGGGGCGATAGGCGCCGTCCGCTGAGGACACCCCGAAGCGGGCGGACCGGCGTGCTGCGCCCGTGTGGCGTTTCTCGGCGTGAACGACGAGTCGCGGGAAGCAGTTCTTCCGGTAGCCGTGTGAGCGGACAGTTCGAGCCGTCAGTGATACCAACTAGGGCGCACTGACTCAGGCGCGCACCTCGTCCGCTCCACCAACCCGCCAGCCTCGATGATCTCCTTCATGAAGGGAGGGACCTCACGAGTCATCCGCCGGGTAGCTCCGGGCTAGCCCAGATCTGCCGGCAACCCGATGTGCCCGAGCACCGCCGTCGCCGCGGCCACCGCGGGACTCGCCAGGTACACCTCGCTTGTGGGGTCGCCCATACGGCCGACGAAGTTGCGGTTGGTCGTCGCAAGCGCCCGCTCCCCTGCCGCGAGGATCCCCATGTGCCCGCCGAGGCACGGACCGCACGTCGGCGTGGAGACCGCCGCGCCGGCATCCAGGAAGATGTCGGTGAGCCCCTCGTGCATCATGTCTCGATACACCTGCTGGGTGGCCGGGATGACGATCAGGCGCACGTCCGGGTGCACGCGAAAACCCTCGATCACCTTCGCGGCCACGCGCATGTCCTCGAGCCGTCCGTTGGTGCACGAGCCGATGACCACCTGGTCGACCTTCACGTCGCGCGCTTCGGCCACCGGGCGCGTGTTGCTCGGCAGGTGCGGGAACGACACCGTCGCCGGAATGGTCGCGGCGTCGATCTCGTAGACGCGCTCGTAGACGGCGCCCTCATCCGAGACGTACTCGGTCCACGGCCGCTCGGTGCGTCCCTGCATGTAGGTGCGCGTCACGTCGTCGACGGCGATGATGCCGCTCTTGCCGCCAGCCTCGATGGCCATGTTGCAGATGGTCATGCGGCCGTCCATGTCCAGGCCGGTGATGGTGTCGCCGGTGAACTCCATGGACTGGTACAGCGCGCCGTCAACACCGATCATGCCGATGATGTGCAAGATGATGTCTTTGGCCGACACCCAGGGGCCGAGCGTGCCGGTGACGTTGAACTTGAGGCTCGCCGGCACTTTGAACCACGCCCGGCCGGTGGCCATGCCCACGGCGGCGTCGGTGGACCCTACGCCGGTTGCGAACGCGCCGAGGGCGCCGTAAGTGCACGTGTGGCTGTCGGCGCCGATGATCACGTCGCCCGCGCCCACCACGCCCTGCTCGGGCAGGAGCGCGTGCTCCACGCCCATGCAACCGATCTCGTAGTAGTGCGTGATGGCCTGCGCCCGTGCGAAGTCGCGCATGATCTTGGCCTGCTCGGCGCTCTTGATGTCCTTGTTGGGCGTGTAGTGGTCCGGCACGAGCGCGATCTTGGTGGCGTCCCACACCCGCTCGACACCTATCTTCGCGAACTCGCGGATGGCGATGGGCGCGGTCACATCGTTGGCGAGCACGAGATCGAGATCGCACTCGATGAGCTGCCCCGGCTCGACCTCGGGCAGCCCCGCATGCGCGGCCAGGATCTTCTCGGTGATGGTCATCGGTCGGGGCATGAGCTGCTCCTTCGTGCCGAGTACGGTTCGTGCATTCTACGGCATGGCGCGCCGTGAGACCACAGACCCGCGCGCCAGACCGCGGACATCGTCGTCTGAGGTGCGGAAAGCGACGCTTCCTCGCTTGCCTCTTTTACCTTTTTCCTTCACAATGTGAGTATGGCGAAGACAAAAACCACAGTCTACATCGACGAGGACGTCCTGCGTGGCGCCAAGGTGATGGCTGCCCGGACCGGGAAGAAGGATTACGAGGTCGTCGAAGAGGCGCTCCGGGCATATCTCGGCATGGAGGTACTCGAGCGCGCGTGGAGCTCGGCCGGCATGTCCGAGGACGAGGCCCTGCGTCTTGCCGTTGAAGAGGTGCATCGCTTCCGCTCCAACTCCTCGTGATTCGCGCCGTCCTCGACACGAACGTCTACGTCGCTGCGCTTCTGTCGCGCGACGGATCCCCCGCCCGGCTGATCCGCGCCCTCGGCGAAGGACTCTTCGACGCCGTCGTGTGTCCGCGGCTGCTCGATGAGCTGCTCGGAGTGCTGCGTCGCCCGAAGATCGCCTCTCGGCTGGAAGACCTTGTTGCCGAGGACTTCGTGGACTGGCTCGGACGCGTCGCGATCTCGGTGCCCGACCCGGCATCCATCCGCCAGGTCTCGCCCGACCCCGACGACGACCATCTCATCGCGCTCGCGCTGATCGGCCGCGCCGAGGTGATCGTCTCGGGCGATGCACATCTGCTCGGGCTGACCGGCACGACGCCGCGGACGCTCTCCCCCGCCACCTTCGCCGAGCTCGTCGAGGGATTGCGTTAGCGCACGAGCGACACGGGCTGCAACCGCCCCTACACCTCGGCCGGAGGACCCGGCGCCTCGGCAGCGAGCAACAGGCGGTTGAGCGCGTTCACGTACGCCTTAGCGCTCGACACGATGATGTCGGGGTGCGCGCCGCGACCGGTGAAGGTCCGGCCGTCCTCGCCCTTCACGCGGATGGTCACTTCGCCGACCGCATCGATGCCGCGCGTGACCGACTGCACGCTGAACTCGGTCAGGTCGTTGGGCGCATCCACGATGCGATTGATCGCCTTGTAGACCGCGTCGACCGGGCCGTTGCCGTGACTCGAGTCGATCAGATGCGCGCCGTCTTGCGTGATGAGTTCGACGGTCGCCGTCGGTATCCCGGGGTCGCCGCAGCTCACGTGGACCTGCTCGAGGTGGTAGACCTCGCCGATCATGCGCTCCGTCTCGCCGACGAGCGCCTCGAGATCCTCGTCGTAGACTTCCTTCTTCTTGTCGGCGAGCTCGAGAAAGGCCTCATGCACGCGCTCGAACTCGGCGTCCTCCATCGCGTAGCCGAGTTCGGCCAGCCGGTGCCTGAGCGCCGCGCGGCCGCTGCGTGCGGTCAGCACGATCGAGGAGCCGCCGGCGCCCACATCGGCCGGGTCGATGATCTCGTAGGTCGAGCGCTCCTTGAGCACACCGTCTTGATGGATGCCGCTCGAGTGCGCGAACGCGTTGGCGCCGACGATGGCCTTGTTGGGCTGCACGAGGATGCCCGTGATGCTCGAGACCAGACGCGACGCGCGCACGAACTCCTTGGTGTTGATGCCGGAGTCCACGCCAAAGACGTCGGGGCGCATCTTGAGCGCCATGACGACCTCTTCCATGGCGGTGTTGCCGGCTCGCTCGCCGAGGCCGTTGATGGTGCACTCGATCTGCCGCGCGCCCGCCTTCACGCCGGCAAGCGCGTTGGCCGTCGCCATGCCGAGATCGTTGTGGCAGTGGACCGAGACGATCACGTCTTCGATGCCGTGCACGTGTTCCATGAGGCCGCGGATCAGGTCGCCGAAGACCTCCGGGTACGCGTAACCGGTGGTGTCCGGGATGTTCACCACCGTGGCGCCGGCGCCGATGGCCGCCTCGATCATCCGGTAGAGGAACTCGGGCTCTGCTCGGCCCGCGTCCTCGGCATAGAACTCCACATCGTCTACGTGCGAACGCGCGAGCTTGACCGCGGCAACGGCACGCTCGATCGCCTGCTCGCCGCTGATGCGGAGCTTGTCGCGCAGGTGGCTCTCCGACACGCCGATCCCGGTGTGGATACGCGGACGCGCGGCTCCTGCAAGCGCCTCGGCTGCACGCTCGATGTCGGCCGGGATCGCGCGGGAGAGCGCGCAGACCACGGCGGCCTCACCGACCTCGGCGGCGATGCGGCGCACGCTCTCAAAGTCGCCGGGACTCGAGATCGGGAAACCGGCCTCGATCACGTCGACGCCGAGGCGCACGAGCTGGCGGGCGATCTCGAGCTTCTCGGCGGTGTTCATGCTCGCGCCGGGCGACTGCTCGCCGTCGCGAAGCGTGGTGTCGAAGATGAATACCCTATCGGGAGTGGCGTTCGGTGAACTGCTCACGGGACGCTCCTTTGTCGCACGTGCGGGTACGGGCGGGTTGGCCGGCACGAGCCGTCGGTCAGACGGCGGCCGGCTGCATAAGTCGCCCGAGAAGACCCTCGCGGAGCATGTGTGCGCACTCGTTCATGCAGCGCAGTATAGCGCACGCGAGGGGCCCCGTTGAGGACCCCTCGCGCAGGCAGCTGTGTGGCACACGGGTGCGCACCCGCTAGAGCTCGATCCTCCAGGCCTCGGTCACCTCGGCCTTGGCGTTGATGCGCTCCATGAGCGCGTCGGAGATCGGCGAATCGACGTTGATGCCCATGAGCGCCGTGCCGCCCTCGGCGGTACGCCCTACCTGCATCGACGCGATGTTGATCTCGTTCTCGCCGAGCGCGGTGCCGACCTTGCCCACCACGCCGGGTACGTCGGAGTACTGCAAGAACAGCATGTGCTCCGAAGGCGCCATGTCGATGTCGAACTCGTTGAACGCCACCAGGCGCGGCTCGTTCTTCTTGCCGATGAGCGTGGCGCCCATCTTGTACTCGCCGTCACCGGTGCGCGCAACGACCACCATGAGACTGATGTAGTCCAGGCTGTCGGTGCGGCTGTGCTCGGTGATCGCGATGCCGCGCTGCTCGGCGTAGTGGTTGGCGTTGACGAAGTTGATAGCGTCTTGCGTGACCACGGTGAGCAAGCCCTTGAGCGCAGCGGTCTTGAGGATGCGTGTGTCTTGCTCGGCCAGGTGACCGATGAAGTGCACCTCGATCTCCGAGACCGGTCCGCGCGCGATCTGAGCGATGCCCTTACCGAGCGCTTCGGCCACCGGGATGAACGGCCCCACGGCCTCCATGACCTCGGGAGAGACCGGCGCGATGTTGACTGCGGTGGGTACCATGTCGCCGCGGAGTCCCGCCGCCACGTACTCGGCGATCTGCTCGCCGGCGCGGTCCTGCGCCTCTTCGGTGGAAGCGCCGAGGTGTGGGGTCACGATGACCTGCTCGAAGGCGAACAGCGGCGAATCCGTGCACGGCTCGACCTCGTAGACGTCGATGCCGGCGCTGGCGACTTTGCCGCTCTCGAGTGCGGCGATGAGCGCGTCCTCCTGGTAGATGCCGCCGCGGGCAGTGTTCACGAGCCGTACGCCGTCCTTCATCTTGGCGAACTCGTCCGGTCCGAACATGCCGATGGTCTCTTTGGTCTTGGGCAGGTGCACGGTGATGAAGTCGGCCTGTGCCAGAAGCTCGTCGAGTGTGGCCGCATACCCGATGCCGAGCTGCGCGGCGCGCTCCTCGGTGATGTACGGGTCGAACGCCACAACCTTCATGCCGAGACCCTTCGCACGCTCGGCAACCAGCGCACCGATACGACCGAGGCCGACCAGGCCGAGTGTCTTGTCGAGCACCTCGGTACCGGTGAACTTGGAGCGCTCCCACTTGCACGCGTGCATGGACGCGTTGGCCTGTGGGATGTTGCGCACCTGCGCGAGCAGGAGTGCGATGGTGTGCTCGGCGGCCGAGACGATATTCGACGTCGGGGCGTTGCACACCACGATGCCACGCTCGGTGGCGGCCACCACGTCCACGTTGTCCACGCCCACGCCCGCGCGGCCGACGATCTTGAGCTTCACGCCCGCTTCGAGCACCTCGCGCGTCGCCTTGGTGGCCGAGCGCACGATGAGGCCGTCGTAGGCCGGTATCGCGGCGACGAGCTCCTCCGGGGTCATGCCGGTGATGACGTCGACCTCGAACTCCTTCTTGAGCAGCTCGATGCCTCCGTCGGCGATCTTCTCAGCTACCAGTACCTTCATCGTATCTACTCCCCCATGAAGACGGCCTGCGCGGCGGCGATACCGCTACCGCGCTCGAACGCGTAGCCCAGCTCGGCGAGCGTCATCTCGAGGCCCGCGAGCGTGGTGATGATGTCGAACACGCCGAAGTAGCCGAGGTGCCCCACGCGGAAGATGCGACCCGCGTAGTCGTCCTGACCGCCGGCGATGGTGATGCCGTACTTGTTCTTGAGGATGCTCACGATCTTCTTGCCATCCACACCCTCCGGCACCCACACCGGCGTGACCGCGCTGCCGCGACCCTCGGGCGGCGCGAAGAGCGTGAGGCCGAGCGCCTCGCAGCCGCGACGTGTGGCCTCGGCGAGCATGCTGTGCCGGGCGATGGTGTTCTCAAGCCCCTCTTCGCGGATCATCTTCAGCGCCACCACAAGACCGAGCACGAGCGACACGGCCGGAGTGAACGGCGTGGTGTCTTTCTCGATGTTCTTCTTGTACTTCATCCAGTCGAAGTAGTACTTGGGCAGCGTCGAGCGCTCGTAGGCGCGCCACGCCTTCTCGGAGACCGTGCACGCGGCCAGACCCGGCGGCAGCATGAGGCCCTTCTGCGAACCGGTCATGACCACGTCGAGTCCCCACTCGTCGGTCCTGCACTCGACCGCGCCGATGCCGGTGATCGAATCCACGATCAGCACGCACTCGGGATACTCGCGCACGATCGCGCCGATAGACTTGACGTCGTTCAGCACACCGCTCGAGGTCTCCGACTGCGTGACGATGACGCCGCGCACACCGGGGTTCTCCTCGAGGGCTGTTGCCACGTCGGCGGGGTCGACGACACTCGTCCACTCGTAGGAGAGGTCGATGACGTTCAGGCCGTAGACCTCGGCGATCTGCTTCTGACGGTCGCCGAACTTGCCGTTGCGACACACGATGACACTGTCGCCGGGGCAGAAGCAGTTGGCGATAGCCGCCTCCATGACGCCGGTGCCTGACGAGGCGAAGAGTAGGGCGTCTCCTTCGGTCTGGAAGACGTACTTGAGCCCCTCGATCGCCTCGGCGAACGCGGCCGAGAAGTCGGGGGTGCGGTGGTGGATGATCGGCGCGGCCTGCGTCAGCAGGACCTCCGGCGGTACGGGCGTCGGGCCCGGCGTCATCAGGTACTTCTTCTGCATCGCGCTACTCCTCCTCGCCGGTCTTGAGCCATGCGAACATGCCGCGCATCTCGGCGCCGACCTCTTCGATGAGCGTGTCGGCGTGGATCCGGCGCATGGCCTTGAAGTGCGGCTGGCCGGCGCGATTCTCGGAGATCCAATCCCGAGCGAACTTGCCGCTCTGGATGTCCCACAGCACGCGCGCCATCTCCTCGCGGGTCTCCTCGGTGATGATGCGCGGGCCGGTCGCGTAGTCGCCGTACTCGGCGGTGTTGCTGATCGAGTCGCGCATCTTGGCCATGCCGCCCTCGTACATGAGGTCAACGATGAGCTTGAGCTCGTGCAGGCACTCGAAGTACGCGATCTCGGGCTGGTAGCCGGCCTCGACAAGCGTCTCGAAGCCCGCCTGCACGAGGTGCGTGGCGCCGCCGCAGAGCACGGCCTGCTCGCCGAAGAGGTCCGTCTCGGTCTCCTCGGCAAAGGTCGTCTCGATCACAGCCGCGCGCGCGCCGCCGATACCCGCCGCCCACGCAAGCGCGATGTCCTTTGCCTTACCGCTCGCATCCTGCGCGACCGCGATGAGACACGGCACGCCCGAGCCCTCGGTGAAGACCCGGCGGACCATATGGCCCGGGCCCTTGGGGGCGATCATGATCACGTCGACGCCCTCGGGCGGCTCGATCTGCCCGAAGTGGACGTTGAAGCCGTGCGCGAACGCGAGCACCTTGCCCGCGGTCATCGACTCGTGGATCTCCGCGTAGTAGATGTGCGCGGTGGTCTCGTCCGGCGTGAGCATCATGACGATGTCGGCCTCGCCGGCCGCCTCACGCGGCGTCATGACCTTGAGTCCGGCCTCGCGCGCCTTGTCTGCGCTCGCCGATCCCGCCCGCAGGCCCACCCGCACATCACAACCCGAGTCGTGCAGGTTGAGCGCGTGGGCGTGGCCCTGGCTTCCGTAGCCGATGACCGCGATCGTGCGTTCGCGGACCAGGCTCAGGTCGCAGTCCTTGTCGTAGTACACCGTTGCCATCGTCGTCCTCCTCCTCGCGTCCTGTGTCGGACGCCCATTACGATCGTATCCGTTCGCGGCTCGCGCCGCGGGTCGTGCCCTACGAGTCCCGGCTGCCGCGCGCAAGCGCGATCTTGCCCGTCCTCGCCAGTTCCTTGATTCCGTAGGCGCGCAGCAGGTCCTCCATCGCAGCGAGCTTGTCCGACGTGCCGGTCGCTTCGATCGTGAGGCTGTTGCGGCCCACATCCACGATCTTGGCCCGGAACACGTTGGCGATCTCGATGATCTCGTGACGCCGCTCGGGCGCCGCGTTGATCTTGTACAAGACGAGTTCGCGATCGATCATGTCCTTCGGATCGAGGTCCTGGATCTTGATCACGTTGATGAGCTTGTGGAGCTGCTTGGTGATCTGCTCGATCGGCGTGTCTTCGGCTGAAACGACGATCGTCATGCGTGAGAGCGTCGGATCGTCGGTCGTGCCCACCGCGAGCGAGTCGATATTGAACCCGCGCCGGGCGAACAGCGACGCAACGCGCGTGAGTACACCCGGCTTGTTCTCAACGAGCACTGACAGTGTGTGATTCATCTACTCCCACACCTCCTCGAGCAACTCGCCGTCGAGCATCTCGGAGACCGGACCACCCGGGATGCCACCCAACATCTCATCGATCGAGCCGCCGGGCGCGACCATCGGAAAGACGTTCTCCTCGCGCTCGACCCGCACATCCACGACGGCGGGGCCGTCGTGGTCGAAGGCGGCCGTGAGCGCCGCGTCGAGCTCTTCGGGCCGCGTGGCCCGCACGCCGAAGGCGCCGTAGGCCTCGGCGAGCTTCACGAAGTCCGGGCAGTCCTGCGGCAGCGTGGAACTCGAGTACCGCTTCTCGTAGAAGAGTTCCTGCCACTGCCGGACCATGCCGAGGTAGCCGTTGTTCAAGATGACCACCTTGACCGGCAGACCGTTGATGGCGGCCGTCGCGAGTTCCTGGGAGTTCATCTGGATCGAGCCGTCCCCGGCGATGTCGATCACGAGGTGGTCCGGCCGCCCAAGCTGCGCGCCGATGGCCGCCGGCAGGCCGAAGCCCATCGTGCCCAGGCCGCCGGAGGATGCCCACGTGCGGGGCTCCCGGATGCGCAGGTACTGGCACGACCACATCTGGTTCTGGCCTACTTCGGTGGTGAAGACCGTCGGCCGGTCGGCGGTGAGCTCGCGCACGCGCTCGACCGCGTACTCGGGCATGATCGTGTCCGTACTCGGGTGGTAGTGGAACGGGTAGCGCGCACGCCAGTCGTCGATCACGCGCATCCACGCATCCGTGCGCGGCTCGGCGTTCATCTTGCGCAGCTCGGCGGTGATGGCGGCGAGCACGGTCCTCGCATCGCCGACGATCGGCACGTCTACGCTGCGGTTCTTGCCGATCTCAGCTGGGTCGACGTCGATGTGAACGACCTTGGCCTTCGTGGCGAAGGCGGCGAGCTTGCCCGTGACGCGGTCATCGAAACGGACGCCGACGCCGAGCAGGAGGTCTGTCTCGGTGATGGCGTAGTTGGTGAACTTGCCGCCGTGCATGCCCGGCATGCCGACGAACAGGTGATGGTCTTCGGGGAACGCGCCCTTGCCCATGAGCGTGGTGACCACGGGCAGCTGCATGAGCTCGGCAAGCTCCTTGAGCTCCCTCCAGCCCTCGGAGGCGAGCACGCCGCCGCCGACGTACAGGAGCGGCTTGCGCGCCCGGGCGATCAGCGTGGCGGCCTGGTGGATCTGCTTGGCGTGACCTTTGACCGTGGGCTTGTAGCCCGGCAGGTTCAGCCGCTCGGGGCGCTTGTAGGTGAGCTCACCGCGCGCGATGTCCACGGGGATGTCCACGAGCACGGGGCCCGGGCGGCCGGTCGTGGCGATGTGGAACGCCTCAGCCATGACATCGGGCAGATCGGCCGGGTCGTCGAGCAGGTAGTTGTGCTTGGTGATCGGGATGGTGATGCCCGTGATGTCCGTCTCCTGGAACGCGTCGGTGCCCAGCACGTGTGTCGCCACCTGCCCGGTCACGACCACGAGCGGTACCGAGTCCATGTACGCGTTGGCGATGCCGGTGACGGTGTTGGCCGCCCCGGGACCGCTCGTCACGATCACGACGCCGGGCTTGCCGGTGACGCGCGCATAACCGTCAGCGGCGTGTGTGGCGCCCTGCTCGTGACGCGTGAGTATGGTACGCACTCCCTCGGCCTCGTACAGCGCGTCGAAGATCGGCAGCACGACACCGCCCGGATAGCCGAAAACGACCTCGGTACCCTCGGCCTGCAGCGACTTCACGAGTGCCTCCGCGGCGCTCATCCTCATGCTCTCACCTCCTGTGTCTTCCGAGTCGTCAGCATTCGAGCACCGCTCCCTTGTCGGCACTCGTCACGAAGCGCGCATAGCGCGCGAGGTAGCCGGTCGTGACATTGGGCTCTCGCGGCGTCCACGCGCGAGCGCGCATCGCGAGGTACTCATCGGTCACCTCGAGGGTGAGCGTGCCGGCGTCGATATCGATCGTGATGGTGTCGCCCTCCTCCACGAGCGCGATGGGGCCGCCCTCGGCTGCCTCGGGACTCACGTGACCGATCGATGCGCCGGATGTCGCGCCGCTGAAGCGCCCGTCGGTGATGAGCGCGACGCTGCCGGCAAGGCCCATGCCCTTGACGGCCGAGGTCGGCGAGAGCATCTCGCGCATGCCGGGACCGCCCTTGGGGCCCTCGTAGCGGATGACGATGACGTCGCCTTCGCGGATACGCCCGCCGATGATCGCCGCCTGCGCATCCTCCTCGGACTCGAAGACACGCGCCGGACCCGAGTGCTGCCGCATCTCGGGCGCCACCGCCGACTGCTTGACGACCGCGCCTCTCGGCGCGAGGTTGCCCTTGAGCACACGCAGCCCGCCGACGGCCGAGTACGGCTCATCGATGCTGCGGATCACAGCGCCGTCGGCGCCGGGCACGCGCTTGATGACGTCGCCGATAGTGCCGCCGGTCACCGTCCGCGCATGCGTGTCGATCAGGTCACCCTTGGCGAGCTCGGCCATGATCGCGGGAATGCCGCCCGCAAAGTAGAGGTCCTCGATGTGGTACCCGCCGGCCGGCGAGACGCGCACGAGGTTGGGGGTGCGCGCCGAGACGGCCTGCCAGTCGTCGAGGGTGATAGGAGCGCCCGCCTCGGCGGCGATGGCCGTCAGGTGCAAAACGGTGTTGGACGAGCCGCCAAACGCCATGTCCACCGTCATCGCGTTGGTGATCGCCGCGGGCGTCATGATCTGCCGAGCGGTGATGCCACGCTCCAGCAACTCCATGACACGCATGCCCGCGTGCTTGGCCAGACGGATTCGCTCCGAGTAGACCGCCGGGACCGTGCCGTTGCCCGGCAGACCCATCCCGATCGCCTCGGTCAGGCAGTTCATCGAGTTGGCGGTGAACATGCCCGCGCAGCTGCCGCACGTGGGGCAGGCGCCGTTCTCGAGCGCGAGGAGCGACTCGTCGCTCACCTCGCCGCGAGCGTGCGCCCCGACGGCGGTGAAGACGGTGTCGAGGTCGACGTGCTTGTTCTCCCAGCGACCCGCGAGCATCGGCCCAGCCGAGACGACCACGGTGGGCAGATCGAGCCGCGCGGCGGCCATGAGCATGCCAGGGATGACCTTGTCGCAGTTGGGGATCATCACGACCGCGTCGAACGCGTGCGCCGAGACCGCGATCTCCACGGAGTCCGCGATGACCTCACGGCTGGCGAGCGAGAAGCGCATGCCCTCGTGACCCATCGCGATGCCGTCGCACACGCCGATGGTCGAGATCTCGAGCGGAGTGCCGCCGGCCATAAGCACGCCGGTCTTCACCGCATCGGCGACGCGATCCATGCCCACGTGCCCGGGGATGATGTCGTTAGCCGAGTTGATGACGGCGACAAACGGGCGTGCGATCTCCTCGTCGGTAAGGCCGTCGGCCTTGAGGAGGCTGCGATGAGGGGCCCTGGCCGGACCCTTCTTCATCGAATCGCTGCGATGCTCCATCAGTCGCCCTTCCTCGTCGAGGGACGGGGCGTCCGTAGGTGCCGCATGCAGCGTAGGAGATGGTGGCCTGATGCCACCCGCGATGACGCCGAATCGGCCCGTGGGCCGGAGCGTCTCGCTCATGCGGCAGGTAACGGATGCCACCGACCCGTCTTAGTAGCACCGGCTCCCGCGGAGGTCATCCGCGCAAGGGCACCGGTCCGTTCGTCCGGGTGGCTCAGGGGTGGCGTTCGAAGCGTCCCGCGCCGGGTTTCCACCGTCCCCGACTCTCTGCAGCTGGGATTGACCTCTACTCGTCCCCATCAACGCCGATCATGCTGTGCAATTGGTAAGGGGCGAGTATAGCGCAAAGGAGCGGGAGCCGCACCCCTCGGCTCGGCTCGGCTCGATCGGAGCGGCGGGCATAGCTCCTCCGAGGGTATGCTCTAGACACGTTCAGCCGCATGGAGGCCGAGATGACCGCGACACAGCCGGGCGTGAGCACCGCACTCGTCTACGACGAATCGCTAGCCGCATACGACCTCGACCCCGCCCATCCGCTGCGACCCGAGCGGGTCTCGCTCACCATCGACCTGATCGGTGCCTACGGCCTCGTCGCGAACGGGGCTCTCGAGCTCGTTGCACCCCGGCCCGCATCGTCGGTCGAACTCCTCAGGGCGCACGATGCGCGGTACATCGAGACGGTGATCGAGGCCTCAGCGGCGCCGGGCTGGTGGAGGCCGCGGCGCGGCATCGGCCCGGGCGACACCCCCGAGTTCCGCGGCATACACGACGCGGCGGCGCTCGTTGCGGGAGCGACGACGGTAGCCGCCGAGTACGTCTGTGACGGACGCACCCGCCGTGCGTTCTCCCCCGCAGGAGGCCTCCACCACGCGCACCGCGACCGTGCGGCGGGCTTCTGCGTGTACAACGACGTGGCGGTGGCGATCGCAGCGGTGCTACACCGCGACCCCGACCTCCGGATCCTCTACCTCGACATCGACGCCCATCACGGTGACGGCGTACAGGAAGCGTTCTACGAGGAACCCCGGGTCCTCACGATCTCGCTCCACGAGGACGGCCGCTATCTGTACCCGGGAACCGGCTCGGCACGGGAGCGGGGCGCCGGCGCGGGACTCGGCAGTGCGATCAACATCCCCATGCCACCGTACGCCACCGACGAGTGCTACCGCCTTGCGTTCGAACGCGTCGTCGCACCAGCCGCCCGGGAGTTCCGTCCGGACGTGATCGTGACCCAGAACGGCGCCGATGCGCACTGGAGCGACCCTCTGACCACCCTCGGGCAGACGATCGCCGGCTACGAGTGGCTGTTCGCACGGAGTGTCGAGCTTGCCGAGGAGGTCTGTGACGGCCGTCTCGTCGCGTGCGGCGGGGGCGGGTACGCGTGGGCGACCGTGGTGCCGCGCGTGTGGACGCTGCTCGCCTCCGCGCTTGCCGGCATCACGCTGCCCGACGAACTCCCTGCCGAGTGGCGCGAGCGCGTGCGTGCGCACGGCTACGAGCCACCAGCGTCACTCAGGGGCGATGACGGCCCGGCCCACACGCATGACCAACGCGCCTCTGTACTCGAGGCGACCGGGCGGGTCATCGACGAGGTCCTGCGATACCGCAGCCTGTGAGGACCGTCGCGAGACAGAGAACGGGTCCCCGTCCTCAAGGGTGGGGACCCGTTTTCCTAAGCGATCAACGCGTCAGGCGGTACTACCTGCGGCCGGCCTGCTGCTTGCCGCCGCCGCCGCCCGAACCGCCGCCGGAATCGCGGTCCTTGTGCCGCGTGGGATGGCATCCGTCGCACGTCTTGTCCCAGTCGGCGACCACAGCATCGAACGAACCACTATGGCAGGCGCTGCAGCTTGCCGAGTACTTGGCGTGCTCGGTGGCCAGGTCCAGCGAGTGGCAGTTGCCGCAGCCGGCGTTGGTCACGGCGAGGTGCACATCGGCCGGATAGTGATTCTCGGCCACCGGCGAGTACGCGTGGCAGTTCACACACTCTGCCGAGTCGGGAAGCTGCGTCGAGTGGCACACGGCACACGGACCGGCCGCTGCGTCGGCGTGGAGCTCGAAGAGATCCGCGCTTCTGTGGCAGTCGACGCACTCCTGGCTTGCGGTGGCGGTGTGCGCCTCCGTGATGTTCTCGTGTGCCTCCGTGTGGCAGCCGAGACATGAGGGCGACTCCTGCGGCGCTGTGGCCAGATGGCAGCCGGCCGAGGTGCAACTCGGGGTTCCGCCGTGGCCGCCATGAGCGGGGTCGGTGTGGCACGCGTTGCAGGAGGCGGCGCCATGGCATGAGCCGCAAGAAGGATCGATACTCTGGAAGGTGATGTTGACCCAGCCCTGTCCGAGGTGTGCCTCATGAATCTCAGTCGCCTCAGCGCAGAGCGAGTCGACGGACTGGAAGTAACCGTAGCTAGTCCTGACTAGCGGCTCAATCGCCTCGCCAGCCGGCTCTGAGAACGTCGGCTCGTCAATGAGGCCATGACAGCGCGATCCGCAGAATGAGTAGTAGCCGTGGAAGTGATCATCCCAACTCGGGACCGGGATCGCCGCGTGGCACGCGCCACACTTGACGAAGTCCACGTTCTCAGCCGAGAAGTCGACCTTGCTCTGCGCGATGGACTCCGTGCCCACCTCGTGACACGACATACAGTCCGCGTCGGCGTACCCGAGAATCTCAGACCCATATGCGACGCTCGCCACCGCGACGATCGCGATGACCAGGGCGACGCCTACCAGAATCGCTCTCCTCATTCGGACTCCTCCCCATCGGCACGTCATCTTCCGTCCGACCGTTGGTGCGAGGCCCCCAGTAGCACAGATGAAGGTCGGGCACTAGGGCGCAGCAGCCAACGCGATCGAACTGCGGCCGGTTGCACCACTCGCTAACCATCGTCGAGGTGCCCAGATGAAGACGATGGGTCATCGCGTTCCGCGCATCACATCCCGCGCCCCTGTGGCCTCGGACCACTCGTGAGTGTGATACCTATCACATTATGCACGCTCATCGGCGCCTCGACAAGGCCCATTCGTGAGGAAATCTCGAATGGGCAACCAGGCGGACTCGCCCCCTGGCGCTACCAGCGCCCCCTACAACCGCTCGATGAGCGCGTCGGCGTATGCCTGCGTACCCACGCACCCCTCGGTGCTGCCGGTGTTCGTCCGCTTGATGTCGTAGGTCACGCGTTCGCCCTCGGCCAGCACGGTCCTGACCGCAGCCAGCACGCGTGACGCCGCGTCGCGCTCTCCCAGATGGTTGAGCATGAGTACCGCCGAGAGAATCTCCGCGGTCGGATTCGCCATGTCCTTGCCGGCGTACTTGGGAGCCGAGCCGTGGACCGGCTCGAAGACCGCGTAGTCGGTACCGATGTTCGCACCGGGCGCAACGCCGAGCCCGCCGATGAGACCGGCTGCAAGGTCCGACAGTATGTCGCCGTACAGGTTCGGCAGCACGAGCACGTCCCACCACTCGGGATGCAGCACGAGCTGCATGCACGTGGCGTCCACGATGTAGTCCTCGAACTCGATACCCGAGTCGCGATACTCCTCGGCGACCTCACGAGCGACTCTCAGGAACAGCCCGTCCGAGTGCTTGAGGATGTTGGCCTTGTGGACCGCGGTGACTTTCTTGCGGCCGTTAGCGATCGCGTAGTCGAACGCGAACTTCACGATGCGCCTGGTTCCTGTGATGCTGATCGGCTTCAGCGAGATGCCCGAGTCGGGGCGGATGGTCCCCGCACCCTCGGCCGCCGCAAACTCGATGAGGCGCCGGGCGCCGTCGCTGCCTTCCTCGAACTCGATACCCGCGTAGAGATCCTCGGTGTTCTCGCGCACGATGACGAGATCGACGTTGTCGTAGCGCGCACCGGTTCCGGGAATCGAGAACGACGGACGCAGGCAGGCGTACAGATCGAGTTCCTTGCGCAGCGCCACGTTCACGCTCCGGAACCCGGTGCCGACAGGCGTGGTGATCGGGCCCTTGATGGCCACCTTGTTCTTGCGGACCGAGTCGAGCACATGCTGCGGCAGCGGTGTGCCGTACTTGTCCATGACGTCGGCGCCGGCCTCGGCGATCTCCCAGGCGATATCGACACCGGTCGCTTCGACCACGCGCGTCATGGCGGTGGTGAGCTCAGGTCCGATGCCGTCGCCGGGAATCAGGGTGACAGTGTGCTTGGCCATTCGGTGTACCTCCGGGTGTTCGGGGCGGCTCACAGCGGCTCGCCCGCGGACAGGTGCCTGGAGATTGTACGCGACCTTGTGAGCGCCGCGCGAGATTGACGCGAGAGACTACTCGGCGCGCTCGAAGACGAGCAGGTCGTTGCCGCTCGCATCCGACAACGTGAGGACGGCGCCGTCCACCTGGTAGGCGACGACCTCGCGCAGCAGCGCGAAGTAGGCGGCCTCGGCAGCGTTGGCCTCCTCATCGACCGCTGCGATAAGTGTGGATGTCACGTCGCCGATCTCGATCGCCCCACTGCGTCCCAACTCGTACTCCGCGCCGTAGCTGTTGACGCCGCCGGAGCCGCCGACCGCTCCGTCGGCGAACCGGGCAGTGATCCCCGCAGCGCCGAGGTTCGAGGAACTGACCGAGGAGGCGACCAGGCTCCACTCGGCATTCTCAAGATCGCCCGCGGAGCCGGCGGACGTGCAGCCAGCGGCGAACAAGACGATGGCGATGGCTGCCGCGAAAAGGCCGATGATTCGCATTGTGGACCTCCACGGATTCACGCGGTTGCACAGTACATCCCCTACGACGCGCTCCCGGCACGCCAGGTTCACCGTGCGGATCTCACAGCCAGCCGAGGCCGACGAGATTGCCGAGGTGGTACGCCACGAGCGCCGAGAAGACGCCGATGGCGACGAGCGAGAGCCCGAGGATCGAACGGCGCGTCCGGCCGTGCCAGATGACCGCGCTCGCCACCAGCGTACCGGCGACCTTGGCGCCCACTGCCAGCAACACGTGGCGCTCCCCTGCAGCAGCAAGCACGGGGTTGCCCTCCGAGGCGATCCCGAGTGAGATCTCGCCGAGCGTGAGCAGGCCATCGATGGCCGAGAGCGCGCAGAGCGTTGCGATCACGAACGCGACGATCCACTGATGGTCGCGCATCGTGCCGAGCACGGGATAGCGGGTGCGACGGTCGAACCCATGGCGGCGGTCGATGAAACGATACCTGCGCCTCCGCCGTCGCTTGGTGCCGCTCCGACGCTCTACGCCGTCCCAGGGCTCGGGCGAACGCCGCCCGGGATTCACGAGACCGCGAACCCGCCATGTTTCTTGAAGTGCTCGACAAGCCCGCCGTCGGCGAGCAGCTGCGCCATCACCGGCGGCAGCGGGGCGAACGGTATCTCGGTTCCCTGCGTGAGGTTCTTGAGCACGCCGCCCTCAAGATCGAGCTCCAGATCGTCGCCGTCGTCGATCAAGTCCGTGTCGCACTCCACCACCGGCAGGCCGGTGTTGATGGCGTTGCGGTAGAAGATGCGCGCGAAGCTCTTCGCCAGTACGGCCTTCGTGTTGGAGCCGATGAGCACGAGCGGCGCCTGCTCGCGGCTCGAACCCATGCCGAAGTTGCTACCTGCCACGAGAAAGCCGCCCTGCGGACTCACCTTCTCGTAGTAGCGCGGGTCCAACTCCTCCATCGCGTGCACGGACATCGCGGCCATGTCGTTGCTCTTGAACTTGTACTTGCCGCTGATGATGTAGTCGGTGTTGATGTCGTCCCCGTACTTGAACGCCTTCGCCGTGATCGCCATCTCTTACGCCCCCTGTCCCGTGAAGTACTTCCGCGGATCGGTTATGGCGCCCTCGATCACCGAAGCAGCCACGGTGGCGGGACTGCCGAGGTAGATGAACGCGTTGCTATTGCCCATGCGGCCCTTGAAGTTGCGGTTGGCCGTAGAGATGACGTTCTCGCCATCGCTCGGCACGCCGTTGTGCGTACCCACACACGGGCCGCAGCCGGGAGCCACCAGGATCGCGCCAGCCTCCACGAGGTCGCGGATGTAGCCGGCCTCCATGGCGTCGAGGAAGATCTGCTTGCTTGCCGGCGCGACGATGAGGCGCACGTCGGGGTGCACCTTCCGTCCGCGGAGGATGTCCGCCGCGATCTTGAGATCCTCGAGCCGTCCGTTGGTACAGGTGCCGATGAAGCCCTGCGCTATCGGCGTACCGGCGACCTCTTCGACCGGCGACACGTTGCCAACGGCGTGTGGCTTGGCGATCTGCGGCCCGAGGGCCGACGCGTCGAGTGTGATCTCCTCGGCGTAGACCGCGTCGGCGTCCGGGTCGACAGGCTGCGGAGTGCGACTGCCTCGGCCCTCGTACCAGGCGAGCGTTGTGGCATCGGCACGCATGAGACCGGCCTTGGCGCCAACCTCGATCGCCATGTTGGAGATCGTCATCCGGGCGTCCACCGAGAGTGCGTCAATGACCGGCCCGTGGAACTCGAGCGCCATGTAGGTGGCGCCGTCCACACCGATCTCGCCCGCGAGCGCGAGGATGAGGTCCTTGCTGAACACGCCCGGCTGCATCTCGCCTGAGTAGGTGACCTTCATGGTGTCCGGCACCTTGAACCACAGCTTGCCCGAGGCCATCGCGGCCGCACCGTCGGTGGAGCCGACGCCCGTGGAGAAGACGTTGACCGCGCCGTAGGTGCAGGTGTGACTGTCGCAGCCGACCATGAGGTCGCCCGGCACGACGTGGCCGGCCTCGGGGATGAGCTGGTGGCACACACCGCAGCCCACGTCGTAGACCTTTGCGCCCGTCTTCTTGCCGAACTCGCGCATCATCGTATGGAGCGCCGAGACGCCCTCGATCGGGCTTGGGCTCGAGTGGTCCATGACCACGGCAACCTTGGCCGGATCGAACACGCGATCCACGCCCATGTTCTCAAGCGCGCGGATGGCAAGCGGCGTGGTGCCGTCCTGCCCCATCACGAAGTCCACGTTCGCCACGACGATGTCGCCGGCGTACGCATCGGTTCCTGAGTGTGCCGAGAAGATCTTCTCGGCGATCGTCTTGCCCGGAATGACGCTCACCCTCTCTCGGTCTGGCTCGCAGAGCATGCCGCCGCGCGCTGAGAAGGTCCGCGGCAGGTGCACAGTGTACGGCACGTGTGCTCGATGCGTCCATGTGAATCACCCGACGCGCCTGACCTCGCGCGCCTCACTATGCAGTAGCCGTCAGGTGGGCCGCGGCGTACCGTAGTGGGCAGAACCGCCAACGAACACCCGGACCGAGAGGGTCGACATGCTCCTACGCGCCGCCGTGACCGATGACGCCGAAGCCATCGCGTCGATCTACAACGTCGCCGTGACCGGCTCCACCGCAAGCTTCGACACCGAGCCCAAGACAGCCGCGGACCGCATGCGCTGGCTTTCCACCCGCGCGGCACGTCATCCGGTGATCGTGGCCGAGGAGGCACGCGCCGTCATCGGCTGGGGCGCGCTGTCACCCTACTCGGAACGCCCCGCCTACGACGCGACTGCCGAGCTATCGATCTATGTGGACGCGAACTGGCACCGGCGCGGCGTCGGGCGCACACTGGCAGTGGCGCTTCTCGAGGCCGCTCCGCGCGCGGGACTCCACTCGGTGCTTGCCCGCATCTGCACGGAGAATGTCGCGAGCATACGCATGGTGCGCGAACTCGGCTTCACGGAAGCGGGCACGATGCACGAGGTCGGACACAAGTTCGGCCGATGGCTCGATGTCGTGACGTGGGAGTACCTCGTTGCCGACAGCGGCCCCGTGTCGGACATGCAGCCGTAGGGGACACTCCCGTTAGAGCGCCACCACACAGGAGGGAGTCCCGCCATGAAGGCGATCGTCGACCGTGACCTCTGCATCGGGTGCGGGATATGCGAGCAGACGTGTCCGGAGGTGTTCCGGATGGGTGAGGACGGCCTGGCGTACGTGATCGACGAAGAGCCGCCACACGAGGCGTACGACGACATCGAAGCCTGCGTCGAGATGTGCCCGGTGGAGGCCATCAGCATCGCGCCCGTGTGACGGCCGACGCCAGGTCGGCCCGCCTATGTCCCCGCGCCCGCCCGGTGTGCCTGGACCACGTCGGCGTAGATGCCCTCAAGCCGCGTGACGACGCGCTCGATCGCGTGCGGCCGTACGTCCTCGCGACACGCCGCGCCGAACTCCCGTCGCAGCGTCTCGTCATCGAGTAGGCGCCGCATCGCCCCGGCAAGCGCGACCTCGTCGCCCGGCTCGACGATCAGCCCGTCCCGCCCGTCGCGCACGAGTTCGGGAATCGCAAGCGCATTCACCCCGATCACGGGCAGGCCGGCCGACATCGCTTCGAGCAGAACGATCCCCTGGGTCTCGATCGTGCTCGCTGTGACGAACGCGTCGTAGTCGCCGTACACGCGACCGAGCGCGTGGCGGTCCATGAACCCCGGCATGTGCACGCTATCGGCCACGCCGAGTCGCTCGGCCAGCCTGACGAGCCCCTCCCGTGCAGGTCCGTCACCGATGATGTCGAGCGTCGAGCCGGGCCTCTCGGCCACCAGGCGCGCGAACGCCTTGAGCACCACGTCCACGTTCTTCTCATGGCCGAGGCGCCCGGCGTGGAGCAGGCGGCCGCTTGAGGCATACGAGTCCTTGACGGAGACGAGCGACATATCGATGCCGTTGCTCAGGCACTCGACCGGCACGGTCACGCCGTGGGCCTCGAGCTCGCGCTTGAGCGTGACCGAGGGTGTCAGCACGAGATCCGCGCGGTTGTAGAGCGTACGGGTGAACTGCCAGGCGACGCGGGCCGAGAGCTGAGCGCGCTCGGTCGGAGCGAGATCGCCGACCACCGAGTCCGCAACGCTCGCGATGTCTTCAAGCGCCTGCCTCCTCGTCGCGCCGGCGCGCGCGAGCCGGCGCCACGTGCCCGACTCGAACATCCGCTCGAAGATGAGCGAGTTGACGACCCGGTCCTGGAAGTCGTCGAGGCGCAGCAACCGGTGCAGTTCGACGTACTGCATGAAGTCCGGGATATAGGTGTGATAGGTCTTGAGGGTGGGAAGTCGCATCAGGCGCGCGGTCGCCAGCCCGATGACCCCGATCGAGAGCGGCGTATGCACGTGCACCACGTCGGGCCGGAACCGCTGGAGCGTCCGGGCCACGGACGCCATCGACGGCAGCGCCACGCGGGTGTCCTTGTTGGTCACGAAGCTGAAGCTCCGGTACCGCTTGACCTGAACGCCGGGGACGGCACTCAGTGCCGAGCGCCGGTATCTCGGGCAGATGATGATGATGTCGTGGCCACGCTCGGCAAGGAGCCGGGAGTGCGACTCGAGGCTTGTGACCACGCCGTTGATCTCCGGCAGGTACGTGTCGGTGAAGTACGCGATCCGCATCTGGCGCCTAACGACCCCCGCACATGGCCGAGGTCACCGCTTCTCGGCAAAACCGACGACCACCCACGTGCCCGACCGCTGATCGGTGCGCAGGGTCACGATGCCGAGCCGCTCGGCGTCTTGCAGGAAGTCGGAGAACGATCGGTACCCGTAGCTCGACTCCGAGAACTGCGGCTGCTTGCGGCGCATCGTGTCCTTGACCGCGGAGGCGAGCATGATGTCCTTGTTCTCGCGCTGGAGCGCGTGGACCGATTCGATGAGCAGGTCGATCGCGGGACGCTTCGCCTTGGGGATGTCCGCGCTGGACACCGCCGGGGCGGCCGGGCCGCGCACGACGTCCTCGTAGTAGATGAACTCGTCGCAGCTCGACGCGAGCAGGTCGCTCGTCGAATCCTTGATCCCGAGACCGATGACCGACTTGCCGTTCTCCTTGAGCTTGGAGACAAGCGGTGTGAAGTCCGAGTCGCCGGAGACGATGACGAACGTGTCGATGTGATCCTTCGAGTAGCACAGGTCCATGGCATCCACGCACAGCTGGATGTCAGCGTGATTCTTGCCCATCTTGCCACGCTCGGGAATCTCCATCATCTGGATGCCTGCGTCATGCATCACTTCGCGGTACTGGCTGAACCGTCCCCAGTCCGCGTAGGCGCGCTTGACGATGACCTTGCCCTTCTCCACGAGCCGCTCCAGCACGAGCTTGATGTCGAAGACGTCGACCGCGCTCTTCGCGCGCGAGGCCCTGCCCGAGGTCGTGCGCCCCGACGGGCGCTCGATCCCGATAGCCAGGTTCTCGAAGTCGATGAGGACGGCAAGTGAGTGCGCTTCTTCGGCCACTGTAGGCACGACCTTCTCTCATTGTGTCGGTACGCTTCCCCCATCCTTAATCATGCCACACCACGGGCGATGCGACACGCGAACGCAGACAGGCGGCCCCGAAGGACCGCCTGTCCGGACAGATCGTTGATGGGAGCTACTGCGTCTGGGTGCACGTACCGCAGGCGCCCTGGCCACCCTGACCCATGCCGCCACCGCCCTGACCGCTACCGGCGCCACGACCCTGGCCGGCCCACGCGGGCCGCCCGGTCTCATCCGTGGACACGCGGTCGGTGACACGCTCGGTCATCTGGCTGTAGGCCACATCGGCCTGGTCCTGCGTGATAGTGCCGTCGGCGACCTTGGCATCGAGGAGCACCTTGCGGGCCTCGAGCGCCGAGTCGACGACCGTCTCGGTCGCTACACCATTCGCCTCGGCGATGTCCGCGATCGAGTTGCCATCGGCACGCTCGGCCGCGATCTCGTCGGTGGACAGGCCGGTGAGGTCGGCCAGGACATCGACCAGGCGGGCACCCGCACCGCGGATGGCCTCACCCATGCGGATCCCGGAGCAGACGACCGGGTTGGTCGTCTCCGACTCGGTAGCGGCATAGGACACGCCCACGCTGCCGAGAACCAGTCCGGCTACGAGGCCGGCTGTGACAAGCGCCATCGACTTGCTTCTGTTCATCGTACGCACCTCCTTGAAGGTGACTCGGTGACTCATCTGACTACCTGAGTATCCGTGCGCCGTTTGAAGAAGATGTGAACGTCCTGCACCGTTCGGGTGAACGACCGGGAGATGCGCCGGGGCGCGATGGGAATGAATACGATGGTGACGCACCGCGCCCGCAGGAGTACGCTCCTGATGGGGATCGTCAGGCCTGTGACGGGCGTGTGTGTTGCATAAGACCGGCCTTGTTCCGTATACCGAGGGGAGTTCGCATGTCAGAGCGGCGGATCGTCATCATGGGAGCGGCGGGGCGGGACTTCCACGACTTCCTGACACGCTACAGAGACGACCCGTCCGTGCGCGTCGTAGCATTCACCGCAACTCAGATCCCCGGCATCGACTCGCGGACGTTTCCCGCCGACCTGGCCGGGCCCCGCTATCCGGACGGCATCCCGATCGTGGCCGAGAGTACGCTGCTCGACCTGATCGCCGAGCAGAAGGCCGACGAAGTCGTCTTCGCCTACAGCGACGTGAGCCACGAGTACGTCATGCACCATGCGCAAGCGGTCATCGCGGCGGGTGCCGACTTCACGCTCCTCGGGGCCGAGCCGACGATGGTCGCCTCGATCAAGCCGGTGATCTCGGTGTGCGCCGTGCGCACCGGCGTGGGTAAGAGCGGCATCAGCCGGCACCTGTTCAAGCTGTTTCGCGAGCGCGGGATCCGCGCCGTGGACGTCCGGCACCCGATGCCCTACCGCGACCTGCTCGCGATGCGCGTCGAGCGATACGCGTCGCTCGAGGACCTCGATGCACTCGGCGCGACGATCGAGGAGCGCGAGGAGTACGAGCCACTGATCGAAGAGGGTGCCGTCGTCATGGCCGGCGTGGACTACACCGCGATCCTCCGCGAGGCCGAGAAGGAGGCCGACGTCATCGTATGGGACGGCGGCAACAACGACCTGCCCTTCTACCTCTCGGACCTCGAGATCGTGGCGCTCGACCCGCACCGCGCGGGGCACGAGCGCGCGTACCATCCCGGAGAGGCGAACTTCCTGCGCGCGGACGTGCTCGTCATCAACAAGGTCGACAGCGCGGACCCCGCCGACGTGGCACGAGTGCGCGACGCTGCCGCCCGCTACAACCCGGACGCCGAGGTCATCGAGACGACCTCGGCCATCGACCTCGACGGGAGCGTGCCAATCGTCGGCAAGCGCGTGCTCGTGATCGAGGACGGCCCGACAGTCACGCACGGCGGCATGCCATACGGCGCCGGCGCGCTCGCCGCACGCTCGGCAGGGGCGGCCGAACTCATCGATCCGCGCCCGTTTGCGAAAGGCAGCATCGCCGACACGCTGGCGGCATTCCCGCACCTGACCGAGGTTCTGCCCGCGATGGGCTACTCGCCGGAGCAGCTCGCGGACCTTGAGGCCACCGTGCAGGCGACCGACGCCGACGTCGTGATCGTGGCGACACCGGTGGACCTGTCACGCCTCGTCGATCTCGGGAAGCCGTCTGTCCGGGCGAAGTACCACATCGAGGACCGCGAAGGCGGACGGACGCTCGCCGACGTGGTCGACGACTTCGCGGCCGCCCACGGACTCTGACCGGGTCAGCCGGACTTGTGCATCGGTCCGACCGTGTGATAGGCGAGGGCCACCGCGCCCGGACCCACGTGTGCGCCGATCGCCGGACCGATGGGGCAGACGTCGACGGCATGCCCGACGACTTCCGCGACACGCGCGGCAAGGTCGCGACCGGCCGCCTCGGCATGGATGTGGTGCACGATCACCCCGCCGAGGCCACCCTTGTCGCGCATGTCCGCAGCCAGGGCATCCACGATCGCGCCGATCGCCTTGTGCCTGGTGCGCACCTTGGCGAACACGTCGGTCTGACCGCCCGCGACCGTGAGGATCGGCTTGATCTGCAGCAGCGAGCCGATGAGCGCCGAGGCGCCCCCGATACGCCCGCCGCGCCTCAAGTACTCGAGCGTCTCGGGTACGAACAAGAAGCGCGTGCGCTCGATCACGCGCCGCGCAGCGGTCACCACATCGGCGACCGTCTCGCCCGCCGCCGCAGCCTTCGCGGCTGCGAGCACTGCGAAACCGAGCTCCATACAGTTGCTCTCGCTATCGACGACCTCGATCACCGCGTCGGGATGCCCTTCGAGCACCATGTCCCGCGCCAGAAGCGCCGTCGAGTACGTCCCGCTCATCTTCTCGGAGATGAACACGCCCACCACCTCATGCCCCGCGCTGACGCGCTCGGCCATGAGATCGACCATGTCCTGGACCGCGGGCTGCGACGTCGTAGGCATCGCGCTGGACGCCTCGAGCGCCGAGAAGAACGGCTCGAAATCGTCGGCATCGTCGGCAAACGTCACGCCGTCGAGCAGCGACGACAGCGCGGCCACGCCCACATCGAACTCCCGCAGCATCTCGCGCGGCATGTACGACGTGCTATCTGTTATCACCTTCACGGCCACTGGAGGCTCCTCGCTGTCGTGCGGAGTCGCGCACTCCGCGTCAGTCGGTCGACTTCACGCCGTCGAGCTTGTACAGGAAGCTCAGGTTCCCCTCGGCTCCCTCGGGCAGACCGAGGAAGCTCGTGTAGGCGTCGGCGGCTGCCGACATCGCCTCAGTGAGTGCTTCCCCTTCCCGCATGTCGTCCACACCCCAGCCGAGATTGCTCGTGATCTGCTGGAGCGCGCCGCTGGTCGTGGTCAGGCCGGGGAGGTGCTGTCCGCGCACCGCTCCGCCGCGCGCGAGCGCATCGAGCGTGTCGGCAAGCTCGACCATCATCACGGGAAGCTCGGCCAGACGCGCGAGTTCGGCCGCCGAACCGGCGAGCCCGGTCTCGGCCTGGCTGAGGCCGTCGGCGACACCGGCAAGACCGTCGCGCGTGACGCCGAGACCAGGCAGCGCCTGACCGGACACCATACCGCCGTCGCGCAGCACGATGAGCGCCTGACGGATCTGAACGAATGCGTCCGGCACCGCGCTGAGCGCAGCCGACTGTGCCTCGATCTGCCCGAGGCCGTCGGCGAGCATCGCGATCCCGTCGGCTATGGTGTCAAGCGAGTCGCGCGTGTCGTAGAGCCCCGGCATCGCGGGCGCCGGGCCGGGACCGTCGGGGTCGCCGCCGTCGAGCAGCACGCCGAGCAGATGGTCCTGCGCACCGAGGCCTTCGGCGAGTGTCTGGAAGTCGGCGGCCGCGGGGCTGAGCGTGGGATCGACGCTGTAGGTCGCGGCGAACCCGCCGGCCTGGGCGAGCAGCGCCGCGTTGCTCGCACGGATGCCCTCGGCAAGCGCGATCTGCCCGTCGAGAAGCTGTACGAGCCCGGCCGTGCCGGTTGCCAACTCGGATGCAGCGACGTGCATCTGCCCGATGGCTGCCTGGAGCTGCGTGAGTGAGTCGAACTGGGAGGCGTCGATGCCCGCGATGACGCCGTCAAGATAGAGGTACTGCCCGGACGTGAGCTGCGCGAGGCCGTCGGCTCCATCGCCGAGTTCGCCGAGACCGGATGTGAGAGTCGCGATGCCGTCGGCCGCACCCGCCGCGCCCGAAAGGTCCATCTCGCTCATGCCGCCGGTTATGCCGTCCAGCACCTGCAGCTGGCCCTCGGAGAGTCTGCGCAGGTCAGAAAGCCCGTCACGCAGTTCGAGCAGATCATCGGCTACCGAGAAATCGGGCGACGCCGGGAGCTTCGGGAGCACCGAGATGATGAGCGGTGCGAGCTCGATGTCGCGCGCGTCCATCTCGAGAAACCCGGTCATCTCGGGCGACGGTACCATCGGCAGTGCATACGTGAGCGTCGAGCCCGCGATGGCGATCTGTGCGCTTGCCGGCGCCTCTATCGCGGTCATGCGGGTGCCGTCGATCTCGAACTGCGGGACGCACAGGAGCGGTACGGTGTACGTGACCTCAGATGATTGCTCGATGCCGTCGGCCCCGACGAAGGTCACCGTGTCCTCGCGCTCGAGAAGGTTGGTGAGCGTGATCTCGATGCGCAGCCGCCCGCTCTTGCCGGCGAGATCGGTGGGCGCCATCTCAACGCCGTCGAGGATGTACACCATCCCCACCTCGAGCGGCAGCTCGGCGTCGGTCTCGGCGCGGTAGAAGAAGTCGCCGTTACCGTCCACATCGACAGTCGCGATCACGTCTTCACCCGAGCGTTCGGGGGTGAAGCCATCGGTGAGTGACTCGATGGCACCGACTCCGGGGGCCGGGTCGGCGATCGTGAACCTGCCCGTCCCTTCGACCTGCAACCAGTCCACGACGACCGTCGTGCGGGGCGCGCCGGTCGCATCGGCGATCACGTAGACGGTCTCGTTGTCCGTAACCGCCTTTGGGACTCCGGGCGCAACGTAAGACGACGCCGTGGCGGCAGACAGGATGTATACGGCCGCGAGCGTAGCGATAGCCGCCGAGCGGCGCGCCACGGAGAAGAACCCGAACGATCGTGCCATGTCATTCACCCTTCTTGGTATGGCGGGGCCAGCCGAGGCTGGTTCGCTCGAATATCGGCTGACCGACGACGAGAACGGCCGGCAGGAAGACGATGACGACGAAGAAGCTCACGATCGCGCCGCGCGCGATGAGCATCGTGAGCGAGCTGATGATGCCGACGCTCGACATGACGGCGAGCGCGATCGTCGCGGCGAACATCGTGGCGGCGCTCACCAGGATGGACTGGCTCGACTCTCCCACCGCCACCGTTATCGCCTCCACGCGGTCGCGCGTGCGGGTGAGCTCCTCCTCGTAGCGCGTAGTGATGAGGATCGCGTAGTCGACCGTGGCACCAAGCTGGATAGCGCCGATCGCCAATGACGCCACGAAGATGAGGTCACCTGACGAGAATGCTTCGAACGACTGGTTGAGCAGGATCGCAAGTTGGATGACCGCGAGAAGCACGGCCGGCAACGTGATCGACTTGAACGCTATCGCCACGATCAGGAAGATCGCGACGATCGAGATCAGGTTGATGCGCTCGGCATCGCCCTGGGATACCCGCTCCATGTCGTCCATCAGCACCGGCTGGCCGGTCACGTGGGTCACGCCCGGCCACTCGTCGGCGGCCACAGCTCGGATGTCGTCGAGCATCGGCGAGAGCTCCGGATCCTTCATGTCGAAGGCCACATCGAGCGTGACGTAGGTGTAGCCCTCGGCGTAGAAGGCCTCCCGGGCCTCGGCAGGGATGAACTCGACAGGGATGCGCGGGTCCACGAGCGACCCGTAGCCGAAGACGCGCGTGACACCGTCGACCTCGCCGAGCCGGTCGTACAGCCGCTCGAGGTCCGGGGTCGTGCCGCTGTCCTCGAGCACGATGAACACGGTCTCGGCGCGGCCGAACGCATCGGCCACGCGTTCGGCGGCAAGCGTTGAGGGCAAGTCGTCCGGCAGGCTGCTGTTGAGGTCGTACGTGAGCGTGACGTGCGAGTAGCCCCAGATCGCAGGCACGAACAGCACCATTCCGATGAGCATGACGGCACCGGCGTGACGGCCGATGAAGTGTCCGAGGCGTGAGAAGTCGAACCGCGGCACCCTGTGGCTGATGCGGTCGATGAGCGGGAGCGCGAACAGGAGCAGGCCCGGCAGGAGCGTGATGATCGCGACGAGCGTGATGAGCACGCCGCGGGCGAGCGTGACACCCATGTCCAGACCGAAGCCGAGTTTCATCACCACGAGCGCAAGGAAGCCGGCGATGGTGGTGACGGCCGCCGCAAGGATCGACTTGAACGTGGAGGCCACGGCGACAGCCATCGCCTCCTCCTCGTTCCCCGGCGTGCGCTCCTCCGTGAAGCGGTGGTACAAGAACAGCGCGTAGTCCATCGTGACGGCGAACTGCAGCGCGAAGACGATCACGCCGGTGATGTAGCTGACCTCCTGGCCGATGTAGTACGACAGGCCGAGGTTGACCACCACCGCCGTGAGGATCGCGAGCACGAAGACCACCGGCACGACGATCGACGGGAGCGTGAGCAGCAGCACGATGGTGACGAGCGCGAGCGCCGCCACGGCGAAGCGCACCTGGTCGCGATCCATGACCTCTTCGAGCTCCAGCTGTTGCGCTCCTGTGAGGTGCGCGTCATAGCCCTCGATGGCCTCGCGAATCTCGGATACCGCGCTCTTCACCAGCGGCGTGTTGCCGCTCTCATCGAAGCTCACCTGCACGATGGTGGCGCCCTCGGCGTAGTAGTTCTCGGCGATGACCTCGTCGCGAAACTCCACCGGCTCGGTGATCGGGCCCATGTCGCTCGCCCAGTTGACCGCCTTCACGCCCTCGATCTCCCGCAACCGCTCCACGAGCGCCTGCACGCCCGGATCGCTCTCGCCGTAGATGAGGATCTGCGCCGTGTTGCCGAGTCCAAACTGCTCGTCGACGACCGAGAAACCCTTGACCGAGTCGAGCTCATCGGGCAGGTAAGACAGCATGTCGTAGTTGATTCGGCTGTTGATCATGCCGAAGGCGCCGAAGAGGAACAGCAGCACGTAGACGGCGACGATGGCGCGCCGACGCCTGACGACGAAGCGGGCGAAGTTCAGGAGCACGACGTGATACCCCCAAGGAACAGATCGGTCATGAACGCCGCCTGCTGCTCGATGTCCCCACCGGCGCGCTGCCCGAGCGGCGCATCGAGCACCCGCGCGGTCATCAGCGTGTTGATGAGCGCGAAGAGCGCGATAGCGGCCATGTGTGCGTCGAGCGAGCGGAAGTCGCCCGCCGCGATCCCCTCTTCGAGGACCGCCTGCACCCGATCCACGATCGCCGAACTCCTCATCAGCATGTGCCGCGGAGCCGGACCGCCCGGATCCGAGATACTCCGGATGAGCAGTCTCATGAGCGACTCGTGACCCTCGAGCAGCCGCATGTAGGCCGCGATGAACTCGCGGAGCCGCGCCTCGGGCGCTGCGTCACCCGCAAGCGCTTCGACCGCCACGCCCTCGAACAGATGGATACTCTCACGCACGGCGGTCTCGTACAGTGTCTGCTTGTCCTTGAAGTGGTAGTAGATGAGCCCGGTGGAGATGCCGCCGGCCGAGGCGATGTCCGCGACCGAGACCGCGTCGAAGCCCCCGCCGGCGAACAGGTCGCCCGCGACTGCGAGGATCCGCTCGCGTGCGCTCGGCATCGCGCCATCTGCGACCATCGGAGCGACCTCCCGTGAGCCTCGACCAGAATACTGACTGAACGTTCAGTCAGTATTCTGGCACGCGTGGTCCCGAATGTCCACGTGCACAGGGAGCAGGATTCGGTGAGGCGACCCTAGTCTTCCGTGATCCGCTAGTTGACGATCCAGGCGCGAACCGCCCGCCCGGCTGCGTCATAGGCGATTACCAGCTCGGGGGGATCAGGAAGAGCATGTCCCGTGGCCGATACAGCATCCACTTGTCCAGTTCGTCAACCTCGGGGCCGTGATCTCCCGGAGGAACCTCACCGGATTCGGCCGACGGTCCGTCGTACGAGCCATCTCCATCACCCAACAAGAGCCTGACCTCTTCGCGCTCCATCCCGAGCAACTGACCGGACTCTACCAGGTGTTGTGCCATCGCCCATCGCAGCCACGGCTTCGACACCCATGCGTCTGCGGTGAATGACATGGGGGCAGGGTCAGGAACCACAGGGATCGAGTTCCAACCGAATAGCATACCGACGAACACCGTGCCGCCGAGCACGGCAGCGCCAAGCAGGGCGGCGTTGTGCCGAAAGTGCATCCTACGCGCGAGCACCAGAAATACCGCCCTGGCGACGAGGAGACTCACCGCGAGGATGCCGATGCGGAGGACATCCGGCGAGTACTCCCAGAGCGCTTGTTCCAGCCATCCGGGCGAAGAAGTCGTCAAGTCCGTTTCCTCCCGTCAGACTCGCAGCCCAAGGCGCGAACCGGTGCGCCGAAGCGATCCGTGCAGGAAGCTCTCGACGACCCACGGCGCCTATGGCCGATATCGCTGCAGGAGCTCCCCGCCCGACTGACCGAGCTGTCACGCATGGTGCGTCCTCGCCGGTCGACTCATTCCGATTCCGGTAGGTGAAAGCCGTCGTGGGGGCGCGAGAGCCGCGCTCCACGACCGATGCACCACGCACGAGCAGTGCTTCGCAAGATCGAGACACCCGCAAACATGCGAGGGGCGAGCATCAGGGTCATCCAGAGTGGATTCCAGTCTGGCAGACCGCCGATGCCAAACCCCAGCAGTAGAATGCGGCGACGGCCTCAGCGACGCATCGCATGGGATGCTGAGATCTCGCCCTGTCGATGCGCGGACTCTCACGCCAATCGCGATCACGCTTGCCAGCACTACTCCACTCACCACCAGGAGAACTCCCAGAGCGCTGGTCCATTCCCGAGGCGCTATAACCAAGAAGGAGTGCCGCGGTGTCTTCGCCAGTCCGCGCACGATGAAGAGGCCCGTAGCAACGCCCATCGTCCACCAGAATACCCTCACAAGAACGCCCGTCCCCTCGGTGTGCGCACCACCCGTACCTCCGCAGGGACCTAGCCCGTCCCTGGCGTCGGGGGTTCGCACCCCCGACTGCCGGAGCTACCGGAGCAGCCTCACCGCGTCCCAGCCGAGCCAGACCAGTCCGGCGATCAGCCACAGCCGCTCACTGCGGACGAGGAGCACATCGTCATCGTATAGGCACGATGCCTCTCGGGCCCGCGAGCGAGCGTTCCGTGCGCACGCGTAAGACGACCCGTAGTAGAGGAGGTACCACACGACAGTCGGCGCATACGGCTCATCCCCAATACTCCAGTCCATCAGCAGGAACCACCACATCGCCCCGATGCTGATCAGCCAGAAGTACGCCGCCCGCCACCAGAGCCTGTGGATCAGGTACCAGAACTCGGGGATGAGGAACGCGCCCCAGCTGAACCGCTCGGCGATCTCGGTGCCTGGCGACGGTGCGATGAACGAAGAGGGCTCGCTAGGTGTCTCCACGCACAACTACCTCGCTCTCGGGCTGCCATAGGGGTTCGCCAGCGCAACAGAGTAGGTCGAGCGTCTGTGGGCGCTATTCTGTCCAACGTGCACCGAGACTGCCACTACGTGACGAATGCGTCCCTTGCTAGTAGCTGTGTTTCGCGTGTAGTAAGGCCCGAGCTTGCGGATCGTTACCCCCGACTTGCGCGCCCTCCCTGACCGTTGGATAACAGTACTGGGAACCTGCGTCCAGCTTGTACTGCCATTCAGCTTGACCCGCGGGGTGACACGCAGACTGAAGACGTAGCCCAAGTCGATCCCGGCACGCATGGGCAGGTAGCGATGTGCGTTACCGCGCCGCGACCATTCCAGTCTCCAGGATACGCTGCCTGCGCTTCTGTTCCAAGAGAGAGTGAGCTCGCATGCCAGCGTCTCTCCCTCGTAGAAGAGCGCAGACGCAGCCATTGCCCTTGCCGACGGATCAGGGCCTGAGAGACTCCGCCACGCCCACAGGGTGAACCGGCGCGTCTGACTCCGCAGCCCCGTCGGATCGACCTTGCCCACCGGCTCGCCCGCGCAGTACTGGTACGCGCTCTCCTCGCCGTCGTCGCGCGCGGGGTCTTTCGTGAGGAAGCGCATCGCCGCCGGGTCGTAGTGGCGGGCTGCGAGGTAGTAGGTGGCCGAGTGCGCGTCGTAGACGTAGCCTGCGTAGCGCAGGACCTGGCGGTCGCGGATCTGACCGGCAAGGGTCACGTTGATGCCGGAGACCGCCTGCGCGGTCTGCGTGAGCACGCGACCGTACGGGTCGTAGGTGTAGCGAGCGAACCAGGCGCCTGAGGTGTTCGTGAGCCCCACGACATCGCCCCGGTCGTTGGTGGCGATGAGGAACGTCACCGTGGTGGCGCCCGCCTGGTAGACGCCGGCATACGGGCGCCCGTCCTCGTCGTAGAGGTAGGAGACCTTCCAGGTGGCCGCGCCTTGCAGGGCGGCAAGCGACAGCAGCGTGATGCCGTCGTAGGTGTAGTCGGTCGTGGTCGTCACAGGCGTCTTGCCGCCTTGCATGTGAACGGTGCGCGTGCGCTGCCCGGCCGCGTCGTAGGTGTAGGTCGCGCTGTCGGCACCGCGCGACCAGCCGGTGAGCCTGCTCGCATTGTCGTAGGCATACGTGGTGGTCGTGCCCGAAAGGGTCTGCGATGTGCGGCGCCCGAGTGCCGCGTCGTGGACGTAGGTGGTCTTCCCGCTGCTGTTGGTTGATGAGATGAGCCGGTCGTTGGTATCGACGATGAAGGTCGTCTTGGCACCAGCCACCGTGGCGCTCTTGAGGTTGCCGCGCTCGTCGAACTCGTAGGTGCGCTGCGTGGCGCCGGTGAGCGCACCGGACAGGTTCCCAGCGTCAGTGTAGGTGTATGTCGATGCC
>JAUSBY010000005.1 GCA_030651765.1 Coriobacteriia bacterium | reverse complement strand
TGAGCGACGAACGGCCGAAGGTCTCTCGAAGTCAGAGATCATCCGATGCCTCAAGCGCTACCTGGCACGCGAGGTCTACGCCGACCTGGTGGCGGACTTGCGCGCACTGAGGGGGATTGACACGATATAGGAGCATCTCGGCCTGGAGCCGATTGGGGAGGCAACCATGGTCATCGATCGCAAGGCGCGAGCTCGACAGTACAAGGACACGCCGCGGCCGGCGGGGATCTTTGCGGTTCGCAACACGGCATCGGGCAGTTCACTCATCGGGCCGACGCCAGACCTGCCGGGCATGCTGAACCGGCAACGGTTCCAGCTGGAGATGGGCTCTCACCCGGATCGCGAACTGCAGGCCGACTGGAACGCACTCGGCCCCGACGCTTTCGCGTTCGAGGTGCTCGACCGGCTCGAGCCGGGTGACGATCCGGGTGCGGACCAGGCCGGCGAGCTCCGCGTGCTGCACGAGATGTGGACCGAGAAGCTCGCCGAGTCGGGCGTGTCACTGTACCCGTCGTCGGTGCGGCGGCCGGGTGGTAGCGGCGGGGGAGGCGCGGGGTAGGCCTCCGACGGCGTCCCGATCTCGTGTCGGACACCGCTGGTATACTGTGAGGGCCAGGTCAGGCACCTCGGAAGGGGCGAGATGATGTTGAAGTTCATCCTGCGTGTGCTCGTTGCGGCAGCGGCCATCTTCGGTGTCGCGTATCTCACCGGCGGCTCGCTTCTCAGCGTCGACCAGTTCTGGCCCACCGCGGTCATCGCCGCGCTCGTCCTCGGCATCGCCAACGCCGTCATCAAGCCGATCGTCCACGTGCTCGCGTTCCCGATCACGTTCCTGACGCTCGGGCTCTTCGCGCTCGTCATCAACGCCGGCATGCTCTATCTGGTCGCGGCGATCGTGCCCGGCTTCGACACCGTCGGCTTCTTCCAGACGGTGCTCGCCGCGCTGCTCATCGCGATCGTCACGGGCGTGGTCGGCAAGATGCTCGAGAAGGACTAGCGTCGTGACAGGCGAGCTGGACACGGGCGACCTCCGGGACGTGGAGGCGCAGCGCGATCTCGTCCTTATCACCGGGATGTCCGGCGCGGGGCGTAGCGAGGCTATCCACACCTTCGAAGACCTCGGGTATTTCTGCATCGACAACCTGCCGCCAGCGCTCATCAGCCAGCTGGTGGCGCTCACGGCGCTGCCCGGCAGTCGCATCCGTCGCATGGCGGTCGTTTGCGATGTCCGCGGCGGCGCGTTTTTCGAGGAGCTCGTCGGCGAGCTCGTGAAGCTCGAGGCGCGAGGCCACCCGTTCCGCATCCTGTTTCTCACGGCCGACGACCGCACTCTCGTCAAGCGCTTCAAGGAGACACGGCGCCGACATCCGCTCGCCGAGTACGGCTCGGTCAAAGACGGCATCACCGCCGAGCGTGAACTCGTGGAGGCGGTGCGCGAGCGGGCCGATCTCACCATCGACACGAGTGACCTCCTCCCACAGCAGCTTCGCGCGCTCATCCGTGAGTCGTTTGTGGCGGCAGGTCACGAGGACCAGTTGCACGTCACGGTCTCGTCGTTCGGCTTCAAGTACGGCGTGCCGATCGACGCTGACGTCGTGATGGACGTCAGATTCCTGCCCAATCCCTACTACGTCGACCGGCTGCGCTCCAAGACGGGGCTCGACCGTCCCGTGCGTCATTTCGTGCTCGACAAACCCGAGACCGAGACCTTTCTCGCACGCTGGTTCTCGATGCTCGAGTTCCTGTTGCCCAACTATCTCTCGGAGGGCAAGACGCATCTCAACATCGCACTCGGCTGTACCGGCGGCATGCACCGCAGCGTGGCACTCGCCGAGAAGACCGCCGAGTACGCGCGGACGCTCGGTTATCCCGTCACCGTCTCGCACCGCGACATCGACAAGGACCGGGGTCGCTGATGGGGGCCGCCAGACGCGCCGTCGCCATCGGGGGCGGGACGGGTCTGCCGCTCGTGTTGCGCTGCCTGCTCGAGGCAGGGTTCGAGACCACAGCCGTCGTGACGATGGCCGATGACGGTGGTTCCTCGGGCCACCTTCGCCGCGAGCTCGGCCTTCTGCCGCCGGGCGACATACGCAACTGTCTCGTCGCACTCGCCGACCCCGCGAGCGAACTCGCCCGCGTGTTCGGCTACCGCTTCGCGCACGGAGAGGGGCTGGCCGGGCACGCGCTCGGCAATCTCGTGATCGCGGCCCTTGCCGATCTGGAAGGCGGGTTCGCCGAGGCGGTCGAGGCTGCAGGCCGGATGCTCGGCGTTCGTGGTCGCGTACTGCCCTCCACGCTTGTCGACGTCGTGCTCACCGGGCGTGATGCCTCGGGCACGCTCGTGAGCGGGCAGGCCAACGTGGCGGGCACCGACGGTCCGATCAAGCGCGTATGCATGGAGCCGGCCGGGCCGGACGCCTATCCGCCGGCGCTTGAAGCCATCCGCGCTGCTGACGTGGTCGTCATCGGTCCGGGCAGTCTGTTCACGAGCCTCATCCCGAACTTCCTCGTCTCCGGCGTGGCCGAGGCCGTGCGCGAGAGCAGCGCGCGCGTGATCTACGTGTGCAACGTCGCCAACCAGCGTGGCGAGACGGCGGGCATGGATGCGGCCGACCACGTCGATGCACTCGTCGGTCACGGCATGGAAGGCGTCATCGACGTGGCGATCGTGGATGCCTCCGAGGCGCCAGGCGATCGCGCGCACGTGCCTGCCGGAGCTCACGTGCTTGCGCGGATCGAGGCGCGCGGGATCCGCGTACACGCCTCCGACCTCGTCGATCCTGCCGAGCCCGCGCACCACGGTCACGACCGACTGCTCTCTGCGCTCTCGGAGGTGTGGTGATGTCGTTCACCGCCGAGGTCAAGGAGGAGCTCGCGCGCGTCGAGAACGAGCATTCCTGCTGCGCGCGGGCGGAGCTCTCGGCACTGATCCGGGTGGAAGGCACGCTCCACTACACGGGCAACCAACGTTTCCGTCTTGAGATCGCCACCGAGACCGCACCTGTCGCGCGCAAGGTCATCAAGCTGCTGCGGAGTGTGTTCGACCTCAAGACAGAACTCACCGTCCGGCGCTCGGTGCTTCACAAGTCCAACAACTATCTCATAACCGTCGTCAGCCAGGCGGCGCTCGTGACCGCGCTGACCGAACTCGGCATTCTCGACGACTCCCGGGCGCCGATCTACATGGTGCCCGGGTGGCTCGTGAAGAAAGACTGCTGCGCGGTGGCCTACCTGCGCGGCACGTTTCTCGGCGGCGGGTTCGTGGCCGACCCGCATGGCGACTTCCACTTCGAGCTGACGGCCGAGACCGAGCAGGTCGCCGACGATCTGGTCGCCCTGATGGCGCGGTTCGGCATCAACGCACGCGTGACGGGCCGCCGTGGCACCTATGCGGTCTACCTCAAGGGTGCCGAGCCGATCGTGACGTTCCTCGCACTCGTCGGCGCCCACCGCGCCCTCCTGCGCACGGAGGACGTACGCATCATCAAAGAGATGCGCAACGACGTGAACCGCCTGGTCAACGCGGAGACCGCTAACCTGCAGAAGACAGCGGCTGCTGCCGCCGAGCAGGTCGCGGCCGTCCGCGAGGTTGAGCGCGCGCGCGGCCTTGACACCCTACCGCCGGCGCTTCGGGAGATCGCCTTCCTGCGGCTCGAGTATCCCGACGTGAGCCTGCGAGAACTGGGCGAGCTGGCCGATCCGCCACTGTCGAAATCGGCGGTCTACCATCGCATCCGGCGGCTTGAGGAGCTGGCCGAGGAGGTCTGAACGACCCGTCGCGGGCAGGTGTGCGTGGTTTCCGACACGCCCGTTTCGGCTACTATGCCAAGTGGGCCCTTGTGGTCCTTCGGAGTACCGTCGGCGCATCATCTTGAGGAGGGGTACCACGTGACGATCCGAGTGGGTATCAACGGTTTCGGCCGGATCGGCCGCCTAGTCTTCCGTGCGTGTGAGAACGATCCCGCAGTCGAGGTCGTGGCGGTCAACGACCTGACCGATGCGAAGACGCTGGCGCATCTGCTCAAGTACGACTCGGTCCACGGTGTCTTCGGCTACGAGGTCGTCGCAGGAGATGCCTCCTTCACGGTCGACGGTCGCGAGGTCAAGGTGCTCGCGCAGCGCGACCCGGCGCTGCTGCCGTGGGGGGACCTCGGCGTGGATGTCGTCGTCGAGTCTACCGGCTTCTTCACCGACGCCACCAAGGCGCAGGCCCATCGCGACGCTGGTGCCAGGAAGGTCATCATCTCGGCACCGGCCTCGAACGAGGACATCACGGTCGTCCTTGGCGTGAACGACGGCGACTACGACCCGGATGCACACCACATCATCTCCAACGCGTCGTGCACCACCAACTGCCTCGCGCCGTTCGCCAAGGTGCTACGTGATTCGTTTGGGATCAAGTACGGCTTCATGAACACGATCCACAGCTACACCAACGACCAGGTCACCCTCGACGCGCCGCATAAGGACCTGCGCCGCGCTCGCTCGGCTGCCGTCTCGATCATCCCCACGTCCACCGGCGCGGCCAAGGCCATCGGTCTCGTGATGCCCGACATGAAGGGCAAGCTCGACGGCATGTCGATGCGCGTCCCGACACCCGACGGCTCGGTCGTCGATCTTGTGGTCGAGCTCGAGACCGCGGTCACGAAAGACGAGATCAACGCGGCTATGAAGGCTGCGGCAGATGGCCCGATGAAGGGCATCCTCGAGTACTGCACCGACCCGATCGTCTCGGTCGATGTCGTCGGCAACCCGGCATCGAGCGTCTTCGACTCGCTCCAGACGATGGTCATGGGCGGCGGTTCGGGCACGTTCGTGAAGTGCGTGTCCTGGTACGACAACGAGTGGGGCTACTCCAGCCGGGTGTGCGATCTGATCAAGATCGTCGGCTGATCTCGCACCTGAAGACGGGGCGTCCGAAGCGGGCGCCCCGTCTGGTACGACGCCACCTTCGTCACGAGCCGGAGATGCCATGTTCCAGAAGAAGACCGTCAAGGACATCGAGGTACACGGGAAGCGCGTGCTCGTCCGAGTGGACTTCAACGTGCCGCTTGCCGAAGGCGCCGTCACCGACGACACGCGCATCCGTGCGGCGCTGCCGACGATTCGCTATCTCATCGATCACGGTGCCCGTGTCATCATCGCGAGCCACCTCGGACGCCCGAAGGGGGAGCCGGACCCGCAGTTCTCGCTCAAGCCCGTGCGTCGCGTGCTCCAGCGCCTCATCGGCCGCAACGTCGCGTTCTCTCCCGACACCGTGGGTCCGGAGGCCGAGGAGGCTGTGACCCGCATGATCGATGGAGAGATCCTGATGCTCGAGAACGTGCGGTTCGATCCGGGCGAGAAGTCCAACGACCCGGCCTTTGCCAAGGCTCTTGCCGCGCTCGCGGACATCTATGTGAACGACGCCTTCGGCGCCGCGCATCGCGCGCACGCATCCACCGCCGGCGTGGCCGCGTTCCTGCCCGCGTACGCGGGACTGCTGCTCGCGCGCGAGGTCGAGACGCTCGACCGTATGCTCACCGATCCCGAGCGACCGTTCGTGGCGATCCTCGGCGGCTCGAAGGTCTCGGACAAGTTCGGCGTCATCGATCACCTGCTCGACTGCGCCGACACGCTCGTCGTCGGCGGTGGCATGTGCTTCACGTTCCTCGTGGCCAAGGGCGTTCCGGTCGGCCGATCGATCGTAGAGGCCGAGTGGGTCGAGCCCGCCAAGAAGATGCTCGCCAAGGCCGCCGAGCGCGACGTCGAGCTGTTGCTGCCGGTGGACTTCGTCGTCTCCGACCAGATCGTGGAGGACGCCGAGACGAGGATCGTCGGCCGCGAGGAGATCCCGGCCGACATGATGGGACTCGATATCGGCCCCACGTCCATCGAGCTTTTCGGTGAGGCCATCGCCCGCGCGCGCACGATCTTCTGGAACGGCCCGATGGGAGTGTTCGAGTTCACCCCGTTCGAGACGGGGACACGCAAAGTGGCGGCGGCCGTCGCCCGCAACAATCGTGCGGCCTCCGTCGTCGGCGGAGGCGACTCGGTGGCCGCGCTCAGGAAGTTCGACCTCGAAGAACGCGTCACGTTCGTCTCCACGGGCGGCGGCGCGTCGATGAAGTTGCTCGAGGGCTCGGCGCTGCCCGGCGTCGACGCACTCATGGACAAGTAGGAGGCGCACATGGGTCGCCGCATGCTCGTAGCCGGCAACTGGAAGATGTTCACCACATCGGGTGAGGGAGCCGTGCTCATCCAGGACGTCGCACAGCGTGTCGAGGACGCGTGGGACGAGGTCGAGGTCTGTGTCTGCCCGCCGTTCACCGGTCTCAAGGCCGCGTCGACCGTCATCGAACTCGATCACCTCACGATGTCGCTTGGGGCGCAGGACGTGCACTGGGAGGCCGAGGGTGCGTTCACCGGCGCCATCGCTCCGCGGATGCTCACCGAGCTGCGCTGCGACTACGTCATCGTCGGTCACTCGGAGCGCCGCGAGTACTTCGGCGACACGAACGAGACGGTCAACAAGAAGGTGCGTGCCGTCTTTGACGCCGGTATGGTACCGATCATGTGCGTGGGCGAGACGCTCGTCACCCGCGAGGCACTCGAGACCGAGTCGTACGTGCGTGCCCAGGTCAAAGAGGGCGCGGCGGGCCTGTCTGCCGACGAGTCCGCCCGACTCGTCATCGCCTACGAGCCCATCTGGGCCATCGGCACCGGCCGCACGCCCACGCCGGAGGCGGCAAACGACGTCTGCCGTTCGATCAGGGCGGCCATCGGCGCGATGTACGGACCGCCTGCGGCGGTGGCCGTGCGGGTGCTCTACGGCGGGTCGGTCAAGGCAGAGAACGCGAAGATGTTCTTCGCCGAGCACGACATCGACGGCGGGCTGGTAGGCGGTGCGGCGCTCGTGGCCGAGTCCTTCGCAGGCATCGTCAAGGCCGCGCTGTAGTGACCGTCCGTACATCGGTCGCGCTCATCATCATGGACGGGTTCGGCATGGCCGAGCCCGGTTCCGGGAACGCGATCTCGCTCGCCCGCACGCCGAACCTCGATGCGCTCTTCGCTTCTAGCCCGTGGACCACGCTCGTCGCGAGCGGACTGGCCGTCGGTCTACCCGAGGGGCAGATGGGCAACTCGGAAGTCGGGCACCTGAACATGGGTGCCGGACGGGTCGTCTACCAGGAGCTCACGCGCATCAACCTGGCCATAGAGGACGGCAGCCTGAATGCCAATCCGGTGCTGACCGCGGCGATTGACGGTGCGGTAGCTGCAGGGCGTGCCGTCCACTTCATGGGACTCGTCTCCGATGGTGGCGTCCACAGTCATCAGGAGCACCTCTACGCGCTCGTACGGATGGCGGCTGCCCGGGGAGCCATCCGCGTCTTCATCCACGCGTTCCTCGACGGGCGTGATGTCCCACCGTCGAGCGGACTTCGCTATGTCGAGCGGCTCGAGCGGGTTCTCGCCGATGTCGGCGTGGGCCGAGTGGCAAGCGTCATGGGCCGCTACTACGCCATGGACCGCGACAACCGTTGGGAACGCGTCGAGCGTGCGTGGCGGGGGATGGTCCTCGGCGAAGGGACGTCTGTCGTCTCGGCCACGCAGGGCATCGCGGACTCGTACGTGCGCGGCGTGACCGACGAGTTCGTCGAGCCGGTGATCGTCACCGGGGCCGATGGCGCGCCCATCGGCACGCTTGCCGACGGCGACGCGCTCGTCTTCTTCAACTTCCGGCCGGACCGGGCCCGGGAGATCACACGTGCGCTCGTCGACCCCGGATTCGTCCACTTCGAGCGCCCCGTGACGCCTGGCTTGCGTTTCGTGTGCCTGACGGAGTACGACCCCACCATTCCCGCGCCGGTCGCCTATGCCAAGGACCTGCCGTGCTGCGTGCTGGCCGACGTGCTTGCCGAGGCAGGGCTGCGCCAGATCCACATCGCCGAGACCGAGAAGTACGCACACGTCACCTTCTTCTTCAACGGAGGCGCCGAGCAGCCCAAGGCAGGCGAGATGCGTCTGCTGGTCCCGAGTCCAAAGGTCCCCACCTACGATCTCCAGCCCGAGATGAGCGCACCGGAGGTCACGCAGCGCCTCGTAGAGGCCATCGGAACGGATGCGGCCGACTTCTACGTCGTGAACTACGCCAACTGCGACATGGTCGGCCACACCGGTGTGCTGGAGGCGGCGGTCGCGGCCGTGGAAGCGGTGGACGCGGGCGTCGGCGCCGTCGTCGCTGCCGTTCGCGCCCGGGGAGGCTCGGCGATCATCACCGCCGATCATGGCAACGCCGAGCAGATGTCCGATCCCGAGGTCGGTGGCGCGTTCACGGCCCACACGCTGAGCCCGGTGCCGTGCATCGTCGTCGCTGACGGTGCCGGGGCGCTGCGCACCGACGGGATCCTCGCCGATGTCGCGCCGACTGTGTGCGACCTTCTGGGCATCGTGCAGCCTGCCGAGTGGACCGGGCGATCGCTCATCGCGTGAGCGCCATGCTGGTCCGACTTGAGCCAAATGACCGGCCGAGGCTATACTGATTCGGTTCGTCTGGAGACTGTGACCGCCGTATCGTGGCGTCGTGAAGGAGAGTGTCGTGGAAGGCATCGCATACGTAGTAATCGCTGTGCATGTGATATGCGCAATCGGCCTGGTTTTATTCGTGCTTCTGCATTCCGGCAAGGGCACCGGCGTGTCGTCTCTGTTCGGTGCGGGAATGCCCGCCTCGGCGACCGGCACCGGCATGATCGAGAAGAACCTCGATCGCATCACGCTCGGCTTCGGCGCAGGCTACGTGCTGTCGGCGCTGCTGCTGATGCTCGTGTATCGCCCCGGCGTCTAGGTGTCGGTGGCGTTTGAGGGGAACACCAGGAGAGGGGTCCGCGTTCAGCGGGCCCCTCTCCTGGTTGGCGTTTCGGGTGCATTGTCTTGCTTGCACTTCGATACAAAGAGGAAGAAACTTAGACGTTAGTCATACGGAGCAGGCGCGACAGGCGTGACCAGGGGTCACCACCACACCTGTCGCACGAGCAGCCGTAGGGAGGGATGGTTAGGCGACCAGCTGTTCGACCGCACTGTACGGCACCACGTTCGATCCACGTTTTGGAGGGAGGCTCTACATTGTCTGAGCGATTCCGCAAAGGTCTTGCCCTCGTGCTCGCCCTTGCGCTGGCCGCAACCATGCTGGCCGCAGGTGGCTGCACGACCACGACCGACGAAGAGCCGGGCGAAGAGCCCGCGGTTGATGAGAAGGTAGGCGGTACGTTCAACTTCTACATCAGCGAGCCGGCGTTCATCGACCCGATCAACCTGCAGGAGTCTGAGGGTACGCAGGTCGGCCAGTCCGTCTTTGACAGCCTTGTCACGTTCGACCCGCTGACCTCTGAGGTCAAGCCGGCCGCAGCGGAGAGCTGGGAGTCAAACGACGACGCGACCGTGTGGACGTTCTACCTCGTGCAGGGCGCGAAGTTCCACAATGGCCGCGAGGTCACCGCTCAGGACTTCAAGTACGCGTGGGAGCGTATCTGCACCCCCGCCAACAAGTCCGAGATCGCCTATCACCTGGGCGTCGTGAAGGGTTACGACGAGATGCAGGCCGAGACGGCGACCGAGCTCGAGGGTGTCAAGGTCGTCGATGACAACACGCTCGAGGTGACGCTCAACTACGCGTTCGCCGACTTCGAGTATGTCGTGGGTCACCCGGCGCTGGCTCCGGTCCCGGCCGAAGCCGTTGACGCCGACCCGGCTGCGTTCGCTGACATGCCGATCGGCAACGGCCCGTTCAAGATGGCCGAGCCGTGGGCGCACGACCAGTACATCAAGGTCGCCAAGTTCGAGGACTACTACGGTGAAGAGCCGTACATCGACGGTGTCGAATTCAAGATCCTGTCCGATCAGGACGCCGCGTTCCTGGAGTTCCAGGCCGGCAACGTCGACTTCGTGCCGATCCCGTCCGGCCAGATCCAGGCCACCGTGGACGAGTATGGCGAGAGCGGGGATGGCTATACGATCAACCCGGGCGAGCAGGTAAGCCTTGGCGAGGAACTCGCCGTCTACTACCTGCTGGTCAACAACGAGGACGAGACCCTCAAGGATCCCATCGTCCGCAACGCTATCTCGCTTGCGATCGATCGCCAGGACATCTGCGACAAGGTCTTCGAGGGCACACGCGTTCCCGCGACGGGCATCGTCCCGCCGGGTATCGTCGGCCACAAGCCGGATGCCTTCGTCTCGTCCAAGTACGATGTCGAAGCCGCCAAGGCCACGTTGGCCGAGGCCGGCTATCCTGACGGCGCCGGGTTCCCGGCGATCAGCCTTGAGTACAACTCCGGTTCCGGCCACGAGGACATCCTCCAGCTTGTGCAGGAGGACCTGAAGGCGATCGGTATCGAGAGTGAGCTTGTCGGCTCCGAGTGGGCGCAGTACCTCGACAAGCTGGGTGCCAAGGACTACCAGATCGGTCGTCTGGGTTGGATCGCGGACTATCCGATCATGGACAACTTCCTGTACCCGCTGTTCAAGACCGGCAGCACGGACAACTACGCGTTCTACTCCAACGCCGATGTCGATGCGAAGCTGGATGAGGCTCGCATGATCGTCGACGATGACGAGCGTGTGGCACAGTATCAGGAGATCGAGAAGATCGTCGGCGATGCCTCAGCTGTCATCCCGATGTTCTACTACAGGCACACTCGCGTAGCTTCCGATCGCGTCAACGAAGGAATCTACAGCCCGAACGGTCTGTTCACGTTCGAGTCGGTGTGGCTTACCAAGTAGCAGCCGCCAACGCGGTCTGACGGCTTTAGACGTCTGCCGGGGCACCCCCGGGTGCCCCGGCAGACGCGCTATCAGGCGCACGTCTGCCTCTCTCACAGAAGACGGATCCCATGCTCAAGTACGTGTTCCGACGCATACTTCAGATGATTCCGGTGTTCCTCGGGGTCACACTCATCCTCTTCGCGCTCCGCATCCCCGGGCTGCTGCCGGGAGACCCCGTCCAACTGATCGTCGGCGAGCGCGAGCTCACGCCCGCCCTGCGTGCGCAGATCGAGGAAGAGCACCACCTGAACGAGTCCGTCCCGGTGCAGTACGGCTACTACATCTCCGGGATACTGCAGGGTGACCTCGGCCGGTCGCTTCAGAAGAACCGTACCGTCACCGACATCCTGCTCGATAAGTTCCCTAACACCGCGAGACTCGCCGTCTCCGCGATCCTCGTCGAGATCATCATCGGACTGATGGCCGGCATCATCTCGGCGGTCAAGCAGTACTCGTTCTGGGACGTGGTGGTGACACTCTCCACGTCGATCCTTGTCTCGGTGCCCGTGTTCTGGCTCGGCATGCTCTTACAGATGTTCTTCGGCATCAAGATCAAACAGTGGACCGGCGGGGCGTTCTCCCTGCCGATGTCTGGCATGGGTTCGCCGCCCGACCTCGTCCACCTCATCCTTCCGTCAATCACCCTGGCGTCGGTCTCGACTGCATACGTGGCGCGCATCATGCGCAGCCAGATGCTCGAGGCCATGGGTCAGGACTACATACGCACCGCCATGGCCAAAGGGCTCTCACAGCGTGTGGTCGTGTTCAAGCACGCACTCAAGAACGCACTCATCCCTGTCGTCACGTTCATCGGCATCGACCTTGGTGCGCTCATGGGTGGCGCCATTCTGACCGAGAGCGTGTTCTCGTGGCCCGGGGTCGGTCGTGAGATCTACCTCGCGGTCATGCAACGCGACTGGCCGGTGGTCATGGGTGGCGTGGTCGTCGTCGTGCTGATCGTCATGTTCGTCAACCTGTTGGTCGACATCAGCTATGCGGTGCTCGACCCACGCATCAGATACGGAGGTACCGCCGAATGAGCGCCGACAGGCACCATCCGGACGGCGGGGATCTCCACACGCCGCAAGGCCCGCTCGATGCAGGCGGTCATGAGTTGCAGGATCAGCCGCCCCGAACCCTGGTTCCTGCGGTGCCCGAGGTCTCGGCGCATCCCTCCCGCACGCTGTGGGGAGATGCATGGATGCGCCTTCGCAAGAACAAGCTCGCCATCGCCGGCCTGACCTGGATCACCTTCATCATCATCGTGACCGTCTCGGCCGACCTGTGGGTCCCGCAGAACTTTGCCGAACCGACATCGACCGAGTTCGCGAGCATGCAGGCGCCGTCGGCGGATCACCCGTTCGGTACCGACCGGATCGGACGAGACGTGTTCTCCCGCGTCATCTACGGTGCGCGCGTGTCGCTCGCCGTCGGCATCCTGGCCGTCAGCATCTCGCTCGTGATCGGTCTCGCGCTCGGCTCGCTCTCCGGCTACTACGGGGGGCTGCTCGACGCGTTCGTCATGCGAACTGCCGACATCTTCTTCGCGTTCCCGTACACGCTCTTCGCCATCGCGCTGCTTGCCGTGCTCGGTCCGAGTTATCGCAACGTCTTCATCGCCATCGGCATCCTTGGCTGGCCGTCGATCGCCCGCGTGCTGCGAAGCTCGATCCTCTCGGTCAAAGAGAACGAGTACGTTGATGCTGCGCGGGCCATGGGCGCGTCGGACCTGCGCATCATGCTCCGCCACATCATGCCCAACGCCATAGCGCCGATCATCGTGTACGGCACGATGAGCATCGGCGGCGCCATCATCACCGAGGCGGCGCTCTCATACCTCGGGATGGGTGTCCAGCCGCCGACGCCGTCGTGGGGCGGCATGCTCTCGGAGGCCAAGGCGCTCATGATCCCCGCCCCGTGGCTCACGGTGTGGCCCGGTTTCGCCATCCTGACCACCGTGCTCTCGTTCGTTCTCATGGGCGACGGTCTGCGGGATGCACTCGACGTGAAGATGAAGGACTGACATGGGTTCACTGCTCGAGGTCACCGACCTCAAGACGCATTTCCACACGCGTGACGGGGTGGTGAAGGCCGTTGACGGTGTGAGCTTCTCGCTTGCCGAGGGCCAGACACTCGCGATCGTCGGCGAGTCAGGGTCGGGCAAGTCTGTGACGGCGTTGTCGCTCATGCGCCTGATCGCCGACCCGCCCGGCAAGATCGCCGCGGGACGCATCATGTTCCGAGACGAGAACGTACTCGAGATGAGCGACGAGCAGATCCGCTCGCTACGCGGAGACCGCATCGCGATGATCTTTCAGGATCCGATGACGTCGCTCAACCCGGTGTTCCGCGTCGGCCATCAGATAGCCGAGGCGCTCCGGCTTCACAAGGGGATGAACCGCAAGGCTGCCAACGCCCGCGCCGTCGAGATGCTCGAACTCGTCGGCATCCCCAACGCACCGAGCCGGGCACGCGACTACCCGCACCAGTTCTCTGGCGGTATGCGGCAGCGCGGCATGATCGCGATGGCGCTCGCGTGCGACCCTGACATCCTCATCGCCGACGAGCCCACCACGGCGCTCGACGTGACGATCCAGGCGCAGATCCTCGAGCTCATGATCGAGATGCAGCAGCGCACAGGCGCGGCGATCATCATGATCACGCACGATCTCGGCGTGGTCGCGGACATGGCTAACGATGTGATGGTCATGTATGCGGGCAGACAGGTCGAGTACGGGACGACCGACGATGTGTTCTATCGCCCGCTCCACCCGTACACGTGGGGACTACTCGACAGCCTGCCGCGGCACGACATCAGCGAGAAGGGCGATCTGTGCCCGATCAACGGGCAGCCACCGAGTCTGATCGACATCCCGCCGGGTTGCGCATTCCACCCTCGCTGCCCGTACGCGCAAGACGTGTGTCGCACCGACGTGCCCGAGTTGCGCGAGATCGAGTCCGGACACAGCTCGGCGTGCCACTTCTCCGGACAGCCTGACTTCACGCGTGACGTCATGCCGTGCTCTGCCGACATGGAGGTGGAGTAGATGTCCGAACTTCTCCGTGTCGACGGGCTGGTCAAGTACTTCGGGGTAGAGCAGGGAGTGCTCGCGTCCCGTCTCGGCAAGAAGGTCCATGCCGTGGACGGCGTGTCGTTCTCGGTCAACTCCGGCGAGACACTCGGTCTCGTCGGCGAGTCAGGTTGCGGCAAGTCAACTGCCGGCCGCTGCATCATCCGGCTGCTCGAGCCGACCGCCGGCTCGGTCACCTTTGACGGTATCGATGTGCGAGCGCTCAAGGGCAAGGCGCTTCAGGCATTCCGCCGGGATGTGCAGTTCATCTTCCAGGATCCGTATGCGTCGCTCAATCCGCGCATGACGATCGGTGAGATCGTGTGGGAGCCGCTCGTCGTGCACGGTATCGGAACCCAGGAGGAGCGGCGCAATCGGGCCAAGGAGCTCCTCGAGGTCGTCGGCCTGAACCCCGAGCACATCAACCGCTACCCGCACGAGTTCTCGGGCGGACAGCGGCAGCGAATCGGGATCGCCCGGGCGCTCGCGCTCAACCCCCGGCTTATCATCTGCGACGAGCCGGTTTCCGCCCTCGACGTCTCGATCCAGGCACAGGTCATCAACCTGCTCGACGAACTGCAGGACAAGTTCGGGCTCACGTACGTGTTCATCGCTCACGATCTCTCGGTGGTGCGGCACATCTCGGATCGCGTCGCGGTCATGTACCTCGGCAAGATCGTGGAGACCGGGGACTGGAAGGGTCTGTACGACGAGCCGCATCACCCGTACACGCAGTCGCTCCTCTCAGCGGTGCCGGTCCCGGACCCCGAGAAGCAGCGCCAACGCGTGAGGATCATCCTCCAGGGCGACGTACCCAGCCCCATCGATCCGCCCACAGGCTGCCGGTTCCACACCCGGTGTCCCATCGCGCAGTTCCCGCGGTGTAGCGCCGAGGAGCCGGAGCTCCGCGAGATAGCTCCCGGGCACGAGGCCGCGTGCCATTTCGCATCCCCGTTCCCCATTCCTGTGAGCGCTCAGTCGCACTCGGTGGCCGTCTCGGGTGCCGATGCGACGTAGGCACGAGGCGCTCTAGGCAGGCGCAAGAGGTCTTGTTATACTCTCGTTCGCTGTCCCCTCGGGGACGCTTCGTCCGAGTGGCGGAATGGCAGACGCGCTAGGTTGAGGGCCTAGTGCCCGCAAGGGCGTGCGAGTTCAACTCTCGCCTCGGACACCAGGAATACACAGGGCCTCCACCGTCGCGGTGGGGGCCCTGCCGCGTGTCGGATACGGCGGGAGAATGGCGGTGTCAACACAGCCGTGACTCGGGAGATGCCCGCACGGCTATACTTGATGTCCGGCCGAACGAGGGGGACTGCGTGATCAGGTTCGCTGCGATCGAGGTGGGCGAGGGCGCGCCGCTCGGGTGTGTGCGGTGCGCGGCACCGGCGGCGGCCGGCCACCATCCGACGGTTGCGATCGTCGCGCGGATCGCCGCAGAGGCAGATGCGTGGCAGGGTGTCCCGGGCCCCAACGTCGTACTCACCGGCCCGGAGCCGTTCGCCCACCCCGCGCTTCCCGAACTGGTGAGCGCGTGTGTCGAGACCGGTTTCGAGCGCATCGCCATCGAAACGGACGGGGGCGCGCTGGCGTCCCCCGCACACGCCGCCGGCGCGCTCGGTGCGGGGGTGAGGCATCTGTACGTCCGGGTGCTCGACGCCAACGAGGCCACCGCAGATGCGCTGACCGGTCGGCCGGGACTCGGCCGCGCCGTGGCGACCGGGGTTGCGGCGTACCGGGAGGCCGCATCTCGTGCCGCTGCGAGCGTGGCGGTCACCGTGATCGTCCCGGTGTGCCGTCACACACTCGATGCTCTGCCGGCCACCATCGCGACGCTCTCGGCATGGGAGATCGACGCCATCAGGCTTGTGCCCGCAGGCGACCTGCCCGCCTCGGCAAGCGCGGTCGTCGCGGCAGCGTGCGACACGGGCATGGTGAACCGGATGTGGGTGGAAGCCGACCCCACCCTCGCTCTGCCGGAGTCACATCGGCTTCATCACGTCGCAGGTGGGTGGTAGGCCGATGACACAGCCGCTCAAAGTCGCGCTCCTGGCACTGAACGCGCCGGGCTACCAGTCCCTCGCGCTCGGCTATCTGCGTGCCTACGCGCAGGCCGATCGGCGCCTTGCCGGGCGGGTCGCGTTCCAGACACTCGACCTGTCGAGCGACGATGACGCCTGGTGGATCGCCTACCGCATCATCGGGCTCGCGCCCGATGTTCTCGGCGTCTCCGTCTACTGCTGGAACGCACGCGCCGTCTACGACGTCTGCCGGGTCGTGAAGCGCGCGCTTCCCGATGTGCGCATCGTCCTCGGTGGGCCGGAGGTGGGGCCGATCGCCACGGATGTGCTGGAGGCGCATCCCGAGATCGACGCGATCGTTCGCGGTGAGGGAGAGGAGGCCTTCGCCGACGTGCTCGACCTCGCGCGGCGGGACAAGCCCTTCTCGCGCGCGGACGGTGTCACCGGCCGTGACGCCGCGGGTTCCCCGCAGGCGGCGCCGGACCGCGCGCTCATCGCCGATCTGGACAGCATCCCGTCGCCGTATCTCACCGGTGTGCTCGAGCCGACCGAGGGTACGGCATACATCGAGACGTACCGCGGCTGTCCGCACCGGTGTGCCTACTGCTTCGAGGGTAAGGGGTACGGGCGCATCCGCTCGTTCAGCCGCGAGCGCGTGGAGGCCGAGATCGCTCACCTCGCCGGCGAGGCCGGTCTGAAGTCGTTCTCCTTCATCGACCCGGTGTTCAACCTCACCGCCGAGCGCCTGGCGTGGCTGGCCGAGGCGCTTGCGCCGCATGCTGCGCGAGGGGTGCGGCTGCACACCGTCGAGGTGGACATCGAGCGCGTGGACGACGAGGCGGCCGCGCTTATGGCGCGCGCGGGAGTCGAGTCGGTGGAGACGGGGCCGCAGAGTATCGGTGCCGAGGCGCTCGCGACGTGCCATCGCGCCTTCGATTCCGAGCGCTTCTCGATGGGCATCGCTGCGCTCAAACGCCACGGTATCAGCGTCGAGTGCGATCTGATCGCGGGCCTGCCCGGCGACTCGGCTGACGGGTTCCTCGAGGGCGCGGCATTCTGTCTCGCACTCGACCCTGGCAAGCTCCAGAGCTCCACACTGCACGTGCTGCCCGGCACGGAGCTCTACGAGCGTGCGAGCGAACTCGGCCTGTGCTTCGATCCCGAGCCGCCGCACGAGATCATCGCGACGACCGACATCGGGTTTGCCGATCTGCGCAGGGTAGAGGCGCGGTCCGTCTACATCGCCCGCCAGTACGCCGCTCGACTGACAGGAGCCTGACGTGCCCGATGTGTCCCAGCGCGCCGAATCGATCCGCCCGTTCGTCGTGATGGACGTGGTCGCCCGGGCCAAGGAGCTCGAGGCCCAGGGCCGGGACATCGTGCGACTCGAGATAGGTGACCCGGACTTCCCGACACCCGGGGTGATCGTGAAGGCCGCCGAGGCGGCCATGGACGCTGGCGAGACGGGGTACACGCAGTCGCTCGGCCTCCCGGACCTGCGTGACGCGATCGCCGCTCACATGCACGACACCTACGGCGCCGTGGTCGATGCCGGCGATATCGTCGTGACCCAGGGCACCTCGCCGGCCATGCTTCTGCTGTTCGGCTCGCTTCTCGATCCTGCAGACGAGGTCATCATGGCCGACCCCTGCTACCCGGCCTACCCCAACTACGTGGCGTTCCTGGGGGGCGTACCGGTGCCCGTACGCGTGCGTGCCGAGGACGGGTTCCGCTTCCGCATCGATGACGTCGAGGCCGCGATCACGCCACGGACCAAAGCGGTCATGGTCAACTCGCCGTCCAACCCCACCGGCGGTGTGCTCTCCGGCGAGGATCTCGCCGCTCTCGCCGCGCTCGCCGATCGCTATGGACTGTGGCTTGTGAGCGATGAGATCTACCACGGCCTGCAGTTCGAGGGCCGGTCCCACACGGTCCTCGAGTTCACCGACCGCGCGTTCGTTCTCAATGGCTTCTCGAAGGCGTATGCCATGACCGGATGGCGTCTCGGCTACATGATCGCCCCGAGGCAGTTCGTCCGGCCAGCCGAGAAGATCCAGCAGAACTTCTTCCTGTGCGCCAACCACTTCGTACAGGTGGCCGGTACGACGGCCCTGCTTCACGCGGGCGAGGACGTCGCGCGCATGCGTGCGGTCTACGACGAGCGGCGCCGGTACCTCGTGCCGGCACTGCGCGAGATCGGACTCGGCGTGGCCACCGAGCCTCTCGGTGCGTTCTACGTGTTCGCCGATGCGCGTGCGTGGGGTGCGGACTCGGTGGCACTGGCGGGCAGGCTGCTCGAGGAGGCGGGTGTCGCGGTGGCTCCCGGCGCCGACTTCGGGCCCGGAGGCGAAGGCTTCCTGCGGTTCAGTTACGCCACGTCTCTCGAGCGGCTGCATGAGGGAGTTGCCAGACTGGGACAATGGGCCGACACTACAGGAACCACGCTCGACTGCCGATGAGATATCTATAACGGTACGGCCCTTGCTTATGGTGACCGGCCGTACGACTACGATCGACCCGGGGGTGTACGTGAGCACACAGGTCTGGAGCAAAGCCGACCTTCACATCCACTCGAATCACAGTGATGGCCTCGCCAGGATTCCGGAGATCATGGAGTTCGTGGCAACCAGGACCGATCTCAAGGTCATCGCGATCACCGATCACAACACCATCGAGGGTGCGCTGTTCGCCAAGGAGCTCGAAGACGTCTTCGGCATCGAGGTCGTCGTCGGCGAAGAGGTGTCCTCCACAGAAGGCCACGTCATCGGCCTGTTCCTCACCGAGGAGATACCCTCCGGGCTCACCCCCGCCGAGACGATCCGCCGAATCTCCGACCAGGGCGGCATCGCCATCATCCCGCATCCGTTCTCGAGCCGCGGCGTGTTCGGGCCGTTCGGGCGCAGCGGGTTCGCCGCCGCCGTGAGCGAGCTTGCGTTCCACGCGCTCGAGGTCTACAACTCGGTCCCGTATCTGGGCTGGGCAAACCGGGTCGCTGCGAAGATGTTCACCGGCGGCCAGGGCATCGCGGCGGTCGGCGGATCCGACGCGCACGTGCTGCACGGAGTCGGCAAGGGTTACACGGTGTTCAAGGGCACCACCGCAGCCGATCTGCGCGCCAGCATCGAGGCGCTTGAGACCCGTGCAGAAGCCGATCGTGGTGGCCTGGCGCTCGCACTTCGCTACGCGTTCAGGATCCCGCAGATCCGTCGTCGCCAGGCGTGGAACTGGGAGCGCTGCAAGGTCAGGGTGTAAGCGTCCCTGCGGGAGTCCCAAGGGCAGTCAGCGCGCTCCTGGAGACAGCGTCCACAAATCCACTGTCATCGGCCCACGGGTCCAGCGACACCACGCGCACAGAATCCGGCAGTCGCGCGCCTTCTATAGCGCGTTCCAGCTCGAATGCCGAGTCGAGCGACGGCGTCGTGATCGTCGACGGCGCTACCACGATCCGCGTGCATCCGAGCGCCGCCGTATGCCGCACCGCCTCGGTCACATCGGGTGTCTGCCAGTCGAGCCACGCGATCCGCACACACCGCTCCTCGAGACCTGCGTCGGCGAGCAGCATCCGCACACGCTGGTTGAAGAAGTTCTCGTCGGCGCGGGCGACGGCGTGGTTGTGTTCCCACTCGGGTGGCGCACCGCCGCAGACGAGCACGACGCCGACATCGGCAAGGTCCTGGTCGTGCGCCGGCGCGAGGATGCGCTCTGTGAGTCGCGATGCGAGTGCGGTGTCGTGCCACAAGGACGGACCGAATGCGACCGAGACCCCCGAATCCTCGGGACGGGCGTAAGCGAGCGCGCTCTTCGCGCGGTCTACGGCGTCGCTGTCCTCATTGCCGAGCACGACGACGGAGACCCGCGCGGCGCCGGCCCTCACGTGCTCGGCGACAGCGGTCGCAAGGGCGCCAGCGTCGTCGGCCGACGCGACGGTGACCGGCATCGCACGGCCCGCCGTGGCCAGGGCGTCGCTCACACCCACGGCGAGCGCCCGAAGTTGGGGAGCACCCGGGGCCCGACCGTGTTGAGAGCGGTAGCGGGCCTTCTCGGCTAGAAAGACGAACGGCATGGCGGTGGCGGGAACCTCTATGCCTGCGCCGTCGACGAGTCTCTGGTGACGGCGCGCGATCGCGCTCGGGCTGTAGCGCTCAGGGTCACTGTGTGACAGGAGTACGACCGCGTCGGCGCTGCCGAGGACGGCGGGGATGCGGGGAGGCCGGGTCAGCTCGCGACCGAGGTGGGGGAGTACCGCTGCGGCGACGCGGTAACCGATGCCCGCGCCAGCGAGGATGAAGAACACACCGGCAAGACCGGCCTGGAACGTGGCGTACCGGGCGATGACACCGTCAAGAGCGGCGACGGAGAGTCCGAGTGCCAGGGCGCCGGCGGCGAGCGAGAGCCAGGAGGCTGGCGAGGGCAGCACGAAAGCCGCGACGAGTGCCGCTCCGGATAAGACGCTTCCGGCGAGCAGCAAGATCCAGTCGGTCACGAGTGTTCTCACCTCCACTGTGCGACGATAGATGAACCGTCAGGGGAGTGCCACCGGAGCGCTTGACAGGGATACCCCATGGGGTATACTGACTACCGGAACACCGACCCGTATGGGAGGAGACACGGTGAGTACAGCAGTCCGTGAGATAAGTGAGAGCGAGTTCACCACCGAGGTACTCGATGCGACGGTTCCCGTGATCGTCGACTTCTGGGCTCCGTGGTGCGGCCCGTGCAAGATGGTGGCCCCCGAGCTGGAGAAGCTCGCAGCCAAAGTCGGCGACAAGGCCCAGTTCGTGAAGGTCAACGTCGACGAGGCTCGTGACGTGGCCATGAAGTACGGAATCATGAGCATTCCGACTATCGCGAAGTTCGAGCGTGGTACTCTGGTCACGCAGGTCGTGGGTGCGCGAGGCGCCGATGCGCTCGGTCGCGAGTTCGGTCTGGTCTGATCGATGCCGACGTACGAACTGCACTGCACGGAGTGTGGGCACCGGTTCGACCGGTTCTTGACGCGGTTCATCAGGGAGGCCGACAAGGTATGCCCAGAGTGTGGCTCGACGAAGGTGCACAGCGGAGTGGGCGGCGGCTTCGTCGCCCTCCCGTCTCGTTCTGGCGGCTCATGCGCTCCGAGAGGTGGTTTCTCTTGAGCGTAGTCGGCCGTCCGTGAGGCTGGCATGCGATGAACGCCCAGGTGGAGTTCACGTATAGGCGAGAAGGATCCAAGGGATTCCGGGAGACTCTTGAGGCCGTGGAGGGCGCCGTGCGCTCCCACGGCCTGTGCGTTGTCCGGCGCCATGACCTTCAGGCCACACTCGCGGCGAAGGGTTTCGATATCCAGCCACTCGTCGTCCTCGATGTGGTGGCCGGTGACGACGACGAGCATCCGTGCAAGCTGCACGTGTATGCCGAGGGTGAGATCGTGTGGGTCACGGCGATCCGGCCGACGGTGCTGTGGAACGTCATCGAACCCGAGGCGGCGCCGCGGGCCGAGGGGGACGAGGTCGCGATGGTTGCGATCGTCGACGATGCGGTCAGGTGACGCGAGCGGTCTCCTACTGCACGCAGCTCGAGTACTTCAGGAACACCTTGATAGCTTCGTCGATCAGTTCGTCCCTGCTCCGGGCCTCGTCATCGACGAGGCAGGTCTTCATCGAGTGTCCGACGATGTGCAGGCCGACCTGGTTGAGCGCCGACTTGGCCGCCATGATCTGAGTGAGGATGGCCTCGCAGTCCTTGCCGGACTCGATCATGGTCTGCAGTCCACGGATCTGGCCTTCGAGGCGCTTGAGCCGGTTGATGATCCGCCGGCGTTCTTCTTCGGTCGTGCCCATCGGCACTCGCAGCGTGTCAGTCATGCCCGGCTCCTTGTTTCGGCTGGCTCCTGGCGTACAATCGAATCGTTTGTCTGTGCGAATATACCCCTAGGGGGTATGTGTCGGCAAGTGGGGAGCACTCATGGGATACATGCGTCCACGTGAGGGGGCGGTTGAGAGGATCCGGGCGGTTCGACGGGTGCTCTGGTGGGTTCTGTTCCTGAACCTCGCCGTGGCGTCGGCCAAGCTCGCGTACGGACTGTGGATCGACTCGGTCTCGGTCACCGCCGACGGTTTCCACTCGCTGTTTGACGGAACATCCAACGTCATCGGTCTGTTGGGTCTCGGGCTGGCCGCACGCCCCGCCGATAGCGACCATCCGTACGGTCACACGAAGTACGAGACGTTCGCCTCGGCCGCGATCGGCGCGCTGCTGCTCTTCGCTGCGTGGCGTGTCGGCTCGGCCGCTTTCGAGCGGCTCCAGGATCCGGGCGCGGGCCCGGCGGTCGACGCTCTGAGCTTCGTGGTGATGACGGTCACCCTGGCCGTGAACCTTGTCGTCACGACCATGGAGCGGCGCGCGGCCCGAAAGCTCGGCAGCGAGATCCTGGCTGCCGATGCAAGCCACACCGCAAGCGATGTGATGGTGACCCTGGGCGTGATTGGCGGCCTCGTGGCCGTGCGTCTCGGCTATCCGATCGCCGACCCCGTACTCGGCATGGTGGTCGCCGTGTTCATCATCATCGCCGCGTTCCGCGTACTGGGAGAGGCGGGTAGCACACTTGCCGATACGGCGCGCGTGCGGCCGGCTGCCGTGAACGCCGTCGTGCTGGGTGTGGACGGTGTGCTCGGCTGTCACGATGTGAGGAGCCGCGGCACGGGTACCGACGTCTACGTCGACCTGCACGTGCAGGTCGATTCGGGCGTCACGGTTGGCCAGGGTCACGAGGTCGCCGAGCGCGTGGAGCGAGCGGTCTACGACGCCTTCGACGAGGTTACCGACGTGATTGCGCATCTCGAGCCGCTCGACGCATATCAGAAGGGCAAGACCGCATCCCAGGAAGAACGTGGGATGCTGTGAAGCTGACCGACGCCCGGGGGGTGACCTCACGCGTCGCCGAAGGGTACGCGCTCGTGCTGGGAGCTGCGGCGTGCTGGGCGTGCGGCGGTCTGATGGCCAAGTGGCTGTTCACCGAGCCGGGCGTCGCTACGGCCGGCTGGATCGTGGCCCCGCTGGGACTCTCGGTCGACCCGGTGTTGCTCTCGGCCGCGCGGGCGGCGGTATCGTTTCTCATCGTGGCCGTCTATCTCATCGCGCGACAGCGAAGCCACCTTGTCGTCAGGAGCCGCGACCTGCCGTTCCTCGCCTTCTTCGGGGTGTTCGGCCTGGCGCTCGTGCACTTCGCCTACTTCAAGACGATCTCGCTGACGGGGGTGGCCACGGCTATCCTGCTCGAGTACCTCGCACCGGTGATCGTGCTCGTGTTCTCGGTGGCGCTGCTCGGTGAGCGGCTGACCTGGGCGCTACCATCGGCGGTCGGCCTGAGCGTTGTCGGATGCGGTCTCATGGTGGGCGTGATCGGCGGGGACGGAATGACGGTCTCGGCAGAAGGGCTTGCCTGGGGACTCGCGTCGGCGGTGCTATTCGCCGGGTATGCGCTGATGGGGCGATACGCCGCGAGCAGGTTCACCCCGTGGACGCTTCTCGCGTATGGGCTCGGCGCTGCGAGTGTGTTCTGGCTCGTGGTGCTCGGGGGGCCGGGGCCGATCCTGCTGCTTCTGTCCGACATGCGCGCGCTTGGCGCGGTCCTGGTGCTTGCGGTTGTGAGCACCGTCATCCCGTTCGGCGCGTTCCTGAAGGCACTGCATCTCATCGAGGCGACGAAGGCTTCTGTCACCTCGACGGTGGAGCCGGTCATCGCCGGTCTCGCGGCGTGGGTGCTCTTTGCCGAGCACCTGAGCGCGTTGCAGTTGCTGGGGGGCGGGCTCGTTATCGCGGCGGTCATACTGTCGCAGTTCCGTACCGCGGTACCGGCCGAGATGCCGGTGGTCGCAGGAGACGGCACGCACGACGCGCTATGAGGGTGCGTTTGTTATCCCCTGGAGCTCAGCGTGCATAATCAGTATGGTACGTTGTTTGCTTGCATATCCGACCCGCGGGTGAGTCCACATGGATCTGACGCACCGGCCGGAACTCCGGCAGAAGATAACCCTTTCACCGCAGGTGTATCAGGGCCTGAGTATTCTCGCGATGCCCGTCGCCGAGCTGCAGGTTCTCATCGAGACCGAGTTGCTCGAGAATCCCGTACTCGAGGTTGAGGAAGAGGAGTACGACACCTCCGAGGATGCCGACGACCCCCGGGACGAGGGCGATGACGAGCGGGCGTGGGACGAGTGGCTCGACCAGTACGAGGAACTCGAGCGCATGGACGGGAACGCTCCACGCGACCCCAACGCCGAGACAGTCAACGCCGATGAGTTCGTGGGTGGCGTTCAGAGCTTCGCTGACTATCTGCTCGAACAGCTGACGCTCCTCGATGCTCCCGATGATGTAGCGCTCGCCGCAAGGGCGACGGTGGGCTTCCTCGACGATGACGGCTTCTTCGTCGGAAGCTGTTCGGAGATCGCGCAGATCACCGGGGTCTCGAAGGGGACCGCCGAAGAGGCGCTACGCCTGATCCAACAGCTCGATCCTCCCGGTGTCGGCGCGCGTTCGGTCATCGAGGCACTGCTCCTTCAGGCCGAGACGATCGGCGTGACGTCTCCGGTTCTCACGTCGATCATCGAGGACCATCTCGACGATGTCGCCGTCAATCACTTCCGGAAGATCGCGCGGGCGATCGGCGTCACTGAAGACGTGGTGCGCGACGAAGTCGAGAAGCTCAAGTCCCTGAACCCTCGGCCTGCAGGCGCGTTCTCGCCCGGGCCCGCACCCGGGTACGTGGTGCCCGATGTGACGTTGAGGCGATTCGGCGATGAGTGGCTCGTCATCGCCAACAACGAGGCGGTTCCCGTCCTGCGCGTGAGTCCACGATACCGTTCTATGTTGCGCTCCGGCTCCTCGGCCGACGAGGATACGAAGCGCTATCTGAAGGACAAGATCAGGCAGGCCGAGACGTTCATGCGCAACGTCGACCGCCGTCGGGACACGGTGAGTCGCATCGCAGGCATCATCCTCGAGGTGCAGCGCGACTTCTTCGAAGACGGCCGGGGCGATCTGCGCCCTCTGCGGCTCGAGGACGTTGCGGTTGAGATCGGCGTCCACCTGTCCACGGTGAGCCGTGGCGTCACGGGGAAGTACATGGCGACGCCGTACGGTCTGTTCGAGCTCAAGCACTTCTTCTCCGGCGGGTACCGATCGTCGAGCGGTATGGATGTCGCGGCCACAACGATCAAGCAGCGCATCAGGAATCTGTTGCTGGCCGAGGAGCCGGGTCATCCTCTATCGGATCAGAAGCTCACCGAGGCGCTCGCCGCCGAGGGTGTGCGGGTCGCCCGGCGGACTGTGGCCAAGTATCGCGAGGAGCTCGGTATAGAGCCGTCGTGGGCCAGGAAGCGGCGATGAACGAGTCCGTCCCACCCACCAACGGTCTGGACGCGGGGAGTCGCCGCGCGACCTCCCGCCGTGACGTGGCGCTCGTGATCGTGCTGCTGGCTGTGATCACCGCGCTGCACTTCATGACCGACACGAGCGCGCAGAGCATGACCATGCACCTGCTCTACCGCAAGCTCTACTACGTGCCGATCATGTACGCAGGGTTCGCCTTCGGACTGCGTGGCGGCCTGGTTGCGGCGGTCGCCGCCTCACTGCTGTTCGCGCCTCACGCGCGCGTGGCGATGGGCGGGCTCATCGGCCCGGACGTGGATAACCTCTACGAGATCGTCATGTTCCTGGCGACCGGTGCGCTCTTCGGGTGGATCCGAGACCTTGAGGAGCGCAAAACCACCGACCTTTGGGTCGTGAAGTTGCAGCTCGAGAGCGCGTACCGGACGCTCGAGGAGCGCGCGATCCAGTTGGTCAACATCCAGGACTACACGCAGTCGATTCTTCGTTCGATCACCTCGGGCGTTCTGACCGTGGGGCCGGACGGCTCGGTGGCCACCGCCAATCCGGCTGCCGAGCGGATCCTCGGCATGCCCGAGGCGGAGATGGTGCCTCGTAGGCTCGGCGTGTTGTTCTCCAGTGACGGCGGGGTCGATGCGGGGCTCTCGCGCCTGCTCTCGGGGCGCGTGCCCAGGCTGGTCATGGACACCCAGGTGGTCACACGCGCCGATCTCACGGTACACATGCAGGTTGGCATGTCACGGATGCGCGACGTCAACGGCCGTCTTCTCGGGGCGGTCGTGACGTTCGATGACGTGTCGGAGGTGCGGGCGCTCACCGACCAGCTGATACGTACCGACCGTCTTGCCGCGATGGGCGAGCTTACCGCAGGCGTCGCCCACGAGGTTCGCAACCCGCTCGGCATCATCAGAGCCTCGGTGCAGCTGCTCGAGGTCGCCGATGGAGATGTTGAGCGGATCGGTGAGGCTGCCGGCGTCATCAAGCAGGAGATCGACCGGCTCGACAAGGTCATCAAGGCGCTGCTGGACTTTGGCAGGCCGTCGGCGCCCACATTGAGGCCGACCGATGTCGAGAGTGTCGTCACCGATGTGGTGCTGTTCACCCGCCGCTTCGCCAATCAATGGCGGGTGGAGATCGAGACCGAGTTCGCGGCGGGCGTGCCGCTCGTAGCGGCCGATGCCGATCAGCTCAAGCAGGTACTCGTGAACCTCATCTCCAACTCGGTCCAGGCGATGGAGGAGGCCGGAGGTACCATAAAGGTGCACGTGTGGGATGATGACGATCTCGTGTTCGTGTCTGTGGCCGACACCGGCCCGGGCATACCTGCCGAGGCACTTTCAAAGGTCTTCGACCCGTTTTACTCAACGCGCGACGATGGTACCGGCCTCGGACTGACCATCGTACACAGGATCATCGATCAGCACGGCGGGCGCGTCGACGTCGAGAGTTCGCCGGGGACGGGGACCAGATTCACGATCGCCGTACCCGCCAGTCGTTCGGGAGGGAACAGATCATGAAGCGTCGCGTGCTCATAGCCGACGACGAGAAGAACATGCGATGGGTGCTGCGACAGGCCCTGGAGGCCGAGGGCTACGATGTCGCCGAGGCCGCGGACGGTAAGGAGGCGCTCTCGGGCATCAGCGAGCAGGAGCCGGACCTCATGGTCCTCGACCACAAGATGCCCGCGCCCGACGGCATGGAGGTGCTGCGCCGGCTGCGAGGCAAAGGTCACCGTTTCCCCGTCATCATGCTCACCGCGCATGGCAACGTCCAGACCGCCGTCGAAGCGATGAAGGCGGGAGCGAGCGAGTATCTGACCAAGCCGTTCGATCTCGAAGAGCTGAAGCTCTCTATCGAGAAGGCGCTCAAGATGAGTGAACTCGCTGCCGAGGTCGACCGACTGCGCGAGGAACTCGAGCAGGACTGGGACGTCGAGGGGATTGTAGCCACCGACCAGAACATGCTCGGCGTGCTGCAAACGGTGCAGCGTGTCGCCCCTACATCGGCCACCATCATGCTCTACGGTGAGTCGGGGACAGGCAAGGAGCTTGTCGCCCGCGCCCTGCATCGGCTGTCGGAGCGCGCGGCGCGACCCTTCATCTCCGTGAGCGCGGGAGCGCTTCCCGAGACGCTTCTGGAAAGCGAGCTGTTCGGTTACGAGAAGGGTGCCTTCACCGGCGCGATGACGGCGAAGCCCGGCCGCTTCGAGATGGCCAATGGGGGCACGCTGTTCCTGGACGAGATCGGTGACATCGGACCTGCCGTTCAGGTGAAGCTGCTTCGCGTGCTTCAGGAGCGCACGTTCGAGAGACTCGGCGGAACCCGGAGCATCGAGGTCGACGTACGGGTCATCTCCGCAACCAACCAGGACCTGCAGCAGTTGATCGCGGACGGTGCATTCAGGGAGGACCTCTACTACCGTCTCAATGTCGTGCCGATCACCATTCCGCCGCTTCGCAAGCGTCTCGACGACATCGCGCCGCTGGTGGCCCACTTCCTCGAGAAGTACGGGGCTCAGGGGCGCACGATCTCGCCCGAGGCGATGCGGGCGCTCGTCGAGTACCAGTGGCCCGGCAACGTCCGCGAGCTCGAGAACACCATCGAGCGCATGGTCATTCTCTCGCACAGTGACGAGATCGGGCTCGACGACCTGCCGGCCGAGGTCCGAGCCGGCGTGAACGTGTGCGATGCTGGGACGCGGTGCTTCGTGCTTCCGGAGTCGGGGCTGGACCTGGAGGAGACGGAGATGGACTTCATCAAGCAGGCGCTCGAGCGCGCCGGCGGGAGTGCGCCCAAGGCCGCCAAGCTGCTCGGACTGACCACCAAGACGCTCGAGGCCCGTATGCAGCGGTTCGGACTCTAGGCTCGATGGGATCGCCCGGTCCTTGGCATATCGCTTGCACATACCCCGGTAGTCAGAACCTCCCCGGGCGAGAGTGCAGAAGATGAGCCAGCGGCGTCGGACGGTGTTCATAGGCATAGGTGTGGCTGCCATCATCGTGGCGGTCTCCGGCACCGCCATCCTGCTGGCGATCGATCCGGGTCACGTGCGGTGCGCGTTGACCGAGCAGTTTGGCTGGATCACGCCGCTGGTGGCAGCATCGGTACTCGGCGGCGCCATGTTCGTGCTTCTCGGTCAGCGGAGTTCCAAGTCGGACACGGCGGCGAGCGAAGTGGCGCCGTGCTTGGCATGCGGGCGAGAGCTGCTCGGCGAGTGGCGCATGTGTCCGTACTGCGGTTCGATGACACATGCACGCTCCGTGGCTCGTTCGGGCCGGCGGTCCGACGGCTGATCGGATCGGAGTCAAGGGAGAGGCGTATGGCGATAGTGACGACACGGCTCAAGACGACGGGCCTGCACTGCCCGTCGTGCTCGATGCTCATACAGATGGACGTGGAGGACATGGAGGGCGTCGTATCGGTTCACGCCGATCACCATTCCGGTCTCGCGGAAGTCGAGCACGATCCCGAACTCGTGAGATCCGATGAGATCGTAGCTGCCATCGTGAAACTCGGGTACGGCGCCGAGGTGGAGAGCGGCTAGCACCACTGCGCGGGGGGGCGACTGCGGACCGTGGACACGCGAATACCCCATGGGGTATACTGCGGCATGCGGACATCAGTCCAACAGGGCTCGGGAGAGGCGTGATCATGACTGCTGCGGTGGGTATGTGGGCTGCGTTGGGGGCAGGGATGCTCACGTTCCTATCACCGTGCGTGCTGCCGCTCATTCCCGGGTACATCGCGTTCATCGGCGGCCTGGGATCTTCCAGTGGCTCGGGTGAGCGTCCCGCCACACGTGTCGTGTTCGTTCCCGCGTTGCTGTTCGTCATCGGCTTCTCTACGGTGTTCGTGGCGCTCGGCGCGTCCGCATCGTTACTCGGTGGCTTCCTGACCGCCAATAGGGTCCTGTTCGAGCGGATCGCCGGTGTTGCGGTCATCGCCCTGGGAGTGTTCATGCTCGGTGTGATCAAGATCCCGGGACTGTATGGCGAGGCGCGGTTCGACATGCACAAGGCGCGTCGTTTCGGGCCGGCTGCCGCACTCGTGATGGGCGCTGCTTTCGCGTTCGGCTGGTCGCCCTGCGTGGGTCCGATCCTCGGTTCCATTTTGATGCTCGCGGCCGGTGGTGAGGATCCGGCGAGGGGCGCGCTCCTGCTCGGCGTGTACTCCGCCGGTCTTGGTGTGCCATTCCTTGCAGTCGCGCTGCTGCTGGGGCGGATCAAGCCCCTGCTCGCATGGCTCAATCGCCGCGCACTCGTGATCAATCGTGTCGCCGGCGGTGTCCTCATCGTGCTCGGCGTGCTCATCGTGACCGGTCGCCTCGCTGCGCTGGTCGGCGTCCTCTCCACCGTCGTCCCGAAGATAGGCGGCTGACGGCGCGTTGCCGCTGCATCTGCCCTGCTCTAGGATGGGTGTGCTCGGCAGTAGCCGGAACCTCATCCGTCAGGGGACGCAATGCGGCACCGGGACGCGCCACGCTTCACGCTGACCAACAGGTTGCTCGCGCTCGCGGCGGCGATCGTCATCATCACGACGCTGCTGCTCGTCTCGACAACGGCGGCGGGCGTGTACGAGATGGCGCAGCGGCAGGCGACGAGCCGTCAGCTGGCGTACCGGGAGATGCTTACCGCCGACATCGGGGGGCAGCTCGGCGCCGCGGGACGTGTCGTCCGGACGTGTGCCAGCGACCCCGCGCTCCTTGACGCCGACGAGAAGACCGTGGCGCGGGCGCTTGCCGCACTCGGGGCTGAGCACACGGCATGGGTTCGGGGCATGATTCTGACCGAGTCGGACGGCGCGCATGTCGCATCGTGGTCGGAGGGTACGGCTGCTCTCGATGGGGCGCCCGGCGCCTCGCCGGCTGTGTCCGCTCAGGGTCTCACGTTCAGATGGACGGCTGCTCCCGGGTCCGACGGTGCGGGGGCGCTGTGGGCGGTGACACCCGTGAGGCTGCCCGAAGGGCGGCCGCGAGTGTTGGTGGTGCGGCTGCGGACCGACTTCGTCTCGACGGCCCTCGAGCATATCGCGCTGACAGAGGGTCCGTCCCACGCGGTCGTTTTCGAGGAGTCGGGGCAGCGCATATTCGGTGAAGACGTCACGGTCGGTGGCGATGACGTCTACTCGTTCGGGACTGACGACGCAGAGTCGGGCACGGGTAGTCTGCGGGTCGACGGCACGAGCCCATATGTCGGTCACTACTCAGTCCTGCCCGACCCTCCTGGGCCCGCGTGGCGGGTAGGCATCGTCGAGCCCGCTGAAGGCGCCTGGAGCGAGATCCTGGCGGCGTTGCAGCCGGGACTCGTCGGCTGGCTTGCGGCGATGGGGGCGGCCCTCATCGCGGCCCTTATCGTAGTCGGACGTGTCACGCGGCCGCTCCGTCAGCTCGAGCTCCGGGCACGCGCACTTGCGGCCGGAGCCCAGGTGGAGCCGGCAACGGTGGAGAGCCGTGACGAGGTCGGACGTCTGCTCGAGGCGTTCAACTCGATCGTGAGGCGCATGGACCGCCTCGGCGATATCGCCGAACTCCTCGCGCGGGCGTCTGACATGTCGCTCGTGCTGCAGGGCGTCACGACGTCGATCACCCACATGCTGGGCGAGGTCGACGTCGACGTACTGCTGCTTTCCGAGGAGGGACGCCTCGATCTCGTCGCGGCCGAGGGTGCGCTTGAAGGGAGCCGGGACGTGAGCGTCGCCGTTGACGACGTGACATGGGTCGCCGAGGCGCTTGAGTCGGGCGAGTCCGTGGTGGCCACGCCGGGCGTCGACGACGTGCTGCTCGGTCTGCACGGGCACCCGTCAGCGGCCGTCCTTGCCGCTCCGCTGCGTTCCGGGGTCGAGACCATCGGGGCGGTGGTAGTCGTTCGCAAGGGTCCCGTGCCGTTCACGGATACGGAGTCGGAAACGGTACGATCGTTCGCCGCGCAGGCTTCCATCGCCTTGCAGAACTCACGGTTGTTCGAAGAGGAGCGGCAGTCACGACGGGAGGCTGAGGCGCTGCAGGCCATCGCCGAGAGACTCGCTTCGCCGCTTGCTCTCGAGGAGACGCTTGCGGAGCTCGGCCGGATGGCTGCCGAGTTGCTCGGACTCGATCGTGCACTCGTCTTCCTCGATGACCGCGCGCGCTTCGGGCTTGCGGCTCGCGCGGATGACGAACCGCCCGAGTGGGCGGCGGCGTATCGTTCGTTGGTGGCAGAAGACAAGCCGTTCGAGGGCCCGGTCCTTCTGGGGCGCAGCGAAGCCGGTGGCGGCCCTGTGACAGAGCTTCTGGAGCGCCGTGACACGCGTGCGGTCCTGTTCGTTCCGCTTCGCATGGACGAGGTACAGATCGGGCTGCTGGTGCTGCTATCTGACCGGGACCATGCGCGCCTTGGCCCGCACCGGCTTGCACTCGCCGACACGATCGGCAAGCAGGTCTCTCTCGCGCTGAAGAACGCGTCGCTGTACGAGCAGGCCACGAGTCGCGCGGACAATCTGGAGACGATCTTTCGGATCAGCCATGCGGTCGCATCGTCGCTTCAGAGCCGCATCGTGCTGAACCGCGTACTCGACGTCGTACAGAAGATCCTGTCGGCTGACGCGGTCATGCTGCTGACCTACGACGCGCAACGCAAGGTGATGACTGTGCCGATGGCGCGGGGTGCGCTACACCGGGACATGCTCGAGGCCACCTTCCGTAGCGGTGAGGACGTCGTGGGCCGGGTGTTCGAGACGCGGGAGCCCGAACGTTTCGACAGACTTGCGGATACGGACACCCGGCTGCTCAACGCCGCGTCCGAGCAGGGGCTCCAGTCGCTGCTCGCGGTGCCGTTACTCGCTCGTGGGCGCAGTATCGGCGTGCTGGTGGCGTTCGCCATGGCCGAGTCCGCGTTTTCGAGCGATGAGCTCGACTTGCTGCGGACGTTCGCGTCACAGGCGGCCCTGGCGATCGACACTGCCGACATGTTCAGCCGAGAGCATCATGTGGCCACCGTGCTGCAGCAGAGCATTCTGCCTACCCGGCTTCCGCGGATAGCCGGAATCGAGGCGAGCAGCGTGTACCTGCCTGCGGTCGGCGACGCGGAGATCGGTGGGGACTACTACGATATGTTCATGGCGCCCGACGGCCGGGTTGTCGTGTCCATCGGCGACGTCTGCGGCAAGGGCGTCGAGGCGGCGACCCAGACCTCGATGATCAAGTACGCGATCCGGGGCATGGCTGTGGCGGGGCTGGGACCGGCGCGTATCGTCAAGGAGCTCAACGCGATGCTCATCGAGACGGGGGATTCGGCCGGCATCGTGACCCTCTGGATCGGCTTTCTCGATACCGCGACGGGTGATCTCGCCTACGCGAATGGCGGGCATCCGCCGGCGCTCGTCCTCGATTCGACCACGGGGCGCATCTCACGCCTCACGACAACCGGCGCGCTACTCGGCGCCGTCACGGACACCGAGTGGGGTGAGTCGTCGTTCGCCACGGATCCCGGAGCGACGCTGCTGCTGTACACGGATGGCGTGACCGAGGCGCGCAGCGGCGCCCGCTTCTTTGGTGAAGGGCGGGTCAGGCGTGCCCTGCGGGCCGGTGGAAGTGCTGCCGACGTCTCGCAGCGGCTCCTGGAGCTCCTCCAGAGGTTCGCGTCGGGCGAGTTGCGGGATGACGCGGCCATCCTTACGGTCGTCCGGACGCCCTGAGCGTCGTCGACCGGCGTTACGGTGCGCACACCTAGTGGAATGACCACGTTCGAGAGACGGGCCGTCTACCGGAGGCAGCGCATGAAGATCGTCACCGAGCACGCGCATGACGCCCGCGTGTGCGTGATTAGGATACAGGGTGAGATCGACATGGTGACGGCCCCGGATGTCCAAGTGGCGCTCGAGAGCGCGGTGAACCGCGGCTGCATCAACGTCGTGTTGGATCTCGAGCGGGTCTCGTACGCCGATAGCGCGGCACTCGGGCTCATCGTCTGGACCGACCGTCTCCTGGAGCCTAAGGGTGGCCGTCTGATTCTCGCGGGTGCTGACCGAAACGTCGCCAGGGTCCTCGAGCTCTCCGGGCTGATAGGCGCCGGCCATACCGTATCGGCTGCCGCCGGCGCCGCCGAGGCCGTGGCGGGACTCGAGCTGTCGCCCGTGCGTGCCGCCCCGCTGTGGGTGCGGGAGTTCGAGTTTCCCGCGGTGCCCGCCTCGCTCTCCCTCGGCCGCTCCGAGGTGTGCGATGTCATCGCGCCGCTGGAGATCTCAGACGCCGCGCTGTTCGATGTGCGGGTCGCTGTCGGAGAAGCGCTCTCCAACGCGATCCGGCACGGCTCGCCCCGCGGTGGCGATGGCGATGCGGTGCACGTGGATGTGACCGCCTACCCGGATCGCGTGTCCATAGAAGTGCGTGACAGGGGAAGCGGCTTCGATGGCGAAGCACGAACGGACGGGGATCCGTACGCATCCTCCGGACGCGGCGTCATGTTCATGCGGGCGCTCATGGATCGCGTGGACTTCGTTCAGCTTTCCGAGGGGGGCACGGCGGTCACGCTCGTCAAGCATCTGGGAGCCTGAGGTGCGACAGATGCCAGTGGGGCGTGATTCCGTCGGCCGGGAGCGGTATCCTGTACCGAACGACGATGCGAGGAGGTGGCTGAAGCATGGAGTTGATGGACGCGATCCGATCACGACGATCGATCCGTGTATTCGACGGAACCCCCGTGGCCCGCGAGGTCGTGGATGAACTCGTGGAAGCCGCCACGTACGCGCCGTCACGTATGAACGTTCAGCCGTGGTATTTCCACGTGGCCATGGGGGAGAGCCGGGCTCGCATCGCCGAGGTCATGGCGATGACGACCTCGTACCTGGACGAATACCTCGACGTGCTCGGGCCCGAGGGCGTCGAGCACGCCGCCCAGTTCTACGCAGAACTCGGACGCGCACCGGTGATCATCGGTATCGCATCACCGTGCACCGATGACGAGCACGAGGCGCGTGACTACGCGATCTCGGTGGGGGCGGCCCTTGAGAACCTCCTTCTCGCCGCAGTCGGGCTGGGGATTGGCACCTGTAGCATCTCGGTCCCGCACTGGATCAGCGACCGGCTCGCCGAGCAGTTCGATATCGCCGACGGGTGGCAGATCACGTCCATGATCGTCCTCGGTCATGCCGATGAGGTGCCGGCGCCGCGAGAGCGCGACACCGACGTGGTCACGTACCTGACGTGATCTTCCCGCGCGCCGTCTTCTTCGATGTCGGCAACACGCTGCTCTACGCGCATCCGAGCGTGTCCGAGGTCTGCCGTCAGGTCCTCGTCGAGGCCGGTCACGAGCGTGATCTGGCGGCTATCGAGTCGTACATGCCGCTCGTGGACGCGTACTACGAAGAGCGCTACGCCGAGGACGATGCGTTTTGGACCGACGAACAGAGAACCTCGTCCGTCTGGGTCGGGATGTACTCGCTGCTGTGCCGGGAACTCGGCATCGAAGCGGAGGCGGTCGATATCGCCCGGCGCGTGTACGACGAGTTCGGCCGTTCGGACCGGTGGGCGCTCTACGATGACGTACGTCCCGCGTTCGAGCGGCTGCGCATGCGAGGAGTTGCGGTCGGGATCATCTCCAACTGGGATTCGCGCCTCGCATCACTGCTCGATGGTCTCGGCCTTGCCGATGTCCTTGCCGATGTCGTGTCGTCCGCCGATGTGGGCTTCCACAAGCCCGACCCCCGGATCTTCCGCCTGGCGTGCGAGCGCATCGGCGTGGACCCGGCCGAGGCGGCGCACGTCGGCGACCATCACTACGCGGACTACCTCGGGGCGAGCGCGCTCGGCATGAAGGCGGTGTTGATCGACCGGCACGGTGTGGAGGCCGATCATGGCGTCCAGCCCATCGACACGCTCGACGCACTCGAGGACGCCCTTGGGGCCTGAGCCGTTGGTGGTGCGTGTTGGGTGACGGTATCATCTGAGCCGTCATGACCCGTCCGAGGAGGACCGATGGCAATCAAGGACCTGCGCGAGTACCTGGCGCTTCTCGAATCCAAAGGACAGCTGAGGCGAGTAGCTGCCGAGGTCGATCCGGCGTTCGAGATCGGTGAGATCACCGACCGGGTGAGCAAGGCAGTGGGTCCCGCTCTCCTGTTCGAGAAGCCGGTCGATCGCGCAACGGGGCGGCGCTACGACATGCCGGTGGCCATCAACCTGATGGGATCGTACGACCGGATGGCGTGGGCACTCGGCGTCGATGCCGAGACTGGCACGTGGCGCGATCTGGACGCCAAGGCGCGCGAGCTCATGGAACTGCTGCCGCTCGATGCGCCGGCGAGCGTGATGGACAAGATCGGCATTGCCAAGAACCTGGCGGGGCTGGCAGGCGCTGGTGCGAAGGAGATCAAGTCCTCGAAGGCGCCCGTACACGAGGTCGTGCTCCGCGGTGACGACGTCGACCTCGGCCGTCTGCCGGTGCTCACCACCTGGCCGGGTGACGGCGGGCCGTTCATCACGCTCCCGCTCGTGGTCACACGGAGCCTGAAGGGGAAGCCGAACGTCGGCATGTACCGGCTGCAGGTCTTCGATCGGAACACGACGGGGCTGCACATCCACGAGCATCACGACGGCGCGAAGAACCTCCGCGAGTGGGCCGAGGCCGGTCACGAGCGCATGCCGGTCTCCGTAGCGCTCGGCGCAGACCCGGTCACGATCTTCTCGGCTACCGCTCCCGTGCCACCGATCATCGATGAGTATCTGTTCAGCGGCATCCTGCGCGGGGAGTCGGTCGAGGTGGTGAAGTGCGTGACCAACGACCTGCTCGTGCCTGCGCATGCCGAGATCGTGCTCGAGGGCTATGTGGAGATCGGCGAGATGCGGTGGGAGGGGCCGTTTGGCGATCACACCGGCTACTACTCGCTCGCCGATGACTTCCCGGTGTTCCACGTCGATGCCATCACCATGCGCCGGGACGCGATCTACCCCACGACCATCGTCGGTCGCCCGCCGATGGAGGACTGCTACATGGCCAAGGCGACAGAGCGCATCTTCCTGCCGGTCATCAAAGCGATGATGCCCGAGGTCATCGACTACGATCTGCCGCTCGAGGGCGTCTTCCACAACTGCGCGATCTTCCAGATCCGCAAGGAGTTCGCCGGTCAGGCCTTCAGAGTGATGAACTTCGCCTGGTCCATGGGACAGATGATGTTCACGAAGTTCGTCATCGTCGTTGACGAAGACGTGGACTGTCACGACTACTCCCAGGTGGCGTGGCGATGCTTCAACAACGTGGATCCGTCGCGCGACATCCTCATCGGTAAGGGGCCGCTCGATCGGCTCGATCACTCGAGCAATTTCGAGAGCTTCGGCTTCAAGATGGGTATCGATGCGACTCGCCCCATTCCGGGCGAAGGTCACGAGCGTGAGTGGCCCGAGGCGCTTGAGATGTCGCCTGAGGTCAAGGCGCGTGTGGACGCTATGTGGGGCGAACTCGGCCTGTGAGCAGGATCGCCGAGAAGGTGAGGGTGTTGCTCGATCTCGTCAGGTTCGAGCACTCGATCTTCGCGCTCCCGTACGCCTACATCGGCGCGCTATACGCGTCCGCTTACGTCGGCCGCCTATCCGATGGGTACGTGGACGGCTCTCTTGTCGGCCCCGCTCGTGATGCCGCGGAGCGGGTGCTCGTAGTCGCCGTCGGTGGCGGCTGGGTCGTCCCGCTCGATGGCTTCAACGGCGGCTGGCCGTCGTGGCAGGCGCTCGTGTGGATCACGATCGCGATGGTCGGCGCACGTTCCTTTGCGTTCGTCGTCAACCGCGCCGCGGACGCGGAGATCGACGCTCGCAACCCGCGCACCGCAGGGCGAGCCATACCCGCCGGGATGATCGCCGCGGGCGAGCTGTGGTTGTTCGCGCTCGTTGTGCTCGCCGCGTTCTTGTTTGCCGTGTGGAGGCTCGCGCCGGTCACGAGGACGCTGTGGCCGATCGTGCTCGCGGCCTTTCTCATCTATCCGTATACGAAGCGGTTCACGCCGCTGTGCCACTACTGGCTCGGTCTGTGTCTGGGACTTGCGCCCGTGGGGGCCTGGGTAGCGCTCGGCGCGCCGCTCGGGCATCCGGCGCCGTGGGTCCTCGGGCTTGCGGTTGCGCTGTGGACCGCGGGATTCGACATCATCTATGCGACGCAGGACGTCGAGTACGACCGCCGAGACGGCGTGCACTCGATGCCGGCAGACCGGGGCATCGCGAGAGCGCTCGTGCAGACGCGCGTCGCACACGTACTGACGGTTGCGTTCCTCGTGCTCGGTGGGGTCCTCGCCGGAGCGAGCTGGCCCTGGTACGCCGGAGTGAGTGTGGCCGCCGCCTTGCTGTGGTATGAGAACAGCATCGTGTCGGCTGCGGACCTGTCGCGCGTGAACGCCGCCTTCTTCACGGTCAACGGCGTGATCGCGATCGTCGTGTTCGCCGGGGCGCTCGCCGATCGGCTTCTCTCGTAGGGAAGGGGTGCGTATGAAGCGCTACACCGTGGTCATCACGGGGGCGTCCGGCTCGGCTTACGGGATGCGGCTCGTCGAGCAGTTGCTCCTGGTCGGCGAAGTGACGCTCATCTTCACCAAGGCCGGTGCCGAGGTGACCGCCTACGAACTCGGCTTCGAACTGCCGGAGACCGGCGCCCGTGAGGCGGTGCTGGGGTTCCTGGAGCTGCGGTCCGACTCGCCGTTGCGGGTCGTGTCGCACGACGATCTGTTCGACGCGGTCGCCTCGGGATCGTCTGCCATAGACGCGACGATCGTCATGCCGGCTTCGATGGGTTTCGTCGGGTCGGTCGCGGCTGGGCTTGCCTCCGACCTTGCGGAGCGAGCCGCCGACGTTACCCTCAAGGAGCGGCGGACACTTGTGATGGTTCCGCGCGAGACGCCGCTCAATCTGATCCACCTGCGCAATCTGACCGCGCTCGCTGAAGCCGGAGCGGTCATCGTCCCCGCGATGCCGGCATTCTACCAGCGTCCGGCGACCGTCGACGACATGGTGAACTTCGTCGTCGGCAAGGTACTCGACGTTCTCGGCGTCGAACACCGCCTGTTCGAGCGGTGGGGATCGTAAGCGCTCCCGTGCGCTGGGTCCGGCACGCTGACGGAAATGGCGCGTTTGAACGGCACTGAGTCTCGAGTGACACTTGACGGTTTGGCTGCGTTCGCGCACAATCCGCTGTAGACGTGTCAGCTCTAGTCATCGCAGCAGTCGTAGCAGTCGTCGTAGAAGGAGCCGCAGCCATGACCGTCGCCGAAGCGCGCAAGCGCTACCCCCTCGTGCCTCGCGATATCCTCGCATGGGCAGTCGAGAACATCGCCGATCCAAAGGATCTCGAGCGCGGTCTATTCCGCCTCGATCAGGCGCGGCGCATCCAGCTCAAGTACGGCGTCTAGGTCTGCATGAGTCGCGCCCGGGGAGGGTACGGCCGCACCTAGCGCGTACCGAGCGCCACGAGGAGCAGCACGAGCAGCACGAACAGCGTGCTGGCCGCCGTCCACGCTACGGCAGAGCGTTCCGCCGCGCGGAGCGAATGTCCGATGTCAGCACGCTCGTCTCGTGCGGTCACCCCTCGGGACCGCGACCGTCCTGCGAGCCAGCGGTCTGCGGCGGTCACGGCCGCAGCGAGTCCGAGCAGCACATCTCCGGGAGGCACGATGCCGGTCAGTCGTTGTGCGCTCCTCGGCGCGTAGCGAAGCGCCATCCAGCCCGCGATCGCTATCAGTCCGGGCCAGAGCGCGGTCCACATCGACGAGGGCGAGAGCGCGCTTTCGATGGCGTGCACGTTCCATTGGGCGGGCCATATCCACACGACCAGTGCGACCGCGGCGAGCACCAGGCTCCACAGCGCGATCGGTATCCGGGGCGACGACACACGTGTCTCGGCGGTACGCTCACGGGTGAGTGCGAAGAAGCGCAGCATGAGCGCGGCGGTCCCGATCGCCGTCCACGGGAGAAGCGCGTAGACCGCCTCCGGAACCGTGCCGTGCAGCGCGTGGACGGCGTCCTTGAGCGCGTACTTGGCAACGAACCCGCTGGTGAGCGGCGCACCGACGAGCGCGAGGACGGGGAGGGCGAGGGCGGCGAGCGCCGCCGTGCGCGCAGAACCGGTGAGGCGTGAGACGACATCGTCGCCAAGGACGAGCGCGCTCTTGGCGAGGCCGTGATGCAGCGAGAACGCTACGATCGCGCCGTAGGCGAGTGGCGCCGCCTCCACACTGGTGAGACTGACGCCGGCTGCGACGAGGATGAGGCCCATCTGGCTTGCGCTCGAGTAGCCGAGCACGGCGCGCGGGGTGGTGGTGAGCGTGCCGAGGATCGCGGCGAGAAACGCCGTCGCCATGCCGAGAGCCATCACCACGTACGCCCACTCCTCGGGCATCACGCCTGCCGGCAGGAGCCGGAGCATCGCGAGAGCGCCGACCTTGGCCGAGGCTCCAGCGAGTGCCGAAGCGGCGCCCGCCGGGGTGTAGGTGTAACTCAGCGGAAGGAAGCCGCTGGCGGGGAGCGTGCCGATCTTGAGGCCGATCGAGGCGAGCAGGAGCGCGACGGCGATGTCACGCAGAGGTGAGGTGCCGATCGCCTCGGCAAGCACGGGAAGGGCGAGGGAGTCGGCCTCGACGGCCATGATGACGAGGGCCGCCAGCAGGGCCGCCTCACCGATGGCGGTGAGGGTCAGATAGATCGCTCCCGCGCGGCGTGCCTCGGGCGTGCCGACGTGGGTGATCAGGCCCCACGCCGGGATCGCCATGAGCGCGAAGCAGAGGTAGAAGGAGATGGCGTCGCCGGCGAGCGCGACGGTCACGCCGCCGAGTGCGGACGGCACGAAGTAGGCGAAGAGCCGGGCGCGTTCTCCTGCCGGCGTGGTGGCGAATGCGTACAGCCCGGAGATCGTCCACAGGAACGCGAAGAGGATGAGAAACGGCGTGCCGGTCTCGTCAAGCGAGAACGTCAGCGAGCCGATGCCGGCGGGGAGGACCGGGGTCACGGTGTCCACCCCCCGAACGAGGGCGCGATCGCGGTCATGGCCCAGTGCACCGGTGAGCCGGGCAGTCCGGCGGTAAGGCCCAGTACGACCGTAAGCACGCCGACCGTGACGATCGGCCACAGCATCCGCGGGTCGCTCTCGGCACCCCGGGCCGGGGTGTGGTCCCCTTCGCGCAGCGCCGACGTCAGGATGGGAACCATGTAGCCGAGCGCCAGCGCGCCGCTCGACACGTAGACGATGAGTGCCCACACCGATCCGCTCTGGGCGGAGCCGACGCCGAGCATCCACTTGCTCGCGAAGCCGACGAGCGGCGGGATGCCGGCGAGTGCGAAGGCGGCTACCGCGAACGAGGCCATGGTCAGCGGCATGCGGCGCGCAAGGCCGGGCATCTGGCTCACCTTCTTCACGTGCAAGGTCTCGTAGACACTCCCGGCGGTGAAGAACATCGTGATCTTCATGACTGCGTGGTGTGCGAGGTGGGCGAGCGCGCCGGCGGCCGCGAGCGGGGAGCACAGGGCCGTGCCCAGTGTGATGTACGAGAGCTGGGCGATCGTGGAGTACGCGAGCCGGCGCTTGAAGTCGTCCTGACGCAGCGCGATGACCGAGGCGATGATGATCGAGACCGCAGCGAGGATCGCGAGCGGTGTCGCCACGCCGAGCGAGGTGGCAAGCTCGGGGCCGTAGAGCTCGTTCACCAGCCGGATGATGCCGAAGACGCCGGCCTTCACGACGGCGACCGCGTGCAGGAGCGAGCTCACCGGCGCGGGTGCGACCATCGCGCCCGGCAGCCAGCCATGCAGCGGCATGAGCGCCGCCTTCACGCCGAAGCCGGCCACCAAGAGCGCGAAGATCACGCGCAATTCGGCGGTGCGGTCGGAGACAGCTGCGAGCGCGCCGCCAGGCGTGAAGGGCGTCTGTCCCGCGATGACGGCGAGCCACGCGACACCGACGAGCAGCGCAGCGCCGCCGCCGAGCGCGTAGAAGAGGTACTTGCGTCCTGCTGCCAGCGCCTCGGGCGTGCCGGTGTGTACCACGAGGGGGTACGTCGTCAGGGACAGGATCTCGTAGAAGATGAAGAGGCTGAGCGGGTCGTCGGCCAGAGCCACGCCGTTGGCCGCCGCGATGCACAGCGCGAAGAACCCGAAGAAGCGCGCGCGGTCAGTGGCGTGATCCATGTAGCCGATCGCATAGACGAGCGTCACGCCCCACAGGACGGTCGCGACGGTGGCGAACAGCAGGCCGAGAAGATCGGCGCTCATGCCGAGGCCGAGCCCGGGGAGCATCGGGATGGTCGAGGAGATGACAGTACCGTTGTAGGCGTGCACGACGAGCCGCGCCACAAGCGCGATCGAGATCGCGGCCGCGGCGAGGTTGACGACGTTGCGCGCGCGACCACGCGACTTGCCGAGCGCGAAGGTCGCGATACCGGCGATGGCCGGGACGAGCATGGGGAGCCAGGCCGTCACGGCGTCACCCCCGCGTGAATGAGCACGTTACTCGCTGCCGCGAGGTCGCTCACGAGCGGTATCGCGAGGACGAGCAGCACCGCGCCGAGTGCGAGTGCGAGGGGAAGCCACTCGGTCCGGATATCACCCTTCGAGGCGTGGAGTTCCGTTGGGGCATCGACGAGCAGTACGCTCAGAAGGCGGAACATGTAGGCGGCAGCCAGCAGGCCTCCGATGACGAGGACCACCGCCCACCACCACTCGCCGCTGGCGAGCGCGGCGGACACGAGTAGCCACTTGGCGCCAAAGCCTCCGCTCGGCGGCAGACCCATCATGGTGACGCCGGCCAGTGCGACGCCGAACGTGAGCGCGGGCGCCGATCGGGCCGCTCCCGCCATATCGGCGATGCGGTCGTGACCGAAGCGTGTCATGAGACTGCCGGCCCCGAGGAACAGGCTGCCTTTCGCGAGTCCGTGCGACAGCGCGTGGACGAGCACGCCGGTGAGTGCGAGCGTCAGGACGTCGGCGCCGTGACGGGCGAGCGGGAAGACAAGGAACAGGTACCCGATCTGCGCGACGGTGGAGTACGCGACCAGCTGTTTGATGCGTGTCTGCAGGAGGGCCTGCACCGAGCCCCATACGATGGCGGCCGAGCCGAGAACACCGAGGACGATATCGACTCCGGGCAGGTAGCCGGCGGGCATGACGTCGAGCATGAGGCGCAGGATGACGAAGTAGGAACCCTTGACCACGAGCGACGACAGTACCGCACTCACCGGAGACGGTGCGGAGCCATGAGCGGCGGGAAGCCAGAAGTGCGCGGGAACGAGCGCGGTCTTCAGCACGAGCGCCGCTATCATCAGTGCGAGACCGGTGGCGGCCGTCGTGTCGGCCACGAGCGTGGTGCGCAGTACGTCCATGTCGAGTTGGCCGGTGGCCGCGTACAGAAGCGCCACGCCGAGCAGGTACGTCATCGCGCCAAGCATGCTCGCGAACAGGTAGCGTGCACCGGCACGGAGCGCCTCGGCGCCGCCGCCGATAGTCACGAGCGTGACCGCCGAGATTCCGACGAGTTCCAGGCATACGTACACGTTGAAGACGTCGCCGGTGAGGAAGAGGGCATTGAGCGACGTCCACATGAACAGCCACAAGGTCCAGAACAAGCCGTGACCGTACGCGGTCTCGTCGTCGGTGCGGAAGTACGCTGTGGCGTAGAGCGTGACGACCAGTCCTACGATGGCGGTCAGCACGAGGAACAGCGCCGCGGCGCCGTCGGCAACGAGGTCTATGCCGAGCGGCGCGCCCCAACCGCCGACCTGGTAGCGGAACGGTCCGCCGTCAAGGACGTGCACCGCGAGCGCGACGGCAAGTGTCAGCACGACGAGGGCGGTCGTGATCGCCACGTGGGGTGCGCGGCGCCTGCCCGCGACGAATGAGATGGCGGCGCCTGCGAGCGGGACGGCGACGAGCAGTCCGGGCGACTGGGCAAGCACGTTCACCGGTCACCACCTGCCGACGGTTTGTCGTCGAGATTGTCGAGGCCCGTGGCGGTGTAGTAGCGCTTCACGATGGCCAGGCCGAGCGCGGTCAGCGCGACGGTCACCACGATGCCGGTGAGCACCATGGCCTGCGGAACCGGGTCCGGCCCGCTCTCCGGGGAACGGTTGCCCAACCCTATAAGGATCAGGAACACGCCGCTTCCCATGAAGTTGGCGGAGATCACCTTATGGATGAGGTGGGGCCTCGCGAGCAAACCGTACGTGCCGAGTGCATAGAGCAGCACACCGCCTGCCGTGTAGACGAGGTATGTGCTCACGGACGCTCACCGCCTGCGGTCGCCGAGGCCGAGGCCAGGAACAGGCTCAGGATGCTTGCACCGATCGACAGCGTGAGCAGGATCTCGATGAACAGGATGAGGTTCTTACGGCTCTCGTCGGGGTACTGCAGCAAGGAGCCGCCTCCGAGCATCGGGTAGAGCGCGACACCGATGAAGGCGAGCAGGCCGACGGTCAGCACCCACCGCACCATCCGCCGACCGGCCCACGCGGGCTGCGCATAGCCCGAAAGGACCATGAGGATTCCCGCAGCACCCAGGACGGCACCGCCCTGGAAGGCCCCCCCGGGTTCGGATGAGCCCACCCACACGAGATGTCCCGCTACGAGGATCATGAGCGGAGCGAGCGTGCGCGTGAGCGCGCCGAGCACCGGGCCGGCCCGGCCCGCGATGCGCCGTGAGAGCGCGGCAGGGTCCTCGCGCAAGGAGAGAACCGCCACGGTGGCGAGCATGAGCACGGCAATCTCGAGTAGCGTGTCGTAACCTCGGAAGTCGAGCAGTACGGCGGTCACGACGTTCTTGATGCCGCTGGCCTTCGCGCCGTCGCGCATCTCCACGGCCAGCCCGCTTGCGGTGGGAGGCAGCGCCAGCACGGCTCTGCCGACAAACGCGAGCACGCCACCGCTCGCGAGCAGCGGCAGGAGAGCGGGGAAGCGGCGCCGGTCACCCATCGTCGGACTCCCGGCTCTCGTGACCGGTGGGGTATGGCGTCGCGCGGGAGCGCAGGTGTCCGACGGCGTCGAGCATGAGCGCTCCGGTCGCGCCCGCCCCGATAGCCGCTTCGGCAAGCGCGACGTCCGGCGAGCCGAGGCGGATCCAGGCGATCGCCATGAACAGGCCGAAGATGATGAACATGACGACGGACTTGAACAGCTTGTTCTCGTTGAGCGAACCGAACGCGATCCACAGAAGCGTGCCTACAAGCAGGATGTCGAAGATGCCCATCATCGGTCACCACCGGTCCACGGCTCGATGCCGCTGTTTCGCGCGGAGTTGGCGACCAGATAGCATGCGGTGGCTCCGGCGACTATGACGATCATCCAGATGAGAAGCAGTTTGGCGGCAACGATCCACGAGCCCGACTGGAGCGCGAGGCCTGTCGACGCCAGCCCGAGCCCCAGGTTGTCGGACTTGGTGAGCGCGTGCAGTCGGGTGTAGACGTCGGGGAACCGCACGAGGCCGACGGAGCCTGCTAAGAAGAAGAAACCGCTCGCGGCGAACAGCGCGTAGGTGATGACATCGATGACGGTCTGCCACGGCATCAGTCGTCGGCCCCCCACGCGCGCTTGACGAACGCGACAGCGGTGAGCGCGCCGAGCAGAGCGAAGACGAGTGCCATGTCGCGCAGGCCGTGCAGGCCGGTCAGCTCGCCAAGCACGAGCGTGAGTGCCACACCCGAGGTGCCGAACAGCATCGCGGAGAGCATACGATCCGTTCCGGTGGGTCCACGCTCGATACGGTAGATGCCGAGCGCGACGGTGAGCATGATGACGGTGGCAAGAATCTCGAGGGCGAGCGTCACAGGACTCCACCACCCTCGTGCGGGGACAGCTGTGCGCCGAAGAGGTCGGCCACGCGCTCCTCTACCTTCGCGAGGTCCTCGATCACCGGCCGCGTGCAGTCGAGCACGTGCACCTCGACGGTGTCGTCGGTAAGGCGGGAGCTAAGGGTTCCGGGAAGCATGCTGATGGTGTTGGCGAAGAAGACCCGCGGGAACGACCCGCTGATCCGCAGGGGGTAGTGCACGATGGCGGGCGCAAGGCGCATGCGCGGGCCGAGCGCGCGAAACGCGACATCGATCCCGCCGAGCACCGAGTTGACCGCGAAGAACCGCGCGAAACGGATCGCCCCCGGGAGATAGACGCCCGACAGACTTCGGGGTTGCAGGGCCACCGAGAGCGTGGCAGCGGCAAGTGCGATCGGGACGCCGATCACGAGAGACGGGATGTCCGCCTCGGTCACGACGAACCACACGAGCAGCATCCCGACGGCACGGCCTGGAAGGCGGCGCAGTCGCTCGCGCGGTGTGATCGTTGTCGGCGTCTCGGACATGGATCCCTGCTCGTCGATGAGGGTACGGCGTGGGGAGCAGCACGATACCACAATCAGTCCAGGCGGCGTCGCGCAGGAGCGGTCGGTACGCGCCATGCGCGGTTAAGCGCGGCGGGTCCGCCCGGTGCTCCGGACGGACCCGCATCGAAGCCTGGAGGCGACGCCCGGATTCGAACCGGGGATAGAGGCTTTGCAGGCCTCTGCCTTACCACTTGGCGACGTCGCCATCTGTACGGGAGCTCGTGCTCCGCTGTCAAAGAAGGCCGGCCGAGTGGGCCGCAGTGCTTGCCCTTCGGGCCGACCTCCGAGGTGTCGATGGAGCGGACGACCGGATTCGAACCGGCGACCCCAACCTTGGCAAGGTTGTGCTCTACCAACTGAGCCACGTCCGCGCGCAAGGGGTAGACTACCACGGCCCTCAGCGGGCGTGCAACAGCCGTTGGCGCACCTCGAGAACTGGGGTCTGGCGCATCGGAGAGAGCCTGTTACAATAGTCGTCGCTGCTCGCGAGGCGGCTATGGGCGCTTAGCTCAGGGGGAGAGCACTTCCTTGACGCGGAAGGGGTCAGAGGTTCAAATCCTCTAGCGCCCACCATGATCGTTCGAAGGCCCTTGCAGACTCCTCGACGGAGACCGCGGGGGCCTTTCTCATACCCGCATTGGGTACGTTCACGGGATAACCGCTGCCGAGAGGAGGGCCGATGCTTCGGCGCACGCGCAGGCGCCTGGCGTACGGAGTCACGGTCCTGCTGGCGCTCCTGCTCGTAGGGCCGCTGGTTGTTCCGGTCCCGGCGCTTCGGGACACGGTGCCGGCACGTGAGCTGGCCGACGACGGCTCGCGCTTCACCGAGCTGAACGGGATCGACGTCCACTTCCGCGATCAGGGCTCGGGTGATCTTGCGCTCGTCTTGCTGCACGGGTTCGGAGCGAGCACGTTCACATGGCGCGAGGTTGCAGGACCTCTGGCCGAGCGCGGTCGCGTGATCGCCTTCGACCGACCGGCGTTCGGCCTGACCGAGCGCCCCCTCCCGGGATCGTGGGAGGTCGACGACTATCCCGGGGGCAGTCCGTACTCCCCTGAGGCGCAGGCGGACATGGTGGTCGCGTTGCTCGACCGCCTGGGCATCGAGCGAGCGGTCCTCGTCGGGCACTCGGCAGGCGGTTCGATCGCCATGCTGACCGCGGTCACCTATCCCGACAGGGTGGAGGCGCTCGTGCTCGTGGATGCGGCGGTCTACACGCAAAGGGGTCCGCCGACGTGGCTGTACCCGCTTCTGAATACCCCGCAAGCGCGTCGGCTCGGCCCGCTGGTGGCGCGGCGGATCGGCGGGGCCGCCGGAGACCGCTTCTTAGAACTGGCATGGCACGACCCCTCGGGCATCACACCTGAGATCCGGGCCGGTTACCGCGCACCGCTGGCGGTAGACGACTGGGACCGCGCGCTGTGGGAGCTGACCGTCGCAAGCTCCACGCAGCCACGGGGCGACCGGGCCGGGGAGGTCGCCTGTCCGACGCTGGTGATGACGGGAGATGACGACCGGGTGATACCTCCCGAGGAAGCCGAGCGGCTCGCACGAGCGATCCCCGGAGCGGAGTTCGTGGCCATCGAAGACTGCGGGCACGTCCCGCACGAGGAGCAGCCGCACGCGTTCACCAATAGCGTGTACCGGTTCCTGGATACTCTCCCGATCAGACAGGCGGGATGCCTGTCCGCCCCCTGATCACACAGGTATACTGCAGACAGCCAACGAAGGGAGTCCCGGTGAAGGTGACGCGGTCGATCGCGGTCTTGCTCGGAGTAGCATTGCTCTCGGCCGTTCCGGTGCTTCCGGCCACCGCCGCCAGTGCGTGGCCTGACGGGGGCCTGAAGGTGAACCTGAGCGTGCAGCGTGTCGCGGGTTCCGACCGCTACGGGACCGCGGTCGCGATCGCCAAGCAGACGTACCCGGGCTGGACGGACGTCGCGCATGTGGTGGTGGCTTCGGGCGAGAAGCGCGCCCTTGCGGACCCGCTCGCAGCCGGTAGTCTGTGCTGGGCGTACGACGCCCCGCTGCTGCTCGTGACCGGCTCGGGAGTCCCGGCACCCGTGAAGGTCGCGCTGGAAGAGATCAGGTCGATAAACGATACAGTCACGGTCACGGTGGTCGGTGGGCCGGTCGCGGTGTCGCCTGCTGCGGTCGCCGAACTAGAGGCCATCGTCGGAGCCGGGAACGTCACGCAGCCCTGGATCACCGGTGATCGCTATACGACAGCCGCAGGCATCGCGCAGCTGACATCGGAGGTGGCCTCGGACACCGCACGCACGATTCCCGCGCGCGCGTTCGTTGCCAACGGGACCGACGCCGCCGGGTTCGTCGACGCGCTTGCGGCGTCCGCGGTCTCGGCAGCCACCGGTATCCCCGTCCTGCTCGTCGAGAAGGACCGCGTTCCCGCCGCCACGAAGGGCGTCATCGACGCGTCGCCGCCGGGCTCCGTCGTCGTCGTGGGCGGCACGGCCGTCGTCTCGGGCGCCGCGTACACGGCTGCAGGCGGCACGACCCGGTGGTGGGGGGCCGATCGCTATGGAACCGCAGCCGTCATCGCGACGGGTGCACGCAATCGCAGCTGGCTCACCGGCTCGACGGTGGGCATGGCGTCCGCCGTGCCGGACGCGCTTGCGGGAGCCACCAACATCGGCCGATCAGGTGGACCGCTGCTGTACGTCTATCCGCATACCGTAGGCCCGGCGACCGCGGGATACGTGCATCGCAACGGTGGGCTCGTGAACTCGGCACGGCTCTTTGGCGGTACCGCGGTACTGACCGAGGGACTCGTGGCCGAGATCAAGGGTGCGCCAACTGCCCCGCGCGTCGTTGCGCCGACACCTACGAGCTGGGTGGGCAAGAAGGCCCGGGTTGTGGTCGCGACCGGCGTGAACACGACCGAGGTGAAGGTCTATACGGGGACCACCCTCGTTGCGTCCAAGGTGTGCCCCTCGTATGCGACGGTCGACCTGGGCGTGATCCCTACGCCGGCAGATGGTTCTACGTACCGCATCGTGTCCCGCAACCCGGACGGTGGCGAGTCATCCGCCAGCGCGGGCTATCGCAGACACTCGTACCCGGCACCCACGTCGATCGTCGTGGACAAGTCCGACTTCCGGCTCTACTTCTTCAGAAACGATGTGTTCGTGAAGAGCTACCCGATCGCACACGGTAAGCCGCGCACACCGACGCCGGTGGCGATCTGGCGCATCGACTCGAAGTACTACACCGATCCGGCTGGCGTGTACGGCCCGCGCAAGATGCGGATGTATCGCAAGATCGGCTCGTCGTACGTTCGTACTGGCTATGCGATCCATGGCACGAACCAGCCGTGGGTCATCGGCACCCAGGCTTCGGCCGGCTGCATCCGCATGTACAACCGCGACGTGCTCGAGCTGTTCCCGCAGGTTCCGCTCGGCACGATCGTACAGACGCGGTTGTGACCTACGGCCGGGCCGGAGCTGCCTCGTAGTCGCGTGGCAACGGGTTCTCCTCGGAGACGATGAACGTGGCCGCCCCGGGTAGTACGCGGGCGATCACGGGTGTCGCGGAGGGTAGCACCTCGCCGTCGTACTGAAGCGGCAGTGGCGGCTCGGAGGAGATCTTCACGTGCGATGCGGTGTGGATCTCGAGTCCCGGACGCTGGGGATGGTCGCCCAGCCGGTCGACGAGTGCCGCCCAGACGGCCGGTAGCAATCCTGCCGCAGTCCGTGTCTTGAGAACGACGACCTCGAGCAGCCCGTCTTGCGCGTCGCTGCCGTGCGCCACCTGGAGGTCGAACTGGATCCGGGCGAGGTTGACGAGCAGCACTGCGATGCCCTCGGTCTCGATCGTGTTGTCGTCCAACTCGATGGTGAAGCGGGCCACCGTCGGCGCGAGGTTCTGGAGCGCGCCGACGATGTAAGCGCCTTCGCCGAGCGTCTGCTTCAGACCCTGCGCGGTCTCCATGACAGAGGCGTCGTAGCCGACACCGGCGGCTATGGCGAATCCGATGTGGTGGGCGGCGCGTGCTCCGGCAGCCGGCACGACGAGTTCCCCGAGGTCGATCGATACCGTGCGCCCGGCCATCGTGGCCACCGCCAGGTCCACCGGGTCTACGGGAAGCCGCAGGTTCCGCGCGAGCAGGTTGGCTGTCCCGGCCGGGTAGGCGAGAAGCGGGATGCCGCTGTCCCTCAGCTGGTACGCGATGGCCGAGACCGTCCCGTCGCCACCGGCCGCGACGATGCGAGCGTACTCGTGTGCGTCGCGCAGGAGGTGTCCGAGGTCCGCGCCCTCGGACAGGAAGCGCATGGTGACCTCCGCACGATGCGAGCCGAGCTCGCGGATGAACTCGTACAGGGTCGGGTCGCCGAGCCCGGATCTGAGGTTGCTCACGATGAGTATGTTCACGGGTTGCTCCTCGTGCGCCCGTAACCGTTCGGCTACACTCGATTCGGCACGGCGATGCGGTGCGCGTGCCCCTGACGTCTGGCTGGAGGTCCATTGTACATCGGTGATGTCGCTGCTCTTGAGGCCACATGCGCGACCCTTGCCGGGGAGCGCGTGGTTGCCATCGACACGGAGTTCATGCGGGAGCGCACGTACTTCGCTCGGCTGTGCCTGATCCAGATCGGCACCGACCGCGATGCCTTCGTGATCGACGCGATCGCACTCGAGGGTGAGCTGGGGCGCCTCGCGCCGCTGCTTGAGTCGCCGGAGACCGTCAAGGTCTTCCACGCAGGCTCGCAGGACGTGGAGGTGCTGCTCAAAGCGACGGGTGTGACGCCGCGGCCGCTGTTCGACACGCAGATCGCAGCCACGCTCGCGGGCTTCCCCACGCAGGTCGGCTACGCACAGCTCGTGCACGATCTTGTCGGCGCCGAGATCGACAAGGCCGATACGTTCACCGACTGGTCGGTTCGGCCCCTGAGCGACACACAACTCGCGTACGCGGCCGCCGATGTCGAGCACTTGCCGAAGGTGTACGAGATCTTGCGCGAGCGCCTCGAGCGCGAAGGCCGGCTCGAGTGGCTCGAGGCTGACTTCGCACGACTCGCCGATCCGGCGACGTACTTCGCGGACCCTGCCGAGCAGTACCGTCGGGTCAAGCGTGCATCATCACTCGATCGGCGGTCGCTTGCCGTGTTGCGGGAGGTGGCAGCGTGGCGGGAGACCGAGGTGCAGCGCCGCGATGTGCCCCGGCGCTGGCTCGTCTCGGATGAAAGCCTCATAGAGGTGGCCAGGCGCCGTCCCGCTGACGCGGCTGCGCTCGCGGGAATCCGCGGTGTCGGTGATCGCGCAGCCGGCAAGATGGCCACCGGGATACTCCGGGCGATAGCCGACGGCATGGCCGTGCCCGAGGAGGACCTCCCGCGGCTGCCCAAACGCAGCCGTGTCCCCACCGATGCCCAGCCGGTCGCCGATGTCCTCTCGGCGGTATGTCGGATCCGGGCGCGTGAGCACGGGGTCGCCCTGACGCTGCTTGCGACCCGTGATGAACTCGAGCGCTTCGCCGCCGGCGAACGCGAGGGCCATCCGCTGGCCGAGGGATGGCGGCGCACGCTGGTCGGTGCGGAGCTCGAGGCGCTTCTCGATGGCCGGTCCTCGCTCTCCATCCACGATGGCCGGATCGTGCTGTCCGAGGTGTCCGAGGAGCGTGCGGATGCCGCCGACTGAGCGCGCGCTGAGCGTCGCCGATGCGATGTCGCTTGCCAAGGGCGCCCTCGAGCAGGTGCGGATCCGCGTCGTCGGCGAGGTCTCCGGGGCGACCGTCAAGCCGGGCTACAAAGCGGTGTACTTCTCACTCAAGGACGAATCGGCGCTCATGCCCTGTCTCATGTGGCGTGACGTCTACGACGGTTGCGGTGTCGCGCTCACGGACGGGCAGCTCGTCGAGATCACCGGCTTCTTCACCGCGTATGCGCCCAAGGGACGGATGCAGTTCCAGGCGCGCTCCGTGGTCGCAGCCGGCGAGGGCGCGCTCAGGATCCAGGTCGCCGAGCTCGCTCGCAGACTCGAGGCCGAGGGTCTGATGGATGTGGCGCGCAAGCGTCCGCTGCCCCGCTTCCCGGGCCGCATAGGGCTGGTGACGTCGCCTCGCGGCAAGGCCGTCCATGACGTCATTCGGACCCTCGGACGCCGTTACCCGTCGGCTGAACTCGTCATCGCGGGTGTCGCCGTCGAGGGAGACTCGGCCGTCGGCGAGATCGTCCGGGGACTGGCAGCGGTCGGCTCGTCTCCGGGTGTGGAAGTCGTGATCCTCGCGCGGGGCGGCGGGAGTTACGAGGACCTGATGCCGTTCAATGCCGAGGCGGTGGCCCGGGCCGTCGTCGCGTGTCCGGTGCCCGTGGTGACCGGGATCGGTCACGAACCCGACACGAGCATCGCAGACATGGTCGCCGACGTGCGCGCTTCGACGCCGACGGCGGCGGCCGAGTCCGTCGCGCCTGACCGGGTGGAGGTGGCGCGCAGGGTTGATGCCGCAGGCAGGATGCTGGGCTCGGCGCTGTCGGGTCGCGTCACTGCTGCAGCCCATCGGCTGAACCTCCTGTCTCACCGGCCGGTACTGGCCGACCCGATCGTCGTCCTCGAGACGCAGAAGCAGACGCTCGACGTGCTCGCGGGCGCTCTCGAGCGTGCGTTGCCGGCGCGGCTCGAGCGTCAGCGGGAGTCGATGCAGCGCTTCGCGCAGTCGCTCGTGCGTGTCGGTCCGCGGCTCGGCGAGCGCGAGCGTGTGGCCCTGGCGCGGGGTCGCGAGCGCGCTGCGGGGGCGGGGCGCGTACTGCTCGCGCAGACGGGTGGCGTGCTCGGCGCCGCCGCGGCGCGGCTCGAGGATCTCTCGCCGCTCGGGATACTGGGGCGGGGCTTCGCGGTATGTTATTCACAGGACGGTGCCGTCGTGCGTGATCACACACAGGTCGCTGCGGGGGCCCGGGTGCGCGTGCGCCTGGCACGGGGGCGACTCGGTTGCGTCGTCGAAGACAGCGGATCGGAGGAGTAGATGACGTCGGAGGCAGGAGCGCCCGGAGAGATGACGTTCGGTGCGGCGCTTGGCGAACTCGAGCAGATCGTGAAGGCACTCGAGTCCGGACAGCTCGAGCTCGAGGAGAGCCTCGAGCGATACGAGCGGGGCGTGGCGCTGCTAAGGGCGTGCCAGGCCAAGCTCGCCACCGCCGAGCAACGAGTCATTATGCTTGTCGGCGAGCTCGAGTCGGACGATGCGGGTGCCGGAGCGGCGCAGGTGTCGGAGGAGGGGGTGTGCGGTGAGTGAGTGTATCTTCTGCATGGTCGCCCGGGGTGAGATTCCTGCACGAATCATCTTTGAAGACGACCTGATCGTCGCTTTCGATGACATCGCGCCGCAAGGACCGGTGCACACCCTGATCGTGCCGAGGGAGCACTACGAGAACCTCGGTGACGACGTTCCCCGGGAGGTGCTCTGCGCACTGATGGCTGCCGCGCCGCGGGTGGCCGAGGCCAAAGGCGTTGCCGAAAGCGGGTATCGCGTGATCGTCAATAACGGTCGCGATGCGATGCAGACGGTGCACCATCTGCACGTGCACGTGATCGGCGGCCGTGCGATGGCGCACGGCATGGTCCACTTCAGCGACGATAGGTGAGGAGCCGGGCGATGGAACGAACGGTATGCGTGGTCACGGACTCGACATCGGACATCCCGCGCGATGTCGCCGCCGAACTCGGCATCTCAGTCGTGCCGCTGAACGTGAGCATCGATGGCGAGACGTTCTCCGATGGCGACATGTCGCTTTCGGAGTTCTTCCGTCGGATGAACGCCGCTAAGGAGCTGCCGAAGACCTCGCAGCCCTCGGTAGGTGCCTTTGTCACGGCGTTCGAGCAGGCACTCGAGCACTGCGCCGAGGTCGTATGCGTCACCATCTCCAACCGGCTCTCGGGTACGCTCGAGTCGGCGACCGAGGCGGCACGTGTCGTCGGCGAGCGCGTGCACGTCTTCGATACTCTCAACCTGTCGTGGGGAGAGGGCTATCAGGCGGTAGCAGCGGCGCGCGCTGCGGCGGCGGGCGGCACTATCGACGAGGTCAAGGACATGCTCGAGGAGCTTCGCGACCGGGTCCACATGGTCGTAGGGCTCGACACGCTCGAGAACCTTGCGCGCGGAGGCAGGATCGGTCGGGTCTCGGCACTGGTCGGCGGCATACTCAATCTCAAGGTGCTGCTCACCGTTGGCCCCGACGGCGCGTTCGAACCCGTCCATCGGGCCAGAGGCGCCAAGGCGGCGCTCCAGGCGACGGTCGACTGGGTCGCGGAGCAGGTCGACGCGACTCGGGCGGCTGCGTTCGCGGTCCAACACGCCGAGTCGCCGGATAAGGCCGCATGGCTCGAGGCGGCCATCCGCGATCGTTTCAACGTCGCGGAGATGCGCGTGATCGAAGCGGGAAGCGTGATCTCGACACACACGGGCACAGGTTGGGGCGTCACGGCGGTGCAGGTCGACTGAGCCATCTGCGCGACGAGTCCGAAACATGGGAAGGCCCCGACCTTCAGGTCGGGGCCTTCCGGATTCCTTCCCTTGTTACCCCTGAGTCTCAGGCGGCGTTTGTTCGTGGCGTGACCGCCACGCATCGGGATGCCGGTCGCCGATGATAGCCGCAACCGCGGTGGGGCGGATTCCCCGCGTCACCGCATGTTAGGGAAGGGAAACTGTCAAGGTAGTGTAAAACCTAACCCCTTCGCCGTGCGAATGCAACTGTTCGGCTACGGCTGCGGTGCCGGGGAGCCGTTGACCGACGAGGCGACACCGTTGACCTGGAACCGACGGCTACCGGCCCGTGTGAGCCGCTAGGATAGGCAGGTGCCATCCGTAGGCACCAACGTACACTCGCACGTGGCTCGCAGCTGCAAGACCGACGAGCCATAGTCCACTCACACGTTGAAAGGAGCGACCGGATGAGCGAATCCAAGGCGATCGAGTCGTTGTCACAGGAGTATCGCATCGTGCAGCCGCCCGAGTGGGTCAGGGAGCGCGCGCACATCCAGACGATGGAGGAGTACGACGAGCTGTACCGTCGCTCGGTGGAGGACCCGGAGGGGTTCTGGGCCGACATGGCCGAGGAGATGCTTCACTGGCAGAAGAAGTGGCACACGGTGCTCGAGTACGACTTCGAGAAGCCGTCCATCAAGTGGTTCGAGGGCGGCCAGCTCAACGTGACCTACAACTGCATCGATCGGCATCTCAAGGGCTGGCGTCGTAACAAGGCGGCGCTCATCTGGGAGTCCGACGAGGGTCGCACGAAGATGTACACGTACCAGTCGCTCTACTACAAGGTGTGCAAGTTCGCCAACGTCCTCAAGAAGCACGGGGTGAAGAAGGGCGATCGGGTCGCCCTCTACATGCCGATGATCCCTGAGCTCGCCATCGCGATGCTGGCATGCGCCCGTATCGGCGCGATCCACTCGGTCGTCTTCGGCGGGTTCTCGTCGGCGGCGCTGCGCGACCGCATCCAGGACTGTGGCGCCACGGCGCTCATCACTGCCGATGAGGGCATCCGCGGCGGACGTGTCGTGCCGCTGAAGGCCGAGGCGGACGCGGCGCTGTACGAGTGTCCGACGATCAACACGGTCATTGTCGTCTCTCGTGCCCGCACTCGCGTCGACATGGAGCCGGGCCGCGACTTCTGGTACCACGAGGAGGTCCGTGCTGACGATATCAAGCAGCACTGCGACATCGAGTGGATGGATGCCGAGGATCCGCTGTTCATCCTCTATACGTCGGGTTCGACCGGCAAGCCTAAAGGCGTGTTGCACACGACCGCCGGCTATCTGCTGTATGCGGCCACGACGTTCCGGTACGTGTTCGACTACCACGACGAGGACGTGTTCTGGTGTACTGCCGACATCGGCTGGGTCACCGGTCACACCTACATCGTCTACGGCCCGTTGGCAGTCGGCGCCACGTCGCTCATGTTCGAGGGTATCCCGACGTATCCCGACGCCGGGCGCTTCTGGGAGATCGTCGAAAAGCACGGCGTGAACCAGTTCTACACCGCACCCACCGCCATCCGCGCACTCATGAAGTCGGGCGAGGCGTGGCCGGCGAAGTACGATCTCTCCACCCTGCGAGTACTCGGCACCGTCGGCGAGCCGATCAATCCAGAGGCATGGATGTGGTACTACAAGCACATCGGTCATGAGAACGTGCCGATCGTCGATACGTACTGGCAGACCGAGACCGGCGGCCACATGATCACGAACCTCCCGGGAGTCACGCCGATGAAGCCGGGGTCGGCGACCAAGCCCTTCTTCGGGATCGTGCCTGAGATCCTCAACGAGGACGGTACTCCCACGCCGCAGGGCAGTGGTGGGCGGCTGTGCATCAACAAGCCGTGGCCGGGGATGATGCGCGGCACCTGGGGTGACCCGGCCAACGAACTCATGAAGAACGTCTACTTCACCGCGTTCCCCGGCCGGTACTTCACCGGTGACGGCGCCCGCCAGGACGACGACGGCTTCTACTGGCTGCTCGGCCGCGTCGATGACGTCATCAACGTCTCCGGTCACCGCATGGGCACCGCGGAGGTGGAGAGTGCGCTCGTGAGCCATCCTCTCGTCGCCGAGGCCGCCGTCGTCGGCTATCCGCACGAGATCAAGGGCGAGGGCATCTACGCCTACGTCATCTTGAAGACCGGCCTCGACATCCCCGACAGCATGGAGAGCATCCTGCGCGGTCATGTCCGCGAGGAGATCGGCCCGATCGCGAGCCCGGACTACGTGCACATCGTCCCCGAACTGCCCAAGACCCGCTCGGGCAAGATCATGCGGCGGATCCTGCGCAAGATCGCCGCGGGTGAGCGCGAGATGGAGACCCTCGGCGATATCTCGACACTCGCCGATCCGTCGATCGTTCGGATCATCGTGGACTCCGCGCCGCACACGACGTAGCGCCATCACAGAGCATCGAGCAGCGGGCCCCGTGCGCATGCGCGGGGCCCGCGGTCGTACCCGGCGTGGTAGTATGCACTTCGTTCACGATTCCAGCACCCCGAAGCGGAGGACTAGGCCCCCATGGCGTACAACGATCTGTTCCTGCGCGCCGCGCGCCGCGAAGCGACCGAGAGCACTCCGGTGTGGATGATGCGGCAGGCCGGCCGATACATGCCCGAGTACCGCGCGATCCGCGCGAAGCACGGCTTCCTGGAGATGTGCCGGACGCCCGAGCTCGCTGTCGAGGTCACCATGCAGCCGGTCGATCTTGTCGGCGTGGACGCTGCGATCCTGTTCAGCGACATCCTCGTGGTCTTTCCCGGCATGGGTCTTGACCTCGAGTTCGCCAAAGGCGAGGGCCCGGTCATCCACAATCCGGTTCGTACCGCCGCCGACGTGCGTAAGCTCCGGCTCTCGGACCCGCTCGGCGATACCGGCTACGTCATGGACACCATCAAGATCCTGCGCGGCGAGCTCGAGAACAAGGTGCCGCTCATCGGCTTCGGCGGCGCGCCGTTCACGCTCGCAAGTTACATGATCGAGGGCCATGGCACACGCGACTACGAGTACACCAAGGCGCTCATGTGGGGCGAGCCGAAGATCTGGGACGAGCTCATGACCAAGATCACCGACACGGTGATCGCGTACCTCTCGGCGCAGATCGACGCGGGTGCCCAGACGATCCAGGTCTTCGACAGCTGGGTCGGCTACGTGGCGCCACGCGACTACGAGCGCTCGGTGCTGCCGCACACGAAGCGCGTGATCGAGGCGCTCACCGCACACGGCAAGAAGGTCGTGCCGGAAGGCGTGCCGATCATCCACTTCCCCAACGGTGCGACTTCGATGCTCGACCTCGCGCAGCAGGCGGGCGGCGACGTGCTCGGCGTGGACTGGCGCCTCGACATGAAGCACGTGGTCGAGCAGGTCGACGAGCGCTTCGCCATCCAGGGCAACATCGACCCGGTCGCACTCTTCGCGCCGGACGATGAGCTCGAGCGTATGGTCGTCGAGATCCTCGAGGCGGTGGGTACCCGACCGGGCCACATCTTCAATCTCGGCCACGGCATCCACAAGACGAGCGACCCGGAGAAGGCGCGGACCATGATCCGCTACGTGCACGAGCACAGCGAGCGTATCCGCTCGGTCTCGTAGATGCCGCGCACCGGAGTCCTCATCACAGGATTCGGCGGGCCGGACTCGCTCGACGCGGTCGCGCCGTTCATGTGCAACCTCATGGGCCGGGAGCCCGCTCCCGAACTCGTCGCACGCGTGTGTGCGCGGTACGAAGCGATCGGTGGCTCGTCTCCGCTCGTCCGCATCGCCGGCGAGCTGGCCGACGGCGTGTCGGCGGCGCTTGCCGAGGCAGGCGAGCCGATGCCCGTCGAGGTCGGGATGCGCTACTGGGAACCGTATGTCGAGGACGGGATCGCGCGGCTGACGGCATCGGGCGTCGAGCGCATCGTGACCGTGGCGCTCTCGGCATACGAGACGAAGGTCACGCACGGGGAGTATCGCGCTGCTGTCGACGCGGCGCTCGCCGCACGTCCGGGCGTGAGCGCCGTCGAAGCGCCGCTGCTCTCGGCGCTGCCGGTGTTCACCGAGCTCCACGCCGAGGCTGCGGCCGACGCGCTCGCCGTGCTGAACGCGCCCGATGCGCCTGTGATCTTCTCGGCACACAGTCTGCCCGAGGCCGACGTGGCCGATGATGACGCCTACGTACGTGGACTCGAGGAGTGCGCGGAGCGCGTGGCCGCAGCGCTCGGACTTCACGCGGGAGCCCCGGACACGGCGGTGTTCCCCGGCGCCACCGCGTACGGCTCTGCGGCCGGACCACGCCCGTGGCTCGTTGCGTATCAGTCCAAGGGGGCTCGTGGCGGCGAGTGGCTCGGCCCCGACGTCGACGACGTGATCGACGCTATCGGGGCTGCGGGCTGCGGCGGCGTGCTCGTCGTGCCGCTGGGATTCGCGACCGACCACATGGAGACCCTCTACGACCTCGATATCGTGGCACGTGACAGGGCGGATGCGGCCGCAGTGGCGTTTGCGCGCTCGGCGGTACCCAACGCGGACCCACGGTTCGCGGCCGCCATCGCTGCGGCGGTCAGAGAGGTGCTCGGCACGACGCGGTAGGGGACGATGACGCGGGAGCTCCGGCAGGCGACCGCTCGTGGATGCAGAAACGCGAGCTTGAAGGAGTGCTGTCAGGATGCGGGTCATCATCATCGGTGGCGGGATAGCGGGACTCGGTGCGGCGTACAAAGTGAGGCGCGCGGCCGATGCCGGCCATGACGTGAGCTTCTCCCTCGTCGAGCGTGACGACAGGCTCGGCGGCAAGATCTGGACCGACATCTCGCCCGATCCGGACGGTGGGCGCTACATCGCCGATGGCGGTAGCGATTCGTTCCTCACCGACAAGACGGCGGTGCACCGGGTGGCGAAGCTCCTCGGCGTGTTTGACGAGGAGTGCGGCACGCTCGAGGAGAACAAGAAGACGTTCATCGTCAAGGGCGGGCGTCTTGTCGAGATGCCTGACGGCATGATGATGTTCGCTCCCACGAAGCTGCTGCCGCTTGCCACGTCCAAGCTCTACTCGTGGCCCGCCAAGTTCCGGATGGCGCTCGATCTCGTGCTGCCGCGGAAGGTGCGCTGGGCCGAGGGGGAGACCGCGCAGGACCACGACGAGACGCTCGAGAGCCTCGTCGTGCGGCGTCTCGGGCGCGAGGCACTCGACCGGCTCGCCGAGCCGCTCTCGGCGGGCGTGAACGGGGACGAGGCCTCCGAGATGTCGGTCGCCGGGCGCTATCCGATGCTCCTCGAGATGGAACAGGAACACGGTTCTCTGGTCCGCGGCTTCCTGGCGCAGCGCACGCGAGTCGAGGAGATGAAGAAGAAGTATCCCCCGAAGCCGGGGGCGAAGCGTAAGACGTTCTTCTCGTCGTTCAACGAGGGCCTGCAGTTCATCTGCGACCGCATGGCCGACGCCGCGGGACGTGAGCACATCCAAACGGGTGTGGGCGCGACCGCGATCGAGCGTTCAGGGAAGGGATGGCGTGTGACGCTTTCGACCGGTGAGGTGCTCGACGGCGATGCGGTGATCGTGGCGACCGAGGTCTGGGCGGCTGAGCAGCTTGTCAGAGTGGCCGACGGCGCTATCGCCGATCTGCTCGCTACCATCCCATCGTCGTCGTGCGCGACCGCGCTCCTGGCGTTCGACGAGTCCGACTGTCCGTTCGACAAGCGCTGGCACGGCATCTTGACGCCGGCCGTGGAACGCCGCCCGCTCACGGGCGTCTCGCTCATGAGCTCCAAGTGGCCGGATCGTGCGCCAGAAGGCCGGGTTCTCCTCCGCGGGTTCCTCGGCGGACCGCGCGATCAGGCAGTGCTCGAGCAAAGTGACGAGACGCTCCTCGAACTCGCGCGGACGCAGATGGTGGAGCTCCTCGGCATCGCGCCTGATGCCAGGCCGCGTTACGCGAGGCTCTTCCGCTGGGAGAAGGGCATGCCACAGTACACCCTCGGCCATCTCGATCGCGTGGACGAGATCGAGCGTCTCGTGGCTGGCGTGCGAGGCATGGCGCTTGCGGGGAACGCGTACAGGGGCGTAGGTGTTCCCAATGCGCTCGAAAGCGGGGAGCGCGCGGTGGTCAAGGTGCTTGCCGAGGCAGGCATCATGCTGTCCGAAGACGCGACCGAGGAGAGGCGGGTCTACTAGCCGTGAAGAAGGTCATCATCATCGGCGGCGGCGCTGCCGGGCTCGGCGCCGCATACAAGGTCAGGCGCGCGGCGGCGGCCGGTCACGACGTGGACTGCGTGCTCGTCGAGCGCAACAACCGCCTTGGCGGTAAGCTCGCAACCGATATCGTCACCGATCCCGATGGCGGCGAGTACGTCATCGACGGCGGAAGCGACGCGTTCGTCTCCACCAAGCCGGCTGTGGCGCGCATCGCGCGCATGCTCGGTATGGGCGACGCGATGGTGCCCGCCCGCGAGGAGAACAAGAAGACGCTCATCGTGAGGGGCGGCCGCCTGGTCGAGCTTCCCGACGGCATCATGATGTTCGCGCCCACCAAACTCGTCCCGCTCGCCACGACGCGCCTGTATTCATGGCCGGCCAAGTTCCGCATGGCGCTCGATCTGGTGCTGCCGCGCATGGTCCGCTGGGCCGAGGGCGAGACCGCGCAGGACCACGACGAGACGCTCGAGCACTTCGTGGTGCGGCGCATGGGTCGCGAGTCGCTCGACCGGCTGGCCGAGCCGCTCGTCGGCGGCGTTCACGCCTCGGATCCTCGCGAGATGTCGCTCGCGGCGACCTTCCCGAACTTCCTCGAGATGGAGCAGGAGTTCGGCTCGATCATCCGCGGCTTCCTGGCCGAGCGCAAGAAGCGCGAAGCGATGCGCAGGAAGCATCCGCCCAAGCCCGGCGCCAAGCCGTGGGCGTTCTTCAACACCTTCTACCGCGGCATGCAGCAGCTCACCGACGGCATGGCCGATGCGGTCGGGCGCGAGCGCATCATCACCGGTGCGGCCGTCACCGCGGTGGGCCGCGACGGAGACAGCTGGCGCGTGACACTCGATGACGGGCGCGTGCTCGCCGGCGACGCGGTGATCGTGGCCACCGAGGCGTGGGCGGCCGAGCCGCTCGCGCGCCAGGTGGACGGCTCCATCGCCGATCTGCTCGCCGCGATACCGTGTTCGTCGTCTGCGACGGTGCCGATGGCGTTTCGCAGCGCGGACTTCCCGGCCGACACGAAGTGGTTCGGCATCCTCTCGCCGATCGTGGAGAACCGCCCGCTGTTGGCGGTCACGCTCTCGTCTTCCAAGTGGCCCGATCGCGCGCCTGATGGTCGCGTGCTGCTGCGGGGCTTCATCGGCGGTCCGCGCAACCAGCACCTGCTCGAGGCGAGCGATGAGGAGATCATCGAGACGGTCCGTGCGCAGATCGTCGATCTTCTCGGCATGGGACCTGACGTCCAGCCCGTCTTTGCGAGCGTTTATCGATGGACCGGCGGTATGCCGCAGTACACGTTGGGGCATCTGGATCGCGTGGACGAGATCGAGCGGCTGAGCGCGGGTGTGCGGGCGTTCGCGCTTGCGGGCGGCGCCTATCGCGGGGTGGGCATCCCCAACTGCATCGAGAGCGGTGAGCGGGCGGTCACCAAGGTGCTCGGCGACCTCGGTGTCTCGTACGAGGAGGACACGGCGCCGAGGCGACCGGGTCAGTAGGCGCAGCCGTCAGCGGGCGTCGGCCTGCCGGATCGTGTCGAGCATGACGGCATGGAGCGCGGGATTCGCCGCTATGATGTCGCGGGTCGTAACCGACCATGGCCGACCGTCGAAGTCGCTCGCCACGCCGCCTGACTCGGCGACGATGAGCACGCCCGCGGCCATGTCCCAGGGCTGGAGGGACGTCTCCCAGAAGCCGTCGACTCGCTGTGCGGCTACGTGGCACAGGTCCACGGCGGCCGAGCCATCGCGGCGGACATCGTGCGACGGGCGTAGCAAGCGCTCGAAGATCCGCAGTTGACGGTCGAGCCCGGCGCCGCGGTCGTAGGGGAACCCGGTGGCGAGAAGCGCGCTCTCGATCGTGGTGGCGCCCTGGCAGGCAAGCGGCGACCCGTTGCAGGTCGCACCGGCGCCGAGTCCTGCCGAGCACATCTCGTCTGCCGGGACGTTGTAGACTGCCCCGGCGACCGCCATCCCATCGCGCAGGCACGCGACGCTCACCGACCAGCACGGATACCCGTGCACGAACGAGGTGGTCCCATCGAGGGGGTCGATCACCCAGACCTCAGCGTCACCGAGTGTGCCGGCTGCGACCCCGGCGCGTTCGCAGACATCGGGCTCTTCTACCACGAAGCGCGCGTCATCGAGCCGTTCGGCTATCGCGCGGACGACCGCAACGCCCGCCGCGACGTCCGCGGTGCTTACCAGGTCGGTCGAGCCGGACTTGGTGCGTACGCCTGTCACGTGGCCAACATGCTCAAGCAGCACGGTCGCTCCCGCGCGTGCTGCGGTCTCGGCCACACTTCTCAGGTCGAGCATGGTGCGCTCCTCGGGCTCGGTGTTCGGGTATCCTCAAGTGTAACCGTTCGGTCACGTGTGCCGGACGCTGCGACTGATCCCAAGGAGGAGCGATGCTCGAGCGTGGGTTCGTGGATCCGGCACTCGACGATGCGAGTGCGGCTGAGCTCGAGGAGCGTGCCCGGCTGATCCGGGGGGCCATCCTCACGATGACCACCCTGGCGGCATCGGGGCACCCCGGCGGCTCGATGTCTTCACTCGAGCTCTACCTCACCCTCTACCACTGTGCCAACCTCGATCCTGCCCGCCCGCGATGGGAAGGGCGCGACCGCATCGTGGTCAGTCACGGCCACACCTCGCCCGGAGTCTACTGCGCACTCGCCGATGCCGGCTTCTTCTCGCTCGAGGATGCCGTCGCGCACTTCCGCCAGGCCGGAAGTGTCTTCGAGGGCCACGTCGAGCGTTCCGTGCCCGGCGTGGAGTGGGGAACCGGCAACCTCGGGCAGGGTCTCTCGGCGGGCGTCGGTTTCGCACTGGCTGCGCGTCTGACGGGACGTAGCTACCGCACGTTCGTCGTGATGAGCGACGGCGAGCAGCACAAGGGCCAGGTCGCCGAGGCGCGCAGGCTTGCGGTCAAGGAGCGCCTGTCGGACCTGACCGTGCTCGTGGACTACAACGGGATCCAGATCTCAGGCCACACGAAGGACATCATGCCGGTGGATGTCGCCGCCGCCTTCGCTGCGGATGGCTGGGGCGTGCTGGAGGTGGACGGGCACGATGTCCGGGCGGTGTACGCCGCAGTTGCCGAGGCACTGTCGGACACGACACGTCCGGTCGCCGTTATCGCCCGTACGATCATCGGTAAGGGAGTCTCGTTCATGGAGGACGAGGCCCAGTTCCACGGGCGTGGACTCACTGCCGCCGAGTACGAGCGTGCGGTGGCCGAGCTCGGGGTCTCCTCGACACTCGAGAGTGCGAGCGAGCGGCGGGGCGGCGTGACGCTCACCCCCGCGCTCCACCGCCGACCGCGCGACTGGGCTCTCGACACAGGCACTCCACGCACGTATACGCGAGAGAAGGACACCGACAACCGATCGGCCTGGGGTTCGGCTCTCGTCGATCTGGCCGAGGCCAATCCCGATACGCCGATGGCGGTGCTCGACTGCGACCTGGCCGTATCGGTCAAGACCGAGGAGTTCGCCTCCGCGCGACCCGGCGGCTTCATCCAGTGCGGTGTGGGGGAGCACAACGCCGCGGCTGTCGCCGGTGCGCTATCGGTGGCCGACGTGCTGACGTTCTTCTCGGGATTCGGTGTCTTCGGCATCGACGAGGTGTACAACCAGCAGCGCCTGAACGACATCAACGAGGCATCGGTCAAACTGGCCGTGACCCACTGTGGGCTCGATGTGGGGGAGGACGGCAAGACGCACCAGTGCCTCGACTACGTTGGTGCCCTGCGCACCATGTTCGGCTGGAAGGTCATAGTCCCCGCCGATCCCAACCAGACCGATCGGGCTGTCCGGGCTGTGGCGGGCGTCGCCGGTTGTGTCGCCATCGCAATGGGACGCTCGAAGCTCCCGGTCATCCTCGCACCTGATGGCTCGCCGTTGTTCGGGGACGGATACACGTTCGAGTACGGGCGAGCCACGTGGGCGCGGGAGGGCGCTGACGGCGTCATCATGACGATGGGTACCGTCGCGGGCGCCGCAGTCGACGCATCCGACCTCTTGGCCGAGCATGGCATCTCCGTCGGGGTGTGCATCGTGTCGGCGCCGCTGGCGCTCGATGGCGAGGCGATGGAGCGCGCCGCAACGGCACCGTGGATCCTTGTGCCGGAGGACCATGGCTGGCGCACGGGGCTGTGGGCGTCGGTCGCCGAGTGGGCGGCGCTCGAGGGCGTCGCGGTGAAGGCGGTGCCGCTCGGTGTGGACGGTTACCAGAGTTCCGGCGAGGCTCGCGACCTGTTGACCCGCGTCGGGCTCGACGCAGTCAGCATCGCCGCGCGCGCGCGAACGCTCGCGACCGGGTCGGCCTAGTCGATGCGCGCGTCTTCACACGCTCTTCACGGGCGCAGGGTACGCTCGTGGCGGAGGTGAGCGGCCCGTGGCCCGACAGGTGCTCGTCGTCGATGACAACGCCAAGATCCGTGAGGTCCTGACCGCGTACCTGGAGCAGGAAGGCTTTGTGGTGCGCGTTGCCGCAGACGGCCCGTCTGCGATCGCCGAGGTGGCGCGGCTCGTGCCGGACATCGCGCTTCTGGACATCATGCTGCCCGGGGTGGATGGCATGGAGCTCACCCGGAAGTTCCAGCGTGAGCATGGCCTGCCGGTGATACTCGTGACCGCGCGCTCCGACGAAGTCGACCGTCTGATCGGGCTCGAGATCGGTGCCGACGACTACATCTCCAAGCCGTTCAGTCCGCGGGAGGTTGTGGCCCGCGTGAAAGCTGTTCTGCGCCGCACCGAGGGGGCGCGCGACAGGGTCGGGATCATGCGGGTAGGCCCGCTCGAGATCGACCCCGAGCGCCGTGCCGTCACGGTCGACGGTGAGCCGAAGGATCTGACGCGCACCGAGTTCGACATACTCGCCGCCATGGCCGCTCACCCAGGGCGCGTCTACAGCCGACTTCAGTTGCTCGAGGCCGGTACGGGGGACGCGTTTGACGGGTACGAGCGTACGATCGACGCGCATGTGAAGAACATCCGGCGCAAGCTTGGCGAGGATCCGCGGGCCCCGCGCTACATCCAGACGGTGTTCGGCATCGGCTACAAGGTGGTCGAGCCGTGATGCGACGATCGAGCCTGCTTGGTCGCGCGTTCATCTCGATCCTCGCCGTAGCGCTTGCAGCCGTCCTTGCGACCGGACTCATCGCCCGCCGGGCGCTGGAGTCGGCGTTCGAGTCGTATCTCATCTCGTCCGGCGTGCACATGGGTCCGGGTGCGGGGATGGGCCGCCGGGTCATCGGGGCCGCGGAAGAGACGTTCCTTGTCGGTGTGGATCGAGGGATCATGGTCTCTGCCGTGGTCGCGGTCGTTCTCGCCGCTCTGGCCGCGTGGCTGCTGGCCCGGTACCTGCTCGGACCGGTGCGGCGGCTCACCGTCGCGTCGCATGCCCTGGCAACGGGAGACCTGTCGCAGCGCGTGGAGGAGTACGGACCGGACGAGGTTGCCGAGCTTGCCGGCGCGTTCAACGGGATGGCCGGCTCGCTGGAGGAAGCCGAGGAGCTACGCAGGCGTCTCGTGGCCGACGTGGCACACGAGCTTCGCAACCCGATCGGCGCACTTCGCGCCCAGATCGAGGGTATCGCCGATGGCGTGATTCCCGCCGATCCGACACGCTTAGACTCGCTCGTCGAGGACGTGGGCATGCTCTCGCGGCTGGTGGACGATCTGCAAGAGCTGTCGGTGGCCGAGGCCGGAAGGATGCGCTACGAGCGTGCGCCGTTCGACTTGTGCGAGACGGTCGCGGCCGAGTGCGAGCGCGTGCGTGCGCTCGTGGCCCCCGGCGTTGCGCTAGCCGTGCGGTGTCCCGGACGTGCGGTCACGGTCGTCGGCGACGAGTTCAGGATCGGCCAGGTCGTGCGCAACCTGCTCTCCAATGCCGTTCGGCACACGCTTACAGGGGAGATCGAGGTGCAGGTCGACCGTGCGGCAGGATCCGTGCGTGTCACGGTCAGCGATTCGGGTGAAGGGATCACCGCCGAGGACCTGCCGTTCATCTGGGAGCGGTTCTACCGGGCAGACAGCGCACGGTCCGCAGGCACCGGCGGTACCGGGGTCGGTCTGGCGATATCCCGTCGCATCGTGCTAGACCATGGCGGCGAGGTGTTCGCCACGAGTCGGCCGGGCGCCGGTTCGCAGATAGGCTTCTCGCTGACGGCGGACGTGGATCAGGCGCCCTCGGCCTGACGGCTCGCTACGTCGGCCTTCTCCTGTGCGATGCGTGCCTGCAATGCCGGGTCGCTGTCGGGACCGGTTGCGGGCTCGGCGATGACACCGTGCTCCTCGAGGACATACAGGACCGCGGCCATCGCTCGCGGCACCGCGTCTGCGACCGGGGCGCTCAGTCCGATCTCGATCTCGGCAGGACTCATGTTCTCGACCTGGATTCCGATGCAGTCCGCCTCGGGCATGATGCCGATCATCTCTGCCGCGTTGAGCACGTCGACGAACCGAACGTCGTGCAGCGAGTGGAGAACCTGGTTGGGCGCGAAGTCGTGCGGACTGACGCGTACGACCGTCCCGGCGGGGTGACCGGTGCTGTCGACCGCGTCGACGAGCAGCAGGAACTCGACGCCGCGGAAAAGGTGGATCATCCCGAGTCCCATGGTGCCACCGTCCATGACGACGACATCATCGGGGAAGATGAAGTTGCACTGGAGCTCGGTGGCGACCTTGTTGCCGACGCCCTCGTCCAGCATCAGGATGTTGCCGATGCCGAGCACGAGCACGCGGGGATTCTCTTCGATCACGGGATACCTCTCCGGTAGGGGCGTGCGCAATGGCGCCCAAGCGTCGGGCCCCGGAGCGTGCGCTCCGGGGCCCGGGCAGCTCTCGTGACAGTATGACCGTCACGGGGGAGTAGAGGCTACTCCGACTCCTTCCAGGCAAAGATGATCTTGCTTGGCTTGAAGTTGTAGATGTTGGCCAGGTAGGCGTGGATCATCGTGAACACGATGAACACCCACATCATGAAGTAGTGGATGATCCGCATGTTCATCGGACCGCCGACCATCTCGACGCCGCCGGAGAACAGGCCCCAGGTCATCGTGGGCCCGTAGATCGCAAAGCCGGTGTACGCCATGAGGTAGGTGAGCGGGATCGTCGCCAGGTACGCGATCTTCTGGAGCGACCCGTACTTGGCCGAGATCACGGCCTCCTTGCGCAGGAAGATGTAGTACTTGACCGTCTCGAAGAACTGGTGCTTGTTCTTCTCCTGCGGCAGCCAGTTCTTGATGTCCGTGTCCACCTGATGGCTGCCAAGATCGGTCGCGGTCTTCACGAAGAAGGCGGCGATGATCCTGAACGTCAGGTTGATGATGATCACATACATCGCGACGAAGTGCATGCCGCGGGCGACACCCATGAACCCGCCAAAGAACGGGTAGTGGATGTAGAAGCCCGAGAAGGCGAGCATGATCATGCAGATCAGGTTGATCCAGTGCGTGATCACGAACACCAGCGGATGGGCCTCACGGTAGTGTGCGTGCCCTGCCATCTACATCACCCCCATGCGGGTGATCGGGAGGGTGGCTTCCTTGCCGGTCTTAGGTTCAAACACGTGAACCTGGCAACCGATTCAAGGATCGAAGCTGTGGCCGATTCGCAGAATCTCGAGCGGGCGCTCGGGATCGGCGATCGGTGCGCCTACGAGGGCCTCTTCGAGAGGTCCACGTACGCCGCTGTCATCGCGCGGGCAGGTGTTCCACGTGGTGGGAGCAACGACCTGGTAGTGATCGATCTTGCCGCCCTTGATGCCGATCCAGTGTGCGACCGAACCACGGGGAGCTTCCCAGGCGCCCACGCCGTCACCGGCGTCGGTCTCGGCGGCCTGCCAGAACTTGGCGTCGCCACCCTTGATGGCCTCGATGGTCTCGTTGACCCATACGAGCGCCAGATCGGCGACGTAGGCAGCCTCAAGGTTCCGGGCTGCGACGCGGCCGAGCAGTGACACGAGCACCTCTGGCTTGCCGCCGACGCCGAGCGCCTCGAGGGTCGAGTCGATGAGCGCTGCAGGCGTGCGAACACCGGCTGCGCCACCGGTAAGGTCGGCCCCGCCCTTCTCGGCGAGGTAGGCGACGATCATGCGGGCCAGCGGACCTGACTCGGTCGACTTGCCCTTGCAGCGAACCGCCTTGCCCCATGAGTACTGGTCGGTCTCGCCGGGGAAGTTCGACATGTCGTACTCCGTGAACTTGGCGACCGTCTCGCCCTGTGCGGGGTTGAGGCCGGTTGCCGACGAGTACCATGCACGCGTGACGTCCTCGGTGACGTCCTCGGGCGTGACGCCCTCGGCCGCCAGACCCTGAGCGAAACCGCGGGGGAGATAGCGCTCTTCGGGAACGAGCGAGCTCTTCTCGAAGACACCCCAGCTCAGGAAGTTGCCGGTTCCCGCACCGTAGCCCGCGGCGTCCAGGATGAACGGCGCGATGGCGAGCGTGTCGGGGATGAGTGCTGTATCGATGAACTCCTTGACCCGGATGAAGCGGAACAGGATGTCATCGAGCCTCTCCACGGTCGGAACGAACGCCGTGCCGCCGGGGACCGAGGTCATCGGGTGCGAGAACTTGCCCGCGATGATGGCGACGATCTCGTTGGCGACCGCCTGCATCTCGAGAGCCTCGAGGTAGTGGGTCGTGGCGATCAGGTCGAGCTCCGGCGGAAGAGCGTAGCCGGGGTGGTCCCAGTAGTGACCGGAGAAGATGGAGAGCTGACCGTTGTCCACGAATGCCTTGAGGCGGGTAGCGACGGCGCCGAAGTCGGCGGCCTTCGTACCGGCGGCCTGGGCCAGCGCATAGGTGTCGGCGATGTTGGCCGACAACGCGTTCACGGGACTGACGTAGTCCAGCGCGGTCAGGTTGTAGAACCACAGGATGTGGCTGTGCAGGAACTGCGCGGCCTCGAGCAGGTTACGCACGAGACGCCCGCCCTCGGGGATCTTGATCCCGAGCGCGTCTTCTGTTGCCTGTGAAGACGCATGGCTGTGCGAGATGGGGCACACGCCGCAGATGCGCTGCGAAACGTAGAACGCATCCTCAGGGCTGCGGTCCAGCAGGACGGTCTCCATGCCGCGGTACAACGTGCCGGATACCCAGGCGTCAACGACCTTGTTGTCCTGGACCTCGCACTCCACACGCATGTGACCTTCGATCCTGGTGAGTGGGTCAACAACTACACGAGCCACTACTTATCGCCTCCCTTCGCCTGTCGTTTGCGGTCATGCTTCTTGACGGTCTCGGTGGGAGGACCGTCCGGGCCGATGCGGCCGGCGGCCTTCATGCCGAGTCCGTGTGCGACGAGCGCTGCCGCGGCCACGCCGCCGACGACAGCTGCAACGCTGCCGGGCTGGACGTATCCGAGGCCGTCGCCCATCTGCATGCTGGACAGACGCTTGAAGAACGGTGTGTTGTTGTCCACCCAGCTGATGGCGCCGCAGCCGATGCACGGCGCGCCGGACTGCACGCACCAGCTCACGGAGCGGTTCCAACGGGTGATCGGACACTGCGTGAAGGTCTGGGGACCCTTGCAGCCGACTTTGTAGAGGCAGTAACCCATCGCTTCTTCCGCGCTACCGAACTCGGTGACGAAGTCGCCGTTCTCGAAGTGCCCGCGGCGCGGACAGTTGTCGTGGATCGTAGAGCCCACGACGTACTTCGGGTACAGCAGTGTGACGTTCCTGCCGGTGAGCCGGTCATCATAGCTCTTGCCGAGCAGCTCAGTCTTGGCCAGGAAGGTTGCCGGGTCGTCCTCGGCCACGAGCAGCCACTGGACCACCATCGCGACGACCCACTCGGGGTTCATCGGGCAGCAGGGGATGTTCACGACGGGCGTCTTGACGCCCTCGACGTCGAGGAACGCCTGCACGCCTGTTGCGCCGGCCGGATTCGGGTGAGCCGCGACCCATCCGCCGTCGACCGCACACGCACCGACCGCGATGATCGCGTCGGCACTCTCAGCGGCCTCCTTGAGGATGTCCGTGCCCTTGTGTCCGTTGACCAGCAGGGTGTTGCCGTCCTCGCCGGTCATGACCGAACCCTCGTAGATGAGCAGGTACCCGCCGGCTGCGATCGTGTCCTGGATGTTCTTCTCGGCGTGCTCGCCAGCCGCTGCCATGACCGTCTCGAAGTAGTTGAGTGAGAGCAGTTCGAGGACGATCGTCGCTACGTCGGGCGAGTCGACCTGAGCCATCGACTCGGTGCAGCCGGTGCACGAACCGCCGTTGAGCCAGAGTGCGGGCTTGAGTTTCGAGCCCTTCTCGACTGCGGCGGCGATCGCGGGGGCGGCAGCCTCGGACAGTCCAAGCATCGCAGCGACGTAGCTGCAGTACTTGAGGAAGTCCCGTCGGCTCACACCGCGGACCGCAAGCAGATCGTAGATCGCACCGTGCGCCTCTTGCGCCATGCCATACACCTCCTTGGTGTCTGAACGAAAGGTGTGCTACAGGCCAAACTGATACGCCGGTTGCCGGACCGGCCGCGCGTGTGTCTCCTCCCTTCGGTAGCGCGCCTGGACACCGGTAGCCAGACACGCGGTACGCGCGCTGGAAGGGCGTCGCGTGGCCGCGGGGCCATAGAGGGGGAGCGAGATGGATGAGCACGTGGCCGATTCTGTGGGTCTTCGTGGGGCAGACCTGCCCGATGATGCTGCTCAGTGGCCTGGTGGAGCTGCCTGGCGCCGGAGGGCCGGGATGAGGCTCGCGGGAGTCGCGGGGGGGACGGCAGCATGCGCGTTCCCGGTGATGTCGGTCGCGCGGCCGCTCGTTACCCGGTGCACCTCTGTGCTGGATGGCACGATGTCCCCGTCGTCCCCTCGGCAGACGTACTGCTCGTGTCGCCAAATAGCGTGCTCAGACCTGGTGAATAGCATACTGGAACGGATCGCATACGTCCACGCGCCAGACGCACCGTCGGGAGCGGTCTTACGGTGCCGACATAGGTGTCGGCTGCGTGCAGGAATCGCGTCCGGTGCGGCTAACTCTCTCCTTAATGGTTGTTTCTTCCCCGACGGGAGTCTTACGTGTCGCATGCCGCGCAAGGACTGGTCATAGATGTTCGCGGAGTGACCCCTGCGATGCGGCGTCCGCTCGTGTTCGCTGTGGTGGATCGCATGCTCCAGATCGACTGCACGGACAGCATCGTCGTCATCTGCGAGCACGATCCCTCAGGCCTCGGCTATCAGCTCGACCTGCGTCGGGAGACGCGCGGCCACTTCGAGTTCGACTGCGACCAGCGCATCGACGGCACGTGGGTCGCGCTCATCAGGCGCCGGATCTTCTAGACCAGGCGTGGCAGGAGCTCCGCCAGTCCCTCGAGGTCGCCGATCACATCGGCAGCCACCCCCGGATGGGTGCCCACGTAGTACGTTCGCATCCCTATGTCCGCAGCCGCCATGTCCAGGACGTGGTCGTCGCCGACCATGAGACACTCCGTCGGCGCTACATCCAGGATCTCGGCGATCTGACGGTAGTACTCGGGATGCGGCTTGCAGGCGGTCATCTGCTCGTACGTTGTGACGAGGTCGAACTCCACGTCTGTGAGCCCCGCCCAGGCGATGCGGTGGTCGACTGCCGCGCGCGGGAAGATCGGGTTGGTGGCGATAGCCACGTGCAGTCCGAGATCACGTGCGGTCGTGACCGCGGTGTGAGCGCCCTGAGCGGGACAGGCGGTGTCGGCGAGTGTCGGGAACACGTCGCGGTAGAAGTCCTCGAAGACACCCCAGTGCTCGGCGAGATCGATACCCGTGTGCCGGGTGAATGCGGCGAAGAAGACCTCACGGTTAGTGGCGCCCGAACGGTGCTCCATCATGCTGCGCGTCGCGGCGTGGAGAGCGGACATCACGCTGTCCGAGCCGTTTGCGTGTCGGGCCAGAGGCGCTGCAGCCGCTTCGAGCGCCGTGAAGTACCGCTCGAGAAAAGCGCTGAGATCGAGATCGAGCAGCGTGCCGTCTAGGTCGAACAGGATCGCGCGCACGGGCGGCCTCCCACCTCTCGGGCCGGGACTGCCGAATGATAGCACGCGTCTGCCGTTCACCGATTGCCCACGACATGTTGTTGACCCGCCGATACCGGCAGGGGTATCCTTGGCCGGTGTGTGCGATACCCCCTGGGGTACCCTATGGCGAGCATGAAGGAGCGGGATATATGTCAGCGGTCAGCGGACGTGTGGAGTCGGCCCTGAAGTCGATCGTCGGTGACGATCGAGTGCGGACCGATCGGGTTGAGCGCACGTTGTACTCCTCTGACATCGGAGCGCTCCCAAAGCTGGTCAAGCCGCTCATGCCGACCGGGATCGCCGGCGCGGTCGTCCGCCCCCGCCACGAGGCCGACGTCTTTGCGCTGGTGAAGTTCGCCGCGGAAGAGGGCCTCAAGATCGTTGCGCGAGGTATGTCCACATCGGGCTACGGCGGCGTCCTGCCGGTACCCGGAGCCGTGGTGATCGACATGTCGGCCATGGGGCGCGTGATCAATATCGACGAGTCGGCGCTGACCGCCCGCGTAGAGGGCGGAACGCTGTGGGAGCCACTCCAGAAGAAGCTGAATGCCCGGAAGCTGGATCTGCGGCTGTACCCCTCGTCGCTGCCCTCCTCCACTGTCGCCGGCTGGCTCGCCCAGGGCGGAGCCGGCTTCGGCAGCTACGAGCACGGACTGTTCAAGGAGAACGTCGCTGGCGCGCGCGTCGTGCTGCCGACGGGCGAGGTCCGTGAGTTCGACGGTGAGGGGCTCGAGCGTCTGATCGCCGACGCCGAGGGCATCACCGGCATCATCACCGAGGTGACGATCGGGCTCCGCCCGCTCGAGGCCGAGGTGCACCGCGTGATCGCGTTCCCGACGGCGGCGGCCCTGAGCTCCGCGCTCGCCGCGGTCTCCGTGCAGCGTCTGCCCATCTGGTCTATCACCTTCCTCAATCCCGAGTCGGTACGGCTGAAGAGGACCCTCCCGCATCGGCACGGTCACCCGTACGAGATGGAGCACGCGCACTTCGAGCCGGAACTACCCGAGGCGTACCTCGCCGTGATCGCGTACCCCGAGTCCCGTCGACCGGCGGTCGACGCAGCGCTCGCTGCCATCCGCGATGCCAACGGTGGGACCGAACTCGACTCGGCCACCGCCGAGCACGAGTGGGAGCAGCGTTTCGCGCCCATGCGCCTCAAGCGTGTGGGTCCGTCGATCGTGCCGACCGAGGTGGTTATTCCGCTCGGGGAACTCGAGGCGGTGCTGGCTGAGATCGACGCCAAGCTCAAGCAGCCGTTCGTACTCGAGGGTATGCTCGGCCGCGGCGACAAGGTCGTGCTGCTCGGCTTCATCCCGCACGACGAGCGGACTCTCGCGTTCAACCTCGCGTTCGCCCTCTCGCTCGTCGTCATCGCGATCGCCAAGAAGCATCGCGGCGGCGCGTACTCGACGGGTCTGTACTTCCGTCAGGAGGCCCGCAACGTGCTCGGGGCCGAGAAGTACGCCGCACTCGAGGCGTTCAAGCGCGAGCAGGATCCGCGCAACATCATGAATCCCAAGAAGATCCTCGGCACCGGCGCGATCAACGCGCTCATGGGTCTGGCAGGCGCGATGGAGCCCATCGTGCGGCCGATCGCGAATGCTGCCAAGGCTCCGTCGGGACCGCAACAGCTCAAGGAGCGCCGGGGAGTGCCCGGCGATGTCGCCTACTACAGCTACGCGTGCGCCCAGTGCGGCTACTGCGTGCCGACGTGTGAGGAGTACAGCGTGCGCGGGTGGATGAGTCACTCGCCACGAGGGAAGTACGCATACCTCAAGGAGGTCATGGAGGGCCGGGAGAAGATAGACCAGCACATGGTGGATACCTTCCTGGTCTGCACCACCTGTGAGGTCTGCAACACGCGCTGCCAGTTGCAGCTGCCGGTCGAGCACTCGTGGATGACCATGCGCGGCAAGCTCATCCAGGAGGAAGGCCGTATGACCTTCCCGCCGTTCGAGATGATGGCGGCATCCCTCCGGGGCGAGCGCAACATCTGGGCGAGCAAGAAGGAGCACCGGGCCGACTGGGTTCCGGAGCACATCAAACCGAAGATCGACCCCACGTCGGACATCCTGTACTTCGCCGGTTGCACGGCGAGCCTCGTGAACACCGACGTGGCGCAGTCCACCGTCGAGCTTCTGGATCGCGCGGGCGTGAAGTTCAACTACATGGGCACTGACGAGGCATGCTGTGGTATCCCGATGAAGGTCGCGGGCCGCTGGGACGTCTTCGAGGAGATCTACGAGCACAACACGTCCGAGGCGCGCAGGCGTGGAGCCAAGACCATCGTCACCTCGTGTCCCGCGTGCGGTCTCGTGTGGAAGGAGCTCTACGCGCAGCTGGCGGCCGAACGTGGTGATGAGTACGAGTTCGAGGTCAAGCACTACTCGGAGGTCGTCGCCGAATCCCTCGCCGAGGGCCTGCTGGAATTCGATCATCCGGTACACAAACGCCTCACGTTCCACGACTCGTGTCACATGGGCCGCGCGCAGGGCAACTACGGGCCGCCGCGGGATCTCATCAAGGCCATCCCGGGTGTTGAGTTCGTAGAGATGGAACACCACCACGAAGACTCGATGTGCTGCGGCTCGGTGCTCACTTTGATCGGCGAGACGCCGGTGGCGCCTGAACTCGGCAAGATGCGCCTCGATGAGGCTGTCGACGTGGGCGCTGACGCGATGGTGGCGCTCTGCCCCTGCTGCCAGGTGCAGTTCCGCGATTCGATCGACAAGAAGGACATCCCGATGGAGGTCATCGACCTCGCGCATCTGGCGATGGACGGCCTCGGCATCGCGCACGAGGACCCGACGCCGTACGCGATCGAGATGTGGGGCTACTTCGAGAAGTTCATCTGGCTCATGAAGCCCGAGTCGATCACGAGCATCATGGTGGCGCTCCTGCCGGACATGATGAAGGCGATGCCGGCCGGCATGGTGCCGATGATGAAGGCCGCGCGCCGGATTCCGGGCGGGTTGGCGATGATGGGCAGGATGATGCCGGCCATGATGCCGAAGATGATGCCGGCCATGATGCCGAAGGTGATGCCGGCCATGCTCGCCGAGGTTTCCAGGCGCGTGGGTCCGCTTCCCGAGGACATGGAAGAGCTCATGCCGGACCTCTTGCCTCAGACGATGGATGCGCTACTACCCAACATGCTGCCGCTCATCATGGACGACTTCGTGCCGCAGATGCTCCAGTACATCCGGACGTGTCTCGGCAAGGAGGATGACGAGGCCGCACTGGCGCGTTGCCGGGAGAGCGGCGGCGGATCGGCCACCTGACAGAGGGCCGCTGACAGTGCGACTTCCCCGAAGGGCTGCGGCATGGACTGCCACGGTCCTTCATGTTTCACTTGACTCGTCACCGCCGCCGACCGATAAGCGAATCATGTCGACTCTTTCGCAGGACCGCATCATAGAGCAACTTCGCGCGTTTCCGATGTTTGCCGAGGTGCCGAGTGAGGACCTCGCGACGCTCGCGGAGATGGTCACCTACCGCGAGTTCCCCCGCGGTACCTTCATCCTGACCCAGAACGACCGTGGGTCGATCATGTACATGCTCATCTCGGGCAGGGTCAAGGTCTCGTTAGCGTCACCCGAGGGTAAGGAGCTCGCGCTCAGCTACCTCGAGGCCCCCGCGCACTTCGGGGAGATGAGCGCCACTGACGCCGGACTGCGCTCGGCCGACGTCATCGCCACCACCGACGTCGAGGTACTCGGGCTTGAGTCTAAGGACCTTGCCACGGCGATCGCCTCACAGCCGCAGCTCGCCATCACGCTGATAACCGCGTTGTCCCGTCGTGTGCGCGACCTCATAGGGCGTCTCGAGGACATGGCGTTTCATGATGCGACGCACCGGGTGATGCGCGTCTTGCTCAACGTCGCGACCGCGTCGTACGAGGCCCGTGGCGTTCCGGTCATCGAGGGACTGACGCACTACGAGATCGCCACGCTCGCGGGTACCTCGCGAGAGACGGCGAGCCGCGTCATCTCCAATCTCGGCAAGGATGGCGTCGTGGCGACTCGTGGCCGCAAGATCGTGGTCGACCTGTTCGCTTTGCGAGATCTGGTCGAACAGACGTAGCGATCGGGTGGCAGCACGTTCGGTGTGGGTATCTATATGCGCAACACACCGATTCGGGCAGGAGGCGTCCATGAAGGAGTTCACACTCGACGATCTCAAGCAGTTCGACGGGCAGGAGGGTCGTGCGGCATACGTGGCGTACGAAGGCGCGGTCTACGATGTGTCCGGGAGCGACATGTGGTCCGATGGCGACCACGAAGGCATGCATCAGGCCGGTGCAGACCTGACCGCGGCGCACGACGATGCGCCACACGATGTCCACATCGTTGATTTCCCCAAGGTCGGAGTGCTTGTCTAGCCGAGTTCCAGGAGTGCGACCGTCTCGATGTGGTAGGTCTGCGGGAACAGGTCGACCGGCGCGAAACGCGCGCCGACGTATCCCGCGGCGGAGAGCCGTTTCACGTCGCGTGCGAGGGTCGCAGGGTCACAGGATACGTACACGATTCGATCGATGCGGGCGCTCTCGAGCGCCCGCATCGCGCTGTCTGCGAGCCCCGCGCGCGGAGGGTCGATCAGTGCCGCGTCGAGGTGGCCGAGGTCGGCAAGCGCGTGTGCAGCGTCGCCGGGCACGATGTCTGCCCACAGGTCCGCCCGTTCGAGATTCCTGCGCAGGTCCGCCAGGGCGTAACGCGAGCCTTCGACGGCGACGACCTCTCCGGCGGCTCGGGCGATCGGTAGCGTGAACGTCCCCGCACCTGAGTACAGGTCGCCGACCCGCATCGTTCCGTCGGCGGCTAGCATCTCGAGTGCCCGGGCACGTAGCCGACTCGCTGCAGCAGTGTTGACCTGGAAGAATGAGGGCGCCGACACGAGATAGCGGTCGCCGTCGATCTTCTCGGACCATGCACCCCGGCCGGCCAGGACCTCGACCTGTGAGACATCGCGGCGTTCAAGCGCACCACGGAAGACGACCCGCGTGACCGTCGCTGCGCCGGTCGACTCGGCCACCACGCGGGCAACGGCCGCTCGCGGGAACGGACCGGGCCCGGTCCAGAGGTCCACGGAGACCTCACCGGTGGAGGAGACACGCAGGGCGACGCGCTGGATATCGAGCGCCCCCCGCGACGCGACGAAGCGCAGAGCGCCGGAGAGCGCCTTTGGCAGGCGCCGCGAGCGGGGAGGAAGGAGTCGGCACTCATCGATCGGCAGGACGTCGGTGCTCCCCGCACGCATGAACCCGAAGACCGGTCCGCGCGCACCCGCGCCGACCGATAGCTCGATCTTGTTGCGGTAGCCGTAGACGTCTGGTGAAGGGATGACCGGCTCGACATCAGGCTCGGCGATGCCACCGATCCGCCGGAGGTTCTCCACCACGCTTGAATGCTTGGCATCCAGCTGCCGCTCGTAGGAGACATGCTGCCACTGGCACCCGCCGCAGGTGCCGAAGTACGGGCACGGGGGCTCCACGCGATCCGGTGAGGGCTCGTGGAGCGTGAGGAGTTCGCCTCGCGCCCACCGGTCGTGCGACTCGGTGACCTCGATGGTCGCGTCATCGCCCGGGCATGTCAGGCGGACGAACACCGCCCGGCCGTCCTCGAGCCGGGCCACGCCGTCACCGCCGTGTGCTAGGTTCTGTATGGTCACGCGTGCATGCTCCACGATCGGTCCTCTCTACGGTTCGCAGCCATCATAGCGGCCGCGGCTGCCAGGTGCTTTACTGAGGGGGTACAGGTACCGGGGCCGGCGCTTCTTGTGGCGCCGGGTCGTCGTTGAGTCTTGAGTGGCCGACGTGGCCGGGCGGGGAGGTCGTGTAGGGTGGCTGAAACACGGGTTCTGATCGTTCACGACGATGCGGCCTTCGTCGAGCGGGTGCGCGTGGCTCTTGCCGCAGTGATCCCCGGGGTGGAGACGCTGGGCGCCGTGTCGGGCCCGCGCGCGCTTGGCATCGCGAAGCAGACCCGGCCGGGAGCGGTCCTCGTGGACGGCGATCTGGTAGGCATGGACGGGTATTCGTTCACTACCGAGATGAAGGCGGACGAGGATCTCGCCGACATCCCCGTCCTTATCGTCGTCGCCGATCCGACGGAGGCTAGCGCCCTCAAGGCGCGGCAGGCGGGCGCTGCGGCACATCTGTCGGCATCAATCGATGTGGAGGCGCTGGCGCAGAAGATCGCCGGAGCGATGTCGGCGACAGTGGACGGTCCCGGGACACCGGCAGCGGCCGATCCCGGTAGCTCTGCGTCGTCCGTGCCGCCCGTGCCGCCCGTGCCAGCGCCGGAGGCGGCCCCTCCTGTGTCCGAAGACTACGGCGCCCCCCAGCCCTCGCCGGCGGGTGACACGTCGTCGCAGCCGATGGCGGCCGGCTATGGTGCCCCGCAGGCGGCGCCCGAGGGTTACGGTGCCGCGCAGGTCGTCACGACGTCCTCGGCCAGCACGCCGGCCGCAAACATCGGTGCGCCTGCTCCGGGCAGCGATATCCCCCACATCGACGATCTTCTGCGCATGATGATCGACCTGGGTGGGTCGGACCTGCACATCACCGTCGGCAGCCCTCCCGGCATCCGGCTTCGTGGCGAGATCGCGGCGGTAGAGAGCGTGAAGGTGCTGACGCCGCGCGACACGCAGGAGATGCTGCTATCGCTGCTCTCTGAAGAGCAGCGGCGCCGCTTTGAGACCGAGCTCGAGCTCGACTTCGCCTACAGCATCCCGGGTCTCTCGCGGTTCCGCACGAACGTCTTCCAGCAGCGCAACTCGATGGGAGCGGTCTTCCGCGTCATCCCGCTCAAGATCCCCACGCTCGAGGAGCTCGGCCTTCCGCGGGTCTGCAAGTTCCTCGCGGAGCGTCCGCGAGGGATGGTCCTCGTCACGGGCCCGACAGGGTCCGGTAAGTCGACCACGCTTGCCGCCATGATCGACCACATCAACTCGACGCGGCCGGTCCACATCATCACGATGGAGGATCCGATCGAGTTCATGCATAAGAACAAGCGCGCGTACGTCAACCAGCGGGAAGTCGGCGAGGATACACACTCGTTCACTGCGGCTCTGAAGCGTGTCTTGAGGCAAGACCCGGACGTCATCCTCGTCGGTGAGATGCGCGACCTGGAGACCATCTCCGCGGCGCTGACAGCGGCCGAGACGGGTCACCTGGTTCTTGCGACGCTCCACACGACAGGCGGCCCTGAGACCGTAGACCGCATCATCGATGTGTTCCCGCCCCACCAGCAGCAGCAGGTCCGTATGCAGCTCTCCACGACGCTGGAAGGCGTCCTGTCGCAGACGCTACTCCGATCGACCGACGGACGCAGCCGTGTCATGGCGATGGAGATCATGCTCGGCATCCCGGCCATCGGCAACCTCATTCGGGAGGGAAAGACTCATCAGATGGCCACGATCATCCAGGGCGGTGCATCGATGGGCATGCAGACACTCGACCAGCACCTGAAATCACTGCTCCAGGCTGGCAAGGTCACGTACGAGGAGGCCATGCAGAAGGCCAAGGAGCCGCGTGAACTCGCGCAGATGCTCGGCCGCAAGATCTGAGCCGGCGCGGGCGTTCGGACCTGACGGGCGGGGCTTTCGGGCCTCGCCCGAGCCGTGAGGAGGCACGAATGGACATCGTACACGTGAAGTGGAACGGCAAACGGCGGTTCGTCGCCTGGGATGAGGCGGGTCACGGGATCGTCATGGACGCCAGCGCCGGGTACAAGGGTGACGGGAGCGGCGCACGGCCGGTGGAACTCGTGCTCTACGGGCTGGCCGGGTGCACGGGAATGGATGTCATCTCGATCCTGGAGAAGAAGCGGCAGAAGGTCACCGACTTCGACCTGGTCGTCACGGGCACGCAACGAACCGACGAGTATCCCAAGATCTACACACGCATCGAGGTCGAGTACGTCATCACCGGCATCGACGTCAAGCCGGAAGCCGTGGCGCGTGCGATCGAGCTTTCCGAGGACAAGTACTGCTCGGTCAAGGGCATGTTCGGCTCCGATGTCGAGGTCGTCACGAGTTATCGCGTCCTTGAGGCGGAGTGCTAGGTGACCCTGCTCACCGGGAGTGTGGTCGTTCTTCCCGTCTACAATGAGGCCGCCTCGCTTGCCGGGGTGCTCGACGCCGTGCGAAAGGTGCATACGGGCGGCGTGATCGTCGTAGATGACGGATCGACCGATGGAACACCTCAGCTGCTGGCTCGTCGCGACGATGTCACGGTCGTCAGCCACCGCGAGAACCTCGGATACGGACGTTCACTGATCGACGGTTTCTCGCGCGCCCTGGAATCCGGCGCCGAGGCGATCGTCACCATGGACTGCGACGGCCAGCACGAGCCCGAGCACATACCTGAGTTCCTTGCGGCGCTGGAATCGTGCGACATCGCCTCGGGCAGCCGATACCTGCCGGAGAGTCCCGCGATCGGCACGGCGCCGCCCGAGCGCCAGGACGTGAACCGTCGTGTGACAGCCTCGATCAATGCCGTGACCGGCTGGGCCATCACCGACGCGTTCTGCGGCTTCAAGGCGTATCGTGCGAGTGCGATTCGCGCGATGACGCTTACTGAGCCCGGGTATGCGCTCCCTCTCGAGGTGTGGGCCGAGGCGCACCGGGCGGGGTTGTGCGTCATGGAGCGTCCCGTTGCCCGGATCTACTTCGACGGCGACCGTTCGTTCGGCGCCGACCTCGACGATCCCGAGCGTCGTCATGGGTACTATCTGCGCGTATGGGAGCGAGCGCTTCGAAGAGGGCGGGACGATGGCTGACGCGGTATGCGTCGGGGCGCACCCCGACGATGTCGAGATCGGGATGGGTGGCACGGTGGCGACGATGGTCGCGGGTGGCGCCGACGTTCTGATCGTCGACCTGACGGACGGCGAGCCGACGCCGTACGGCACCCACGAACGCCGGATGGCCGAAGCGGCTGAGGCGGCCGCAGTACTCGGCTGTCGTCGTCTGACACTCGACCTGCCCAACCGCTACCTCTTCGACAGCGTGGAGGCTCGTCTCGTGCTTGCACAGGTGCTGCGGGAGGAGCGTCCTTCGACGCTGTTCGTGCCGTATCCCGAGGACGCGCATCCTGACCATCTGGCGGCCTCGCGGATAGCGGAGGCGGCCCGCTTCTACGCGAAACTGACCAAGACCGACATGCACGGCAAGCCCCACTACCCGGCGCGTGTCTACCGCTACATGGCCGTGCACCTCAGGCTCGTCCGTGAGCCGTCCTTCCTCGTGGACATCTCCTCCACGCTCGAGGTGAAGCTCACCGCGCTCGCAGCCTATCGCTCGCAGTTTGCGGACAACGTCGCCAACGCCGGGATCGTCGACGTGATGGAGCAGACCGCCAGGATGTGGGGCGCTCTGGGCAGGGTGGACGCCGCGGAGCCGTTCTTCGCACTCGAGGCGCCCGTCGTTTCATCGGTGTTCGAACTCCGATGAGGGAACCCGATGCCCGTTCATGACCGACAGACCCCTCCCGGGGGGCATGGGGAAGTCCTCTATGAGCCGCGGCTGGAGACGTGGGCGGCACTCGCCCGCGAGAACGCGACTGCGGCTCGCTCCTGGCCGGCAGGTATGCGCGCGCTCAGAGAGGAGGCGCGAGCCGATGCGGTGGCGGCCGCGCGCGACTATTCGAGTCGCATCGGTGTCGTGCTCCCCCGGCGCGAGGCGGGCGACTTGATCGTGATGACCGGCCATCAGCCGGAGCTCTTCCACCCCGGCGTGTGGGTGAAGGACTTCGTGGTCCAGCGCCTGTCCGAGGAGCTTCCGGCGCTCGGCATCGATATCGTCGTCGATACCGATGCCGCCGGCCGCGTCGAGTTGACCACACCGTGCCTTACGCCGACGGTCGGCGTGTGCCGGATCCCGCTCGTCGAGGCGCCGGGGGATGCTGCGTACGCGCAGGTGCCCGTACCGGACGCCTCGCACAGAGCGGCGTTCCGAGAGGCGGCGGCTGCGGCGCTCGCAACGCTGCCCGCACCAGCCCTGGGTCGGCACTTCGCGGTGTTCGCCGAGGCTCTCGAGGACGCGAGCGGCAGGGTTGACGACCTTGGCTCGCTCCTGACCGCCGCCCGGCGAACGTACGAGCGTCCCGCGGGGACCGACTACCTCGAGCTGCCGGTCTCGATCCAGGCGCTGACTCCGGCTATGCGCCGGTTCTCGGCCGCCATCCTGACCGATGCCGAGCGGTTCCGGGGCATCGCCAACGCGGCACTCGCCGAGTACCGGCAGCGGACCGGAACCCGCTCCGTCGCTCAGCCCTTTCCCGACCTGGAGTTCGCTGACGGTCGGACGGAAGTACCCTTCTGGCTCCTGCGCGCAGGAGCGCGCGTCGGGCTTCTCGTCGACGAGGATCGGCGCCTCTGGGCCGGGGACACGGGTGTGGTCGCCTCGCTTGGGCGGAGCGCCGAAAGCGCCGCGAAGGCACTGGATGCTGAAGGCCTGCTCGTCGTACCGAAGGCTCTGGCCCTCACGCTCTTCGAGCGGCTGTTCGTATCCGACTTGTTCGTCCACGGCACCGGCGGCGGTCGCTATGACCGTGTGACGGATGCGATCGTACGTGCGTACTACGGCGTCGAGCCGCCCGCCTTCGTGGTCACGTCGATGACGCTGCTCCTTCCTCTCGGGTGTCCGATCACCACCGATGCCGAGGTGGCCGCACTCGAACACAGACTGCACCGGATCGAGCACAACCCCGACCAGGTGCTCGGTGAGGTGGAGTTCGACACAGTCGGGGAGCGTGTCGTCGCCGAGGATCTTGCCGCGCGCAAGGCCGCTCTAGTTGCAGCGATCTCGTCTCCCGGCGCGAACCGCAAGGAGATCGGGCTGACGATCCGGGACGTGAACGCGGAGCTGGCCGCGCTGCTATCTCCGCTGACCGAGGACGTACGCTCGGCCCTCGGCCGCGTGCGGTCCGCACGCGATGCGTCGGCGGTCCTGACCGACCGAACGTATCCCTACTGTCTGTGGGACCCGCGTGAGGTCGCCGACAAGGTTCGGTAGCACACGAGTCGTCCGGTGGGTATCATGTACGCCACCGCACCGCGAGTGGTGCGGTACCGTTGTGACGTCGAAAGGACCTGAGAACATGGGTAAGCCGGTCGTCGATCCCGATCTGTGTACCGCGTGCGGCATCTGCGTTGACGAGTGCCCGACCAGCGCTCTGGACCTCGAGGACATCGCGGTTCTCGCCCGTCCGGATGACTGCACTGAGTGCGGTACGTGCGCGGACGTGTGTCCGAACGAGGCCATCGAACTCAAGTAGGATCGGTTCTGATCGGTTCTTGCGTGTGGGAAGGCCGGGCCGACAGCGGCCCGGCCTTCTGAACGTCCGGATCGTCCGCGAGCCGCGACGTCAGCCCCTCGGCCCGCTGCGGTCATGGATGTAGAGTTGCGGCTCCTGGCCGCGAAGCAGCCCGACGAAGCGACGATGGTGCGCGGCATAGACCACGAGCCCCATGGCCAGCGCGAACGGCCAGTCTGGGGATCGCGCGATGAGGGCGGCCGCGGGAAGGGTTGCTGCGGCGGCGACCTGGCCGGCCATCATGTACCGCGTCACGGCGATGGTCGCAAGCCCGACGACTACGGCTGCAAGGCAGTAGCGCCAGTCGTAGGACAGCAGTGCGCCGCCTCCGGTCGCCAGGCCCTTGCCGGTCCGCACGAAGCGCCGCTTCTTGATCGCGAGCCACATCGAGTAGTTGTGACCGAGGACGGAACCTGCGACAGCCGCCATCGGCAGGAGGCCGAGCGTGGCCGCGTCCGGTGACGAGCCTTGCATAAGCACGCCGACCGGTGTCACGAGCGAACCGAACGCCAGGCTCTTCGCTATCGCCACAGGGATGATTCCCTTGAGTGCATCGGCCACCATGGCGACCGCGAACCAGCCCCAGGACCCGGTCGTGCGGCGCACGTTCATCGCGCCGACGTTGCCGGTCCCGTGCGCGGTCACGTCCTCACCGGTCACCGCGCGCACGATCGTGTACGCCCACGGGATCGACCCGACAGCATAGGAGGCGAGTGCTGTGAACAGGAGGGTTCCGGCGTTCACGGCCCTCACGTCCCCGGCACGATGCACTCGATCGCTCCCGGCAGGAGCTCGATCTCGTAGCGTCGGTCCACCATGACCTCGCCGTCGATCTGGGCCGGCATGGCATCGTCGCTTTCCACGGTGATCGAGACGTGGCGTGACATGTGGACCGGCCGCATCCTCGTGTGCTTCCCGAAGATGACGAATGGAAGCCGCATCAGCGCCTGCGGGAGCGAGAGCGGGTCGATGACGCACACCTCAAGCAGCCCGTCGTCGGGCACCGCATCGGGGGTGATGTAGAAGCCGCCCCCGTACGTCGGGCCGATCGTCGCCGCCACGATCAGAAGGTCGACCTCACTCGCGGGCTCACCGTCGAACGAGATGCGCACGTGGTGGGGGTAGAGCTCGTGGAACAGGACGTGAAGCAGCGCGGTGAGGTAAAGCCACAGGCCCGAGCGCTTCGTGGTGACCTTGTACTCGACCGCCTTGGCGGTCACGCGGGCATCGAGGCCTGCCGCGAACGAGTTGTTGAAGTACACGCCGTTGCACACGCCGATGTCGAAGGAGCGCCGCACGCCTGAAGCCAGGGTGAGCGTCGCGTCGGTGAGATCGGTCGGGATGCCGAGTGTGCGCCGGGTGTCGTTGCCGCTGCCGGTAGGGATGAGGCCGAGCGTCGGGCGGTCGTCGGCCGGGCGCTGCATGATGCCGTTGAGGACCTCGTGGACTGTCCCGTCTCCGCCGACGGCAACCAGCGTGTCGTATCCCGCGGCCGATGCGGCGATCTCGGCGGCGTGGCCCGTGTGCGTGGTGTACACGGTGTCGTGCGCCACGCTTTGCAGCAGTTTGGCGATGGCGGGGAAGACCGTCTCGGTCTCGCCATGGTTAGCCGTGGGATTGACGATGAGAAGCATTCTGCCGGGGGTCATATGCTTCGCCTGTCGACGGGGGCGTTGGGGCAAGGATAGCGGGCGGGACCGCCGGTGGAAACACCCGGACGCCTGTGCTACTGTTCTCGGGCGTGACACCCCCGTTGCCCTCTTAGCTCAGGGGATAGAGCGTCTGCCTCCGGAGCAGAAGGTCGTAGGTTCGAATCCTACAGAGGGCACCATCGCAACAAGCCGAGAGGCCGACCCGTCGATCGAGGGTCGGCCTCTCGTCATGCGTGCGGCGCCAGGGCGGCTAGTGGCCCTCGGCACGTTCCTTCTGATACTCGTCGACGAGCCGCTTCTGGATGTCTCCGGGGACCTGCTCGTAGCTGTCGATCGTGATCGTGTAGGTCCCGGTGCCGCTCGTGATCGAGCGCAGATGCGGTGAGTAGTGCACGACCTCGGCATACGGCGCTTGCGCGCGGATGACCTGCATGCCCGCGTCGGGTGCTTCCATGCCGAGGATGCGGCCGCGGATCGAGGAGATATCGCCCATGACCGAGCCGGCGTGCTCGTCGGGCACCTCGATCGTCAAGGTGGCGATCGGCTCCAAGATGACCGGGTCCGCCTTCTCGGCGGCAGCGCGGAAGCCGATACGGGCGGCGGTCTTGAAGGCCATCTCGTTGCTGTCGACCGAGTGCATCGAGCCATCGTAGACGGCTACCCGAACGTCCTGGACCGGGTAGCCTGCGATCGCGCCCGAAGTCATGGTGTCCTGGACACCCTTGTCTATAGCGACGATGTAGGGCTTCGAGATCCTGCCGCCGACGATCTCGTCGACGAACTCGTATCCGCCGCCCGGATTGGGTTCGACGCGCAGCCAGCAGTCGGCGAACTGGCCGCTGCCGCCGGTCTGCTTCTTGTGTCGGCCCTGCGCCTGAGCGGATTTGCGGATCGTCTCCCGGTAGGGAACTCGCAGGTCCTCGAGCTCGGCTTCGACGTGGAAGCGCTCGCGGAGCCGGGCGAGCAGCACGTCGATCGCGGCCTCGCCGAGGGCAGTGACGATCGTCTGATGGGTCTCCTCGTCACGGCGCAGCGAGAGCGAGGAATCCTCCTCGACGACGGCCTTGAGCGCGGTGCCGAGCTTGTCCTCGTCGGCCTTGGTCTTGGCGACGATGGCGACGGGGTAGAGTGGCTCGGGCACCGGCAGCGGCGCGAATGCGACGTCCCCGGCAGCCGAGAGGGTGTCGTTGGTGAGGGTGTCGGCGAGCTTGGTGACGATCGCGATGTCGCCGGCGGGTGCGCCGTCGATGCCGGTCGTCTCCTTGCCGGTCATCTTGAAGACGTGAGCGATGCGCTCCTTCTTCCCGGTGCGGGAGTTCACGAGCTCGGAGCTCGGTGTGAGCGTGCCGGAGACGACCTTCACGAAGTTGATGCGACCGACGTACGGATCGGCGAGCGTCTTGAAGACGTGGACCGCGACGTTGCCGCCGGTCGAGAACGGTACTTCTCGGCCATCGGTCGTCATGAGCGGGCCGTGAGCAGTGGGCTCCGGGAAGAAGGTCACGATGTCATCCATCAGGTCTTCGATCCCCTGGAGGGTGGTGGCCGAGCCGACGAAGACGGGGATGAATATCCCCTGCGCGATGGCCTTGTCCAGCAGGGTCTCGAGCTCCTCCTGGGTCAGGCGGTCGCCCTCGAGGTACTTCTCCATCAAGGCGTCGTCGGCCTCGGCGACGAGCTCACAGAGCTTGTCGCGGGCGGCCTCTGCCGCGTCGACCATGTCGGACGGTATGTCGACGATCTCCTCGGTCTCACCTTGGTGCAGGTACGCCTTCATGCGGATGATGTCGATGACACCCTTGAAGTCCGCCTCGCGTCCGATGGGGAGCTGCACTGCGCCCACTCGATGTCCGAACGCGCTGGCGAGCGTGGTCATCGCGGCGTTGAAGTCGGCGTGCTCTTTGTCCATGCGATTGATGAAGATGGACTTCGCGATGCCCATCTCGGTCGCGATCTTCCACAGCTTGCGGGTCTGGACCTGCACGCCGGCGACCGCGTCGATGACGAACAGCGCCATCTCGGCCGCCTCGATGCCGGCGACCGCGTCGCCCATGAAGTCGGCGTAACCCGGGGTGTCGATGACGTTGATCTTCACCCCGTTGTGCTCGACCGGTGCGAGCGTGAGGTTCAAGGTGATCTTGCGGCGGACCTCCTCGGACTCGTAATCGAGGTTGGAGTGTCCGTCGGCCACGCTGCCGAGGCGGCTGGTCTGTCCTGCCATGAAGAGCATCGCCTCGGCCAGTGATGTCTTTCCGGCATCTCCATGGCCAAGCAGGACGACGTTGCGTACCTTGTCGGTGCTGACTGCTCCCACGAGCATCGCCTCCTCGCGAACCAACCGATGACTGTACACAGGTCCGGATGCCGGTGTGCGTGCGTCACGAGCGGCGCGGGAGCGGTCCGGCGTCTGGACCCTGTTCACGCGGTCTGCCGACCGCCAAAGGAGGACGGCGACGTGATGCACACGATAGCACAAGGCACACGCTCTTCCGGCTCCGTGCGACGAACGCTGACGCGGTCCGACCCCACTGTTAGAATGGGGCGGTCCGACACGCGGACATCCGCTTGCTCGTGCAGGTCTCGAGAGGAAGCCATGAAGTCGTCTGCCATGCGCCGCCCGATCGTTCTTGGCATGCTCGCTCTGGTCGGCATGATGGCGATCGCCGGCTGTTCGACCGGATCGCGAGACGCAGGCGAGCCGGATCAGATGCACGGCGATGCGCCGCTTGGCTCGGCCGCCGTGAGCGAGCCCCAGCCCACACCCGAGGAGGATTCCATGCACGTCTCTGACGTCCAGGTCACCGGTTCCGAAGTTGCCGTCATGACGACATCGAAGGGTGTGGTCACCCTCGAGTTCTTCGCCGATGTGGCCCCAAACACTGTTGCGAGCTTCATAGAACTGGCCGACGACGGGTTCTACGACGGCCTCAAGTTCCACCGGGTCATCCCCGGCTTCATGGCGCAGGGCGGCGACCCGCTCACACGTGATCTGACTTCCGCCGACGTCATGGCCGGAGCCCCCGGAGTGGGGACGGGCGGACCGGGCTGGAAGCAGAAGGCGGAGTTCAACGACCGGACTCACGAGCGCGGAACGCTCGCCATGGCCAGGTCACAGGCCGTTGACTCGGCAGGTTCCCAGTTCTACATCTGCTTCGAGGCGCAGCCACACCTCGACGGACAGTACACGGTGTTCGGACAGGTCGTCTCAGGGATGGAAGTCGTGGACACGATCCAGGTCGGCGACGTGATCGAGTCCATCACCATCCAGCGATAGAAGGGGCTGACCGTGGACGATACGCGCATCGCCGCTGCCGACGCCGCATACGCGGCGGGAGACTGGACGACGGCTGCACGGGAGTACCTGGCCGCGACAGCCGGCCGGAGCGAGGGCAGCGGCTACGGGTTCCACCGGGCCGGCAACGCGCTCATGAAGCTCAGGCGCTTTGACGACGCGTGCGCTGTGTACGAGCGCGCGCTGGAGGATGGTACGTACAGCGATGAGTCCGCTGTCGCGTGTAACCTCGGGACCGCACGGGCGACACTCGGCTCGTTTTCCGAGGCGGCTCCGGCGTTCGAGCGCGCGCTGACCGATGGGGATTACGCAGGCAGGTACAAGGCCCTGCAGGGGCTTGCGGGCGCGTTCTACCAGATGGGCCGGCTCGAGGAAGCGGCCGATGCGTACCGGAAGGCGGCGCTCGACGACCGGAACCCCGATCCGGGCAAGGCCCTCAACAACCTCGGCCTGTGCTTCATCGCCCTCGAGCGTCCTGAAGACGCCGTCGGCGCGTACCGGGCGGCGCTCGACATGCCCGGGTACAAGGGTCGTGGACGCGCCGCGGCCAACCTCGGCATGGCGTACGCAGCGCTCGGGATGCACGATCTGGCGATCGCGTCGTTCGAGCGCGCGCGGGATGAGTTCGGGTACAGCCTGACGACCGCGATGGAGGCCGCGTACCGGTCGAGTCTCAAGGTGGATCGCGGCTCAGATCGTGTCGAGGGGTGGTCTACCGGGGAGATGTCGCCGGCGTTCTCCGAACCAGCTGAGCGCAACGCGTCCGTTCCCGACGCCGATGAGTCCGAGGACGTGTCGCGATTCTTCACGATCACCGATGCCGAGATGCGCGCGGCCGATCGGGATGCGCGGCGGCGCGAGCGACTCGATGAGCGGCAGGCGCGTCCGCTGTGGCTGACGCTCGTGACGTGGGGATCCGTGGTCGTGGTCATCGCCGGGATCCTCGTGGGCGCGTACCTGTACGGCGTCGGCTATCCCACCCAGCAGATGACCGTGCTGGGGATGATGGAGGCGTACGGTGCGGGCGAGGCGGTGGACTCCTACTGGGTCGCCGTGCCTGCTCGCGATGTCGACAAGGCGATGTCGAGCCTTCCACCAGCGTGGACGTCGTACGAGATCGTGCGCGTGGTGCGGGCGGCACGCACATCGAAGGCCGACGTGGCCGTGGTCCTGGAGCAGGGAGGGACCGTCACGTACGAGATCTCGCTGGCGCGCGAGGGTGTTGGGTGGAAGGTCTCGGGTGTCGCCAGCTCATTCAGTTCCATGGACGGTGGTCTCTAGGACCTCCTCGCCGCCGGAGTGCGTATCTTTGGCGACGCCGCGTATCCGCCCTCTTGCATCATGTGCCGAGGTGCTGCTAAATGGCACGAAACCAACTCATCCATCAAGACTGAAGGAGTTCGCGTGAGCCAGAAGACCTACTGCATGATCAAGCCTGACGCGGTCGCGCGAGGGCTTGTCGGGAAGATCGTCGCCAGATTCGAGGGTGTGGGTCTTACTGTCGAGCGCCTTGAACTCGGCCAGGTCAGTGCGGAGCAGGCCGCAGCCAACTACGTCGAGCACCAGGGCAAACCGTTCTACGACGGACTCGTCGCGTACATAACGTCGGGCCCGGTCGTCAAGATGGTGCTCTCAGGTCCCGAGGCGGTGGCTGTGGTCCGCAAGCTCATCGGTGCGACCGACCCGAAGGTCGCTGCTCCCGGGACGATCCGTGGTGACTTTGGGCTGTCGCTCGACGCGAACATCGTGCACGGCTCCGACTCTCCCGAGAGCGCCGAGCGGGAGATTGCGATCTTCTTCTCGTAGGGTGGCGGTCGGGACGGCTGGATGCTGCAGTGGCGGATGGGGAGGGGTGCTTGTGGCAAGACAGGTGTTCAGGGGTGGTGTCCACCCGCCTGAGCACAAGGAGGCGACGTCGGCGTCCGCGATCCAATGGGCGCCCGTGCCTGCCCAGCTTGTGCTTCCGATGAGTCAGCACCTTGGCGCCCCCTGCGTTCCCACGGTGGCTGTCGGCGATCGTGTTGCGCGAGGCCAGGTCATCGGATCGGTCGATGCGATGGTCAGCGCCCCGATTCACAGTCCTGTTGCCGGTACGGTCACCGGGATCAGCGACACCCTCACGACCGGTGGCGCCCGGGTCGCTGCAGTCACGATCGAGCCCGACGCCGAGCAGGACCTTGAGGGCTACCTGAAAGTGACGGCCGACGACGAACGCGGTCGCATCCGGGCCGCGGGTATCGTCGGCCTGGGTGGGGCGACCTTCCCGAGTGTGGTGAAGCTGACCCCACCCAAGGACATGCACATCGAGGTCGTCATCTTGAACGGCTGCGAATGCGAGCCGTTCCTCACGTGCGATCACCGGCTCATGGTCGAGCAGCCGGAGAGGGTCGTAGCCGGCGCTCGCCACATCGGCCGGATCGTGGGCGCGAAGCGGGTCGTCATCGCTGTGGAGTCCAACAAGCCCGACGCGGTCGAGGCGCTGCGTGCCGAGGCCGGCGACGACGTCGAGGTCCAGGTGCTCCCGACACGCTACCCCCAAGGCGCCGAGAAGCAGTTGATCTACGCCTTGCTCGGCGCCGAGGTGCCGCACGGGAAGCTCCCGGCCGCGACCGGTGCGCTCGTCCACAACGTGGCCACTGCTGCCGCCATCGCCGATGCGCTCGAGCACGGCAAGCCGCTCACGGAGCGTATCGTCACCGTGACCGGGGAGGTCGCCAGACCCGGCAACTATCGCGTCGTCCTGGGCACACTCGTGAGTGATCTCTTAGAGGTTGCCGGCGGGTTCTCCGGGCCGGTGGAGCGCGTGATCGCGGGCGGTCCGATGACGGGACAGGCGCTCGCCTCGCTCGACGTGCCAGTGACAAAGGGCACGTCCGGGATCGTCGCCCTCGCGCCGGGAGTCGCCGCACCTGCCATAGTCGGCGACCAGCCGTGCATCAGGTGTGGAAGGTGCACCGTGGGCTGCCCGATGGGCCTGGAGCCCTACGCGATCGCCAACTACGCCAACCGCCGCATGTGGGAGTCGGCCGCGGCACGGCGCCCGATCGACTGCATCGAGTGTGGCGTCTGTTCGTACGTCTGTCCCACGCGACGTCCGTTGCTCCAGCTCATCAAGCTCGCCAAGGCTGCCGCGCTTGCGAAGGGGGTGAGCTGATGGACGATGCCATCGAGAGCCGGGTAGTCGGTCCATCGCCGCATATCGCAGCGCCGACGACCTGCACGCACATCATGCTCTGGGTCGTCGCGGCGCTCGCGCCGTCGGCGCTGTGGGCGGTCGTGACGATGGGCTGGGTCGCCGCCCAGCTTCTCCTGATCTGCATAGGCGTTGCACTCGCGACCGAGTATGTATGGAATGCGATCGCACGCCGACCTCAGACGCTCACCGACGGGAGCGCTCTCGTGACAGGGCTTCTGTTGGCGATGAGCCTACCGCCGCGAACACCCTGGTGGGTGGCTGCGGCGGCCGCGCTCGTCGCGATCGGCCTGGCCAAGCAGCTGTTCGGCGGACTCGGACACAATCTGTTCAACCCGGCTTTGGTGGGTCGCGCGTTCGTTGCGGTCTCGTGGGCCGGGGTCTTTGCAGCGGCGCCGAGCCGCGGCTGGTTCCAGACACTGCCCGAGGTGACCGCCGAGGGATTCGACGCGATCTCGGGTGCCACGCGCCTGGCTGTCGCCGCCGCCGATCGAGCCGCGTCGGGCGCCTACGGGTTCGACCTGGCTGCGCAGTACCAACCGCTGCTGTGGCGCAACCTCGAGGGGTCGCTCGGCGAGATCTCGGCCGCACTGTTGATCGCCGGCGGGTTGCTCCTCATCGTCAGGGGCATCATCGACTGGCGTATCCCGGCGGGCTACATCGGGACGATGGCGCTCGTGTCGTGGGCCTTTGGCGCCGATGCTCTGTTCCACATCCTGGCGGGTGGCGTGATGCTCGGCGCGTTTTTCATGGCGACCGACTATGTCTCTTCCCCGATGTCCAAGACCGGACGCTTCGCCTACGGCGTCGGCTGTGGGCTGTTCAATGCAGTCGGTCGGTTCGTGGGGGCCATGCCCGAGTCGACGACGTTCGCGATCCTGTTCATGAACGGGCTTGCGCCGCTGATCGACCGGATGACCCGGCCGCGGACGTTCGGGTGGGTGAAGCGCGATGCTTAAGTCCATCCGTCTCGTCATCGCCGTCCTCGCCGCCTGCGTCACCGCGGCCCTCGGGCTCTCGCTCACTTACGCCGTCACCGCCCCGCGCATCGCGGAGCAGAACCGGCTGGCCGAGGAGCGTTCGCTCCAGGCGGTCTTGCCCGATGCCGACGACTTCGAGAAAGTCGCAGACGCGGCACTGCTGGAGGCTGCGGCGGTCGCTGCCGGCCCGACGGACCTCAAGGATGTGTACCGGGCGAGTGAGGCGGGCACGCACGCCGGGTGGGCGATCAAGCTCGCCTCACGGGGCTACGGCGGGCCTATGCAGCTGGTTATAGGTTTGGACACATCTGGTTCAGTCACAGGTGTCAGCATCCTGACGATGAACGAAACGCCGGGCCTCGGTACGAAGGTACTCACAGAGTCGTGGTTCATCGAGCAGTTCGTCACGCTTCGGGCAGGCTTCGGTGACGCCGATGTCAGGGCGCTCGATTCGATCAGCGGCTCGACGCGCTCGGCAAACGGTGTCAGGAACGGTGTCGCGGCGGCGGGACGCGTGTACGCCGAGGCGCTGGACGGCGAGGAGGGAGGGGCGCAGTGAACGAGTGGATACGGACGTTCCGGCAGGGCATCGGCATCGAGAACCCGCTCACCGTTCTCATGATCGGCCTGTGCGCCACCCTCGCGGTGTCCACGCAGGTGCAGAACGCGCTGTTCATGGGGCTCGCGGTGGTGTTCGTCGTGACGATGAGCAACGTCCTCGTCTCCGTGTTCCGAAACGCGATTCCGAGTGAGGTCCGCATACCCATCTTCATCGTCGTGATCGCCTCGTTCGTCACGATCGTGGATCTCGTCATGAAGGCGTTCGTCCCCGGGATCTACCAGGTGCTGGGCATCTGGATCCCGCTGATCGTGGTCAACTGCATGATCCTCGGTCGCGCCGAGGCTTTCGCCTACCACAACAAGCCGCTGCTCGCGATCGCTGACGGACTGGGCATGGGTATCGGCTTCTGGCTGGTCATGGTCGTGCTCGCCACAATCCGCGAGCTGTTCGGCACCGGAGCGATCGTGTGGTTCGAGACGACGCTGGTCCGGCTGCCTGCGGGATACGCCCCTCCGAGCCTCCTTCTCCTGTTTCCCGGAGCGTTCCTCGTGTTCGGTTTCATGATCGCCGGTACTCGGTGGCTCGGCGAACGCTCGGCGGCACGAGCGGAGGCGCGCGCATGTCGACGATAAGCCAGTTCGCGCTGCTGTTCATCGGTGGCGCGCTCATCAACAACATCCTGCTGACGCGGTTCATCGGTCTGTGCCCGTTCTTCGGTGTCTCGGGCAACATGGAGACGTCGATGGGGATGAGCCTTGCGGTCGTCTTCGTGATGATGATGGCGTCGACGGCTACATGGGTGGTCTGGGAGTTCGTGCTCGCGCCACTCGGTGTCGGTGAGTTCCTGTATATTCCGGCGTTCATCCTGATCATCGCCTCGCTCGTGCAGTTCGTGGAGATGTACCTGCGCAAGGCCAGCCCTGTGCTCTATCGTGCGATGGGCATCTTTTTGCCGCTGATCACGACGAACTGCGCCGTGCTCGCCACGGCGACCGAGGCGGCCAAGCCCGGGTTCTTCAAGCTCAACATCCCGGTAGGCGCATCGCTCAGCCTCGGGCAGGCGCTCATCTATACGCTCGGCGTCTCGATCGGCTTCGGGTTCGCGCTCATCACGTTCGCGGCACTTCGGGAACGACTCGAACTGGCGGCCGTGCCACGTGCATTCAAGGGCTCTCCGATCGCGTTCATCACCGCCGGGCTGCTTTCGCTCGCGTACGTAGGGTTCTCCGGCTGGTTCGGACTGTGAGGTGACTGCGTGGATCTCGTACTCATAGCCAAAGCGGTCGGTGCGTTGAGCCTCATCGGGCTCATCACGTCGGCAGTGCTGTCGACCGCTGCCAAGAAGTTCCACGTAGAGGTCGATCCTCGGGTCGGTGCGGTCGTGGGGGCACTTCCGGGATCGAACTGTGGAGCGTGTGGACGACCCTCGTGTTTCGCAGTCGCCGAGGGCATTGTCGCTGGCGACGTTCCACCGAACGCATGCGTTGCGGGGGGACAGTCGGTCGCCGATGCGGTCGCCGCGATCATGGGTGCAGCCGCATGCGAGATGGCATCGGTGATCTGTGCTCGCGGTTGCGGTGGCGGCGATAAGGCCGTGCGCGTCTACGATTACGCGGGTGTGCCGTCATGCGCTGCGGCCAATCGGCTCGCGGGAGGGCCGCTCGCTTGTGCCTGGGGATGCATCGGTTTCGCAGACTGCGAGCGAGCGTGTCCGTTCGATGCCATCAGCATGGATGCGCGTGGCCTTCCGGTGATCGATCCGGTGAAGTGCACGGGATGCGGCATCTGCGTACGCGAATGTCCGCGCGGCCATCTGACGCTGCTCGAACTCGTGCCCGAGGCGGCCCCCATCGTCATGCGGTGCAACGCGCGAGACAAAGTCAAGGCGCGAAGAGCCAACTGCACAGCCTGCTGCATCGCGTGCAAGAAGTGCGAGCGGGAGTGTCCGCACGATGCCATTCACGTGATCGATATGCTTGCGGTCGTCGACTACGAGAAGTGCACCGGGTGTGGCGCCTGCGTCGAGGTGTGCCCGCAGAAATGCATCGACTTCTACGGTCACCGGCCGGGCGTCGATGCGGTGGCAGCCGATGGTGTCGGCCCCGACGTCGAGACTCCGGCGAACGTCGCTCAGGAAGCGTAGAGACATGACCCGGGCCGACCGCATCGTCATCGCCGTCATCGCTGTGGTGGCGGTCGTCAGTTGGCCGGTCGTGGTATCCGCCGGGGCAGCTGATGCCACGCGCGTCGCGATAGCCGGACCGGGCGGGGTGACGACGCGGAATCTGGACTCAAACGAGGAGCTCGCGATCGTCGGTGCGCGGGGTGAAGTGGTGGTGCGTATCGCCGACGGAGCCGTCGCTGTCACAGAAGCGGACTGCCCCGATCACACGTGCGTGCGCACAGGTCGCATATCTGCTCCCGGTTCGGTGATCGCATGTGTCCCCAACGGAGTGATCGTTCGCATCGAGGGGGGTGGCCTCGATGAGCTCGACGCACGCGTTCGCTGATGAACTACGCGGGGCGCAGCCCGGCTTGCGCTCAGCGACCCTGCGCGTGGCATACGCCTCGGCGCTTCTTGCGACCGCGGTCGTGCTCGGGCTCGTAGAGTCGTCCCTGCCGCCGGTCGCGCTTCTGCCCTGGCTTCGTATCGGCCTGGCAAACATCGCCGTGGTCGTGGCCCTGCTGCTGTGCGGTGCGCGCGTGGCCGCGCTCGTCAGCGGTGGCCGTGTCGTCGTGATCGGCCTTCTCACCGGAACGATCGCGTCTCCGGTGTTCGCGATGGCGGCTACCGGGGCGGCGCTCTCCCTCGGCGTCATGGTCGTGCTACAGCGGAGCCTGCCGTCGCTTTCCCCGGTCGGACTCTCTGCGGCCGGTTCAGTCGGTCACATGTTCGGGCAGTTCCTGGTGGCCGCGCTCGTGCTGGGCAGTAGTTCGGTGTTCGTCCTCGCACCTCCCTCGGTGCTCGTCGCGCTCGCCGTGGGCGCGGCTACCGGCCTGGTGGCCGGTAGCGTGGTCTCCCGCATCACGAAGCGGTAGACGAACGGGGGGAGGACGGCATGGCGCCGCGCCTGGTAGGGGTGCAGGGATCCGCGCGCGATCTCGTGTTGTTCGGGCAGTGTGGTGCCGTGTCTGACGCCGCGCTGCTGTCACTGGTGCTCGGCGACTGCACCGGCGCACTCGGCGAGGGGATCATAGCGCGCCACCCGGTCCCCGATGGTATCTGGCGCCTGAGCGCGGATGATCTGGTGTGCCTCGACGGAGTCGGACCTGCGGCTGCGGCCAGACTGCTCGGCTCGCTCGAACTCGGCCGACGCTCGGTGCTTCCACGCGGCGCCGCCAAGCCCGTCGTCACGCGACCAGAAGACGTCGTCAGGCTCTGCGCACCGCAGTTGCGGGGATCGGACCGGGAGCACTTCTGGGCGCTCGCGCTCAACACCAAGAATCAGCTTCTGCGGACCATCGAGGTGTCCGTTGGTAGCTTGAACGCGTCGATCGTTCACCCGCGAGAGCTGTTCAAAGAGGCGGTGAAGGTCTCGGCCGCCTCGGTGGTGGTCGTGCACAATCACCCGAGCGGCGATCCCACCCCGTCGGGTGCCGACATCCAACTCACGAGGCGTCTCGTGAAGGCGGGAGACGTGCTCGGCATCGAGGTACTCGACCATGTGATCATCGGCGAGGGGGACGGGCATACCAGCCTCCGAGACCTCGGGCTCATGTGACGACACCCTCATCTACCTGCGCCGTTGCCACGTCAGTACGCCATCATCGCGTGTTTGTCAGGCGCTCATCTGCTACACTTCTCGCGATGTGCGGACTTACCCGCGCGGTGGGAGCGTTCGCCGCGCGTCTTTTGTGCGTCGTGGGACGCACGCGTGCGCCCGTAGGGGCGCACCGAAAGGAGAGAAGCGCTCTTGTCGCTTATCGATATGTTCTTCGACTCGTGGGGCGGAGACATGGCGGTCGATCTCGGCACCGCCAATACTCTTGTGTCCGTGCGGGGTCGGGGCATCGTGCTTATCGAGCCGTCCGTCGTTGCGGTCGAACGTGACACCAAGCGTGTGTTGGCAGTCGGCATCGACGCCAAGCGGATGCTCGGGCGTACGCCCGGCAGCATCGTCGCAATCCGTCCGCTCAAAGATGGCGTCATCGCGGACTTCGAGGTCACCGAGGCGATGCTTCGGTACTTCATCAACAAGACGCGCATCAAGCGTTTTCCGTGGCAGCCCAAGCCGCGCGTGGTCGTGTGCGTGCCGTCGGGAGTCACGGAAGTCGAGAAGCGCGCGGTGTTCGAGGCGACGATGCAGGCGGGGGCGCGGAGCGCGTACCTCATCGAGGAGCCGATGGCCGCGGCTATCGGTGCGGGTCTTCCTATCCAGGAGCCCACCGGTAACATGGTCGTCGACATCGGCGGAGGCACCACCGAGGTGGCGGTCATCTCGCTCGGCGGGATCGTCGTGGCGCAGTCCATCCGCATCGGCGGAGACGAGTTCGACGAGGCGATCATCGCCCACATCAAGAAGGAGTACAACGTACTCATCGGTGAGCGAACCGCCGAGGAGATCAAGTTCGAGATAGGATCGGCGCACCCGCTCACCGAAGAACTCGACGTCGAGGTTCGCGGCCGTGACCTTCTCACCGGCCTGCCGCGCACGTTCCAGGTCTCCTCGGAGGAGGTCAGGATCGCGATCGAGGAGCCCACTCTGGCGATCATCTCGGCGATCAAGGGCACGCTTGAGAAGACCCCGCCCGAGCTATCGAGCGACATCATGGAGTATGGCATCGTCCTGACCGGCGGCGGCGCGCTCCTGCGCGCTCTCGACGACCGGCTCCGTTTCGAGACCGGGATGCCCGTGCATGTGTCTGAGAATGCGCTCATCAACGTCGTGCTCGGATCGGCTCAGGCCCTCGAGGAGATCGACGTCCTCAAGAAGGTCCTGACGGTCTCGCGGTAGGGCGGAGGCCGATTCTTACGATGCGCATCGGTCAGCCTGAACCGAAGAGAGCGAACACCACGCTGTTGGTGGTCCTGATCGTCGCATCCCTCGTGTTGCTCACCGTGTACTTCCGTGAAGGTGACCGAGGAATCCTCCACTCGGCCCGACGCGCGACCCTTGCGGTGAGCGCGCCCATCGCGAGTGCCGGGACGGCTATCACGAGCCCCGTGCGCGCTGTGGGTTCGTTCTTCGGGGGAATCGGAGCCTCCCGGGAGCGTCTCGATGCGCTCGAGGAACAGAACGATGAGCTGCGCGCCCGCCTGGCGGAGCTCGAGGAAGCTCGGCAGGAGAACGAGCGGCTGCGCGCCCTGGTCGAGTTCGCCGAGGAGCGGAACCTAGCCAAGCTCGGCGCGAGGGTCATCCAGCGCCCCCTGAGTTCCTGGGAGGGCGTGGTAGTCATCGATCGGGGTTCTGAGGACGGCGTTGAACCGGGTATGCCCATCATCGCGGCCCAGGGTCTCGTCGGGCAGGTAGCCGAGGTCTCCGCGAGGTCATCGACCGTGCGGCTGATCACGGACCAGCAGAGCGGTGTTGCCGCGATGATCCAGTCGACCCGCGCACTCGGTGTCATGCGTGGCTCGGTCGGCGGCGCACTCTCGTTGGACTTCGTGGACCGCGCCACGCTGCCGCAGGAGGGGGACGTCGTACTCACGAGCGGACTCGGCGGGGTCTATCCCAAAGGCATCGTGGTTGGCGACGTCGTCTCCGTCGACGACAGGCGTGGGGAACTCTACCCGCGCATCGGCGTGACCTCCAGGGTTCCCGTGAACCTCCTCGAAGAGGTGTTCGTGCTGGTGGGATCGTCCACCGAGACCGATGCGGGGGAGATCGAGTGAGGCGGTCGTGGACAACGGTGGGTGCGCTGGCCGCGGCATTCGTGCTGCAGGTGATGCTCGCCCCCCACCTTGCTATCTTTGGGGTGGTGCCCAACCTGCTGCTACTCGTCGTGATCACTCTGGCATTCGTCGAAGGCCCCTCGGCAGGCGCCATCGCCGGGTTCGGTGCGGGGCTGCTGCTGGACCTGCTCGGCACGGCACCGGTGGGTGCGTGGGCGCTCGTACTGGCGGTGACGGGCTACACCGGGGGCATGCTGCAGGAGAACCTCTTCGCCGAGGGCTGGCTGGCGCCGGTGACCGTGGCGGTGATCGCCGGCCTGGTGGCCGACACGTTCTACCTGATCGTCCTTGCAGTCGTAGGCGCGGGTCCTGAGTTCTGGGCCTCGCTCGTGCAGGTCGTGCTGCCGCGTGCGGTGTACAATGCGATGCTGGTCCTGCTCGCCTACCCGTGGTTGGCGCGCTTCTTGCGCTCCGACCGTACGATGAAGTCGTTCAAGCGCGTCGCCTGATAGCACGCGGCTGCGGCCATTCGGGAGCCCCGCTCACCCATGTCCACGTACCGGCAAGAACTCAAGTCGCGGTTCGCGACCCTCGGCATCGTCATCGTCGTCGTGCTGACGGCGTTGCTGCTTCGCCTGTGGATGATGCAGGTGCTCACCAGCGACTCGTTCGCGGCGCTTGCGGAGAACAACCGTGTTCGCGAGATCTCACTCGACGCGCCGCGCGGGCGGATCTACGACCGCAACGGCGTTGAGCTTGTGACCAACCGGTCCGCTCTCGCGGTGAGCATCGATCCGTCTCACGAGGACGTCCGCGCGCTACTCAATCGCTCGCGCAACGACGATACCGCTGACGATCCTACGCGTCGCGAGCTCGACGACATCTTCGGCGAGGTCGCGACGATGCTTGAGATGACGCCGGCGGAGGTGTTCGAGCGCGTTGCGGATGTGAAGCAGGAGGCTCTGCGTCCACGGGTGATCGCGCTCGATGCGCCGATGGAGGTCGTGGGTCAGCTGCTCGAGCGGCAGACCGACTTTCCCTGGGTGAGGGTCGAGGAGATCGCGGTCCGGGAGTACCCGAACGGCAGCGTCGGCGCACACCTGCTCGGTTACACGGGCGCCATCTCCGAGAACGAGTATGCGAGCTCGGACGTCTACGCCGGCTATGAGCTTGGCGACACGGTCGGCAAGACCGGTGCTGAGCGGCAGTACGAAAGCGTGCTGCAGGGCGACAAGGGCTGGCGACGGATCGAGGTGAACGCCTCCGGTCGTCCGCAAGGGACCCTGGACGAGCAGCCCGCCCGTCCGGGCAACGACATCCGGCTCACCATCGACATCGAGGTCCAGCGGGTGGCGGAGGAGCAGCTTGCCGCCGCCATCGCTGAAGCCCGCCGACAGGGATACACCAGCACCAAGGCCGGCGCAGCCGTCGTCCTCGATGTCGCGACCGGCGAGGTCATCGCTATGGCGAGCGCGCCGACCTACGATCCCTCGGCGTTCCTCGGCGGCATCAGCACCGCCGAGTGGGAGGCCCTGAACGCCAAGTCGAGCGAGTATCCGCTCAACAACCGCGCGATCATGGCGGCCTATCCACCTGCTTCGACGTTCAAAGTCGTGACCGCGCTCGCGGGACTCGAGACCGGTATCGCATCGGAGGGCACCACGTACGTATGCACGGGCACGTGGACCGACATGGGGAAGCAGTGGCCGAAGCGCTGCTGGAAGCGCACGGGTCACGGCACGCTGTCGTTGCGGGCGGGCATGAAGCACTCCTGCGACACGGTGTTCTATGAGATCGGCTACGAGCTGTACAAGCGCAAGGCTGAGGAGTTGCAGGCTGAGGCGCGCGCGTTCGGGCTCGGACAGAAGACGGGGATCGACCTTCCGGGTGAGGTGGCCGGCAGGATCCCGGACGCCGAGTGGAAGAAGGAGTTCAACCGCAACTATCCCGAGTATCAGATGTGGCTGCCCGGTGACACCGTCAACATGGCGATCGGCCAGGGCGACACTCTCGCGTCGCCTCTTCAGATGGCGGCACTCTACGCCGGGATCGCCAATGACGGTACCGTCATGCGACCGCACGTGCTCGAGGCGGTGCTCGACAGCTCGGGCGCGGTCGTGCGTGAGGTCGAGCCCGAAGTGTTCGCCGCGAGCGGTGCCTCGGAGGCGTCGCTCGGCGTGATAGCGCGTTCGCTTGTTGACGTGACTCGCGAGGGCACTGCCAAGGGCGCGTTTTCCGGGTTCGGCATCCCCGTGGCAGGCAAGACAGGCACGGCCGAGGTGAAGGGCAAGGACGACTACGCGGTGTTCTGCGCGTACGCGCCGGCCGACGCCCCCAAGTACGCCGTTGCCGTTCTCGTCGAGCAGGGCGGGCATGGCGGCTCAGTGACCGGTCCCGCTGCGCGCAACATCCTGGCCCAGTTGCTCGGCCGTCCGATCGTGACGATCCGCACTACGGACGTGTCGAGGTGATCGCCCGTGGCTAGGTCGCGCACGCACAGGTCGACGTCCAGGCGGTTCTTCGATGCCGTCCACATGCCGCTTCTACTATGGACGCTTGCGCTCGTGGTCTATGGATCGGTCATGGTGGCATCGGCGACACTCGGTATGGACGGCGGGGAGGGGATGCTCCTCCGCCACGCGGTGGGCATCGGCGTCGGGCTGGTTCCGCTCGCCCTCGCCTGGGCCTACGACTACACGCGCTTGCGCGGTTGGCAGGGACCCCTGATCGCGCTCGGGGCGTTCCTGCTGCTGAGTCCTCGTATTCCCGGGCTTGGCTACACGGCTGGCGGCGCGACGTCGTGGCTAGCCGTGTTCGGCGTGCGCCTGTTCCAACCGTCCGAGCCCGCCAAGCTCATCTTCATCGTGGTCGTCGCGGCCGTGATCTCGTCGTTCAAAGGCCGGATCGACACGCCAGCCGAGGTCTTCAAAGTCATGGCGTACGTGGCCGTCGCACTCGTGCTCATCCTGCTGCAGCCCGACCTCGGAACCGGCCTCGTGTTCATCGCGATCACGTTCGTCATGCTGATCGTCGGCGGGATGAAGGGCCGGTACTTCGCCTATGCGGTGCTCGTTGCGGTGCTTGCCACGGCCGCAGTGCTGCAGTTCGGCCTGCTCGCCGACTACCAGGAGGACCGCCTGTTGGTGTTCGTCGAGCCCGAGCGCGATCCGACGGGTGCCGGGTACAATCTGGCTCAGTCCAAGATCGCTATCGGCTCCGGCGGTCTGGCGGGCAAGGGGCTCGGAGCGGGCACGCAGTCCAACCTCCACTTCATCCCCGCGCGCCATACCGACTTCATCTTCTCGGTACTCGGTGAGGAGCTTGGGTTCCTCGGCGCGGTGCTACTTCTCGGCCTGTTCCTCGCGCTGCTGGTGACCGCGCTTGCGATATCGACATCGTCGCGGGATCTGTACGGTGCGCTCATCTCGGCGGGCATCATCGGGATGTGGCTGTTCCAGATACTGGAGAACATCGGGATGACCGTGGGTATGATGCCTATTACAGGCATTCCGCTACCGTTTATGAGTTTCGGCAGTTCGTCGATGGTGACCAACCTCGCCGCTGTCGGTCTGCTGTTGTCCGTGTGGTCCAGGCGCTACGGCACCTGAGATCACCGCGAGAGGGGAGGACGGCTCATGCCGCTTCCGATGGATGTACGTGATCTGATGAAGTCCGGTACGCGCCTCGTCGAGGAGCGCGAGCGGCCCGTGAGACTCGCCGTGTTCGTCGAGGTCGACGCTGCCGACGAGCTCATATCCGCCGTACAGACCGCGCTGCGCCCGAAGACCGCCGCGGCCACGCTGCAGATCGAGCTTGCCGAGCCCGGCAAACCTCCTGCGCTCGCTCCGGGCACCGATGTCGTCATAGCGCTGGTCGGCGGTGGCGGTGCGGGGCTCATAGAGGCGCTCGAGGGACCCCGGCGCATGCAGATGCAGGTGGTCGCCGTCTCGCTCGGTGCCGAGGGTTGGGCCGACGCGATCGCTGACGCGCTGTCCCAGCCGACGGGTGACCTGGTCGTAGCCGAGAGTCCCGAGGAGGCCGTCGCGTCGCTGGGCGATTGGCTCGCCGATGCACTCGGCAGCAAGCGCCTGGCGCTCGCGCACAACTTCGTATTCATGAGGCGGCCGGTTGCCGAGGATGCCGTGAAGACCACGGCGTGGCAGAACGGCGTGATCGGTGCCGTGTCGCTCATCCCCGGGGCCGACATGCCGATCATGACCGCCAACCAGGCGAAGATGCTTCTTCAGATCGCCGCCGCGTACGGCGAGCCGCTGGGCGTGGATCGCATCAAGGAACTCGCTGCCATACTCGGCGGCGGGTTCGCGTTGCGCACCGTGGCGCGCCAGCTGCTGGTCGTGGTGCCCGTGCTCGGCTGGGCCGTGAAGGGCGGCATCGGCTACACCGGCACCGTTGCTATGGGCAAGGCCGCGATCGCCTACTTCGAGGACGGCGCGGACTTCCAACAGGTCACCGCCCGTCTCAAGCGACTCCGCGCCCGCGCTGTCGAGAGTCTGCCCCGGCGGAAGTCCGCGTCGTTGCCGGGGCAAGACCAGCAGCTCGCACTGCCCGAGACCGGAGGCGGCCCGAGTGACGGGTGACCTCTGGGGGCTTGTCGAACCGCTGCTCGCAGGTGTCGAGCGACCGTCGCGCTACATAGATCGTGAGTGGGGTGCCCGCTCCGGCGCTCATGAGGCGTACCGGGTCGCTCTGATGTATCCGGACACGTACGAGGTGGGCATGGCCAACCAGGCTCTCCAGGTGCTTGCCGCGCGCCTGGGTGCTCTGGATGGTGTGGGTGTAGAGCGCGTCTTCCTGCCGTGGCTCGACATGATCTCGGCGATGCGCGCCCAGGGAGTGCCGTTGTTCACCCTTGAGTCGTGTACCCCGGTGGCCGAGTGTGATCTTCTCGGCATCACGCTGCCCTACGAGCTCACGTACAGCAACATCCTCGAGGCGCTCGACCTCGCCGGGATCCCACTCCGGGCGGCTGAGCGGGGCGACGCCGATGCCTTCGTCATCGGTGGCGGACCGTGTTCCCACAACCCCGAGCCGATGGCCCCGTTCTTCGACGCGATCCTCGTCGGCGACGGAGAGGATGCGGTGCTCGAGATCGTGAGCGCCCACCGGGCTGCGCGCGAGCGCGGTGCGACCCGCGCCGAGACCCTGCGTGATCTCTGCGCCATCGGCGGCGTCTACGTGCCGTCGCTGTACGAAGCGGGCCCCGATGGGGCGCTTGTACCGCTCGGCGATGCTCCAGCGCGGGTCAGGCGCCGAGTGGTGACGGACCTCGACGCGTATGAGAGTCCGCGGTGTCCTGTGGTCCCGTACGCAGATGTCGTACACGACAGGTCCACCATCGAGGTGCTCAGGGGCTGCTCGAGAGGGTGCCGGTTCTGCCAGGCCGGCATGGTCTACCGGCCGGTGCGCGAGCGTTCGGCCGACTCGATCGTCCGGGACGCGGTGGCGTCGCTTCGGTGCACCGGCTACGAGGAACTGTCGCTCACATCGTTGTCCACCGCGGACCACTCGGCGCTCGCCGACATCCTCAGGAGACTGTCGCGACGCCTCGAGGGCACGGCCGTCTCGGTGTCGGTACCGTCGCTGCGTGTCGACTCGTTCACGCTGACGCTTGCCCGGCTCCTCGGCGGTGGTCACAAGACGGGCCTGACCTTCGCCCCCGAGGCCGGTTCGCAGCGTCTGCGTGACGTCATCAACAAGAACGTCGCCGAGGAGGAGCTCATCACCACGGTGCGGTCCGCGTTTGCAGCCGGCTGGCGTCGGGTGAAGCTGTACTTCATGATCGGCCTGCCCACAGAGACTGACGACGACGTGATCGCAATAGGTGCGCTGGTCGACCGGGTACTGGCAGAGGCCCGCGCAGCTACACCGCCTGCCGAGAGGGGCGGTCTGCGCGTCGCGGTCTCGGTATCGACGTTCGTTCCGAAAGCGCACACGCCGTTCCAGTGGGAGGGGCAGATCCCGCTGCCGGAGGTGAGGCGTCGTCAGTCGCTTCTCCGCGGAGTGATGCCACGCAAAGGCGTGGAGCTGTCGTGGCACGACGCCGAGGTCTCGGCGCTCGAGGCCGTGCTTGCGGCGGGCGACCGTTCGGTGGCCGATGCGATCGAGGCGGCGTGGCGCTCGGGGGCGTCGTTTGACGCATGGACCGAGCGGTACTCGTTCGCGCGGTGGCTCCGGGCGTTCGAGGAGGTCGGCCTCGATGCCGCCGCCCTCGCCACGACCCCGCGCCCGCTCGACGCGCCCCTGCCATGGGCGCACATCGACAGCGGCCTTTCGGAGCGGTTCCTGCTCGATGAGCGTGAGCGGGCGCTGGCGGGCGTGACCACCGACGACTGCACCTTCGGCGAGTGTACGGGCTGCGGCGTCTGCGGGGCGCTCGGGACGGATATCGTTCTGGCAGGTGAGCGCTGTGGCTGAGGGATTCCGTCTCCGGGTGTGCTTCCGCAAGGCCGGTCGCCTGAGGCATCTGTCGCACCTCGAGACGATGCGTGCGTGTGAGCGCGCTGCGCGACGGGCAGGATTGCCGTATGCTGTCAGCCAGGGATTCACGCCGCGGATGAAGATGGCGTTCGGCCCGGCGCTGCCTGTCGGGACAGCGGGTGAGCGGGAGTACTACGACTTGATGCTCGCAAGCTTCGTACCGCCGGATGAGGCGTGCCGCTCCCTGGAGGGTGTGAGCGCGGTGGAGATTGCACCGCACCTGTGCGGGTATGTGCCCGTCAAAGAGAGGTCGCTAGGTGCCGCGTTGACCATCGCGGCCTACGACGTGACTGTGGAAGGGGGGATCCCGCACGAGGAGATCGGGCGAGCGCTCGCTCGAATCGTGGAGACCGGCACGCTTGGTATCGACCATAAGGGCAAACACAAGGTTTTCGATCTCACCGAGGCGCTCCCGAAGGAGCCCGACGTGACGACACAGGATGGACAGCCCGTCGCCCGCATCTGGGTGCGCATGGGAGAACGGGGCTCCATCCGGCCCGAGGCGCTTATTGACGCAGCACTCGGCGCTCATGCCCGGACGATCGTGACCCGGACGGACCTCTTCATCGAGGACAAGGGAGTCTGGCGCCGACCCCTGTAGCGGGGCGGGCAGTGACAGACACGACACGCGAGATGTTGATCTCGCACGATACGCACGAGACGAGGGTCGCCATTCTGGAAGACCGGCGTCTCGTAGAGCTGTACGTCGAGCGGCCGAAGAGAAGCGTCGTCGGCAACGTCTACTTGGGTAAGGTGCGGGACGTGCTTCCGGGTATGCAGGCGGCGTTCATCGACATCGGACTCGAGAAGAACGCCTTCCTGTACGTGGACGAGGTCGTCTCCCCGGAAGGCGTCGCGGGCGCGCCGCGCCGGGACATCCAGTCGCTCCTCAGGCAGGGGCAGCAACTCATGGTTCAGGTGCTCAAGGACCCGATGGGCACCAAAGGCGCCCGGGTGACCACGGAGATCACGCTGCCCGGCAGGTTCCTCGTGCTCATGCCCTTCTCGCCGTTCGTGGGTGTGTCGCGCAAGATCCCCGATGAGGAGCGCGACCGGCTCACTTCGATCATCGAGCCGCTCGTCCCCGAGGGCATCGGTGTGATCATCAGGACCGCGGCGGTTGGCGCCACGGATAAGGAGCTCGAAGGCGACCTGGAGTTCCTTCTGCGTCTGTGGCGTCGCGTGCAGCATCAAGGTAGGGAGGGGCTTGCGCCTGAGGTGGTCTACACCGAGATGGACGTGGCTCTGCGGCTCGTGCGCGACGCATTCGGTGAGGACTTCCGGCGCCTCGTGATCGACGATAAGCGCGTCTACGAGAAGGTCACGTCGTTTCTCAGGAAGACGGCGCCCAGGCTCAGCAAACGCGTGCAGCTCCACAAGGAGCGCCGGGCGCTGTTCGAGTCGTACGGACTCCAGGACGACATCGACGCGGCGGTGCTGCGTGTCGTGCCCCTCCCATCGGGCGGGCACATCACCATCGACCGCACGGAGGCGCTCACGGCTATCGACGTCAACACCGGCAGCTACGTGGGTCGCAAGAACCTGGAAGACACCGTCGTGCGCACCAACCTGGAAGCGGCCACCGAGGTGGTGCGCCAGCTTCGGTTGCGCGACATCGGTGGCATCATCGTGATCGACTTCATCGACATGGAGAGTCCGGCGAACCGGAGTCTGGTCACCGCGCGGCTCTCCAGCGCACTCGAACGAGACCGTACGAAGACACGCGTGTCCGAGATGTCCCGCCTCGGCCTGGTGGAGATGACGCGCAAGAACGTGACGGATGGCCTCTACGGTGTGCTGACCGAGCCGTGCACGACGTGCAACGGTGAGGGCCGCGTGCTGTCCGAGGCGACGCGCCGCATAACGGTCGAGCGTCGGCTGCGGGAGATCCTCGTCACCGGCCGCTCTCCTGCATACCTCGTAGGATTGAACCCCACGACGTACGCGCTGGTGAACGCGCCGGGTCATAACACCGTCGCGCTCCTGCGTGCCGAGACCGGCAAACAGGTGAGCGTGATGCCGGACCCGGACGTCGCGCCCACCGAGGTGCGCGTGCTCATCGAGGGAAAGGTCGGCGCTCTCGGCCTTGATATCGAGTGACCGGTGTCGCGTGGGCGTTGACGCTCGGCGTGCGGCTCTGCTAGTCTTTCTCCTCGCGTGTACTCCCACCTGACTGGAGCAACAATCCATGTATGCAGTCATAAACAGCGGCGGTAAGCAGGCGAAGGTCGAGCAGGGCACGATCGTCGCCGTCGAGCGTCTTTCTGCCGAGGTCGGCGACACCGTATCGCTGCCCGTCATCTTCGTCGCCGACGGTGACACGATCTACGCCACGGCCGCCGAACTTGCCGGCGCGAGCGTGACGGCCCTGGTACTCGAGCACTTCAAGGGCGAGAAGCAGATCGTCTTCAAGTTCAAGAAGCGCAAGGGCTACAAGCGCACCAAGGGTCATCGCCAGACGCTCACGAGCCTTCGCGTGACCGACATCTCACTCGACGGCGAGCCGGCCAAGGCTAAGAAGCCCGCACCCAAGGCCGAGAAGCCCGCACCCAAGGCTAAGAAGCCCGCACCCAAGGCCGAGAAGCCCGCACCTGTCGAGGCTGCCACCGACGAAGCCCGGCTGTGTGCCGCGGTGAAGGCGGATGGTTCGCCGTGCACCAACAAGGCGAAGGACGGCTCGGAGTACTGCGGAGTCCACGCCAAGAAGTAGGAAGTCTAGCGCACGAGCGCAACTCACGGACGACGAGAAGGTGATCGAGGATGGCTCACAAAAAGGGTATGGGGTCGACCAGGAACGGTCGTGACTCCCAGTCGAAGCGGCTCGGCGTCAAGCGGTTCGCGGGTCAGACCGTGACCGCCGGCTCGATCCTGGTGCGTCAGCGCGGGACGCGGCTGAAGCCGGGCCAGAACGTCGGTCTCGGCCGGGACGATACGCTGTTCGCCAAGATCGACGGCGTTGTGGACTTCACGCACGGCAAGGACCGGCGGGTGCACGTGCTGCCGCAGGTCTGAGCCTGTACGCACATACGCAACCGTGAGGGCCTCCCGCGACCTGCGGGGGGCCTTTGTGCATGCGGCGATGAAGCGCCGTGCACTATGATGGGAACCCAGCGCACGGCAATGGAGCGGTCATGTTCATCGATGAAGTGAAGATACATGTGAAGGCCGGTGACGGCGGCGCGGGATGCGCGTCGTTCCGTCGCGAGGCGCACGTGCCAAAGGGCGGCCCCGACGGTGGTGACGGCGGGCCCGGTGGCGACGTCGTGCTCAAGGTCGACACCGCGTTGTCGACGCTGCTCGACTTCCATTACAAGCGCCATTTCAAGTCCGAGCGTGGCACCCATGGCAAGGGCTCCGGTCGCGACGGCGCGACCGGTGACGAACTCGTCCTGCCCGTGCCCGCCGGTACGATCGTGCGGGATGCCGAGACAGGCTCCGTCATCGGCGACCTGACGACGCAGGGTCAACGACTCGTCGTCGTTCGCGGGGGCGGCGGTGGGCGCGGCAACCGGCACTTCGTGACGTCGACACGCCGAGCGCCCACGTTCGCCGAGCTTGGCGAGCCTGGTGAGGAGCGCTGGATCGAGCTCGAGCTCAAGATGCTCGCCGATGCGGCTCTCGTCGGCCTGCCGAGTGTGGGCAAGTCCTCGCTCATCGCGCGTATCAGCGCGGCCCGGCCCAAGATCGCCGACTACCCGTTCACGACGCTCGTCCCCAATCTCGGTGTCGCGTCGAGCGGGGAGCACTCGTTCGTGGTAGCCGACGTGCCCGGCCTCATCGAGGGCGCCAGCGACGGCGCGGGTCTCGGCCACGAGTTCTTGCGCCACATCGAGCGTTCCGCGCTCATCCTGCACGTCGTCGACCTGTCCGGAAGCTACGAACGGCGAGATCCTGTTGAGGATATCGCGGTGATCGACGGAGAGCTTGCCGCGCATGCCGACGAGTTGGCCGTGCGACCGCAGATCGTCGTCGGCAACAAGATCGATATGTCCGGCGCGGAGGAGAACTCCGCGCGGGTCGCTGCGTGGTGTGCCGAGGTCGGGCGCGAGTACTTCCCGGTCTCGGCCGTGACCGGCGACGGCATCGGCCCTATGCTCCGCGCGGTCGCCGCCAAGGTGCACGAGCTTCGCCTCGCCGCGCCTGCCGAGGGCCCGATGTACGAGGCCGAGTACCGGTATGCGCCGGACGCCGATCGGGGGATCAGCGTCGCGCGGGCCGAAGACGGTGGCTGGGACGTGACGGGGCGTGATGTCGAGCGCGCCGTGATCCGGACCGACATGACCAACGAGGAAGCGGTGGCGTACCTTCAGCGCAAGCTCGACAGGATGGGTGTCGAGGCCCGGTTGCTTGCGGCCGGTGCTCGTGACGGCGACACCGTCCACATAGGACCGGTATCATTCGAGTTCGAGTCATACGGCGAATCGGAATGACGTGGCAAAGCGCACGATAGTGGTCAAAGTGGGGAGTTCGACCGTCACCGGGTGTGATGGTCGGATCGACCACGAGTATCTGTCCGAGCTCGCCGATCAGGTCGCGGTGCTCAGAGAGGCCGGGGACAGGACGGTCGTCGTGACGAGCGGGGCGATCGCGGCCGGGATAGAGGCACTGGGCCTGAAGACCAGACCCACCGACATCCCGACACTGCAGGCGACCGCGGCGGTGGGCCAGGTGAGGCTCGTCGACGCCTACCGGCAGCTACTCAACGCCCGCGGCGTCATGGTGGGGCAGGTGCTTGTCACACGTCACGATGTCTCCCATCGCCAGCAGTACGTGAACGCCTGTCACACGCTCGAGCGGCTGCTCGATCTCGGCATCGTTCCCATCGTGAATGAGAACGACACGACGGCGGTCGAGGAGATCAGGTTCGGCGACAATGACAATCTCGCGGCGCTCGTCGGCATGATGGTCCACGCGGACCTCGTGGTGATCCTGACCGATATCGACGGACTCTACTCGGCAGATCCGCGGTGTGATGCCGAAGCGCAGCTCGTCGAGCGGGTCGAGGCAGTCACCGACGAGCACCTCGCTTCGGCGGGAGGCCCCGGTTCGGCTGCCGGTAGCGGGGGCATGGCGACCAAGCTCGAGGCCGCCCGGGCGCTCATGCGCGCGGGGATCCCACTCGTGGTCGCCGATGGTCGCAGGACGGACGTCGTGGTGGATGCCGCAGCCGGTAGACCGGTGGGAACGCTGTTCGCCGGAGGTGCGGCGGCGGTCAAGGGCCGCAAGCTGTGGCTCGCCTACGCCGGCCACCCACGCGGTTCTGTCGCGATTGACGATGGCGCGAAAGAGGCCCTATGCTTGCGGGGCAAGAGCTTGCTCCCGGCCGGTGTCGTTGACGTGACCGGGAGCTTTGTCATAGGTGATCCGATCTCGCTCACTGACGCCGGGGGCCGGGAACTGGGCAGGGGACTCGCCGGGATGTCGGCCGAAGACCTCAAGAAGGTGCGGGGTCTTCGCTCGGCAGATATCGGTGGCGTGCTCCCCGGATGGGACGGTTCTGAGGTCGTCCACCGCGACCATCTCGTGATCTTCTAAGCAAGCGCAGCCGAGCGAAGGGACTCATCTGATGTCGGAGGTCCGCGAACTGGCCGGACGGGCGCAGAAGGCGGCCGTGGCATTAGCCAACACGTCCACAGACCAGCGCAACCGCGCGCTGCTTGCCATGGCGCACGCCCTCGTCTCCAGGCAGGACGAGATCCTCGAGGCCAATGCCCGGGATATGGAGGCTGCCCGGGCCAAGAACACCGGAGCCTCGCTGCTCGACCGGCTCGAGCTCAACCCGATGCGCATCAAGGCGATATCCGAGGCTCTCAAGAGTCTTTCGGTGCTGCCCGACCCGATCGGCGAGGTCGTCAGTGGGGGCAGGCTCGGCAACGGCATCTGGCTCCAGCAGGTGCGCGTGCCGATAGGCGTTGTGGCGATCATCTACGAGGCCCGGCCGAACGTGACCGCTGACGCGGCGGGGCTGTGCATCAAGACCGGCAACGCGGTGGTACTGCGTGGCGGGTCACTCGCAGTCGAGTCCAATCTCGCTATCACCAAGGTGCTCGCGGCGGCGGCTGTCGGCGCGGGGCTGCCCGAGGGCTGTATCGCGACTGTCTCGTCCATCGATCGCGAGGCTGCCGAGGAGTTGATGAGACTTCACGGTGTCATCGACGTGCTCATCCCGCGTGGTGGCGCCGGGCTCATCAAGAGCGTCGTCGAGAACGCCACCGTACCGGTCATCGAGACCGGGACCGGCAACTGCCACATCTACGTCCACGAGTCCGCCGACCCGCGCATGGCCGAGCGGATAGTCGTCAACGCCAAGTGTCAGCGTCCTGGTGTGTGTAACGCCGCCGAGACGCTGCTGATCGACGAGTCGATCTACGAGGTCGTGCTTCCGCCGATCCTGAGGGCGCTCGAGCAAGCCGGTGTGACCGTACACGCCGATGACAAGACGCGCGCGCTCGGCGCGATCATGCGGGTCGTGCCAGCCACGGAGGAGGACTGGGCCACCGAGTACCTCGACCTCCAGATCGCGTGCAAGGTCGTCGCGGGCCTGGACGAGGCCATCGCGCACATCAACACGTACGGTACCAAGCACAGTGAGGCGATCGTCACCGAGGAGTACTCGGCTGCGGTGAGGTTCCTGAACGAGGTGGACGCGGCCGCCGTCTACGTCAATGCGTCGACGCGTTTCACCGACGGCGGGGAGTTCGGCCTCGGCGCGGAGATCGGCATCTCGACTCAGAAGCTTCACGCACGTGGCCCGATGGGGCTTGCGGCGCTGACGACCACCAAGTACGTGGCGATGGGAAGCGGTCAGATACGCGAGTGAGGAAACGACTCCGACTCGGCATAATGGGCGGGACGTTCGACCCGATCCACTACGGTCACCTCGTCACCGCAGAAGAAGCGCTCGTCCAGTTCAACCTGGACCGAGTGGTGTTCATGCCTACCGGTCGGCCCGCGCGTAAGTCCGGACGCGAGGTCTCGTCGGCGGAGCACCGCTACCTGATGACCGTGATCGCCACTGCGAGCAACCCCGACTTCATCGTGAGCCGCATCGAGGTCGACCGCCCGGGCGTCACCTACACGGTGGACACCGTGCTCGAGCTCAGGCGCATGCACGGGCCCGAGGCGGAGCTGTACTTCATCACCGGGGCAGACGCGGTGCTCGATATCGTCACGTGGAAGGACTCGGGTTCTCTGGCCGATGTGTGCACGTTCATCGCCGCCACGCGCCCGGGGCATGACATCTCCGATTTCAGCGACAGGGCGACCGCGGCGAACCTGAGGGTGGAGCTCATGGAGGTTCCGGCGCTCGCGATATCCTCTTCGGACATACGTACCAGGATCGCAGGCCGTCAGCCCGTGCGGTACCTCCTTCCCGAGGCCGTCGCCGCGTACGCGCACAAGAACGGCCTGTATCGGGGGAGCTCGTGAGATGCCTGTGACCTACGAACTTGCTCGCGAGGCCGTGGTCGCACGGCTCTCGGCAGATGGCGCGGCACACTGTGAGCGGGTCGCCGAGATGGCCGCCGGGATAGCGTCTGTGTACGGTGTCGATCCCGCCGCCGCGCGCCTCGCAGGGGTGTTGCACGACTGGCATCGCGAGACCGACGTAGGCGAGCTGCTCCGTCAGGCGGAGGCAAGCGATGTGGCCGTCACCGAGGTCGACAGGGCGGTGCCGTATCTGCTGCACGGGCCGGTGGCCGCGCATGACCTTGCCCGGGAGTATCCGGGTATCGGCGGCGATGTGCTCGAAGCGGTCGCCGCACATACCTGCGGTGCACCCGTGATGTCGGCCCTGGCCATGACCGTGTACATCTCGGACATCATAGAGCCCCGGCGCCGATACGCCCGCGCCAGCGAGTTGCGCGGTGTCGTCGGCGATGTGACGCTCGGAGAACTGTTCGCCCGTGCCTACTCGGCATCGCTGGGTCACCTGATCGAGACGAGGCGCATGCTCCACCCCGTCACGCTCGAGGTCTACAACCTGCACGTCGCGGGGGTCCGACCGTGAGCGCCCGGCGGAGGTCACGTCCGCGCGCAGGAGGCGAGCTGCCGGAGCGCTCGCGCTCTGGTGCCGAGTATCCACGGCGGCGCGCCGCGGCTAGTCCGCCGGAGCGGTCGGAAGGCTGGCGGGGGTCGAAGCGGTCATCCAAGCTCGGAAAGCAGCGTCGTCGCGAAGCAAAGTCACAGGCGGTGCGGCAGAGGTTCGATGCCGGCGTGAAGACCGCCGGTAGCAGGTTCGTCGGCGTGATGCAGCTGATCGGCATGGCGCTCGTGAGCGTCGTCGCCCTCGGGCTCGTACTACTCCTCGTGGCCACCGCGGTGAACGCGGGTGCGCGATGGTTGGCCCGGCGGGATGCGCAGCAGGCGGCAAGCCCCGAGGCGCAGGCCGAGAAGGCGCGCGAGAACCTCCTCATCATCGGCGTGAACGGGACAGGTAGTGCCGACTTCCTCGCGGTGCGCCTGGATGAGGCCAACGATCAGGTGCTCGGCATCGCGATACCGAGTGGTGCGTTCATGGAGGTCCCGGGGCAGGGATTCGAGCGCGTAGGCGACAGCTACAGCGCAGGCCCGGCGGTCTCGGCCGCTGCCGTCTCGAACTACCTTTCGGTCCCGTTCGAGCACTACGTCGTCGTGGATGTGAGTGTCTATCAAGACGCGCTCACCAACCAAAGCCTCCGTGACGTCATGCCCAACGTGCAGGACAGCGATCTGGGGCAGGAGGACCGTGACCGCATCGCAGCGTTCATCGGGACCGTCACCGGGGACCGGACGGCACTCGTTCCGTTGCCGGTCAAGCCGATCGACCTCGGCGGACAGACGTTCTTCGAACCGCAGCGCGAGCAGATCGCGGATCTGTTGCTGCAGTGGTGGGACGTGCGCGTCGGCGGGGATGATGGTGCGGTCAGAGTGATCCTCTACAACGGTGTCGGCGCGCCCGGGGTCGCCGGAATCGCCGCTCAGCAGCTGATCACGAGCGGCATGCGCGTGATCGATACGAAGAACGCCGATCGGTTCGATTACGCCACGACGCTCATCGTCGTCCAGGACGGCGATCTTGCACAGGGCGAGCAGGTCAAGTCCGTCCTCGGTGTCGGCGATGTGATCGACCAGCCGTCCGATCAGGATGTGGCCGATGTCATCGTGATCATCGGCGAGGACTACACGCCACCCGAAGGGGGTGGCTCGTGACGAAGGGAGTGCCCGCACTGGAGCCCAGAGATATCGCCGTTCTGGCCGCGTCGGCCGCGGCCGAGAAGAAGGCCGAGGACATCGTCGTCCTCGATGTGGCTGCAACGCTGGTCATCACGTCCTACTTCGTGGTAGCCACCGGCCGGAGTGACCGGCAGGTTCGCACGATCGCCGACGAGGTCGAGGACGCCGTACGCGAGGGCGCCGGCGTCAAGCCTATCGGCCGGGAGGGCCAGCGCGAGGGCCGGTGGGTGCTCCTCGACTTCGGTGAAGTCGTCGTGCACGTGTTCCAGCCCGACGAGCGGGAGTTCTACCGTCTCGAGAAGTTGTGGTCCGATTCTCCGAGAGTGGCGCTGCCGGAGTCGGTGACCGGTGCTACCGCCGCCGGGGAGCGCACCGGGTGACCACCGCTCTCAGGCGTTACGGGATCCAGCTGGCGCTCATCGGCGTGGCCGCGGTGTGGGGAGCCACGTTCGTCGTGGTCAAGGACGCGGTGAGCCGCTATCCGCTCTACGCGTTCCTGGGACTTCGCTTCGCGATCGCGGTCGTCGCATTCGTGCTCATCGTTCCGTCGTCAGTGCGCATGCTGCGCCGTCCGGTCCTCGGTGTCGGGGTGCTGGCCGGCGCGTTTCTGACGGCCGGGTACATCTTCCAGACGTGGGGCCTGCAGGACACGTCGGCGTCGAAGGCCGCGTTCATCACGGGCATGTTCGTGGTGATCACTCCCGCGCTCCAGGCGCTGCTGCTGCGCTTGCCCCCACGGGCGTTCACCGTCGCGGGCGTTGTGCTTGCGGTGGCGGGTCTCTGGCTCCTGTCCGGTGGTGATGCCGCCGGATGGAACGTCGGGGACACCAGGGTGCTGCTGTGCGCGTTCGCATACTCTGGCCACCTGATCGTGCTCGGTAGCCTCGGGCGTGCGCACGACGTCAGACCACTGACGCTGGTGCAGCTGGCGACCGTCGCCGTTGCGTGCGGCGTCGTGTCGCTGGCCATCGAGCCGATCGCACTGCCGCGCGAGGCGAGCGTGTGGTGGGCTCTTGCGATCACCGGTGTTCTCGGGTCGGCAGCAGCGTTTGCGATCCAGACGTACGCACAGCGGTCCCTGTCACCGTCCAAGACGGCACTGATTTTGATCTCCGAGCCCGCGTTCGGTGGACTGTTCGGCTGGTGGGCCGGTGAGCGGCTCGGCGTTGGTGGCCTTGTCGGAAGTGCGCTGATCCTCGGCGGCATGGTGCTCGCTGAGGTGATGGGGTCGCGCACTGGCGATGGTGGCTTCGAGCCGGCGATCGAAGGGCCGCCTGTGCCGACAGGGCGTGGCGTTGACCGGACGTGACGGGATGCTATACTGTCGCTCGCGCCTGTGGGCGCATGATGTGGGGCCATAGCTCAGCTGGGAGAGCGCATGGCTGGCAGCCATGAGGTCAGGGGTTCGATCCCCCTTGGCTCCACCAAAGCCAGAGACGGTAGGGCTCGGTAGAGATACCGGGTCCTACCTGCGTGTTCAGGCTCGGAGCGGGAGCCGACCAGGGGAGCCCCGCGGACGCCGAAACGGCCGACGGCAACGGAATGGACACGGAATGCGTGCTCATCGTGCAGCCCGCGCCTTCTGGATCACGTCTGCTACCGCCACCGCGGCGCTCATATCGTCACCGGGGAGAACGTGCGCGTAGATGCTGAGGGTCGTCTGCACGTCGGCGTGTCCGAGCCTTCTCGAGACCACAAGCGGATTCTGGCCGGCCCGGAGTGCGAACGTCGCGTGCGCGTGCCGCAAGTCATGGAAGCGGACGCCCTCGAGCTCGGCATCGTCCGCGATGCGTCGGAAGATCCGTGTGGCCGTCGTGGGGCGTAGGGGAGTGCCGGGAGCGACCTGCCGCTGCTGCCAGACGTTCGGGAACACGAGGTCTAGCGTCCGCCACGCCGCTCCGACCTTGAGGCGCTGCTCGGCGACTGTCTTCTTGTGCGCCTTGAGCCGCGCGACGGTCTCGGGATCGAGCTCGATCGTCCGGGTGCGGCCGCTCTTCGGGGACGTGAAGTAGTACCAGTCGTCTCCGCTCGTCTTGTCCTCCACGAGAGTACGGGCGATGTGGATCGTGTCGGCCGAGAGGTCCACGTCGCGCCAGCGGAGCGCCAGGAGCTCGCCTAAGCGCGCGCCGGTGTGGAGTGCCGTCCAGGCCAGGACTTCGATATCGGAGCCCTCCACGGCCTCGAGGAGCGCCGCCGCGTCCTCTTCGCGCATGACCACGAGCTCGGGGCGCCGCCGCTTCGGCAGGTCGACACCTTCAAGAGGGCTCCGGGCGATCAGTCCGTCCCGCTCGGCCCGACGCATTGCCGAAGCGAGAACGCCGAGCCGGTTCCTGATCGTCTTCGGGGAGACCTTGGCATCCGTGTGGCGCGTGGACTGCTCCTCGTAGCACGAGGCCATGTAACGCTCGATGTGGTCCCGAGAGAGGTCGCACAAGCGCACGGGACCGAGCGCGGGCTCTATCGACGTGCGGATCAGCGAGTCGTACCGCTTCCAGGTCGTGAGCTTCACGGTCGCCTTCTTGGTGGCAAGCCACGTCTCGAGGTACGTCTTCACCGTCTGCTGCTGCTTGCCGAGTAGGTCCTTCTCAGGAGTCACGAGCAGCGCCTCGTACCATGCGCGAGCCTTGGCCGCGCACTCGGCCTTGGTCCCTCGGAACGTGGTCCGCGGTTCGTTTCGCCGGCCGTCCGGGTGCGTGCCGAGGATCGCGCGGGCCTTGCACGTCCACCGGCCGCGTGACTCTTCCTCGTACTGCGTGACGAGCCGCTGTCCCTCGAATCGCCTAGGCATTGTCGCCGTCCTCCTTGGAGTCACTGCCGGTCGTGAACCAGTCGATGAAGTCCCGATCCAGTCCGCCACCGAACGTGAACGCCTGGCGGAACGCCTTCCGAAGCTTGCCGAAGTACGCTGCCGCGCTGTTGGGATTGCGTCCCTTGCGCAGATCGGCGGGGAGCGCCTCGAGCCGATCCGCTTTGCGCCGGATACCTGCGCGCTCGAGATCCTCGTAGGCCAGGTAGAACCGAACCGATTCCGGCTCGACGTTGGGTGGAGTCCCGTACAGGGGCCGGACCGACTGCGCCAGGCGCTCGTACAGGCTCGCAACCGCGCGCGAGTCCACGAGAGGCGAGGCTACGGTGATCTCGATGCGCGGCACCCCGCCGCCGCCCGGGACGATCCGGCCCTTGAGCGGTGCTATCCGCAGCGGTGTTCCCTCCATGATGTAGGCGAGAGAATCGGCCACGCGCGCGCCCGTCCGCTTGCTGAGGTCCTGCGCCACGGCAAGAGCGGCCTCATACGTGTCCTCGTCGTCTGCATTCGGCCCGAGGCCGCGGAGAGCCGCCTCAAGCGTTCGGTGAGTCCACGGCTTGACCGCATCGCTCAGTGTGCGCTCGTAGACCGGCCACCACGCCGGAGCGTCAGCCTCGACAGTCTCCTCGCTGATCGCCGCGCCGTTGAGCACGTAGTGCCTGGCCCCGGGGTACGCGTCACGCCACCAGTCGATAAGATCCTGCGCGCTCTGACTCGTGGCGTGGAGCGCCCAATCGCTCAGGCTCGAGACGTTCACCCACCGGTCGAATGCCTCGATCGGTAGAGCGGCATCTCCCCAGGACTCCGGCCAGTCGCCCCCTGCTCGGAGCCGGGCTGCAAGCAGGTCTCGGATGACGCTCGATTCGGCCTGCTCGCTGGTCCTTTTCACCGATAACTCCTGTCGGCTGTATGCGGTTGTCTAGAATTCTACTCCGATAGCCGCAGATGTCAACGAACAGTTATCGAAGGGAGTCAACGGTGGGAATCCATGACGAGCCGGAGCTTCTGACCGTGGCCCAGGCCGCGAACCTGCTCCAGGTAAGCGAGCGCACGATACACCGGCACATCGCGGCCGGGAGCCTTCCGGCACACAAGTTCTTCGGGCAATGGCGGATCCCGCGCAGCGCGATCGAGCGGGGGATCGAGAGTGCGCTCTCGGGGAGCGAAGAGAGATGAGCGGGATCATAGTCGCCGGTCGCCGTGTCCGATTCCTCGAGCGAATCGCCACCGCCGGTGCGGTGTGCGGCCTCACGCGGCCGACCTCCTACCGCATGGCAGAGGCGGACGACTGGCCCCTCGTCGGCCCGCCATCGTCGCGGTTCGTCTCGATGCCCACGTTGCTCGAGCGGTACGGCATCCCGTTCGAGGTAGTGGGCGACACTGAGGAGGTGGCGCGGTGACCTCGACAATCGCCTGGCTCCCGGGCTCGACGATCAAGCCGGTCGTGGTGGGCGGCTACCGGCTGCCGAACCCCTTGGACAACCAGGCGGACTACGACCGCGTCCGCGGCCGCGACATCGGGGCACTGTCTGACTCGGCGCTAGTCGTCGAGCGCGTCGGCGTAGAGCACCTTCTTGTTGCGCTGCGCCATCACGCCGCTCACGGCCGTCGGTTCCCCATCCCGGTCTGCGACGCGCGAGGTTTCATCGACGCGGTGACATGGGCGATCGAGCGCCTGAAGACCGTCAACGCCGAGATCGGAAGGAGGCGGCGCCGGTGAGCATTCTGGACGGCTACGACTCCGAACCCGACGACGCTTCGGTCCAAGTAGGCATCATCGTCGCCGACGTGGCTCCTGAGGCCGTTCAGTGGCTCTGGTACGGACGCATCCCCGCCGGCAAGGTCTCCGTGATCGACGGCGACCCTGGTCTCGGCAAGAGCACGCTTACCCTGGATCTTGCGGCTCGGGTGTCGTGCGGTCTTCCGATGCCCGACGACCGCGTCCGGATAGGCCCCGCCGGCGTGGTGTTGCTGAGCGCGGAGGACGACATCGCCGATACCATCCGGCCGAGGCTCGACGCCGCCGGTGCGGACCTCGAGCGCATCGTCGCCTTGTCCGAGATCGACGACGGTGACGGACGCCGGCCCCCGGTGCTGCCCGACGATCTGTCATGGGTGCGTGCGGCGATCAGTCGCGTGGACGCACGTCTGGTCATCGTCGACCCGCTCATGGCCTTCCTGTCCGGCGCGATCGACTCGCACAAAGACCAGGAGGTCCGCCGCGGCCTGCACCTGCTCGCGCTCCTCGCCGCTGAGACCGGCGCCGCCGTGTTGCTCGTACGGCACCTGAATAAAGCAGTCGGTGGCAACCCCTTGTATCGCGGCGGCGGCAGTATCGGCATCGTCGGTGCTGCACGGTCCGGGCTCGTGGTCGGACGCGACCCGGCGGATCCTACGCGGCGTGTCCTGGCGTCTACCAAGTGCAACCTTGCCCCCGAGCCGCCCTCTCTCGCATTCCACATCGAGACGGTCGCCGAGGCCAGCGTCATCCGCTGGGACGGTGTGAGCGACTCGTCAGCAGCAGACGTGCTCAGTCTCGGGAATGAGGAGGAGCGGACCGCGCGCGACGAGGCGGCCGCGTTCCTGCGCGAGATCCTTGCCGACGGTGAGATGCCGGCACGCGACGTGAAGCGACTGGCGCGCGAGGCAGACATCGCCGAGCGAACCCTCGCACGGGCGAAGCGTGAGCTCAAGGTCGAGTCGCGGCAACTCGGGCACCACTCAGGATGGGTGTGGTCGCTGCCCACATTGCCATCTTCCCAGGACCAAAACCCTGGCAACCTGGCAACCTGGCACACTGACCAACCCACCCACCCCCAGAATGCCACCGTGCCACAGTGCCAGGAAAACGGCCCTAGGAGTGCTGGCACACTGACCTCGGAGACCATCCCGTTCGATGACGACGAGGAGGGCTCGTGATCACCACGAAGCAAGCCATTCACATCATGCTCGCGCTCGCTGAAGGCCGGGTGTGGGTGCTCTCCGCAACCCCCGAGCTCCTGGCGCTCGATTTCGTAGAAGGAACCCGCAAGTCGCCGATCGCGCACCGCGCGATGATCTGGCTCGACCCTGAGCGAGAGGTCCGCGTGTTCTGCACCTGCGAGCATCACCAGACCTGCCGCCACGTCGCACTTGCGCGTGCGCTATGGCGAGGCAAGACGCACGTGACGAAGCCCGAGCCGGCCGGCCTGTCGCCGGCGGCGACCATTCGGTGATCGACGCGCCTGCGGGCGCCCAACGAAAGGATCCAACGTGAACGAGAGCACAAGACTCGCCGACCAGCTCGCCCGTGCAGGTTTCAGCCCGGAGGCGACCGCCACCATCTCGGCCACGGCGCAAGCCGCTGTGCGCCGGGTCGACCTCGCTGCAGACGAGCTCGCAGCCGCGCTCGCCGCAGGTGACGTGGACGCCGCGGTCGCCGCCGGCGTCGCGCTGGCGTCACGCCGTGAGGCCGCAGCCGCGATCTCGAACGCCGTGGAGCCCGCGCTGCGTGAGTCCTACCCGTGGGCCGAGGGCTACGCCTTCGCCGCCAAGGCTTTCGACGAGGCCGCAAGAGCGTTCACGCGGGCGCTCAAGGCCACCGACCCGAACACCGACGCCGAGACCATCCTGTCCGCGCCGAAGCCGTCTCGTGACGCATACGCCGCGCTCCCTGCGCTTGCCCACGATCTCAACGCCGCGGCGAAGCTGCTTGCCGAAGTCGCCACCATCGCCATGCCGAGGTACGTGCCGAGCAATCCCGGCCACGGACTCGGACTCGTCGCCTCGGTGCCGCCTGAGAACGCAGAGGCCGCGCTGAAGGCTTGGACGGCCCCGCGTGCGGCCCACGGCAGAGCGGGCGTCTGGGGCTCGTTGACGGCCGCAGGTGCCACGCTACGGGCTGCCGAGGCCGACGCCCTCGCGCCGGTGCAAGCGCCCGACGTGCCGAGCACCGGACCGACACCGACCTGGCCGACGGCGGCAACGGCTGTGCCGCTCGGGTTCGCTGAGTGACGCGGCCGCTACCCCTGGCGGTGGCGGGCCTGGCGTCCGTCACCGCTACCCACGCCATCCATCCCGTCCCACCCGGGGGTAGCCCCGGCTAGGTGCTGTGGCTGACTGTGTGTACGAGATCGGCAACCCCAAGCGGCAGACGGCGAAACGCTCGCCTGCACCGTACCCAGGGCCAGAGGTAGGCCACCAATCTCCTCCCCGGCGCCCTTTTCGACCGGCTAGGTGCTGTGGCTCAGGGTGTGTACGACTCTGGGACTTCGGCCCCAGTGCGCCGTCGATGGTTCGTTCCGGGGTGCTAAGTGACCACCAGAGGACGATTCTGATAACGCCGAAAGGGAGCCTGATATGGCCGGAATCGAAATTGCAACTGCCTATATTAGCATCGTGCCGGACACCCGCAAGCTGGCGGCCGAGCTCTCTAGTTCCCAGTTCGCCAACATCGGTGACGGCGCGGGCAAGTCGATCGGCTCGCGCATGTCGGCCTCCATCGGGAAGTTCGCCAAGGCCGGAGCCGTCGCAGCTGCCGCCGCTATCACCGGGGCCGCCGCGTTCACGCTCAAGAAGGGCATCGACCGGGCGCTCGACATCGAGGACGCCAAGGCCACCCTCGGCGCGCTCGGCTACACCGTGCAGCAGGTCGGCGCCATCACCGATGACGTCCTCAAGTCGGTCCTCGGAACTCCCTACGCGCTGAACGACGCCATGGGTGCCGCTGTCTCCGCTCTCGCTGCAGGCGTGGCCGAGGGTGAGGCGTTGACCGGGTACCTGACGGCGGTCGGCGACGCTGCGTTCGTCGCCAAGGTGCCGTTCACCGACATGGCGGCCATCTTCAACAAGGTGACGGGCGTCGGCAAGGTGACCGGCGAGATCCTGCAACAGACCGGCGAGCGCGGTATCCCGGTCCTCCAGTGGCTAGCCGACGAGTACGGCGTGACCGCGGATGCGATGCGCGACATGGTATCGCGTGGCGAGGTCGATGCGGCCATGTTCCAGCAGGCCATATCGAGCAACGTCGGCGGGGCCGCGCTCTCTGCCGGTGACACCACCAGGGGCGCGTGGGCGAACATGATGGCCGCTCTCGGCCGGACCGGCGCCCAGTTCAGCGAAGGCATCATCCCGAACATCAAAGGCGGCCTCGACGGTCTCATCGGCGCGATAGACAATCTCGGTCCGGCCGCGGCCGCGCTCGGCGGGTGGGTCGGCGACCTACTGACCGACGTGATGGAGTTCGCGTCCTCGCTGGGGAGCTCCGGCGGCCTCATCCCGCCGTGGGTCACCGAGCAGGCCGGAGCGCTGACCGCATCGCTACAGAACCTCTCCACCAACGTCATGCCCACGATCAAGGAGTGGTACACCGCATACATCGAGCCCGCGATGACCGAGATCAAGCAGGCGTTCGGTGACATGGCGAAAGAGGTCATGCCGACCATCAAGGCCATCGTCGACTTCGTAGCCGAGAACTGGCCGGCCATCAAGAAGGCGATCGAACCGATCATGGTCGCGGTCGTGAACAGGATCTCCGGCGTGATGAAGGTCATCTCCGGCGTGATCCGTACCGTCATGGCGGTCATCCGTGGCGACTGGGGCGCGGCTTGGGAGGGCATCAAGACCACCTTCAACGGCATAGTCGACTTCATCAAGGGCATGCCGATCGGTCAGGTCACGCACCGGGTCTTTGCGGTCGTCAAAGAGATCCCAGAGTGGTTCCGGCAGATGAAGGACAAGGTGGTCAGCTTCCTGAAAGAGATGCTGTCCAAGATCAGCAAGCCGATCCACGACGCCAAGAACCTTCTCGACAAGCTCAACCCGTTCCATCGCGAGAGCCCGTCGCTTGTGGATAACGTGCTCCGGGGCGTGGGCCTGATAGGCGACGCGTACTCCGGCTTGTCCGGGATGGCGGTCGAGGGGCCGCGCATCGGTAGCGTTTCCGCAGGCGTGCCCGGGTATGCAGCACCGTTGGTTGCGGGCGCAGGCGGTTCGCAGGTGTTCCAGATAAGCGGGTCGCGCCAGGATGCGACTTTCCTCGAGGCCGCGGTACGGCGCGTGCTCTCAGACTCGCTCGCGCTCTCGGCCCGTCCGGGACTCGTCGATTAGGAGTTGGATCGCAGGGCCGACCTGAAGGGGGCTGCGGTGGCACGACTCGGGAACGACCAATGGCAAGCTCTACGTGACGACGTGACGCGGGACGGACGCCCGGTGCAGGACGATCCAGACGGGCCGTATGACGACTTGTGGCCCCTGCTCAGTCCCGCCCAGCAAGCGGCCGTCGCCCGCGGTGACGTGTCGCTCGAGGCGCTAGTCGAACGGGTCACGAGGTCGCACGATCAGGAGCTCTGCCCGAGGTGCGCAGCCTTCCCGATCAGCCCGCGGTACGCACGGCTCGGCCTCTGTGCCCGGTGCGTGCGTAGGGCGCTCAACGTGGCCGGTGAGCAGGTTCTCGCCGAGCTCGATGCCCGGCGTGACGCCGCACGAATCAAGCAGCAGGTTCATCGCCGGCGCGAGGAGCTCGGCCTACCACTGCCTCGGAGTAAGGCTCGGTCGAGCAGGTGACGGCGAGAGGGGCCGACCCCGAAGGGTCGGCCCCGCGCGTTGTACGTGACCTAGCCGCGATTTAGGCGACTTCCTCCTCAGACGTGAGGCGCGCGCCCATGATCTCCTCGTGCAACAGCCCTACGACCTCGTTCACGAGCCGATCGTGGTGCTTCTCCTGCACCCGGACCATCGCCGACTCGATCTCGTCGGTGACGTGCGGCCCTGCGTACCGTGCCTGTGCCTCTTCGTAGATGTACATCGCTCCATCCCTTCGTTTCGTCGTGCCGCGGGAACACCCTTCGGACGGTACTACCAGAGGGCCGGTGGCGCGCGGTCCGTACACGTAATCGCAACGGAATGCACGAGAACCGCACCGAAACGGTCTGACACGCTTTGAGACACGGACGGACGGGAATAGATAGTCTGACCTGCGGAAAGGACTCGCGTTGTGGACGGTTTGACACACGTTGAGACGCCGCACGAGTGGGCACTTCGGGAATTCGATCCCCCTTGGCTCCACCAACGCAGATGACGACGCCCGTCGCGTGAACCGCGGCGGGCGTCGTGGCGTCTGAGAGGTGGAAGTGGGGAAGGCGCGAAACGGGGGTGTCGACGATGGTGCGGCGCACGTTGGTCACGGTTGTGGTGCTGGTCGCTTTCGTGGCGGCAACGGGATGTTCTGAGTCCCGGGCGATGTTCGGGCAGCCAGACGACGGAGAGAGTGTCCGCGTCGGGGTCGGGCAGGTTCTCGAGGTGGCGCTTCCCTCGAACGCTACCACTGGCTACTCATGGCAGGTCGTGGAGGTTCCGGCGTTCCTGACGCAGTCAGGTGAGTCGGTGTTCGAGGCCCCGGAGGATGATGACGTTGTTGGCGCCGGCGGCACTGAGATGCTTCGGTTCGAGGTGACGGGGGCAGGCAGCGGTGTGTTGCTGCTCGAGTATCGCCGTCCCTGGGAGTCCGAGGCGCCGGCCCGCGAGACCTTCACACTCGACATCACTGCGCGGTAGGCCGCATACTACTTAACGCTGGATAAGCGTGCGCAACAATGCAGTGTGCGACTAAGGCGCGACGACCTGAAACGGGCGCCGCACCTTAATCCTTCTGCGGCACATGACTGGCCGGAGAGGCGTGATGCGGCTACCGTCGTCGCTACGAATCGTTGCGTATCTGATAGCGCTGACAGCTGCTGCGGGTTCTCAGGGCGTGGCGGCGGCGTTGAGTCCGCACGGCGAGTTCGGCCCGGACACGGCGCGATGTGGCCTGTGTCACGTACCACACGAAGCCGACGGACCTTCTCAGACGGTCGCGGAGACCGAGCGCGCACTGTGTCTGTCGTGCCATGACGGCTCAGGCAGCACGGTCGACATCTGGCGTGAGTTCAACGAGGGTACGGGTTCGTCTCACCCCGTCGAGTCTGACGTCCTGCGCTGCGGTTCATGCCACACCCCACACGAGGGTCCCGCCGAGGGCAATCCGAGTTCGCTTCGTCCAGGTGAGACGACCGCGACTACGGGCATTGCGGTCTGCGCCGCGTGTCACGGTTCGGGATCAAGCCTGGCGGGGGGCGACCTGACCGGCCCGATCACGGGGACGCCACATGCGGACGTCGTCCCATCGGACAGTCCTGCGGGGATCGGCTGTCGCGGATGTCATGCGCCTCACGCTTCGGCCAATAGGAGTCTTATCAGAACGCAGGTCCGATCGTCTGTCGGCGAGACGGTGACCGTGAGTGGCGAGCCGAGTCTGTGCCTGGCCTGCCACCAGAGTAGTGCGAGTCTCTACAGCGGCGGCGTGGTTGCTGCCGCCCAGCTGCATACCACCGTCACGTCGTCTACGCGGGCCCTGAGCTCGTGGCCGGGATCCGCCGGGGAGTCCGGCGGCTGCGACGGGTGTCACGAGCCTCATGGCGCGGGTTCTGGTGAGCGGTACACGCGTGTAGCGGGCGACGAGCTGTGCGAGACATGTCACGCAGCGGCCACGCTGACCTATCCGGTCGACTACTCGTATCGCGGTGACGCCACATTCTCATCGTCTGGACACAACGACATCGCCGGTCCTGCGATCGAGTACCTGACCGTTGTCGCAGACGGCGCCGAGTTCTCGGCATGGGCGAGCACGTCGGTTCCGAGCCCATGGGAGCCGGGGACTCCGGTTCCGCCAAGTGAGATCGGCAAGCTGGCTTTGCGCGATGGAAAGCGCCTGATAACCGCGCTTCAGACGGTGGATGGCAGCTACGATCACCAGATGTACCGGTTCACCATGCCGGTTGTGAAGTCCGCCGTGGTCTCTGTTCGGGTGCACTGGGAGGGCTACGGCGAGGAAGCCCCCGGCTTCCCGGTCGTGATCTCCGTATGGGTTCCTGCCACTGACTCGTGGGAGCAGCTCAGAAGCGCGCAGATGGTGAACCAGACCGTTGTCAACCTGCCGCTGCGCCCGGCAGACCACATAGCCGATGACGGTTCGGTCTACCTGATGGCCAAGGCGCGGTACTCGTTCGATCAGAATGTGATCTCGGGTCCCGTGGTCACCGCGCTCAGCGGCACGAGCGCGCGCGTGGACTGGGTCACATCCGGACTGGCCGATAGCTGGGTCGACTACGGACCTACCGCGTCGTACGGTTCGACGGTAGGCTCGGCCACCCGGACGCAGAGTCACTCCGTCACGGTGACCGGCCTGTCTCCGGGTGTGTGGCACTTCCGCGCGCGTTCGGTCGCTGCTGACGGCGGCACGTACGTATCGTCCGACATCGAGCAGGGCATCCCGGGCCCGACGCGTACCGCCGAGATCGACTACGCGTGGATGGGCACCGATCCCACTGTCACGCTGCAGTGGGCGGCCCCGGCGCTGGCGCCGGGTGGCCCGTTCGAGATGAGGATGCACCTGCAGAAGGACGGCGTGTCGTACGTGACCACAGGGTGGGGGCCCGTGACCAGCTACAGCGCGGTCATGGGTCTCGGCTCGTATACGTGGAGGGTGGAGGCGAGAGATGCGGCCGGGCACTGGTACGGCTACTCGCCCTGGGACACGTTCTTCATCTACGACAACACGGGTACGTGTCCATACCTGTACACCTGGGATGGCGAGGAGTACGCGTTCGAGGCCGATCTGTACGGTCCGGGCAAGCTCGGACTGAAGACGAAGACCGGCTTCGCGCGGCCCACGCCCGATGACGTCTACATCCTGGCCAACGAACCCGCGATCAGGGACGGACTCTTCGATCTGAGGCTCGTTGAGGAGCGGTTCGAGGCGGACTATCTCGACGAACTCAAGCTCTACACCGTTGACGTGCCTGCCAACCGGGACGTATACGCCGAGAAGCGGGAGGCCGGAGGCGCGCCGTTTCCGGGTGTGGACAGCGTCTTACACACGGTCTCTACGAGCATGGCCTCACCGCGTGCGGCAGTCCATGTGGAAACCGGTGACGACGTGCGGTCGCTCATCGCGGCAGACGACGAATCCTACGTCGTGCTGAGCGAGGACCGCAACACCGACTTCGACTACCAGACCATCGAACTCGACCTCGGCGATCTCACCGGTGCGCCGCAGGTGAAACTCGTGATGGATGCGGTGTCGATGTATCCCTCGAACGCCGAGGGCGCAGCGCGGGCTGCGACGTTTGGTCCGAGGACGAAGCTCGAGGTGCAGGATGCGGACGGTGCATGGGTCACCGTTGCGGCGGCCCAGGGAGCGCTTCCCAAGGCGCCGGAGTTCAGCCGTCCGTTCGTGTTCGATATCTCCGACATATGGGCGAGCGACAGCCGCAAGGTACGTCTCACGTTCCTGTTCAAGACGTACGTCGACTGGATCGCCGTGGACACCACCGCCGACCTGCCGGTGACCGTGACGGAGGTGCCGCTCGTCTCGGCCGACTTGAGCGTCCGCGGGTTCAGCGCGCAGTCATCCACCGACGAGATCTACGAGTACGTCTATGCGGAGAACACCGGCCGCACGGCGTATCTGCCCGGCAACTACACGAAGCTTGGCGTGGTCACCGAGCTCCTGGAGGAAACGGACGACCGGTTCGTGGTCTATGGCGGGGGCGACGAGATCGCACTGTCGTTCCAGCCGCCAACGCCAGCCGGTTCCGGCGTGACCCGCCGCTACGCGGTCCATACCAACGGCTACTACAAGGACCTGAAGTCCGATACCGAGCACGTGGTGGATCCGCTGCCGTTTGCGGCGATGAGCAACTATCCGTACGGCAGCGACGAGAGTTACCCGACCGACGAGGTCCACACACGGTACCTGGCCGAGTGGAACACCCGATTCGAAGGCGAGCTCTCCGAGGAGATCACGGTCTCCGAGGCGGCCGCGCCCGGTGCCTGGGATCGTTTCGTCGGAGCACTCGGCTCGTTCGCGCAGTGGCTCGTCGGGGTCGTCTCGCCCGACGAGGCGGTACTCGCTGCGGCTGAGGACTCCCCGGATGCGGCGTATGTGCATCGGTCTTTGAACACCGACATCGTTGCACTCGAGGTGACCACGAGCGGCGATGCGCCGGAAGGCCAGTGTGCCGCGTGCCACGCGCCGCACGGGGCGATGGAGTCCGGCGTCCTTCTGACGGGCGGTCGTGCCGCATCGGATGGAAGGACGTGCACCGGCAGCGGTGGAGGCGCATGTCACTCGAATGCGGCCAACTCCGCCTCGGGAGTCAACATCCACACCGCGTTCACAGCCGGAGTCGACGCTCGCTACCGGCACGATGTGATGCCCGCCGACCAGTTGGCCACCGGCGGTCGAACTGCGTGCGCCGACTGCCACAATCCGCACCGGGACAACGAGACCGTGCGGTATGCGGACCCCGACGATATCTCGGCGACCGTCGCATCAGGGCTCGAGTCCCTGATCGCCACCGACGGTGCGGTGTTCTTGCTCGTGGGCGCCGACCACGACGGTGGCCCGCCGGTGATCTCCTCGATCAATCTCGTGACGACGGTTGGCACCAACACATCACCGATCGTGACGTGGACCACCAACGAGCGGTCGACATCGTGGATCGACTGGGGTACGACCACCGAGTACGAGCTCGGCAACGAGTCCGTCGGCACCCCGTTCGGCAACGATACGCCCGTCACGTCGCACTCGGTGTCGATGAGTGGACTCGAGATTGGGACGCTGTACCACTACCGTGTGCGCAGCGCAGACGCGCTCGGGAACACCGCCACTTCGGCCGACCGTCTGTACAAGGCCGTCGCCGCTCCGCCGCCCCCGGTGATGAACGCGGTTCCCAACCAGACCGGACCGGGAAGCGGCCCGATACTCGTTACCGTCTCGAGTTCAGCGGTGAGTGCGCCTGACGGCAACCCGGTGCAGTACCAATATCAGATACTCGGCGGCACATCTTCGAGCTGGATGCCGAGCCCCTCGGGGAGCCTGTACTTCTACGACGGGACCTTCCAGGTGCGTGTCCGTGCACGTGACTCCGTATGGACGTACGCGGTCTCTGACTGGTCGGCGCCCGTATCGTTCACCGTGACCAACGCGCCGGACTCAGGCTCGTGTCCGTTCCTGTTCACCTGGGACGGCACGAAGTTCGTGTTCGAGGCGGATCTGTTCGGCTCGGGCAAGCTGGCCACCCGGACGAAGACCGGCTATCTGCCGCCGGTGCCGCAGGACCCGTATCTGCTCGAGACAAAGCCCGCGCTCATCGACGGTTCGTACGAGTTCCGACTCGTCGAGGAGCGGTACGAGACCGACTACCTTGACGAACTGAGGCTCCACACGATCGACGTACCCGAGGGATACGACGTCTATGCCGAGAAGTACCAGGCAGGCGGTGCTGCGTATCCCGGCCTTACGGACGCGCTTCACACGGTGAGGCTGCCGCTTGGCAGTGCGCTCGGCGCGACGCATGTGCAGACGGGCGAGGATGTCACCGGTCTGCTTACTGCGCGCGACGGAGACCGATTGGTGCTGAACGAGGACCGCAACGACGGCTTCGAGTATCAGACGATCGAGCTGGATCTTGGAGACATCGCAGGTGCGCCGCGAACCACGATCGTGATGGACGCCATCAGCCTGTTCCCGACGACCGACGAGGGCGCGGTGCAGGCGTCCAAGTTCGGCGCCCGTACCAGGATCGAGGTTCAGGACGCCTCCGGCGCGTGGGTCCAGGTTCCCGCAAGCACCTTGATGCTGCCCAAGCCGCCCGAGTTCAGCCGGCCGTACGCATTCGATGTCTCGGACATATGGCTCAGTGACAGCCGACGGGTGCGCATGACGTTTCTGTTCAAGACCCTCGTCGACTGGATCGCTGTGGATACGTCGGAGGCGGTCGAGGTCAGCATCGGCGAAGTGCCGCTCATCTCGGCGGAACTCCGCGCCAAGGGGATGGACCTCAAGGAGGGCACTCCCGAGGTCTACGAGTACGTGTACGGTGAGCCCAACGATCGCACCGCGTACTTCGAGGGCTACCACACCAGGTTCGGCGAGGTGGCGCCCCTGCTCAAACAGACGGACGACCGGTTCGTGATCTTCGGCGGGGGCGACGAGCTCGCGCTGCGATTCGACGCCGAGGCCGAGCGTGAGATGTCCGGGGGTTTCTCGCGGCGCTACCTGATGTTCACCCAGGGCTACTACAAGGACGCGAAAGTGGGCTTGAGCGAGACGGTCGAACCGTTGCCGTTTAACGACATGAGCACCTATCCGTACCCTGAGACTGAGCAGTATCCCGGCGATGAACTCCACGAAACCTACCGTGCGGAGTGGAACACTCGGTACGAGGCTGGCGTCTATGACGCATCCGTTGCGCGAGTGACCGAGTCGTCGACTCGCGGTGAGATCGCGTGGCGCGTCTACCACACCGACGTGTGGGCCACGGGTACGGTCGTGGGCCCGGACGTGTTCTCGCTCGGCACCGATCACGTGCTCGTCACAGCGGAGGCGCACGACGGCACCGTGACCCCGGTCGGGCCCACCGCCGGATGGGAGAGTCAGGGTGCGGCCACGTCGTTGCCCACTCCTGCCTCGCCGGGCGACCCCGTAGACGCGACGGTGTTGGCAGCGATCTCGGCGGACGACTCGGTGTACTGGTCGACAGACCTTGCGGTGGCGGACCGCACCTGGAACTGGCAGGTCATCAGGTATGACCTCGGCGCCTCGGCTCTCACCGGCACCAAGGGCCTGTCTCTGAGCTGGAACGGGCACGGTGAGCCCACAACGACCTACAACACCGCCGTGTACGTATGGAGTCCCGTGGCGAAGTCGTGGACGCTTCTCAGGAGGGCGGACATGCGCACCGACACGACCGTGGGAACGAGCGGCCAGGCCGTTGCGTCGACCTTCTGCCTGCGGTGCCACGACGGCACGCCTCCCGAGGGCGTCGTCTTCCCGCCGGGCGTAGTGAATGTCGGACCGTCGTGGACGAACGCGACGACCGGCGACTTCCACGGTGCTCGCGCGGGCAGCGGCTTCGGTAGCACGCTCAAGAAGCCGTACGCGCGCGGACAGGGAGCGATCCCCTGCGTGACTTGCCACGATACGCATGGAACGGGGAGCGTGTACCACTTCCCGTCAAGCGTCAACGGATCGGTCGTCCCTGCGATCACCACCGGCAACTGGACCGCTTTGTGCTCCTCGTGCCACGAAGGCACGGTGCGGGCGATGCACGAGGGATGCGCCACCGCGTGTCACTACGGCGAGTATGACCACTACGACGACATCACGTACCTGCTGCCGAACGAGTCGAGCAGTTGTGCGAGCTGCCACAAGCACGGGACCGCGTGGACTCATCCGACCAACGCCTGCGGGCACTGCCACATCGGCCTCACCTACGCCCGGACGATGTAGGGTTCGGGTGGCCGAAGGCGAGGGACGTTCCGCTACAATAAGGCGCACGTTCCGAGCGAGGTGCGGAGGCCCGCGTGACCCGTCAGTACGACCCGAGTTCCATCGAAGAGAAGTGGCAGTCCGCATGGGACGCCGAGGGGCTGTACTCGGTCACCGAGGACGCCGATCGCCCCAAGAAGTACGTGCTCGAGATGTTCCCGTACCCGTCGGGCGACATCCACATGGGCCATGTGCGCAACTACTCCATCGGCGACGTGGTCGCCCGCTTCTCGACGATGCGCGGCTACAGTGTGCTGCATCCGATCGGCTGGGACGCGTTCGGGCTGCCGGCGGAGAACGCCGCGATCAAGAGCAACACCCACCCGGCAACCTGGACGTACAAGAACATCGAGACGCAGGCCGCCTCGTTCCGCCGGATGGGCTTCAGCTACGATCCCGACCGCATGGTGCGCTCGTGTGACGTTGACTACTACCGCTGGGGACAGTGGATCTTCCTGAAGTTCTGGGAGCGGGGACTCGTAGAGCGCAAGAGCTCACCCGTGAATTGGTGTCCCTCGTGCAAGACGGTTCTGGCCAACGAGCAGGTCATCGGCGATGGCGTCTGCTGGCGATGCAAGAGCGTCGTGACCAAGCGCGAGTTGGAGCAGTGGTACTACAAGATCACCGAGTACGCCCAGGAGCTGCTCGACGACCTCGACACGCTTCCCGGCTGGCCCGAGCGCGTCAAGACGATGCAGGCCAACTGGATCGGCCGCTCGGAAGGCGCCGAGGTGGACTTCACGCTGTGTGATGCGCAGGATGCACCCACCGACACGACGATCACCGTATTCACCACACGCCCGGACACGCTGTTCGGCTGTTCGTTCTTCTTGCTGGCTCCCGAGCATCCCCTGGTCGGCGAGCTGACTGACGGCACTGCGTACGCCGCCGACGTGCAGAAGGTCGTCGCCGCAGCTGCGCGCGAGACCGCCGTGGAGCGCGCGAGTGGCGAGGCCGAGAAGATCGGCGCGTTCACCGGGCGATACGTGGTCAATCCGGTGAACGGCGATAAGGTTCCGGTGTGGGTGAGCAACTACGTGCTCATGGAGTACGGCACCGGCGCCGTCATGGCGGTACCCTGCGGCGATCAGCGCGACTTCGAGTTCGCACGCACGTACGGCTTGCCGATACCACCGGTCGTGGTGCCCGAAGACGATCCGATGCTCGCCGAGGTACGCGATGCGCGTGAACGGCTGCGCTCGGATGTGCCCTGGGCCGAGGCCTACGACGGCCCCGGCGTCATGGTGCAGTCCGGCGAGTTCACCGGGATGCCCGGAGGCAAGGCGAGCGAAGGCATGCGCGCGGTGACCGAGTGGCTAGCCGAGCGAGGTCAGGGACGCTTCTCGATCAACTTCCGGCTGCGCGACTGGCTCATCAGCCGCCAGCGCTACTGGGGCAACCCGATCCCCGCGGTCCACTGTCCCGCGTGCGGTCTGGTACCGGTGCCGGAAGCCGAGCTGCCGGTGGTACTGCCGATGGAGGTCGATATCACCAAGGGCGAGACGCTCGCGGACCACCCCGAGTTCTACGAGACGACGTGTCCGACGTGTGGAGGCGCAGCCAGGCGCGAGACCGACACCATGGATACGTTCACGTGCTCGAGCTGGTACTACTTCCGCTACTGCGACGCGCGCAACGACGCGGCACCGTTCTCCCGCGAACGTGCCGACTACTGGATGCCGGTCGACCAGTACATCGGCGGCATCGAGCACGCCATCCTGCACCTGCTGTACTCCCGGTTCTTCACGAAGGTGTTCCGCGACATGGGCCTCACCTCGGCCGCCGAGCCGTTCACCAACCTCCTCACGCAGGGCATGGTCAAGAAGGACGGCGAGACCATGTCCAAGTCTCGCGGCAACGTGGTCGCGCCCGAGGATATGGTCGCTCGCTACGGTGCCGATGCGCTGCGCGCCTTCATCCTGTTCATGGCGCCGCCGGACAAGGATCTCGACTGGAACCAGGACGGCCTCGAGGGGATGTACCGCTTCCTGACGAGGCTATGGCGCTACGTCACCGATGTGGCCTCGGCCCCCTCGGCCATCTCAACGCAGGGCGATGCCGCGGCCAAGGCGCTCCGGCGCGAGCAGCATCGCGTCATCGGCAAGGTGACCGACGATATCGAGCGGTTCGGCTTCAACACGGCGCTCTCGGCGATGATGGAGCTCCTGAACGCCGCCGGTGACTATCGCCGGACGGTCGATGGGACCGCCCGGGACGGAGCGCTGGAGCGTGACGTGGCCGAGACCCTCGTGCTGCTGATCGCGCCGTTCGCGCCGCACATGGCCGAGGAGTTGTGGCGTGAGGCGCTCGGCCATGCGGGTTCGGTCCATCGGGAGAGCTGGCCCACGTTCGACGCGGCGGTCGCGGCTGCCGACGAGATCGAGATCGTGGTGCAGATCAACGGCAAGGTCCGGGGTCGGCTCGTTATCGCTGCCGACGCCTCGGAGGAGGCCGTCCGGGAGGCGGCACTCTCGGAGCCCAACGTCATCGAGCACCTTGCCGGCCTCACCGTGCGCAAGGTGGTCGTGGTGCCCGGCAAGCTCGTGAGCGTGGTCGCCGGCTGACCGAGCGAGGTCAGCGAGTTCTCATAACCGGTTGGGCTGCTGTTAAGACCGCCCGCCTACGCTGACGATCCGCGGACGCCCCTCGTCCCGAACAGGGAGGGGCGTCTGTGTCGTTTCTGGACTCCGAACGCGTGAGCGAGCTTACGCGCCGGGCGGGGCTAGCCCAGCTTGGGCCGGGAGCACTTCGTGGCGTGGCGGCGCTCGTGGTGCTCGTCATCGGCATCGGACTGTGGCGATTCTGGCCGACGTCGCCCGGTCCCGAAGTCGCGTTCGAGACCGGGTCCGCCGCACCCGAAGTCGCTGCGTCGGCGGATGTGACGGATGCACCGCCGCCGGTGCTCGTCGTGCACGTGGCGGGGTGCGTCGCACGCCCCGGCGTCTACGACCTCCCCGCAGGGGCGCGTGTCGCCGACGCCGTCGCCGCAGCAGGCGGTGTTCTCGACGGCGCGGCCACCGATTCCGTGAATCTGGCGCGCCTTCTTTCGGATGGAGAGCAGGTGTACCTGCCGTCTGAAGAAGAGGCTGCGGGAGGCGGACCGGCGGCCGCTGCGCCAGCGGGCGCACACGCGGGGTCTGCGGCTGCCGCCGGTACGGTGAACATCAACGCCGCGAGCGCGACGGAGCTCGAGGCTTTGCCGGGAGTCGGCCCGGCGACCGCGCAGAAGATTGTGGACGACCGTGAGAAGAACGGACCGTTCGCGGCGCCTGAAGACCTGATGCGCGTACCAGGCATCGGGCCGAAGAAGTTCGAAGCGCTTGCGGACCTGGTGACGACCGGATGAGCGCGGCGATCCGGCCGTCGATCCCGCACGCGGGATGGATGGCCGTCGGGATGTGGGCGGGATGCCTGGCGGCCGAGCGGGCCTCCTGGGCGGCGTGGGGTGGGCGGTCGCCCGCCACCGGGCTCGTCGTGGCGGCGCTTGCGGCGGTCTGCGTCGCGGTAGCCGCGAGGCGGGTGTCGGTGTTGCGCACCGTCATCGTCCTTCTGGCGTTCGGCGTGATAGCCGGGCTGTGCGCTTCGGGTCTGCAGGGACTGGTGTGGCATCGTGAGGCCGCGCGCGTCGAGGACTGTGGGGCGCGTGAGTGGACGGGGATCGTCGAGGCCGATCCCACCCCCGGCTCGTACGGGACGGTCGTGCGGATCAGACTCATCGGCGAGCCGCTGCCCGCAGCTCGGGTGCGCGTCGGCTGGCCCGAGGGTCAGGAGGTACCGGAACTCGGCAGGACGGTGAGATTCGCCGCGATCCTGAAGCCGCTACCGGCGGGCGAGCCGTGGGCCCGCAGGACGGCCCGGGGAGGCGCATGCGCCACCGGGAGCGCGTGGCGTGCGGAGGTGGGGGCGTGGCGGTCCGGCGCGATGGGGTGGCTGCTCGCGTGGCGGGCCGGGTCGCTCGAGCGGATGCACGGTGTCCCCGGTGTCGGGGGCGACCTTCTCGAAGGCATCGTGCTCGGTGATCGGCGACGTCTGCTCGGCACTGCCACCGACGAGGAGTTCCGGATACTCGGGCTGTCGCATCTGGTCGCGGTATCGGGGTCCCATCTGGCCCTGGCCTGCGGCGCGGTGGCGCTCGTCGGGCGTGCCCTCGGGATGACGCGTCGGCCTCTCGTGCTGGCGACGATAGCCGCGGGTGCCTCGTATGCGGTCGTGACCGGGATGCCGTACTCGGCGCTGCGGTCGCTGCTCATGCTTGCCGTCGGCGGAGGTGCCGTTCTGGTTGGCCGACGACCGGATGGGCTGTCGGCGCTGTCGTGCTCCGTGGTGGCGGTGCTGACGATCGAGCCGTGGTCGGTGTTCGATCTCGGCTTCCAGCTCTCGGTCCTGGCGGTCGGAGGTCTTCTGCTCTTTGGCGGGCTTGCCACCGAGTGGGCGGTCACCGGGGTCCGGGGCCCCGGCCGTCTGGTGGCCGGTACGCTCGCCCTCACGTGCGTGGCCCAGGTGCTCACCGTGCCGGTGGTCGCCTCAACGTTCGGGATGGTCTCGGTTCTCGCACCGGTAGCGAACGCCTACGCCGCGCCCCTGGTGTCAGCAGCGATGTTCCTCGGGCTGGTCGGGGCACTTGCCGGGTCGGTTGTGCCCGCTGCTGGCAACCTGCTCGCGGAGGCGGGAGGTGCGGTTCTGGCCGCAACGGCGTGGCTGTCACACCACGCGGCTCAGCTCCCCGGCGCGGCCGTGGCCGTTGGTGCGGGACCGCTCTTGGTCGCGGTCCCGGCGGCAGGCGCGGTCGGGGTATGGGTGTGGTGGCCGCGCCCTGCCACCACCACCACCGCACGACGTCTGACGGCGGCGGCGGTCGGTGTGTGCATGGCGCTCGCTATCGGCCCGGCTCCGGCCCGGGAGAGCAGCGTGGTCGTGCTCGACGTCGGACAGGGCGACGCGGTGCTCGTGTGTGACGGCGGGCGAACGATGCTTGTTGACGTCGGTGCTGACGAGACCGTCCTGCGGCGTGCACTCTCACGACACGGAATACGCAGGATTGATGCGCTGGTCATGACGCACGCGCACGAGGATCACACGGGTGGCGCGGCGGGCCTGTCGGGTATCGCCACCGTGGGGTGGGTCGGCGTACCGGGGGTAGGGTCAGCGTGCGTGTCGGAAGACGAGGTGTGGCTTGGGCCGGACACGCCCGTGAGACCGCTCGCCGCAGGCGACTCGTGGCTGATCGGACAGATGCGCGTCTCGGTCCTGTGGCCTCCGGCCGAGCCTGCCGAAAAGCTCGAAACGAACGATACGAGCGTGGTACTTCACCTCTCGGTGGGGGAGTTGGACGTCGTCCTCACGGGAGATGCCGAGGCCGCAGCACAGGCCGGAATGATCGAGGACGGCGCCCTGTCCCCCATCGAAGTACTCAAGGTGCCACATCACGGCAGTTCCAACGGACTGACAGCCGAGGCTCTTGCGATGTGGGACCCCGACATCGCACTCGTGAGCGTGGGGGAGGGAAACCGGTTCAACCACCCGAGCGCCTCGACGATGAGCATGCTGAAAGAGCACGCGGTCGTCATCATGCGCACCGACCACAGCGGCGATCTGACGGTGCGGCCCGCGGGACCCGGGTATCGGGTCACGGGAAGTCGGCGTGGAGACAAGACGGCCGTTCGTGCGAGAATCGGGAGAACGTGCGCGCCGGCCTGTGCCGACGCGCACGGCTATCGGCACACAGTCGGAAGTGGGTCTTGTGGCGGTCAAGAGCATCGAGGATCTGAAGCCGGTCTACCTCATCTTTGGCGACGAGGAGCTGCTGCTGGAGCGCGCGCTCCACCGTTTGCGTCAGCGCGTCGGCGAGGTGGCCGACCTCGATTTCAACTTCGATATGTTCGACGGAGACTCGGCCGATGCCACCGCCGTTGTCGCCGCCGCCAATACGTTGCCGTTCGCCTCCGAGCGGCGGCTCGTGGTCGTGCGCAACGTCGATCGGATGCGCGCTGCCGATCAGGCGATACTCGCCGAGTACGCTAAAGACCCGGCGCCGACCGCCTGCGTGGTGCTCGTAGCGGTGAAGATGCCCAAGAACTCGCGGCTGTACAAGGCCGTCGACGGGTCGGGCGGCGTGGCCGAGTACCGGTCTCCTCGCAAGCACGAGCTGCCCGGATGGGTGGTCGAGCTCTTCGCGTCGAAGGGCAAGCGCGTGTCGCGTGATGGCGCAGAGGCGCTCGTGCGCGCCGTCGGCCGTGATCTGCGCAGGCTCGAGACCGAGGCCGACAAGATCATCGCGTACGCCGGGGATGCTTCGGCCATCGAGCGCGCCGACGTGGAGGCGATGGTTGCCGAGACAGCGCCGGTGTCGGTCTTCGATCTGCTGAACGCCATCGGCGCACGCGAGTGTGCGACGGCGCTCGAGCGGCTCGACGACCTCCTCGGCAGCGGGGAGCAGCTCCTCGGCATCCATGCGATGACCGTGCGGCACCTGCGGATGCTTGTGAGCGTGAAGGCCATGCTGGACCGCGGCGCGGACCGGGCGACGATACAGCGCGAGGTGGGGTTGCAGAGCTGGCAGGCATCCGCGGCGATCGAGCAGGCGGCGCGTTTCGGAGCGGCCGAGCTTTCTCGAGCGCTGCGCGATGCCGCGGAACTCGAGGGCCGTCTCAAGTCGGGGCAGGGAGACTCCCGGGTCCTGTGGGAGGTCTGGCTCGCCGGACTGTGTCGCGCTCGGGTGTGAAGACGCACAAAGGACCGGGAATCCCCGGTCCTTTGTTGAGCGGTCGCGTGATGGGGCGGATGCTCTAGGCTTCCATCCCGTTGACGCGGGTCATGATGCCCGACTTGCGATTGGCGGCCTGGTTGGGGTGGATGACACCCTTGCTGGCAGCCTTGTCGAGCGCGCGCGACGCAGCGCGACCGGCTTCGAGGGCGGCGTCACGGTCGCCGGCGGCGACAGCAGCGTCGACCTTCTTGGTCGCGGTCTTGAGCGCCGACTTCACGGCCTTGTTCCGCAGGCGCGCCTTCTCGTTCGTGCGAATGCGCTTCTTCTGGCTCTTGATGTTGGCCACGTTCTCGTCCTTCCGATGCTCGTGCCCGTCGCAGTGGGGTGCTGACGAACCGGACGAGGATAGCACACGGGTGAGGGACGGCCAAGCGCCGAGTGAGAACCGCCTCCGCCGCGCCGTTCGGCGGACCGGCACGGAGCCCTGTCGCGCACGGCGCGGTGCCCTGCTAGACTTACGCTCCGATGACTGACCCCACCCTGATACGCAACTTCTCCATCATCGCGCACATCGACCATGGGAAGTCCACCCTGGCCGACCGCGTGCTGCAGCTTACCCACACCGTCGCTGACCGCGACATGCAGGAGCAGCTGCTCGACTCGATGGACATCGAGCGCGAGCGCGGCATCACCATCAAGGCACAGGCCGTTCGCGTGATGTACGACGCCGATGACGGCAAGGAGTATCAGCTCAACCTGATCGACACCCCGGGACATGTGGACTTCACCTACGAGGTCTCGCGCTCGCTGGCCGCCTGTGAGGGTGTCATCCTCGTGGTGGACGCAGCACAGGGCGTGGAGGCCCAGACGGTGGCAAACGCCCTCATGGCTATGAACGCCGGTCTTGAGATCATCCCCCTGATCAACAAGATCGACCTTCCGGCCGCCGATCCCGAGCGCGTGCGCCACGAGATCGAGGAGGGCCTCTCGATACCTGCCGACGAGGCCGTGCTCGCGAGTGGGAAGACCGGCGAGGGCGTGCGAGAAGCGCTCGAGGCCGTCGTGCGCCTCGTTCCGCACCCCGTGGGCGACCCGGACGCGCCGTTCAAAGCGCTCATCTTCGATTCGTACTTCGACGCGTACCGCGGTGTCGTCGCTCTCATCCGCGTGATCGACGGAAGCGTGAGCAAGGGCGTCAAGATCAAGATGATGGCCTCGGCGACGGTGACCGACGTCGAAGAGGTCGGCGTGCGCAGGCCGGCTAATGTGCCGGTCGAGTCGCTTGGCGTGGGAGAGGTCGGCTACCTGATCACAGGCCTCAAGGATCCGGCGCTCGTAAAGGTGGGAGATACGGTGACGCTGGCCAGGCACGGCGCCACCGAGCAGCTTCCCGGCTACCGCGAGGCCAAGCCGATGGTGTTCACTGGACTGTTTCCGATTGACGGCGACCAGTACCCCGATCTTCGAGACGCGCTGGAGCGCCTCCAGCTCAACGATCCCGCGCTCCTCTGGGAGCCGGAGAGCAGCCATGCGCTTGGTTTCGGCTTCCGCGTCGGCTTCCTCGGCCTGCTGCACATGGAGGTCGTCAAGGAGCGCCTCGAGCGCGAGTTCGGACTGGAGCTGCTCGCCACCGCGCCGAGCGTGGAGTACCACGCGTTCCGGACGAAGGGCGACATGGTCGTCGTGCACTCGCCGCAAGACATGCCCGATCCGGGGCATCTCGAGCGGACAGAGGAACCGTATCTGAAGGTGACGGTCCTGGTGCCGCCCGATTACGTCGGCGCTGTCATGGAGCTCTCGGAGCAGCGCCGGGGCACGTTCAAGGACATGCAGTACCTCTCGGCCACCACGGTCGAGCTCCATTACGAGATGCCACTCTCCGAGCTCATCATGGACTTCTTCGACCAGCTCAAGAGCCGCACGAAGGGCTACGCGAGCCTCGATTACGAGTACATCGGCTACCGCGAGAGCAATCTCGTGAAGCTCGACATCCTGCTTGCCGGCAAGGCCGTCGACGCGCTCTCGTTCGTCGTGCACAGGGACAAGGCGTATGCGCGCGGCAAGGTGCTCACCGAGAAGCTCCGCGAGATCATCCCGCGGCAGATGTTCGAGGTCCCCATCCAGGCGGCGATCGGCGCCAAGATCATCAGCCGCGAGACGGTGCGAGCCATGCGCAAGGACGTCATCGCCAAGTGCTATGGAGGTGACATCTCGCGTAAGCGGAAGCTGCTCGAGAAGCAGAAGGCGGGCAAGAAGCGCATGAAGTCGGTTGGATCGGTGGAGATCCCGCAGGAGGCGTTCATGGCCATCCTCAAGGTCGATGAGTGACGCCGGTGCGACACTCCCGCGTCACGTGTACGTGCACGTCCCTTTGTGCCGCTCGAAGTGCTCCTACTGCGACTTCTTCTCGCTAACGCCCGATCGGCTGCCCGTCACGCCGGAGGCGCTCGTCGATGCGCTCTTCAACCAGGCGCGCGTGTGGACCGAGCGGGGGGTGGCGCCTGCCGGCATCGACACCCTGTACGTGGGCGGTGGAACCCCGACGATGCTCGGCGAGGGCCTTGCCACGCTCGTGTCGGCGCTTGCCATCTGGGCCGGCGCGGAGCCGGACGCCGAGATCACCATCGAGGCGAACCCCGAGTCGGTCACGCCTGAGATGCTCGAACTGCTCGCGATGGCCGGCGTCACGCGGGTGAGCCTCGGTGTCCAGAGTCTCGATGACGCCGAGTTGGCCATGCTCGGACGGGCGCACGTTGCGTCGCGGGCGATCGACGCGGCGAGGTGGGTGACCGAGGCCGGTCTCGACCTGAGCGTCGACGTGATGTGCGGGCTACCGGGTCAGAGCGTAGCCGACTGGCGCCGGACGCTCGACCGTGCGGTCGCCACCAACGCGGGCCACACGTCCATCTACCCGCTGTCGCTGGAAGCAGGCACGCCACTGGCCGCCGCTGTTGCGATCGGTGACGCGCCGGAGCCCGACCCCGATGTGGTCGCAGACATGCTCCTGGAGGCAGCGGCGGTTCTCAAGACGTCGGGACTCCTCCGCTACGAGACGGCCAACTACGCGCGTCCGGGACATGAGTCACGCCACAACACCGCGTACTGGACCGGAGCGCCATACCTCGGCGTCGGACCGGGCGCGCACGGCATGCTCACCGCCGCCACCGCCCGGGAGGCCGGCTTCATCGTTGCCGACGGGGTCGACCGGGTGCGCTACGCGATCGCATGCAGCGTCGAGACCGGACTCGGCATCATGCCGGAGGTGACGGTCGAGCTGCTCGATGAAGGAGAGAGTGCCCGGGAGGATGCGATGCTCGGCCTGCGTCTGACGCGGGGGATCGATGAAGGGCTCGCGTCCCGTGCGGGCGTGACGGAGGTGCTCGAGGGCCTTGCTGCCGACGGGCTCGTCGTCCATGCCGACGGTCGTTGGGCCACGACTGAGCGGGGATGGCTGCTCGGCAACGAGGTCTTCTCGCGCGTGTGGGCGGGGGAGTGAGCCGAAGGCGGTCACCAGCCGTGTGTGTTTGACCTTCCCGCTGCTCCGGCCCTATCATCGTCTGGCACTCGGCCCCCGTGAGTGCCAGGAGGAATCCTATGCTCAGCGAACGGCGGAGAGTCGTACTCGCCGCCCTGGTCAACGAATATGTCGCCAGCGTCCAGCCGGTGGGATCGAAGGTGCTCGTCGAGCGCTACGGTCTCGGCTGCAGCGCCGCGACCGTTCGCAGCGAGCTCGCGGCGCTCGAGGAGACCGGCTACGTGTTCCAGCCGCACGTCTCTGCGGGTCGGGTGCCCACAGACACGGGGTATCGGGCCTATGTGGACGATATCGTCGCCCCCGGCTCCAGCGCCTTGGAGGTGTCCGAGGCCGACGGCGTGCGACGCTTCTATGCCGAGGCAGAGCACGAACTGACCGATATCCTGCGCGAGACGTCGGCGCTGCTCTCCCGGCTGACCTCCTACGTAGCCGTGGTAGCGGCTCCCACGCTCAGACGAGCGCGCATCGTGCGCGTGACGCTCGTATCGCTCGGGCCGCGCCGCGCGTCGGTGGTCGTCGTCACGGATTCGGGGCAGGTCGCCAACCGGACCATCGACTTCGCCGAGGATGTCCCGGCCGACACGCTCACGAGCGTGGAGGCGTACCTTGGGCGTACGCTTGACGGCGCGATCGGGGACGAGGCGGCTGACCTTCGCATCGCCATCGACGGCGTGCCGGGTCACGAGGCCGCGATCGCACTCCGTGCCCTCGACGTGGTGCTGGACTGCCTTGCCGAGGCCGATGAGGACCGCGTGCTGACCGGCGGCGTCTCGGCGTTGCTCGCACACCCGGAGTTCAACGATCCCGGTATGGTCAGACCGCTGGTGGGCTTGCTCGAGGACGGGCTTTCGATGCTGAAGGTTCTCTCGGATGTCATGCGTGCGCCCGCCGTTGAGATACGCATCGGTCACGAGAACCCCGTCGGGGCGCTCGAGCACGCGAGTTTCGTCGCGGCGCGGTACGGTCAGGGCGATACAGGCGGTATCGTGGGCGTCATCGGTCCGACCCGCATGGACTACCGGCGTGCGATCTCCACCGTTCGGTCCGTGTCGGACTCGCTGTCCGACGTGCTCGGATCATGAGGCCAGGAAAGGCGTGAGCGTGACACCTGTGGACTACTACGAGTTGCTCGGCGTCGGTCGCGACGCGAGCGGCGACGACATCAAGAAGGCGTTCCGCCGAAAGGCGCGGGAGACGCATCCGGACGTCAACGACGGGCACGAGGCCGAGGAGACGTTCAAGCGGATCAACGAGGCGTACGAGGTCTTGTCGGATCCCGAGAAGCGCGCGCGATACGACCAGTACGGGACGGCCGACCCGCGTGCAGCCGGCGGCTACGGTGCCGACGTCGGCGGGGACTTCTTCGGCATGGACGACATCTTCAGCGTGTTCTTCGGCGGCATGCGTGGTGGAGCAGGTCCTGCGCGGCCGAGCCCGGACGGACGCGACATGCGTGTGCAGGTCGCCGTGACGCTTGAGGACGCGGCCAAAGGGGTCGAGAAGGACGTCAGCGTGACGCACCCGGTCACGTGTACGAGATGCGACGGGAGTGGTGCGGCGCCGGGCGGGTCGGCTCATCCGTGCGTGGCGTGCGCCGGGACCGGTCAGCGTCGGACGCAGCGGCGGACCATCCTCGGCGTCATGGAGACCGCATCGCCGTGCGACCGCTGTGGTGCGACGGGTGTGCTGATCGACGACCCCTGTCAGGAGTGCGGCGGTGACGGGCGCGTCAGCGAGACTGAGTCGGTGACCATCGAGGTTCCCGCCGGGATCGCGGACGGGCTCACGTTGCGCGTGCCGGGCAAGGGCGAAGCGGGGGTCAGGGGCGCACGCGCGGGCGATCTGCTCGTGACCGTGCGCGTGCTTCCGCATGAGTATCTGCACCGTGAAGGGGACGATCTGCATGCGATGGCGGCCGTCAACATCGCCCAGGCGGCTCTGGGTGGCGAGATGGTCGTGCCGGGACTCGGCGATGACGTGACCGTTGCGTTCTCGGGCGGCGTCCACACCGGCGACACGGTGCGCGTGCGCGGCCGCGGTATGCCCCGGATGTCCGGAGGCGCCGGCGACTTCATCGTGCATCTGGACGTGCTCGCGCCTAAGAAGCTCTCCAAGCGCCAGAAGGAGCTTCTCGAGGAGCTCGGTGAGAGCCTCGGGACGGGCAAGGGTCACGGAGGCACGCCGCTGTCCAAACTCAAGGACTGGCTGGTCGGCTAGATGGGTGCGAGCCGCTTCTTCGCCCTGGGCCCCGTGCCCGAGAGCGGCACGCTGCCCCTGTCGGCCGATGACGTGCACCATCTCCGCGATGTCCTACGGCTCGGCGCCGGTGACACGATCGAGGTCGTCGGTGACGGCGCGGCGTGGACCGTGCGACTTGAGCAGGTGGCCGACACGGTGCGCGGCGTGCGTGAGGGCGTTGTGCCACCGTTTGCGCCCCTGCCACATGTGACGCTCGCGCAGGGACTCGCCAAGGGCGAGAAGATGGACACCGTCGTGCGTCAGGCGACCGAGCTCGGCGTCGAACGGATCGTCCCGTTCTCCTCGGCGCGTAGCGTCGTCAAGCTGGACGCCTTGAAAGCCGCCGCACGAACCGACAGGTGGCGCCGGATCGCGCAAGGAGCGGCCAAGCAGGCGCACCGGCTCGACGTGCCGCAGATCGTGGAGATGCTCTCGCTCGACGAGCTGCCGGAGGCGTTGAGCGGCACGACGATGCTCGTGGCGTGGGAGGACGCCTCTGATGCTCCGGGCGTCGAGGCAGCTCTCGCGACGTCCGGGTCTCCGGATGCGCAGGTCTCGGTTATCGTCGGGCCGGAGGGGGGACTCTCGGCTCCCGAGATCGCGCTGCTCGAGAGTGCCGGCGCGGTCCGCGTCTCACTCGGCCCGATGATCTTGCGGACTGAGACCGCCGGGGTGATCGCGACAGCCCTTGCCATCCACGCCCTCGGCGGGCTGGGCGCGTCCCGTGGGTGAGACTCTCGGCGTCGCGGTGAGGACACTCGGCTGCAAGGTGAATCAGGCCGAGTCTGACGCCATCGCGTCCGCGCTCGCCGCGTCAGGGACGATTGCCGCTGCCGAGGACGACGCGCGCGTCGTGGTCATCAACACGTGCACGGTAACCGGCGAAGCCGACCACAAGGCCCGCAAGGCCATCAGGCACGCGCTCGGTCTTCCCGGGGCGCCGACCGTCGTCGTCACCGGTTGCCTGGCGGCGATAGACCCGGTCGGCGTCGCCTCACTCGGCGATCGCGTGATCGTCGAGCCTGCGAAGGACCGGGTGGCAGCGCGCGTGGCGGCGATCCTCGGAACGACGGATCTGCAGGTCGTGACGCGAGGCGGCGCGAGCGGACTGTCCCGCACGCGCGTCCAGGTCAAGGTGCAGGACGGCTGCGACACGTTCTGCGCGTACTGCATCGTGCCGTACGCTCGCGGCGTTCCGCGCTCGGTTCCGGCAGCCGAGGTTGTCGGCCGGGTCCGCGAGCTCGTGGAAGCGGGTGTCGCGGAGGTCGTGCTCACCGGCATCAACATCGGCCGCTACGACGCGGACGGGGTCACGCTGCCGGGGCTTGTGGAGGCGGTGGCTTCGACGGGCGTGCCTCGCCTTCGGTTGTCGAGCATCGAGCCGGGCGATGTGTCCGAGGAGTTGCTTGCTGTGGCCGCCTCGACGTCGGCGTTCTGCCGGCACCTACACATTCCGTTGCAGTCGGGCTCGGACGTTACGCTTGCCGCGATGGCCCGTCCGTACGACGCCGGAACGTACGCCGAGGTGCTCGCGCGGGTGCGCGCTGTTCTCCCCGGCGTGGCGCTGTCCTCCGACGTCATGGTCGGGTTTCCCGGAGAGTCACCATCCGATGACGAAGAGTCGCGCGCGTTCGTCGATTCTGTCGGCTTCGCGCGCCTGCATGTCTTCCGCTACTCGGCGAGGGCGGGTACACCTGCGGCCGAACGAGCGGACCAGGTTCCGGCGTCGGTCAAGGCCGAGCGAGCCTCGGCGATGCGCGCCACTGGCACCGCCGGTGCAGCGCGATTCCTTGCATGCGCGGTCGGTTCGCACGTCGAGATGCTGGTCGAACGCGTGGTCACCGGCGACCGCGATGCCACGCTGGTTGCCGAGGGAGTCACGCGGGAGTACCTGCGTGTGAGAACCTCGTCGGAGTCTGCGCGGCCGGGCGATCTGCTGGCGGTGGCGATCGAGGGCCCGGCATGCGACGGCGTCGTGCGGGGCCGCATCGTCGTGTGACGCTATGCCGCCGGTGTCCGCAAACAGCGTTTCGTAGCACCGTGCGTGCTAGAATCCTGCTGGTATGGGCCGAATCCAGCCGGGCGGTCGTTTGACCGGCCGAGGGAAGCGAAGGTATCGCTGACGTGTCGAATCCCACACAGGTGCGCGTCGTGGCACCGTCCGACGTGGACATGGTCGAACTCCTCGGCGAGGGAGACCACCTGCTCAAGCTCATCGAGAACCAGTTCGAGTCGGACATATCCGTGCGCGGCAACGAGATATCCATCTCCGGCGACGAGGCCGAGGCACGAGCCGTCTCGGCGCTGTTCACGGAACTGTTCACGCTCGTGCGCGGGCATGAGCCGCTCACGCCTGACAGCATCGACCGGGCGATCGACATGCTCAAGCGTGACGAGTGTTCGCCTTCCAGCGTCTTCTCCGACGTCATCCTCACGCATCGGGGCAAGACCATCCGACCCAAGACCGCAGGTCAGAAGCGGTACGTGGATGCGATACGAGCGAACACCGTGACCTTCGGCATCGGTCCCGCCGGTACCGGCAAGACGTACCTTGCGATGGCGATGGCCGTTGACGCGCTCAAGAAGAAGGAGGTCGGGCGGATCATACTCACCCGGCCGGCTGTTGAGGCGGGGGAGAAGCTCGGGTACCTGCCGGGGACCCTCTACGACAAGGTCGATCCGTACCTGCGCCCGCTGTACGATGCGCTGTTCGACATGATGGATATCGAGAAGTCCAACGCTCTCACCGAGCGCGGCGTGATCGAGGTCGCACCACTTGCGTTCATGCGTGGCCGAACGCTCAACGACTCGTTCGTCATCCTCGACGAGGCGCAGAACACATCCCCGGAGCAGATGAAGATGTTCCTCACCCGTCTCGGGTTCGGGTCCAAAGTCGTCATCACAGGCGATGTCACGCAGATCGACCTTCCCGCCGGGGCGTCCGGACTCAAGCAGGTGCGAGACATCCTGACCGATGTGACGGACATCTCCTTCGTCGAGCTGCAGCCGCGCGACGTCGTGCGCCACCGCCTGGTGCAAAGGATCGTCACCGCGTACCACGAGTACGAGGAGGCCGGCGGCCGCAATCAGGCCTCACGTGATGCCTAGACGCTTCCTCATCGCCAACGTCGGCCGCATCTGGCCCAAGTCGGGGCCGCTTGCCAGTGACCTGGGTAAGCGGGTACTGCTCGGGGTGGTCGTCATCGGACTCATGTCGATCCCCCTTGCAGTCCGCGTCGTGCCACTCGGTTACGAGGAGGGGGAACCGGCTCCGCGTACGTTCCGGGCGCCGCGCTCCATCCAGTACGTGGACCAGAATGCCACCGATGCGCTGCGTCAGACCGCTGCCGACGCTGTTGCGCCGGTCATGGTCTTCAATCAGCAGGCGCAAAGCGCGACGCGCAGCAATATCGTCGAGTTCTTCTCGTCGGTGTCCTCGTCTCGTGCCTCCCACAGTGAGGACACCACCGCGCAGGTGGCGTTCCTGAGCGGGCGATACGCCTCGAAGATGGACACCGCGACGATCGAAGCGGTGGTCGCCCTGCCCGACGGCTCGATGGAGACCGTCGCCCGCAACGTCGAGACACTCGTCACCGGCATCATGTCAGCCCGGATCCTGGAAGGTGACCTCTTCGGCGCGCGCAACCAGCTCGCGCGTAGTGCCGATCTCATCGGTCTGACCATCCCCGAGCGGTATGCAGTCATCAGCGTCGGCAACGTGTTCCTCGAGCCGACGCTCTCGGTGGACGAGGCTGCCACCGAACGCGCCCGGCAGGAGGCCATCGAGCGCGTGTCGCCCGTCGTCGTGGTCGTCCAGGAGGGCGAGAACATCGCCGAGCGCGGCGACATCGTCACGGCGCGCACCATCGACCTCGTCCGGAGTCTCGGTGGTCTGGAACAGGGCGTCGACGCGCTGTCGGTCATCGCCGGAATCGTGCTGATGGCGCTGCTGATCGTCGCCGGTGGCGCGTACCAGGCGGTCTACGTCCCGCACGTGTGGCAGCGTCTGCGCGACTTGCTGCTCCTGTCGTCACTTCTGCTCGGTATGGCGTACGTGACCCGCGCGATGACCATCTTCGCGCCCGAGGTATCGCCGTATCTCATGCCGGTTCCGCTCGCCGCTGTCCTTGCCACGTTGCTCGTCGGAGCTCGATCGGCTCTCGTGCTGACCGTTCTGACGACCGTCGCAGGACTCCTGCTCGGCTTCTCCGGTGGCGTGCAGGTCGTCGCGACGCTGCTCTCCAGCCTCGCCGCGATCGTGATGCTCAAGGGCCTCACCCAGCGCAGCCACCTGTTCATCGCCGGCGCGCTCATGATGGGCCTGCTCGGCGTCGCGTCGTTCGGCTCTTCGCTCGCGTCGGGCAATCCGCTCGGCCAGTCGGCGGTGGCGGGCATCTACGGGCTCGGAGGCGGACTCATAACGTCGGTCCTCATGCTCGGCCTTCTCCCATTCTTCGAATTCGCCTTTGGTGTGACCACCGACATAACGCTGCTGGAACTCGGCAGCCCCGGCCACCCGCTGCTGCGACGGCTCATGACCGAGGCGCCGGGCACCTACTCGCACTCGGTGATGGCCGCCAACCTGGCCGAGACCGCCGCCGAGGCCATCGGCGCCAATCCGCTGCTGGCGCGCGCCGGTGCGTACTTCCATGACGTGGGAAAGATCCGCCGGCCGGCTTTCTTCGTCGAGAATCAGGCGGGCGGGACGAACCCGCACGACACTACGTCACCGTCGCTCTCGGCACGGATCATCACGGCTCACGTGCGTGAGGGTGTCGAGATCGCCACCGAGTACCGGCTGCCGCCGGAGGTCGTGGACATCGTGCGGCAGCATCACGGCACGTCGGTCGTGGCGTACTTCTACGACAAGGCATCCAAGAAGGGCGGCCCGCTGCTCGAGGCCGACTTCCGCTACGACGGGCGTCGTCCGTCGTCGAGGGAAGCGGCGCTCGTGATGATGGCAGACGCCGCAGAGGCGGCGGTACGGACGCTCGTGAAGCCGACACCGCAGAAGATCGAGACGATGTTGCGCAAGATCGTCCAGGGGAAGATCGCCGATCACCAACTCGACGAGACCGAGCTCACGCTTGCCGACATCGAGACGGTCGTCATGGTCTACACACGGATGCTCTCGAGCATCTATCATCCTCGTGTCGAGTATCCGGAGCCGAAGGACGAGGGGGAGGCCCGTGCTGATCAGCATCGTGAGCCACAGAGAGCCTGAACCGCTCGACACAGCGGCGTTCGAGCGCCTCGCGCACTTCGCGCTGACCATGGAGGCGGTGCCTGACGAGTCCGAGCTGTCGATCGCGCTCGTGGACGAGGATGAGATGGCGCGCCTGAACGAGCAGTATCGCGGCATCGCGGATCCTACCGACGTGCTGTCGTTCGGGTGCGACGACCCGTGCCCGACGCCCGGCGGCGAGCCGCTCACGCTCGGCGATGTCGTGATCGCGCCTGCGGTGGCCGAACGTCAGGCTGCCGAACTCGGACACAGCGTGGAGCAAGAACTCGACGTTCTGCTCGTCCACGGGATCCTGCACCTGCTCGGTTACGATCACGAGGCCGAGACCGACGCGGGAGCGATGGCCGCACGCGAGACGGCCATCCTCGACGCGTACGCGGGCGGGTAGGGCGCACGTGCGCAGCCGTTCGCTTCTGTGGAGCTTCAACTACGCGATCGAGGGCGTCGTCTATGCGCTCAGGACCCAGCGCAACATGCGGCTGCATGCCGTCGTCGCGATCGCGGTGCTCGCGGCCTCGCTCTTCTTCCGTATCGGCCGCGTGGAGTTCATCGCGATCGTCTTCGCGATCTCGTTCGTCTTCGTCACCGAACTCGCCAACACCGCGCTCGAGGCCGCCGTGGATGTGGCCACGCAGAGTTTCGACCCGCTTGCCAAGGTAGCCAAGGACGTCGCCGCCGGGGCCGTGTTCGTCGCGGCCTTGAATGCGGTGATCGTCGGCTATGTCGTCTTCTTCGCACGCATCGGGGATGTGGCCGACCTGCTGCTCAACCGCGTCCGGCATACGCCGGCACACATCACGATCGTCACGCTGCTGCTGACCTCGCTTGCCGTGCTCGTAGGCAAGGCGATCACCCGCTCGGGAACGTACGTGCGCGGAGGCTGGCCCTCGGGTCATACCGCGACAGCAGCCGCGTCGGCCACCGCGATCGCCTACGTGACCGAGAGTGCCGGCGCGGCGGTCCTCGCCACGTTCATCGCGTTTCTTGTCGGCCAGAGTCGGGTAGAGAACGGTGCGCACACCTGGCCGCAGGTCGTTGTCGGTGGACTGCTGGGTTTCCTCATCGCCACGCTGGTGTTTCAGGTATCCTGGTTCTGACGCATAAGGGAGGCTTCGCACCCCGGTCATGACCGCCGTCACTCTGCTCGTGGCAGCCGCCACACTCATCGTGTCCATAGTCGTGGTAGCCGTGCTGTCGGCCGCCGAAGGGGCCGTTCGACTCCTGCCCCGTTCGCGCACACGACGGCTCGTCGAGGCAGTGCGTCCCGGTGCGACCGCACTTGATGCGCTTGCCGAGTGGCCGAGCCGCCTTGCTGCGGCATCTGCCCTGTGGCGCGCGTTCGCCTACGTCATGTGCGCAGTTGTCGCCGCATGGGCTGCCACACGCATCGCGGGGGACGGGGCCGAGTGGTGGGCGATTCCCACTGCCGTCGCGGTGGCCGGGATCGCGGTGTTCTCACTCGGTGAGGCGCTGCCACGGACCCTTGCGGTGCACAACCCCGAGCGGGTCGGGCTGGCATCCGCTCCTCTGGCGGCGAGTCTCACATCGGTGGCGGCCCCCGTGGCCCGGGCGTTGGGCGCGGGCTGGGTCAAGATCGTGTCGCTTGTAGCCGAGGACACCGTGACGGACCCGTGGCTCACCGGAGACGAGTACAGGCCGGAGACCCGTGCCGAGGAGTCTCCTGACGCCGACGGCGCCGAGGCGGCGTTCATCGATGCCGTGGTCGCGTTCGCCTCCAAGATCGTGCGCGAGGTCATGGTTCCTCGCACCGATATGATCTGCCTGGAAGACTCCGCCGACGTCACCGAGGCGGTGTCCGTGGTTCGGGCATCAGGCTGCTCGCGCCTCCCTGTCTACCACGACACGCTCGACGACATCCGCGGCGTGCTGTACGCCAAGGACCTGCTCGTCTGCATGGCGGCCGACGCCTGTCCGACAGAGGTCGCGTTCCTCGCTCGCGAGCCGTATTTCGTGCCCGAGACCAAGCCCGTCGACGAGCTGCTCGTCGAGATGCGTCAGCGCAAGGTGCACATGGCGCTCGTTGCCGACGAGTATGGCGGCACCGCCGGGCTCGTGACGATCGAGGACTTGCTCGAGGAGATCGTCGGCGAGATCTTCGATGAGTACGACCGTGCCGAGCCGATGGTCACCGAACTCGAGGACGGCAGCATGGTGCTCGACGCCCGCTTCCCGATAGACGACTTCAACGACCTGCTCGGCACCGATATCGAGCTGGAGGCTGACTCCATCGGCGGGCTGTTCGTGGAGCTGGCCGGCCGCATCCCGGAACCCGGAGAGTCCATCGTGGTCGAAGGCGTGCGCATCACCGCCCGTGAGGTTGAAGGAACCCGCGTTCGCAGGCTGCTCGTGGAGCCCCGTACAGACGACGACATGGAGACAGACGATGCCTAGACACATCACGGAAGCCGACCTCACGCTGCTCGCGTTCGCTCGTGAGGTGCACTCGCGGTCCTACTCGCCGTACTCGGGCTTTCGGGTCGGCGCGGCCGTGTTCGCCGGGGGTGAGATATTCCAGGGCGTGAACGTCGAGAACGCCGCCTACGGTTCGTGCATCTGCGCCGAGCGCTCCGCGGCGCTTGCCGCAGTCACGGCCGGGCACACGGATTTCGACGCGGTCGCCGTCGTCGGTGACTCCGAGGCGCCCACCGTGCCGTGCGGAGCGTGCCGACAGTTCCTGGCCGAGTTCAACCCGTCGATGCGCGTGATCATGGGCGGCCGCACCGACGCCGTGGACGTCCGCCGGCTCGATGAGCTGCTCCCCGATGCGTTCGTTCGTGGCTATCTCGATCAGGACGACGGGAACGACGACGCATGACGGAAGCCCCGTACGAGATCGTACGCAGCGGCTTCGTCGCCATCGTCGGTCGACCGAACGCCGGCAAGAGCACGCTCGTCAACGCGCTCGTCGGCGTGAAGGTCGCCATCACCTCGGACACACCGCAGACAACCCGCCATCGGTTGCGCGCGGTCCTCGACCGCGACGACGCGCAGATCGTGCTCGTGGACACCCCGGGGCTGCACAAGCCGGTCGACGCGCTCGGCGACCAGGTGAACCGTTCGAGTGTGCTCGCCGCGGCCGATGTGGACGTCATCGCACTGTGTATCGACGCAGCGGCGCCGGTCGGTTCGGGCGACCGGTGGGTGGCCGAGCGTGTGGCCACCGGCAAGCGCCCCGTGATCCTCGTCATCACCAAAGCCGATCTGGTCGATGAGACCACGATCGCCCGGCAGCTCGAACGCGCCCGCGAGCTTGTCACCCCGACAGCCGAGGTGGTCCTCTCGGCTGAGACCGGTGAGAATCTCGAGGCGTTCGTGGATGCGGTGCTCGTGCATATGCCCGACGGACCCCGCTTCTTCCCGCGCGACATGACCACCGACCAGCCGCTTGCGGTGATGCTCGCCGAACTCGTGCGTGAGAAGGTCCTGCGCATGACGCGCGACGAGGTTCCCCACGCGGTGGGCGTGGCGCTCGACGACCTCGTCTACGACGAAAGCCGCGACTTCCACACTGTTCGCGCCACGATCTACGTGGAGCGGGACTCGCAGAAGGGCATCATCATCGGTAAGGGCGGCGAGATGGTCCGCGCGGTCGGCACGCAGGCACGCGTGGACATCGAGCGGCTGCTCGGTACCGGCGTACACCTGGACCTCAGGGTCAAGGTGAAGAAGGACTGGCGCCGGGACGCCGCGCAGATCAAGCGTTTCGGCTACGGAGAGGGGCTCTAGGCATGGACAGAGCGACGCTCGCTTCGGCTATCGACCAGACACTGCTCAAGCCGACCGTCGGCTACCAGGCGGCCGCCGCGTGGATGGAGCAGAGCGCGGGACACGGCTTTGCGACCCTGTGCGTGTCTCCGTTCCTCGTTCCGCTCGCGGCCCAGCGGCTTAGTGGCGGGGCCACACGCGTCTGCTCGGTATCCGGGTTCCCGCTCGGCTATGCGAACACGGAGTCGAAGGCCGAGGAGTCGGCGCACCTGGTGCAGCTCGGCTGCCACGAGGTCGACATGGTGCTCAACTACGCCGCGCTGATCGAGGGCGACGACGCATTCGTGCTCGATGACATCGCGGCGGTGGTGCGCACGGTGGCCGCCGCTTCGCACGGCGCCGCGATCGTGAAGGTGATACTCGAGACAGGCAACCTCGACCAGGCGCAGATAGAGCGGGCGTGCGGGCTTGCCGTGGAGGCTGGCGCGCACTTCGTCAAGACGTCCACCGGCTTCGGTCCGCGTGGAGCGTCGGTCGAGGACGTCGTGTTGATGCGGGCTACCGTCGGCCCGGACATCGGTGTGAAGGCTGCCGGTGGCATCCGTGACCTCGACACCGCGCTGGCGATGATCGAGGCCGGAGCCTCGCGCATCGGCACCTCCTCGGGGATCGAGATCCTCGAGGCGTTCGACGCGCGCGGGTAGTCCGCATGCCGAGCTACCGCGTCCGGGCGCTTGCGCTCAAGAAGACCAAGCTCGGCGAGTCCGACCTTATCGTGACGCTTCTTGCCGAGGACGGCTGCCAGGTGCGGGCTGTCGCCAAGGGCGCGCGCAAGCCCGGCTCGCGGTTCGGCGCGCGCGTCGAACCGTACACCGTGGGTGACTTCATGCTCTCGACCGGTCGGACGCTCGAAGTGATCACCGACGCGCAGACCGCTGAGAGCCACCAGCACATCCGGGAAGACTACGACCGCGCTCAGGCGGCTTCTGTCGTGGCCGACGTGCTCGACAAGATCTCGGTGGAGTGTCAGACCGAGGAGCGGCTGTTCGGCCTTGCTGTAGCGACGCTCGGGGCGCTTCAGGCTGCCGACGGCGATGACCTGCTCGCGCTCACCGTGGCGTTTCTCGTCAAGGCGATGGCGATGCACGGGTACCGGCCCCAGTTCGACGCGTGTCCGGTGTGTGGCGGACCCGTCCACGCCGACGAGGAGCGCTTCTCGCTCGAGGCGGGCGGGCCGCTGTGTGAGGGCTGTGAGGCGGGAGCGGCCGAGACGGCGCGCATGAGCCCGGGCGCCCGCAACGCGCTCGTCGCGCTTCTGGGCGCGACGATGGCCGAGGTTCCCGGCCTTGGCGTACCGCGCCCCGTGCTGCTCGACGCCTTCGGTCTCATGCGCGCGTTCGTGGGCTACCACCTGCCCGCGCGGTGCCGGGCGCTCGACCTGTACGCCGCGGCGGTCGGGCGCTGACACGTACCGTCAGCGGCGCGCCACGATCTCGATCCGCGTGCCGAGGGTGCGGGCGAGGAGCTCTGACTTGGCGCCGGCCCCGTAGAGCTCTACCGCCAGGTCGCCGGCTCCGTGTGCGACCACCCTCAGCACGTCCGCTCCGACTTCGAGGCTGACCGACGTCACGCGGCCGGTCTGCGAGCGGTCGAGTCCGTCGGCGATGCGCACGATGCCCGCCAGGAAGCGCACGAGCTCGCGGTCCTCCTCGGCGATGCGTGCCCACGCTTCATGTGACGCCTTGGGGAGCGAGCCGCGATGGTACCGGGCGATGGCTGCGACGATCGCGACCTCGCGGGCGGTGAGACCCGCAAGCGGCGCGTGGATGATGAGGTGCCACGAGTGGCGATGGTGCTTGTCGTGGCCGATGAAGTAGCCGACGTCGTGGAGGATGGCCGCCACCTCAAGCAGCTCGCGCGCGCGCGCGTCGAGGAGCGGACGCTCCGGTGCGAGTGCATCGAAGATCTGGAGCGCGTGTCCGGTGACGTGCGCCGAATGGGGAGCGTCGAAGCGGCAGCGCTCGCCGAAGCGGAGCGCCACGTCCCGCAGCGGCACCGGCGCGCTGTCGCGGCCGAGCCGCGCGATCGTGTCGAGCAGGATGCCTTCGCGAAGTCCCTTCTGGTTGGCGACGAGCCGCTCGGCTCCCAGCAGGTGCATCAGCTCTGTCACGACCACGCTCCCGGGCACCGCCGTGTCAGCGCGGTACGACGCGAGACCGGGGACACGGGCGCGCGCGGCGCTTCGCATCGCCGCGAGACGCGCGGAGATCCCGGCCACCTCGGCTGCGGAGACCTCGGCACCCTGGAGCGTGACGGGCGTCTGGCCGCGGTCGGCGGCCGCTACGCCAACCAGTGACGTGATCGTGCCTCCGCTTGCGATGACTGTCTGGACCTGCGGGACGGTGTCACCGAACTCGGATGCAAGGGCCAGGCGCACCTTGGCGCACAGCCGCTTGAGCGCACCGGCCGACGGCGGGTCCTCATCGGCCGGAAGCCCGGCAAGCAACCGCACCGCACCGAGCGGGAGCGAGTGCACCGCGGTGATCTGTCCGCCGAGGGCGAAGACGACCTCGAGCGAGCCACCGCCGATGTCGAGAACGCACGCGGGGTCGGGGAGGTCGAAGTTGGCCGCCGCGCTCGCGAAGGCCAGGTGACCTTCCGTCTCGCCATCGACGATCTCGATGTCGAGCCCCAGCGTCTCGCGCACGAGAGAGAGGAACTCGTCGCTGTTGGACGCTGTGCGCACGGCGGCGGTCGCGACCGCGCGGACGGTGGTGGCGCCCCGCGAGTCGGCCACGGCAAGCAGGGTCCCGAGCGCCTCGATCGACGCTGCGATGCGGTCCTCCGCGATCGCGCCGGTGTCGGTGAGGCCGGCGCCGAGGCGCGTCTGGAAGCGCTCGTCGTCGATGACGCGGTGGCTGCCGTCGAGTGCGACTTCGGCGACGACGCCGCGAATGGAGTTGGAGCCGATGTCGATGACGGCCACGCGAAACGGGCGAGCGGGCACGAATCCTCCTACGTGAGAGCCTCACGGTACCACGCGTGCGCCGCCGGCGGCGGGCGAGCTCGCGCGCGACCGTCGGGCGCGGCTGGTGTACACTGTCTGCCACGCTCGGCACGCTGACCCGGCACTCAGTCGGGCACGAGGATTCGGGGACTTCAGTGGCACTCAACTTCCAGGACATGATCATGGCCCTCGAGCGGTACTGGGCCGACAGGGGTTGCGTCGTGCTGCAGCCGCAGGACATGGAGGTCGGGGCGGGTACGTTCCATCCTGCCACCACGCTGCGGGCGCTCGGTCCGGATGAGTGGCGTACTGCCTACGTACAGCCGAGCCGTCGTCCCACCGACGGCCGCTACGGCGAGAACCCCAATCGCCTCCAGCACTACTACCAGTACCAGGTGATCTTGAAGCCGAGCCCGGACGACGTGCTCGACCTGTACTGGGACTCGCTGCGCGCCATCGGCATCGAGCCGCGCGATCACGACATGCGCCTGGTCGAAGACGACTGGGAGTCGCCGACCCTCGGCGCCTGGGGTCTGGGCTGGGAGGTGTGGCTCAACGGCATGGAGGTCACGCAGTTCACCTACTTCCAGCAGGTGGGCGGCATCGAGTGCGACCCCGTTCCCGCCGAGATCACGTACGGTCTCGAGCGGCTCGCGATGTACATCCAGGGTGTCGACTCCGTCTACGACCTTCGGTGGGCGCCCGGGTTCACTTACGGTGATGTGTTCCTCCGCAACGAGCGCGAGCAGTCCAAGTTCAACTTCGAGCTCGCCGACACGGCCATGCTGCGCCAGCTGTTCGACCTGCACGAAGGGGAGAGCCGGCGGGTCCTCGAGGCGGGCGCGGTCCTTCCCGCCTACGAGCAGGCCCTCAAGTGCTCGCACTACTTCAACCTGCTCGATGCGCGAGGCGCCATCGCTGTGACCGAGCGCGTGAGCTTCATCGGCCGCATCCGTGCGCTCGCCAAGGGCGCCGCCGAGGCGTACGCAACCAGCGTGACGTCCGACGCGGCGCCGGTGGCCGAAGGCGGTGAGGCCGAATGAGTTGCGACCTGCTGCTCGAGATCGGCGTGGAAGAGATTCCGTCGGTGCCGCTGTATGACGCCGTGACCCAGCTCAAGGCCCGCGCCGCGACAGCGCTCGACGCCGCGCGTCTGTCGTACGGCACCATCGCCTCGTACGGAGCGCCACGGCGTCTCGCGCTCGTGGTGACCGACCTGGCCGAGCGCCAGAGCGACCTGTCGCTCAAGGTCAAAGGCCCCGCGGTCAAGTCGGCCTTCGACGCCGACGGAAACCCCACCAAGGCAGCGGAGGGCTTTGCCCGCAGTCGTGGCATGGCCGTCGAGGACCTCGTCACCGAGGAAGCCGGGGGCGGAGAGTACCTCTTCGCGCTCGTCGAGGAGGCCGGACGTGGCGCCGAAGACGTCCTTCCCGACCTGCTCGCCACGCTCATCGGCGATCTGGACTGGGCCAAGTCCATGCGCTGGGGCAGTGGCACCACGCGCTTCATCCGGCCGGTGCGCTGGATCGTCGCGTTGTACGGCTCGGTCGTCGTTCCGGTCGCTTTCGGCGGGGTCGAGGCCGGCCGCACCACCGTCGGTCATCGCTTCCTCGCGGGTCCGGTCGACATCGACCATGCCGGTGCCTACCACGAGACGCTCCGCTCGGTGATGGTCGTCGCCGACGCCGAGGAGCGTGCCGAGTCCATTCGGGACGCTATCGACGCCGCCGCGGCTTCGCTCGACGCACGCGCGGTCGTGCCGGAGAAGACGTTTGCCGAGGTCGTCAACCTCGTTGAGTGGCCGAGCGTGGGTATCGGCCGGTTCGACGATGAGTTCCTCAGCGTCCCGCGCGAGATCGTCGAGGAGGCGATGGAGAGCCACCAGCGGTACTTCCCGGTGGAGAATGCGGCAGGCGACCTGCTCGCACGCTTCCTCGTGGTCCACAACGGCGACCCCGAACGCACGGATGCGATCATCGCGGGTCATGAGCGCGTCATTCGGGCCCGGCTGGCCGACGCGGCGTTCTTCTACCGTGAGGACCTGGCCAGACCGCTCGAGAGCTACGTGCACGATCTTGAGTCCATCGTCTTCCACGACAAGCTCGGCTCACTCGGCGCCAAGGTAGCCCGCATCGAGGCGCTCGCGCGATCGCTGGCCGCAGCTGCCGACGCGCCGCCCGACGAAGCCGCGTACGCCGTTCGTGCCGCGCACCTCGCCAAGGCGGACCTCGTCACGCACGCCGTCATCGAGTTCACGTCGCTGCAGGGCGTCATGGGCATGCGCTACGCCCTTGCCGCCGGAGAAGCGCCGGAGGTGGCCGAGGCCATCGTTGACCACTACCGTCCCCGCTTCGCGGGCGATGCGCTGCCGCGAAGCCGTGCGGGCAAGCTCGTGTCGATCGCCGACAAGCTCGACACGATCGTCGGCATCTTCGCGATCGGGCAGGGCCCCACCGGCTCGGCCGATCCGTATGCGCTCCGCCGCTCGGCGATCGGCATCCTGACGATGATCGTCGACGGCGGCGTCCGTCTCGACCTCGATCGTGCTATCGCCGACGCGCTGGCCGGCTACGAGGGTGTCATCGCCGGACTCGATCCCAACGAGGTGGGTCCGGTGGTCAAGACGTTCTTCGACGGCCGGCTCGCCGTCATGCTGCGCGACCGCGGCTTCGCCCATGACGAGGTGGACGCGGTCATGGCCGTGGCCTCGGCGGACCCCGCCGACACGCTCGAGCGCACCCGCGCGCTTGCGGCATTCCGCGCCACCGACGCCGGCGCCGACCTCTCGGTGGCGTTCAAGCGTGCCGGTAACCTCGCCGACGCCTCGGCGGGGACCAGTCCGGACGCGTCGATCATGGGTGCCGAGGAGTCGGCGCTCGCCAGCGCGCTCGAGAGCGCTTACGGGCGCATTCGGGCGCTCATGACCGTCGATGGCGACTACGATGCGGCGCTCGCCGCGCTCGCGGACCTGCGCGCGCCGGTGGACGCCTTCTTCGAGGCCGTGCTTGTCATGGACCCGGACGAGCGACTCAGGAACAACCGCCTCGCGCTGCTGAACCGCCTGACCGGGCTCTTTGCCGACTTCGCCGATTTCGGCAGATTGACGGGGTAGGACCGTGCGGCCACGAGCTGTCACCATCCACGTGCTGTCCGACTCGCTGGGCGAGACGGGGGAGACCGTGGCGCTTGCGGCGATCTCGCAGTTCAAGCCGAACGCCTTCAAGATCGAGCGGCTGCCGAAGGTGACCACTCCCGAGGAACTCCGCACACTCGTCCGGAAGCACTGCGGCGACGAGTGCCTCTTCTTCTACACGCTCGTCAACCAACCGCTGCGCGCCGAGATGTCACGCCTGATGGAGAGTGGCGTCGTCGGTGTTGACCTGCTCGGTCCCGCTATCGCGCGGCTGACGGCGATCAGCGGCAGCGAGCCCACCGGGGAGGCGGGCCGCATCCGCCGCACCGACGAGGGGTACTTCGACCGCATCGAGGCTATGGAGTTCGCCGTGCGCCACGACGACGGACGCAACCCCCAGGAGCTCGGGCAGGCCGATATCGTGCTGCTCGGCGTGTCGCGCACGTCCAAGACCCCGATCGCGATGTACCTCGCGTTCAAGGGATGGAAGGTGGCAAACGTCGCACTCGCGCCGGGTACCGAGCCGCCGCCGGAGATCTACGAGCTCGATCCGCGCCGTGTGTTCGGGCTGATCACCACCGTAGACGTCCTCCACACGATCCGCACCGAGCGGATGAAGGAGCTCGGCGGCTACGTGCCGGGCTATGCGGACCGTGTCGCTATCGAGGCCGAGCTGGCCGAGGCGCGTAAGGTGATGCGCCGTATCGGTTGCCTCGTGGTGCACACCGACAATCGCGCGGTGGAGGAGTCGGCACAGGAGATCTTGCGGCACATCGGCGTGGGGTACGAGACGCTCGACTGACGGCCCGTTGCGTGCGCGAGAGCGGGTGGTCCGCTTATCCGGGCCGGCAGGGTACGCTATCATTTGGTCACATCCCCCGGGGGGTCTGTACGAGAGAGAGGGAGCCAGTTGACTGAGTCCAAGCGGATCTACGCGTTCGGCGCGGGCCAGACCGAGGGCAACAAGGACATGAAGTTCATCCTCGGCGGCAAGGGTGCCAACTTGGCCGAGATGGCCACCATGGGCCTGCCGGTCCCGCCAGGCTTCACGATCAGCTGCCAGGCGTGCATGGAGTACTACAACGCCACGCCGCCGGCATTTCCTGAGGGTCTTGCCGAGGAGATCGCCACGCACCTGGCCGCGCTCGAGGACAAGATGGGCAAGAAGCTCGGCGACGATACCGATCCGCTCCTCGTCTCCGTGCGCTCCGGGTCGCCCTTCTCGATGCCGGGCATGATGGACACGGTGCTCAACCTCGGCCTGAACGACCGGTCCGTCAACGGACTCATCGCCAAGAGCGGCAACGAGCGGTTCGCATGGGACAGCTACCGCCGCTTCATACAGATGTTCTCCAAGGTGGTGCTCGACGTCGAAGGCGACGAGTTCGAGAACGCCATCACCAAGATGAAGCTCGACCGGCGTGCGGCCGAGGACACCGATCTGAGTGCCGCGGACCTCCGGGAGCTTGTGGACATCTTCAAGACGATCGTGAGCGATCACGTCCCGGTCGCGCAGTACCCGCAGCTGGCGGTCGACGGGAAGGTCGTCTTCCCGCAAGAGGTCGCGCTCCAACTCCACCTGGCCATCGAGGCCGTCTTCAGGAGCTGGATGAACGACCGGGCCGTCTACTACCGCAAGATGGAGCGGATCGCCGACGATCTCGGCACCGCCGTCAACGTGCAGGCGATGGTCTTCGGCAACATGGGCGAGACCTCGGCGACCGGCGTGGGCTTCACGCGCAACGCGGCTGACGGCACCAAGGAGTACTACGGCGACTTCCTCACCAACGCGCAGGGCGAAGACGTCGTGGCCGGCATCCGCAAGACGCGGCCGATCTCCGAGCTCGGCGACGAGCTTCCCGAGGCAGGGCATGAGCTCTACGGCGTGTTCGACATCCTCGAGCAGGCGTACCGCGACATGTGCGACATCGAGTTCACCATCCAGGAGGGCAAGCTCTGGATGCTGCAGACCCGCATCGGCAAGCGCACCGCGCGCGCGGCGCTCAAGATCGCCGTGGACATGGTGGCCGAGGGCATGATCACGCGCGAGGAAGCGCTCATGCGCATCGATCCCGCGCAGCTCGACCAGCTGCTGCATCCCCAGTTCGACACCACCGCCACCTACGACGTGATCGCCAAGGGTCTCAACGCGAGTCCCGGCGCGGCGGTCGGCGAGGTCGTCTTCTCCGCCAACGACGCCGAGCAGGCGGTCGAGTCCGGCCGGAAGGTCATCCTGGTGCGCTGGGAGACCACGCCGGACGACTTGCACGGCATGGTGGCCGCCGAGGGCATCCTCACGAGCCACGGGGGTAAGACCTCGCACGCGGCAGTGGTGGCCCGCGGCATGGGCAAGCCGTGCGTGTGCGGCGCCGAGGCGCTCAAGATCGACGCGAAGGCGAAGGTGGCCAAGATCACCGGCTCGACCGTCGAGCTCCACGAGGGCGACGTGATCTCCATCGACGGCACGAGCGGCATCGTCGTCCTCGGCCGTGTCGAGCTCGTGCAGCCCGAGGTGTCGGGCGACTTCGATACGGTGCTCGAGTGGGCCGACGAGGCTCGCACCCTCGGGGTTCGCGCAAACGCCGATACGCCCGAAGACGCCGCGCTCGGGCGCTCGTTCGGCGCGGCGGGCATCGGCCTGTGCCGCACCGAGCACATGTTCCTCGGCAATCGCAAAGACATCATCCAGAGCTTCATCCTCGCCGAGAACCAGGACGTGCGTGACGTGGCGCTTGCCAAGCTGCTCGCGGTGCAGACCGGCGACTACCTCGGCATCCTCGAGGCGATGGACGGGCTTCCGGTCACCGTGCGTCTGCTGGACCCGCCGCTCCACGAGTTCCTCGACTCCCCGCGCGAGCTCGAGGTCGAGATCGTGCGCGCCGAGTGCGGTGGCGCCACAGCCGAACAGCTCGCCGCCAAGCGCCGCCTGCTCGTGCAGATCGATTCGATGGCCGAGATGAACCCGATGCTCGGTCTGCGCGGGTGCCGCCTCGGCATCACGCATCCTGAGCTCTACGCGCTGCAGGTCGAGGCCATCACGCGTGCCACCTGCCAGCTGAAGGCGCAGGGCCGCGACCCGCGTCCGGAGATCATGATCCCGCTCGTGAGCGTGAAAGCCGAACTCGCAACGCTTCGAGCCGAGACGGTCGCCGTCATCGAGCGCGTCACGGCCGAGGAGGGCGTGGCCGTCGAGATCCCCATCGGCACGATGATCGAGCTTCCACGTGCCGCGGTGTGTGCCGATGAGATCGCCGAGGAAGCCGACTTCTTCAGCTTCGGCACCAACGACCTGACCCAGACCGCGTTCGGCTTCTCGCGAGACGACATCGAGAGCAAGTTCCTGCCGAGGTACCTCGAGCGCAAGATCCTGCCGCGCAATCCCTTCGAGACCGTGGACGCGGGCGTCGCCAAGCTCGTGGGAATGGGCTGCGAACTCGGCCGGGCGACCAATCCCAAGCTCAAACTCGGCGTGTGCGGCGAGCACGGTGGGGATCCGGAGTCGGTGCACGTCTTCTTCGACCTGGGGCTCGACTACGTGAGCTGTTCGCCGTACCGCGTGCCGCTCGCCCGTCTGGCTGCGGCGCAGGCGACGCTCGCCAGCAAGTCGGCGGGCTCGGACAACCGGTAGACGACCCGAGCGAGGGCGTCGGGATCGCCCCGGCGCCCTTCTCTTATCGAGAGGCAGGCGCGTGGAGCCCGGCATACACCCGGAGACGCTCAGCCGAGAGGCCTACGAGTCAGCCGAGGCGGCACGTCTGTCGTCGCGGGCGGCGCTGTCTTCGGCCACGCGTGGGCGGGAGCGCGAGGTGGCGCCGGACCCGTACCGCACCGACTACCAGCGCGACCGCGACCGCATCATCCACTGCAAGGCGTTCCGTCGTCTGTCGCACAAGACGCAGGTCTTCCTGGCGCCGGAGGGTGACCACTACCGCACGCGACTCACGCATACCCTCGAGGTCTCGCAGATCGCGCGCTCGGTGGCTCGGGCACTGGCCCTGAACGAGGACCTGACCGAGGCGATCGCGCTCGGACACGACCTCGGCCACACGCCCTTCGGGCACATCGGCGAGGACGCACTGAACGACGCGCTGGCGGCGATCCGCGACGAGTACCCCAACGTGCCGTATCCGTTCCGGCACAACCTGCAGTCCTCCCGCATCGTCGAGACGCTCGAATACGAGGGCCGCGGGCTCAACCTCACCTGGGAGGTACGCGACGGCATCAGGTGTCACACGGGCTCCACGCGCGCCGGCACGCTCGAGGGGCAGATCGTGGCCATCGCGGACCGCGTGGCGTACGTCAATCACGACATCGACGACGCCATCCGTGCCGGCGTGCTCACCGAAGACGACCTGCCTCAAGCGCCGTGCGGCGTGCTCGGCCACACGCATGCCCAGCGCATCACCACGATGGTGCGCAGCCTCGTGGAGACGACGGCGGTATCCGAGACGGTGACCATGGCATCCGACGTCTACAGGGCGATGATGGACCTGCGCTCGTTCCTGTTCGACCACGTCTACCTCTCGCCGGATGCGAAGGCCGAGGAACCGAAGGCCTACGGTGTCGTGCAGACGCTGTTCACGCACTACCTAACCAACACCGATGATCTGCCCGAAGACGAGCGTCCCGAAGACGACGACCACCTCGTCCAGGCGGTCACTGACTACGTGAGCGGTATGACGGACCGTTTCGCGATACGCACCTACGAACGGCTCATGATTCCGAGCCGTTGGCGCGGCTAACGCGAACTCTTCCGGCCGTTGCCGAGTTGTTGCCGCTCCATACAGAGTCGGCTATCATCGCGTGAGCGCCGAGGGGGCCCGTGGGCGTCCTACGCGTTTCGTCGTACGTTCACCGTGAAGGGAGACACACGTCCATGGATCAGTGGATCGCCTGGTTCGCTCCGGTAGCAGCCGTCATCGGATTCGGTGTCGCGCTCTACCTGGCGAGTTGGGTCCTCAAGCAGGATCCGGGCAACGACCGGATGCAGGAGATCTCAAAGGCGACACAGGAGGGTGCGCTCGCGTTCCTCATGCGCGAGTATCGCGTGCTCGTCGTCTTCGCTCTCGTGGTCGCGGTCGTTCTCGGTTTCGCGGTCACGTGGATGACCGCCGTCGCGTTCCTGACCGGCGCCATCCTTTCGGCTGCCGCGGGCTACATCGGCATGTCGATCGCCACGCGCGCCAACACCCGCACGGCCCAGGCTGCCACGGAGGGTGTCCACAAGGCGCTCAAGGTGGCGTTCCGCTCGGGGCTCACGATGGGACTCACGGTCGCGTCGTTCGGCCTCGGTGGTCTGTCCCTGTGGGCGATCACGATGCTGATCATGGGCGAGAACCCCGTTGCCAACGCTGAGATCGTCAACGGCTTCGCGATGGGCGCCTCATCGATCGCGCTCTTCGCGCGTGTCGGCGGCGGCATCTACACCAAGGCGGCCGACGTGGGCGCCGACCTCGTGGGTAAGGTCGAGGCGGGTATTCCCGAAGACGATCCGCGCAATCCGGCCGTCATCGCCGACAACGTGGGTGACAACGTGGGCGACGTCGCGGGCATGGGCGCCGATCTCTTTGAGAGCTACGTCGGCTCGATCCTTGCGCCGATGGTCCTCGCCGTCAGCCTGTGGTACGTAGTCGGCGAGCCGAAGTCGATCGACTTGATGTACGGCCTGACCGTCCCGCTGCTCATCGCCGGTTTCGGCATCATCATGTCGATCGTCGGGCTGTTCGCGGTCAACGCGAAAGAGGGCACCAATCTGCATTCGGCGCTCAACAAGGGCACGTACGTGGCGGCCTCCCTCGAGGTCATCGCCATGGGCATGCTGTTCTGGCACTGGTCCACGCGCGTGGGCGCCGACCCGGCCCGCATCTGGTACTTCGGTTCGGTCGTGGCGGGTCTTGCCGCCGGTATCGCGATCGGCAAGATCACCGAGTACTACTGCTCGGACCACTTCAGCCCGGTCAAGAAGATCGCCGAGTCCTCCGAGACCGGCGCTGCCACCAACATCATCCAGGGCCTCGGCACCGGCATGATGTCCACTGCGCTGCCGATCCTCGTGGTGAGCGCCGGCATCATCGTCTCCTACCTGGCCGGTAACGCCGCGGTCCCGGACAACGACCTCTCCGGCATCTACGGCATCGCGCTTGCCGCGCTCGGCATGCTCTCCATCACCGCGATCACCGTCGGCGTGGATGCGTACGGGCCGGTGGCCGACAACGCCGGTGGTATCGCCGAGATGGCGCACATGGGCGCCGACATCCGCAAGATCACCGACTCGCTCGACAGCGTCGGCAACACCACCGCCGCCATCGCCAAGGGCTTCGCGATAGGCTCGGCAGGGCTCACCGCCCTCGCGCTGTTCGTGGCGTTCCGGCAGAGCCTGCAGGTCGGGTTCCTCGCCCGCGGCATGTCGGCCGAGGAGATCCTCGGCACGATCAACATGTCGCTCGAGAACCCGTACGTCATCGTCGGCCTGTTCGTGGGTGGCATGCTGCCGTTCCTGTTCGGCGCGCTCACCATGGGCGCCGTCGGCCGCGCGGCCTTCGCGATGATCGGTGAGGTCCGCCGTCAGTTCCGCGAGATCCCCGGCATCATGGAGGGCACCGGCAAGCCGGACTACGCGGCGTGCGTGGACATCTCCACCAAAGGCGCGCTCAAGGAGATGGTCGTTCCCGGCGCCATCGCCGTCGTCGTCCCGATCGTCGTCGGCATCGTCGACCTGTCGATGCTGGCCGGACTCCTGGCCGGTGCGCTCGTGACCGGCTTCCTGCTCGCCATCTTCATGGCAAACGCGGGTGGCGCCTGGGACAACGCCAAGAAGTACATCGAAGGCGGTCATCACGGCGGCAAGGGCTCCGAGGCACACAAGGCCGCTGTCGTGGGCGACACCGTCGGCGATCCGTTCAAGGACACGAGCGGTCCGTCCATGAACATCCTGATCAAGCTCATGACCGTGGTCTCGCTCGTGTTCGTGCCTCTGTTCCTCAAGGTGCACGGCGGTTAAGCGCGTCACTGCTGTAGAGTAGAATGCTCCCGGGTGCCGCGTGCGGTGCCCGGGAGCATTGTCGTCTCCCCTTAAGGAGGTGTCGTGGGCCGCATATCCGACGAGGACGTCGCGCGCGTCCGCGACGCGACAGACCTGGTCTCGCTCGTCTCGGAGACCGTCGTCTTGAAGCAGAAGGGCCGCCTGTTCTGGGGAAACTGCCCGTTCCACGGCGAGAAGACGCCGAGCTTCAAGATCGACCCCACCACGCAGTTGTGGCACTGCTTCGGCTGCAGCCGTGGGGGAGACTCGTTCGGGTTCATCATGGAAGCCGAGCACCTCGAGTTTCCGGATGCGGTGCGCAGGCTCGCCGAGCGAGCCCGGATCGACATCGTCGAGGACGGCGGCCCCGGCGTTCCGGCCGGTCGCAAGGAGCGGCTCATCGCCGCGTGCGAGGCCGCCGCCGACTTCTTCCACACAGAGCTCACCACCTCGCGCACAGCGGGCGCAACAGAAGCGCGCGAGTACCTGGCTGCACGCGGATTCGGCTCGGACGTGGCCAGGCGCTGGCGGCTCGGCTACGCGCCGTCCGGCCGTGACACGCTCGTGCGCGCGCTCCTGTCGGCCGGCTTCACGCGCGACGAGCTCGTGGACGCCAACCTGGCACTCGCCGATGGCGCGAGCCTGAAGGACCGCTTCTTCAATCGCATCATGTTCCCGATCACGGACCTATCCGGTCGCGCCATCGCTTTCGGCGGTCGCGTGGTGGGAAAGGGCGAGCCGAAGTACCTCAACTCTCAGGAGACCCCGGTCTTCCGCAAGTCGGCCACGCTGTTCGCGCTCGATCGCTCGCGTGCAGACATCGTCGCGCAGGCCACCGCCGTGGTCGTCGAGGGCTATACGGACGTGATCGCGCTTCATGAGGCCGGGATCCCGATAGCGGTGGCAACTCTCGGCACGGCGCTCACCCAGCAGCACGTCAAGCTGCTCGGCAGGTTCGGCAAGCGCGTCGTGTACCTCTTCGACGGGGACGAGGCCGGCAGACGGGCGGCGCTTCGGGCAGTCGAGTTCGTTGACTGGTTGGCCACACCCGAGGCCGGACGCTCGCGGGTGGACCTCGACGTCGCGCTCATCCCGGGCGGGATGGACCCCGCCGACCACGTGGCCGCCCAGGGTGTCGAGGCGACGCGTGAGGTGATCGCGTCGGCCGTCCCGCTCCTCCAGTTCGCCATCGACACGCGACTCGAGGGACACGACCTGACGCGTCCCGAGGGCCGGAGCGCTGCGCTCGTCGACGCCGCGTCGGTGCTCACGCCGGTGAGAGACTCGCTTCTCGGCAAGGACTACATCAACTACCTGGCAGGACGGCTCCAGACCGACTTCGCTACGGTACAGCGCGCCGTCCCACATGCGCGGCGCCAGCCGCCTCGCGCGGGTGAGGAGAGCACGACCGCACCTGCGGACGTGCTCGTGCGCCTGAGTGCCGAGATCAAGGCCGAGCGAGAGGTCGTACGCATCGCTGCGCTCCATCCATCGGTTCGGGCCAGGGCACGGGATTTGCTTGCTGAAGGGGCTGTGGCCGACGAGACGGCCCGCCGGGTGCTCGAGCTCGTCCTCGACGCCGGAAGTGTCGTAGACAAGGACCTGTTCGCCTTCGTTTCCGCGCGCGATCGGGATGCGGGTGAAATGCTCTCAGGGTGGTTGGTGGACGCCCACGAAGTGGAACAAGTAGAATATGCGTTTCGGGAAGTCGCCGCCCGTATCAAGGAGTTCGCCCTCGGGCGTCTAATCTTGAGTAAGAATGCGGAGTTACGCGCGCTCGACCCCAAGCGCGACAGACAAGCGTACGACCGGCTGTTCGGTGAGATCGCCGACGCACAGCGCAGGCAGCAGGAGCTGCGCGTGCACGGAGCCGGAACGACCGACCAGGAGACGGAGCCCAGCGCGTGACGGCAGCACCCAGGAAGCAACCAGCGGCCGCCGAGTCGGCTGCACCCAAGACAGCGTCTGCAGCTAAGAAGCCGGCAGCCAAGAGCGATCCCGCAGCCAAGAAAGAGACGGCAGCCAAGCCCGCACCCAAGAAGGCGCCTGCCAAGAAGACGGTGGAGCCTGAGGCTGCGCCCGCCACGAGCGCTGCAGCCAAGAAGGCCCCAGCGTCCAAGAAGGCGGCCGCGACGGCGAAGACCGCCCCGGAGCTCGAGCTCTCGGCGGTCAAGACGCTCGCCAAGATCGGCAAGGCCAAGGGCAACCTCACCGACGAAGAGATCCAGGGAGCGCTCTCCGACATCGACCTGTCGGAAGACCAGTTCGAGAACGTCTACGCCTTCTTCGTGAAGAGCGGCATCGACATCGCCGACGAGCACATCCCCGCGAATCTCGAGGAGGACGTACCCGTCGACGAGGATGCCGATCCGCCGCGCGACGCCGATGCCGAGGTGCCGGAGGTGGCTGCCGTGGTCGCGAAACCGGCCAAGGCTCCGGCCAAGCGCAAGCCGCGCCGCAAGGTGGAGACGACCGCGTCGGCTCCGCTCACGAGCGACCCGGTGCGCATGTACCTGAAGGAGATCGGCAAGGTCTCGCTGCTCACGGCGCGCCAGGAAGTCGACCTCGCCATGAAGATCGAGTCCGGTCTCGAGGCCGTAGCCGAGCTCGAGGAGGCCGTCGAGAAGGGCGTCAAGCTCGAGCGCGCCGAGGTCCGTCGTCTCGAGCGTATCGAGCGCATCGGCGTGGAAGCCAAGAAGCAGCTCGTCGAGGCCAACCTGCGCCTCGTGGTGTCGATCGCCAAGCGCTACGTCGGTCGCGGGATGCTGTTCCTCGATCTCATCCAGGAGGGCAACCTCGGCCTCATCCGCGCCGTGGAGAAGTTCGACTACGGCAAGGGCTTCAAGTTCTCCACCTACGCCACGTGGTGGATCCGTCAGGCCATCACGCGTGCTATCGCCGACCAGGCCCGCACGATCCGCATCCCGGTCCACATGGTGGAGACCATCAACAAGCTCATCCGCATCCAGCGGCAGCTGCTTCAGGAGCTGGGCCGAGAGCCCACTCCGGAGGAGATCGGCGACAAGATGGAGATGACCGCCGAGCGCGTGCGCGAGATCCTCAAGATCTCGCAGGAGCCGGTGAGCCTCGAGACGCCGATCGGCGAAGAGGAAGACAGCCAGCTCGGCGACTTCATCGAAGACGGCGAGGCCGTCGTGCCGCCGGATGCCGCAAGCTTCAGCATGCTGCAGGAGCAGCTCACGAAGGTCCTCGACAGTCTGTCCGAGCGCGAGCGCAAGGTCATTGAGCTGAGGTTCGGTCTCGATGACGGGCATCCGCGCACGCTCGAGGAGGTCGGCCGCGAGTTTGGCGTCACGCGCGAGCGCATACGGCAGATCGAGAGCAAGACGCTGTGCAAGCTCCGACACCCGTCACGCTCGAGCCGACTGAAAGACTACTTGGAGTAGGCCTTCACCGGGCCGCCGGCTCCCGCACTCGGCTCGGGTATCTCAAACCCGTCCGTATCGAACAGCGCGATGCAGGCAGCGGCGACATCCGTGTCGTAGAGCGTGCCCGCGTTGCCGTCTATCTCGTCGAGTGCCACCGCGATTCCGGCGGCGGTCTTGTACGGCCGGTGCGAGGCTATCGCCTCCACCACGTCGGCAACGGCGATGATGCGCGAGCCCGGGAGTATGGCGTCGCCGGACAGACCCGCCGGGTAGCCGCTGCCGTCGAGTCGTTCGTGGTGCTGGACCACGTACTCGGCCACCGGCCAGGGGAACATGATGCCGGTGAGCACCTCGTAGGCGACCTGTGGGTGCATGCGCACGATGCCGAGCTCGACTTCAGTCAGACGGCGCGGACGTGCGAGGATCTCGGCGGGCACGTAGATCTTGCCGATGTCGTGCAGCAGCGCCGCGATGCGGATCCCCTCGCAGAAGTGGCGATCGTGACCGAGCTTCTCGGAGATGGCGCCAGCGATGGCCGCCACGCGTTCCTGGTGTCCGGACGTGTACGGGTCTCGCGCCTCGGTGAGCTTGCCGATGGCGTGGACGGTACCGGTGAGCATCTGCGTGAGCAGGTCGTTGGCCTCATGGAGCTGGATCAGCTGCTGTTCGAGCTTGTTGACGAGGCGAGCGTTGTACTCCTTGAGCACGCGGTTCTCGTCCTTGCTAGCGGGGCGTCGTGTCGGCAGCGATCCCGCCACCTGGCGGTCAAGCAGATCGCCGATCTCGGCGAGGACGGCGTCGGGTTCGCTCGGCTTGCGCAAGAAGAGGTCTGCGCCGAGTGAGAGCGCAAACCGTTCGTCATCGGCCTCGGCGTAGTTGGCCGTGTAGAAGACGAACGGGATCTTGGCCAGATCGGTGTCTGCACGCCACTCGCGGCACAACTGGTAGCCGTCCATCCTGGGCATGAGGATGTCGGTGACGACGAGGTCGGGGTGCTCGTACCGGGCGATCTCGAGCGCCTCGATGCCGTCCTCGGCCGTGAGGACCTCGTACCCGCCGGTCTTGAGGACCGACTGCAGGAGGTAGTTGCTCGGGGGGTCATCGTCGACGACGAGCACACGTGTGGCGGTCATTGGGCACTCCATTCTGTTTGCGCGACATGCTGTGTGTACCCATCGGCGACCTGCGAACGTACGAAGGCCCCGCACGCGGGGTCTTCGGTGGTGTATGGCTCCTCAGGTAGGACTCGAACCTACAACCCTCCGGTTAACAGCCGGATGCTCTGCCAATTGAGCTACTGAGGAGTGTGGTCGCGCCTGTTCGACGCCTCGCGATTATAGCAGGCGCTCCAGCGGCTGCAACCGTCGGGGCAGCGCCGGTTCTCTCCAGCAGTCCTGCCGCGAACGACCGTCGGCCGGGCAGTTCACATCCCTTTGCGTGACGGTTAAGTGCCCGAGCGTACGATCGTGCGCCCGGATGCGTGTCCTACAGGCACGGTGATGAGTGGGGATGGATGCACAGGACGGTCAAGCGCGATCCGCAGACGGTCGGTGAGTGGCTCGACGAGTGGCTCGCCGTCCATATCGAGCCGCGGGGGGCAAGCGGCGAGCTTGCGGCCTCCACGGTCACGGCCTACCGCGGCCACGTGCGCCGCTACCTGAAGCCGCATCTGGGCCCGATCGAACTCGGCGGGCTTTCTGCCGAGGACATCACCGCGATGTATCACGCCATGGCCGCTCCCGTCGCAGCGGGCGGGCAGGGACTCTCCGTCCGCACCCGGGAGCTGACGCACGTCACGCTCCGCATGGCGCTCGACCGAGCCGTCGCCCTGCGGCGCATCGAGCGGAACGTGCTCGCCAAAGGGCAAGGGGTGGACAGGCCGCGGACGCGCCGCAGGCGTGTGCGTGCGCTCGAGCCCGAGGAGGCACAGGCGGTGCTCGCCTCACTCGGTGCCGCTGAGGGGCGAGCGGCGCGGCTGTTCGTGCCGGCGGTGCTCGCGCTCGTCACGGGGATGCGTCGCGGCGAGATCCTCGCTCTCGACGTTGCCGATATCGCGCTTCCCCCCGCCGACGATACGCGTGGTCTGGGACTCATCACCGTCTGCCGCGCATGGGACAAGAGTGACGACCCGACACGCGGCCGCGACCCGGTCGAGCGGTACCGTATGCGTGGATGGCCCAAGTCGGGCAAGGAGCGCTACGTCGATATCCCGCCCGAGGTGGTTTCGCTACTCCGGGCCGATCTCGCCAGCCGGGAGGTGCGTCGTGCAGGGGTGCAGGCCGCGTGGCAGACCTCTGCGGTGCGCGCCGACGGGACCGTGCTGTCCTGGGGCGAACTGCTCGTCTGCGACCGGTGGGGGAGGCCATGGTGGCCGGACTCGTTCTCGAGCGCCTGGCGCGTCTGGGCGCGGGCCCAGGGCCTGGAGTGCCGCTTCCACGACCTGCGCGCCACGTCCGGGTCTCTGGCGCTCGCCGCAGGAGCGGACCCGGAGGCGGTGAGCGCGCGGCTCGGGCACCACTCGGCGGCCTTCTTCCTGGATCACTACGCCAAGCCGATGCACCGTGCCCGGCTGCGCGATGCTGGTATCATGGGCGAGTTGGTGGCACGAAGCGGTGTTGTACCCGCCTTAGATGGCGGTTCTGACGTGACCCGACCGGGCCCATAGCTCAACGGTGGAGCAGGGGACTCATAATCCCTTGGTTGCAGGTTCGAATCCTGCTGGGCCCACCAGCAAAGGACTATCGGATGGCACGACGGAGCAGGACCGAGCGACTGGACCGGGTGCGCGGCAAGCGCAGGCGGCTCTACGTCGTGGCATCCGCCGTGTCCGCCGTTGCGCTCGGCGCGATCGTGCTCGCTCTCGTGCTTGCCGGTGTGGATGCGGGCGCCGAGCCCGCGACCTCGGAGCTCGAGGCCGACACGATCGGGATGCTAGCCGCCGATGAGGCCACGATCTCGATCGACGCGTCCGAGACCGCCCAGGGGCTCATCGAGATCCCCAACGTGACCGGTTCGCCCATCGAGGAGGCCGAGCTACTCCTCGGTGCCGCTGGCTTCGAGGTCCTGCGCGTCTCCACACCGCCCGGCGACGTGGCCTCGGGTACCGTGCTTGCGCAGGTGCCACCGGCGGGCGAGCGCGTCCTCACGGGGAGTGCGATCGAGCTCGTGTGGGCCGACCCCACCGCCACGGCCTCCGGTACCACGCCCACCGGCCAGCGTTCGTACGGTCGGGCGCCGGTGGTGTGCATCGACCCCGGTCACCAGGAGCGCGCCAACACCTCGCCGGAGCCGATCGGCCCCGGCGCGAGTGAGACCAAGGCCAAGGTGACCGGCGGCGGCACGGGTGTAGTCACCAAACAGGCCGAGTATCGGCTCGTGCTTGCCATCTCGCTCAAGCTGAAGGAACGGCTCGAGGCGCGCGGCGTGACCGTGGTGATGACCCGCAGCATAGACGCGGTGGACATCTCCAACAGCCAGCGCGCGAAGGTGGCGACCGACGCCGGCGCCGACCTGTTCGTCCGCGTGCACACCGACAGCAGCACCAATGCCGACATCCGGGGCATATCGACGCTGTATCCGAGCGGCAACGACTGGGTGGCGCCCATCGAGACGCGGAGCCTCGAGGCGGCCAAGGCGATCCATAGCGCCGTGCTCGTGAGTACCGGCGCGGACGACCGCGGGCTGGCCAAGCGCGCGGACCTCTCGGGCTTCAACTGGTCCACCGTGCCTTCAGTGCTCGTTGAGACCGGGTTCCTCTCCAATCCGGTCGATGACCGTAAGCTTGCCGATCCGTCGTATCAGAACACGATCGCCGACGGCATCGCCGCGGGGATCTTCGCTTACCTGGGGATGTGATCTGGTGTCGTCAGCCGCAGCCGCCGCATGGGACCGTCCGCCCGGGAAGCCTGCACGATGGCGGCCGATCGCCGCAGCGCTTGTCGTGCTGCTCGCCCTCGCTGCGGCCTACGCGCTGTGGCATGCGGGCGTGATAGGTCCCGACACCGGCGTGCAGGCCGAGGACCTCCAGCGCGTGGTGCTCGTTGCCGCCGCTCCCGACGAGAACGGTGCCGTCGTGGCGCAGATCGTCGTGCTGGTGGATGTGAGCGAGCCGCAGGCGCAGGTGACGTTCGTCAGCCCCGCGACGGGCGTGTCGATCCCCGGGACCGCCTACGACGCGCTCGCCGACGCGTACCCGTTTGGCGGCGGAGCTGGCGTAGCCGACGCATACGCGCGCGCAGCCGGGGGAGAGACGCCGGCGCACCTCACCGTCGGGCCCGAGGCGCTCGCGCGGGCCGTGGACGCCGCAGGCGGCGTGCGGCTCACGCTACCCGCGGACATGGCCGTGTTCGACGGCGAGACGCTCTTCGCACTGACCGAGGGCCCCGGCAGGTTCTCCGCGGCCGAGCTGGGGGCCGTCTTCAAGGGTGCGCCCTACCTCACCGACGCCGAGCGGGCGCAACTCGACGCCGAACTGGGGCACGCGCTCATCGGACTGCTGGCCGAGTGGCCGGAGGGCGGGCTCATGGCCGCGCTCGAACGTGCCGATATCTCGACCAGTATGTCGCGCGCTGCATCGGAGCGTGTGCTTGAGTCATTGGCGCAGGTACGATAGGTAGTGGTAGCATTTCGCTAAGCGCGCCCGAACACGCTCGGGGGCGTCAGGCATACGCAATCAGGGGGATTACACATGACGGACAGCACTCCGGGCACCGACGAGGTAACGCGGAGCCGGAAGAGCCTCTACACAGCACTGGCCGTGCTCGTGCTCATGGGCGCGCTCGCCGGGGTGTTCGTTGCTGTTGGCGGCATCGACATGGTGGCCGATCTCATCGCAGGCGAGACTGACAGCGGTGACATCATAGCGCCGGTCCCGCCCGCCGAGCCGGGAGAGAGCGCCGCCGGAGAGCCCGGCGAGAGCACCGAGCCCGATGGGTCGGCCGAGCCGACGGAGACAGCGGAGCCGGGTGAGACAGCCGGGGGCAGCACCACAGGTGGGACGAGCGGTACGTCCGGCACGCCCGGGACGTCGGCGACCACACCGGTTGCCAAGCCTCCCACCGGCGACCAGCAGGCGCGCATGTACGCCGAGCAGGCCGCCAGCCAGGAGCAGATCGGCAAGCTCGTGCGCGGTGAGATCACGTCGTTCAACCTCGGGGCCGTCACACGCAGCGGATCGACCGCCAGCGTGCGCGTCACCGCCAACTATGCTGCCGGTGGCTCGATGTCCGGCACGATGGTTCTGCGCGACTACAACGGCGTCTGGTACTTCAGCTCGATCACCCGTGACGGCAACAGCGGTTCTACGCCGAGCGCGCCCGGTGACAGCGGAGTGATCTCGGCCATCATCTCGGCCCAGGCGGCCAATCAGGAGATTCCCGCAGGGATCGTCAGCGGCGGCTACAAGACGCTCACGGTCAACGGCGCGTCGAGCGGATCGGGTACCGCGAGTGTGCGGATCTCGCTTTCCGGCGGCACGTCACCCCGTACTGCCGGCACGATCACGTGCGTGAGCAAGGACATCGGCGGCGTGAAGTACTGGTTTATCACGTCGTTTACGAAGAACTAGGCTCCGTGGAACTCCGCGACTATCTCAACGTCATCCGTGCGCGGAAGTGGGTCATCGTCCAGGCGGTCGTGATCGTAGCGCTCGCGGCGCTGGTGGCAAGCCTGCTCCAGGCGCCCGTCTATGAAGGTCAGGCCAAAGTCCTCATCTCCGAGAAGGGCAGCGGCGTCGACATCTTTGGGAGCATCGGGCTGGACATCTCAAGTCAGCCCGAGCGCGGTCTTCAGACGCAGGTGCAGCTCATGCAGGTGCGACCGCTTCTGGAGAACACCATCCGCACCCTCGGGCTGGGCATCACCCCCGAGGCGCTCGCCAGGCGCGTGACAGTCTCGGCGGTGGGTCAGACCAACATCGTGACGATCACCGCCACAGACGGCGATCCGGCGCGGGCCGCGGCGATCGCCAACACGCTTGCCGAGGAGTTCGTCGGCTGGAGCCGCGACTACAAGCGCGAGAGTATCAACGCCGCGGTTGACGAGGTCTCCGTGCGCCTGGACGCATCCCGGACCGAGATCCTCGAGCTCGGTCGGCGTATCCAGGACGAGGGCAAGAGCGACGAGCTTGCGGCCGAACTGGCCATCGCTACCGGCAGCTACACCACGCTTGCCGGAAAGCTTGAGGAACTCCGAATCAGCGCGCAGCTCGAGACCGGAAGCGGACGCATGGTGAGCCCTGCGGTCGAGGCGGCCAGCCCGGTGGAGCCCAGTCCCGCGCGCAACACCGCGCTCGGGCTTGCGGTAGGACTCGTCTTCGGGCTCGGCATGGCGTTCCTCTACGAGTACCTCGACAACACCATCAAGAGCAGCGAAGAGATCGAGGAGCTCGTGGGGGCGCCGGTTCTCGGCCTCATCCCGGCGGAGAAGTACGAGAAGGACGAGCGCAGGCGCGCGACGATCCTCACTCACCCCGGGAGCTCGGCTGCCGAGGCGTACCGCGTGCTGCGCAACAATCTGGATTTCATCAACTTCGAGCACAACATCACCACGCTGCTCGTGACGAGCGCAGCGCCCGCCGAAGGCAAGAGCACCGTGGCCGCCAACCTGGCGGCAGGCCTTGCGCAGGCGGGCAAGAAGGTCGTGCTCCTGGCGAGTGACTTCCGCAAGCCCACCACCGAGCAGTTCTTCGGGGTGCGCAACCTCGTGGGCCTCTCGGACGTGCTGACCGGCTCGCATACGCTCAAGGCGGCGCTCCAGCGCCCGCGGGAGGACATGGACCTGCTCGTGCTGACGAGCGGCAAGATGCCTCCCAATCCGAGCGAGCTTCTCGGGAGCGAGAAGATGAAGCAGCTCCTCGAGGAACTCAAGGGCTGGGCCGACTGGGTGATCGTCGATACGCCGCCGCTCCTTGCGGTGGCCGATGGCGCCGCCGTGGCCCGCTGGTGCGACGGGGTCATACTCGTCACAAAGGGCGGCGGGAGCACCCGCGAGGCCGTCAAGAAGGCCCGCGAGATGCTCGACAACGTGGGCGCCCGCACGCTCGGTGCGGTCGTGTGGGGTCTCGAGTCACGCGCCGGTGGCGGCGGCTATGGCTACGGCTATGGTGTGGCCGGCTACGGCGGGTACTACTCGTACGCCGACTACTACAACGCGCCGAGTGACGAGCAGCCTGCGCGCAGGAGCAAGGCCGGAGCCGCGAAGGTCGTCGACGCCCCACGCGAGGCGTACGTGCCGAAGAAGAGCACTGGACGCAAGATCGCCGAGGGGCTCGGGCGGATTCTCGCCGTCGTGCTCGCCGTGCTCGCGATCGTGCTGATCGCGATCCTGGTGGTGTACTTCCTCGACCAGGCGATGGGGTGGGGGATCATCGTCGGGCTCATCGGCTGATGGCCGTGTCCGGGGGGCCGGGCAATGGGCGATAGCCTGACCGGTCGAACAGTGAGCGCGGCCAAGTGGACGTACCTCTCCACGTTTATCACCGCAGGGCTTCAGGTTGTGGTTACGGCTGTCCTCGCCAGGCTGGTTGCTCCGGAAGCCTTCGGACTGATCGCCATGTCCACTCTGGTGCTGCGGTTCGGTCAGTACTTCGCGCAGATGGGTGTCGGGCAGGCGATCGTTCAACGGGCCGAGCTTAGCGATGATCATGCGTCTGCGGGGTTCTGGTCCTCCGTTGTCATTGGCGGGATCTTCACCGCTGTCGCATGGGCGCTCGCACCACTGGCGGCCAAAGCGTTCGGCTCGGCCGAGTTGGTCCCGGTACTCCGATGGATGAGCCTGACGTTCGTCATCTCTGGCACGTCCACCACTTCGTTCGCGCTTCTACGCCGGGGGATGCGGTTCAAGGCGATCGCGCTCACCGATGTCGCCGCGTACGTGCTCGGCTACGGTGCCGCGCTGGGCCTTGCGCTCTCTGGCGCCGGAGTGTGGGCGCTTGTCTTTGCCGGACTGGGTCAGGCGACGGTCTCGAGCCTTCTGTACAACGTGCTTGCGCGTCCGATCCTGGTGCCCGTTGCGCGGTGGCAGCCATACCGGGAGCTCCTGGGGTTTGGAACGACGGTCTCCTTCATCTCGTTCCTGGAGTTTCTGAACTCCAACCTCGACACGATGGTGGTGGGTCGCGTGGCTGGCCCCGCGCAACTCGGCTACTACACGAGGGCTCTCAGCCTCACCGGACTTCCGATGCAGTACATGAGTACGAGCCTCTCCAGGGTGCTGCTGCCATCGTTCAGCCGCATCCAGGAGGATAGGGCTCGTGTCGGACGTGCCTACATCTCGCTGATCACGGTCTTTGCCGGAATCGGTCTTCCGGTTGCGTTCGGGATGTCTGGTGCATCGACCGAGATTGTTGCGGTGCTTCTGGGAAGCCAGTGGACGGCGTCAGTTCCGGTCATGCGGATAGTAGCGGTGGCATCGGTGGCGGCGATGCTGTCGCACTTCGGCGGCATCTTACTGGAGGCGACGGCTCGCTTGCGCGAGAAGTTCACACTCCGCGTGATCCAACTGGCAGTGTTCGTGGCGTTGCTGCTCGCATTGAGCCGGTATGGGCTGATCGGCTATGCACTCGCTTTCGCAATTTCCGAGAGTGGGCAGCTTCTGGCGCAGAGCTTCGTGCTCTGCCGGGTGATGTCGATACGCCCACTGGGGCTGATCAGAGCGTATGTGCCAGGACTTGTAGGTGGTGGCGCGGCGGCGGTGGTTCTTTACGGTGAGTCTGTTCTCGGAGAGTGGCTGGCCTCACCATCCGGAGTCACCCTGGTAATCCAGATTGTCAGTGGGGCCGTCATACTGGCCACAGTCGCTCTGTCTGTTCGCAATGGTCAGCTCTATCGGGTGGTGCGGGAACGCACCACGATGCCGACTCACGGGTGGGCGTTGAGACTCGTTCGCTGGTCTGATCGAGTTGCGGGTTTCCGCGAGGTGATCGGATGAGGATTCTTGCACTGTCGAACGAGGCTACTCCGAACAGCGATCCCGATATCCGATGGGGTCTCAGCAGACTACGCGACAAGGGATCGGTTGCTGAGTACGAAGTCTATTCAACCCCAGCGCGGGTCCGCGAACTTGGACCGAATGGTGCCGCGCTGGAGGTCGCTGATCTGATTCGTGAGTCCCAGCCGGACACTGTCATATTCTGCAATTCAGGCAGCTGCAGGTTCACGCCCTCGGGGGTGGATCGAATGCGCGCGGCATCGGCGTCCGCCGTATGGTTCTATTCGGAGGGCGATGCGTTCGCGGGTTGGCGCATACCTTACCCTCGGTGGGCGCTGCCAACGGTAAGCCGGTGTGATGCGGCAGCGCTTTGTTCCGACGGGTATATGCCCCGGCTCCTGACGCAGGTCGGCGTGAAGCGTGTGGTGTATGCGCCGTCGTGGGTGAACTATGAGAGGTTCAGCAGGTCCTGGCAGGAGACAAACGACTTCGAGTCTGACGTCGTGTTCATAGGCAACAACGTTCGCTCCCGTGTGCGGCGGATACCCGGCGCGCGTGAACGAGCCGATCTCGTCTCGCATTTGCAGCGTAGGTATGGCAGCCGTCTAGCTATCTACGGCGCGGGCTGGAAGGGCATCGGCGCTCGTGGCCGCTGCTCCTTCAGTGATGTGCCTGAGATCTACGCCAGGTCCCGAGTCGCAGTTGGAATCGATCATGTGTCGGGAGCGTTCTACTTCTCCAATCGGCTCCCTATCGCGCTGGCGTCGGGAGTCCCTCTCGCGCAGAAGTCCTTCATCGGTCGCAAGGAGATCCTGCCAGGAATGAGTTGCAGTCAGTTCTTCGACAAGGTCGGCTCAGCGGATAGGGCGATCGACTGGTTGCTTGAGCGATCTGAACACGAGCTGAGAGAGCTTAGTGACCGTGAGCGCGAGCTAGCAGTCTCATCTCTTGGTTGCGACGCGATCATCGGGTACTTGCTCGATGTGGCTGGTTCGCTCCTAGCCGGATCAGCCGGGAGAGCGGTTTCCAATCCGTGGTTGGGTTCTGCTAGCTTGCTCGACGGGGCCAGCTGATGATGAAGGCAGCCCCGCACAACGCCACAGACCTGCATGTGGCCGTGCTCGGCCCCATGTCTCTGGACCTGCTCGAGCTTGGGCCTCAGCGGCATGCATCATTACCTGTCGGCTATCCTGCTCCGATCATCTCTTCGATTGTCAGCGGCTATCTCGACGAAGGCATGCGCGTCACGGCTATCACAACCTCCGCAGGTATCGATGAGACCCTGGTCTTTGCGAACGGGAGTCTCACCGTCATCGTTGTACCTAGGACCGGGCCACGATCGGCCCTTCGCATGTTTGCCACAGAACGTTCCGCGATTGTCTACGCGTTGCGTGGAGTACAGCCCGACGTCGTTCATGCACACTGGACGTATGAATTTGCAGCTGCCGCGCTTGATTCTGGAGTACCGGCACTAATCACCGTTCATGATGACGCCACGAAGGTATTGCGGTATTGCGCAACGAGGACGTGGCAGGATCCTGATCTACTAGATCGCGTCTCTTACCTTACGCTGAGGGCGCTCCTGGACAGCCGCATCCGCTATCGCGGCCGCTACTTCAGTGCGCCATCTGGCTACATCGCCAATCGCATCCAAGTGAGCAATACGCGACAGGTGCGAGTAATCCCGAACTTCCTTAATCCTGACAACTTGCCGTTTGCGGTGCCTCAAGTCGATCGTGAGAAGACCATTGTCACGGTGTCAAATGGTTTCAGAGGGCGCAAGAACGTGCCTGCAGCCATACGAGCTTTTGCAGAGAGCGGCCTGTCTGAACTTGGGTGGCGGTATGAGCTCGTGGGCGCGCAGCTGGAGCCCAGTGGGCCTGCCGAAGACTGGGCTAGCCATCATGGCCTTGATGCCAGAGTAGAGTTTGTTGGCACTACCACGTACAGCGATACACTCAACCGCATCGCTCGCGCATCCTTCATGTTGCACCCAGCCCTTGAAGAGTCGTTCGGAATGACTGTGTTGGAGGCAATGGCGTTGGGAACGCCGGTGATCGGTGGGTCAAGCGCCGGAAACATCCCCGCCCTTCTTGATGGTGATGCAGGCATTCTGTGCAACGTGCGCTCCCCAGAGGCTATCGGAGCGGAGATTCGCAGACTCGCGGGAGACTCCATGCTGTGGAAATCTGTCAGCGACACCGCCGCTGAGCGGGCGACTAAGAGGTACGGACGAGATCGAATAGTGAGGATATATGCGGAGTACTTGATGGACATCGTTTGTGAGGAGCAGCGGGGGCCGGGAACACCATGATCGCATCACCTCGACCCGAGATGCTAATGCCTGCGGACTGCGGTTCGCCTTGCAGCCGGGGCATTCGTTGCACGAGTCCTGACCTGCTGCCACGTTTGGCGGCATCATGAGTGCGCCACTCTCGCTGGCCAAGGGCTGGCCGTTCCTAGCGACGTTGCTTGTCTCCTTAGTGCTCTATCGCTTTGGCATCGAGCTGCTCGCGGCACTAGCTGCAGGGTTTGTCTTGACGTGGGTGGCATACCGATTCCGTGTAGCCACTGTCGCGGCACTGTCCCTGGCTATTGCGGTTCCGCAGTTGTTCCTGATGATCGATGTGCTTCCCGCCGATTGGGATGTGATTGCGGCTGGGATCCGAATCTCTGACGCACTTCTTGTAGGTATGGCTGGTGCGAGCGTGGTGAAAGTGCTGATCGTTAAGAGGCGGACCTCTGCTGAACGAGTCTTCATTGGCGCTTCTGTGGTCTTGGGAGCCCTGCTGCTCTTCGCAATCGTGCGCAGTCTTGGGGCGTATGGAGTTAGCGCCCCCGGTGAGTTTCGTTTCAGGTACCTGATTCTGTCACTGCCGCTTTACCTGGCGCTGGTGATTCGTGACGAACACGAACTGGCGTCGGTGCAACGGCTCATAGCTGCGCTTCCAGTTATTGGTGTGATGATGACGCTGCCTGTTGTTGTGACGGTCAAGGGGTGGGGTGTGGGTGCTGATTCGCGATTCTATCCGTCTGCGGTTTCGCTTGCGCTGCTCTACTCTGCGATTTGGTTCGGGATATCAGCAACGGGAGAAAGAGCGCGGAGTGGTCGTGGTGTAAGCACGGCAATCCTGCTGCTGGCCGGTGTCTTCATCGTCGCAGATAGCCATCGCTCGGTGTGGCTAGTGGCGGCACTGAGTGTCCTGGTTCTGATGCGGTACGGCTTCATACGCCTACATCGCATCTGGGCATGGGGTCTTGGTGCTGCACTGGGCATCGGTGTGGTCGGAGGTGTCGTTGCCTTATCGGGCGTGAACGTGCTGGAGTATGTGGGCACGCGTGCATCTGCTTTCCTCAATCCCACTGCCGATGGAACTTCCTACTGGCGCCTGGTTGTCTGGAAGGCCTATCTGGGTCCTTGGCTGGTGAACCCGGTGTTCGGGCAGGGTTTCGGGGCGTATTGGGATGTGTACATACCGGAATTTGCCGCACGCACCACGGTCTTTCCTCACAGCCTGTATGTGGTCACGCTTGTGAAGCTCGGAGTCTCGGGATTGGCGGCACTGCTGGGCTGGTTCTACGCGGCCTGGCGCGCACTGGCATTTCGAGGTGGTGATCAACAGGGCGAGATGAGTATCAGCGTGCCGGTGATGATGGGTGTGCTTGGGGTCGTCGGGTCACTCGCTTACGGGAGCGTGTACCATCTCGAATTCTGGAGTCTGGCGTGGATGGGAGTGGGACTTGCGCGTACCTGGCGAAGTCCGCAGGGGGGCGGTTTCTGGAAGTGAGGCCTGGTGCATGGTCTTCGTGGTACTAGTATCGGCGAGTCGTCTCGGCTGCAGATGGGCAAGCGAATGAGCAACACGTACAGCATTGCGGCGGTGATACCTGTTCACAATCGTCGGGACATGACGGCCGCTTGTCTGGAGTCGCTCTTCGCGCAGACCCGCGCGCCCGACCAGATCGTCGTAGTGGATGACGGTTCCACGGATGGGACGTCGGAGATGATTGCGGAGCGTTTCCCTGGGGTGGATGTGTTACACGGTGACGGGAGTCTGTGGTGGACGGAGTCTGTCAATCGGGCCATTGAGCATGCTCTGGAGGCCGGTGCTGACGTCATCGTCACGCTCAACGATGACACGTCTTTCGCACCCGACATGCTCGCAGTCATGGAGAGAGCGGCCGCGCAGGCACCCGGCCTCGTGCAGGGAGCAGCGGCGGTCGATCAGCGAACCGGCCAGAGCGCGTATGGGGCGATGAAGGCCGACTGGTGCCGCGGGAATTTCCGCGAGCTGGATTCGCCAGATGCTGAGGAGTCAACCTTGCAGGACACCGACGTGCTGTGCGGGAGAGGTCTGTGGGTTCCGCGTCGCGTGTTCGCCGAGGTGGGGTTGTTCCGTGCCGACAAGCTTCCCCAGGCGCTTGCTGACTACGAGTTCACTCAACGTGCCCGCGTCGCCGGGTTCCAACTTGCATTGAATCACGGTGCGCGGGTACTACTGCACGCCGAGAGCATTTCTAGTCACGTCCGACGGCAGCGCAACCTCAGAGACTTCAAGCGTCATCTTACGTCGATGACGGGCGCAGGGAACCTCCGCTTCTTCATCCGATACGCATATATGGTCGCACCTAGAGGCTACCGCACGTGGTTCGCTGTCTCGGGGTCGGCGAGGAGAATCATCGGCTACTGGCTGCGCAATTCAGTCGGTGGAAGTTCTTAGGTAGCCTCATGCGACCGCTCATTGTCATGCACGTGCTGCAGGAGTACCGCTTTCCGGCGCTCGAGGCGCTGAAGCAGCGCTATCCCGAGACACGAGTGATTGTCAGTGAAGGCGGCACATGGGCGTCCGGTCAGAACGCGCGCGACATCGAGCTCCGCGATGACGTGACTGTGCTGGGGACAAGTGTGACGAGCGTCGCTGGCGCCTCCATCGTCTTCTTCCGAGGCCTGCGTGAGGCTGTGAGGGACTCGGGTGCAGATGTGCTACTACTCGATCCCCGCATGGGGCTTCCATCGGTCTGGTCTCTGGCAGTCTGGCCACCGCGAATCCACGGCACGCGGATTCCGTCCGTGTGGTGGTTCGCTGGGTGGAACAACCGCGAACGCGCCGGGCATATTAGTGCAGTTGCAGAGGCTCTTCAGCGCCAGGTGATTCGGCGAGCAGACGGTGCTGCATGCTACAGCAGTGCTGCGATGCGGTCAGCTCTAAGACTAGGTATCCCGGCCGACAAGGCCGTGCTCGCACAGAATGCCACCGCCACCTCGGCGCTCGAGGAGGCGTTCGCCTCGCAGCCGATGCCGATGCGCGACGACAAGCTTCATCTCCTGTATGTCGGACGCGTGGAGGCCCGCAAGCATCTCGAGATCGTTCTCGAAGCGATTGCATCGCCGTCGCTTCTTGGCCGGTGCTGCCTGCGAGTCGTCGGTTCGGGTCCTGAGACTGTACGTCTCCGTTCGAGGGCAGATGCGTTGCGCCTCGGGCATGCGTTCGAGATGGCTGAGGGGACCCACGACCCAGCCGAGGTCGCGCGACATCTGCGCTGGGCCGACATTGGGATTCTGCCGAATCAAGGGGGTCTCTTCTTGAATACGGCTATGTCATGTGGCGTACCCGTGGTGTGTGGTCGTGCGGACGGCACGGAAGAAGACCTGGTTGAGGATGGCGTGACAGGCTGGCGGCTGGCGGAAGCGAGTGTTGCTGAACTCGCAGCCGTCCTCACACGACTGCTCGCTGAACGAAGCGCAATTTCGGAAGTCGGGGCCCGAGCGCTGAATCGCTATCGTACGACCGCAACGCTTGACCACATGGTCGAGGGCATCGATAGCGCACTGCGGCGAGCCGTTGCTGGCACTGGAGGGGGCTAATCCCTATGGGAATTGTATCAAGCGTCGGCAGGCGGTTGTGGCGCACGGTCGCTGTTGGCGGGGGTGTCGAACTTGGACGCAGGGTTCACATCGGGTTCGGTTCGAGACTGTGGGCCCCCATCTCACTGGTCGTGGGCGACGACGTGTATATCGGCCGCTACTGCACGATCGAGTGCAGCGGTTCGATTGGCGCTGGGACTCTGATAGCAAACAACGTCGGCGTTGTTGGCCGAGACGATCATGATCTCCACCACGTCGGGACTCCCATTTCTCTCTCGCCGTGGATAGGCCAGCGCGCGACAGGTCCGCGCGACCGCGTATTCATCGGCGAGGACGTGTGGATAGGATTTGGAGCGGTGGTCCTATCCGGCATTGAGGTGGGGCGGGGCGCCATCATAGCTGCAGGTGCCGTTGTCACTTCCGATGTTCGCCCCTACGACATGGTGGGAGGCTCCCCGGCGACGGTGCTCGGACGTCGATTCACTGATGATGAGATTGCCAGCCATGAGGCGGCGCTCGCGTCCACCGCGCGAGTCTCACACGGTCGACGCAGCTGATGCGGGTCGCGATCTCAGCATTCGCGTGTGATCCTACGCGGGGCTCCGAACGCGGTGTAGGTTGGGCATGGGCGGTCGCTGCTGCCAAGCGACATCAGGTGGTCATCTTCACCGGCGAGTGGAATCGCGAGTTCATCGAACCTCTGCGGGAGGGTGCAGGGCTGGAAGATGTCGTCTACGTGGATGTCGCACGCCAGCGGTCCGGTGTCCTCGGAAGAGCCAAGGTCGTTGGCCACTACTACGTGTACGCGGCATGGCAGAGAGCTGCCGCCGGGGCAATCGAACTTGCGCATCGCGAGCAAGCGTTCGACCTTGTTCACCATGTGACCTATGGTGCCGTGTGGTTACCCACGTATCTATGGCGCCTTGAAGTTCCCGTGCTGCTTGGACCTCTCGGCGGCGCGGAGCGCGTCCCGCATGGTCTCCGTCGCGCGCTCGGACTGCAAGGAGTCGTGCGTGAGCTGGTTCGCGTGCTCACTCAGGAGATGTTCGCGCTCTGGCGGCCCGTGCGTCGGGGATTGCAGCATGCGAGTCTGTGCCTTGCTAAGACCGCCGAGTCGGAGAGATGGCTCCTAGATCATGGAGCTCGCGCGGTCGTGCAGGACACGGAGCTGTCTATCCCTGCGTGGCTAGATGACGATTGCATGCCGTCTCTGGGAACCCATCCGAGTACGCAGGACGCGGTGTTCATGTGCGTGGGACGCTTGCAGGAGTTCAAGGGGCAGAGGCTTGCTATTGAGGCTTTCGCGTCTGTTCGCGCCAGACTCCCCGAAGCCGTGATGGTCTTGTACGGCGATGGTCCGGATAGGAGTCACCTGGAGCGGCGCGTGTCACAGCTGGGCATGGAGGGTTCGGTGGTGTTCGCCGGGCAAGTGCCGCGAGATGCTGCGGTGAGGGCGATGCGACAGGCCACGGCGATGGTGCATCCCGCTCTGCACGACTCAAGCGGCAACGTGGTAGTCGAGGCGATGGCATGCGGACTTCCTGTGATCACCCTGAAGACGGGCGGTTCAGCAGTCCTAGCGGATGAGCGCGTGGCGGTGATGGTCAGGCCAAGCTCTTGGCGATCAACCGTTGATGACCTGGCTTCCGCGATGATTAGGATTGTGGAAGAGCCGGTTCACCGGGAGGCTCTGTCCAGCGAGTGCCGGTCCTACGCGAAATCGCGCTTCAGTCTTGTCGCTCTTGGGGACCGGATAGAACGGGTGTATCGGACTGCATGCGAGACGGTCGTCGAGTAGCCAGATGGATCACGGGCGGCAGGCAGTCGGCCTGCCGCCCGTGACATTCCCTGCTACGGGGGTGTCATCAGCTCGCCGAGGATGTCGAACGCGTCGACGTTGACGCCGCTGGAGGTCGACGATTCGTTGCGTGTACCGTTCGCGGTGATCGTGAGGGTGTGGACCGTGTCGTCCAGGCCACTCGAGCCCCAGACGCGGTGCTTGTGAATCGCGGTGGGGTTGTAGAGATCGACGATGACCGGCTCACCCCCATCGAGGCTCACCGACGCGATGCCGCATGTCGGTGCGATCGTGCCGATCCAGTCGATCCCGGTTCCTTCGAAGACGACGGTGATCGCGCGATCCTTGGTGTAGGTGTAGGCGTACGAGCCGCCCGAGAGCGGTGCGTAGTTCCAGGTGTTCCAGGTGCCGGTGTACGCGATGCCGGGATCGGTCTGCTCGAAGCGATCAGGGGTCTCGACGGAGAACGCCGCCTCGACAGGCGTCTCCGTGTTGCCAGCGTAGTCCACGGAGTAGTACTCCAGCGTGTGCTCGCCTGGCGCATCGGATGTGACCGTCGTGCCGCTCTGCCACTCGCCGATACCATCGAGTCGCCAGTACGTTGCAGCCACCTGGGCGTGTGCATCGGTGGGGGTGAGGGTGATCGTCGCGGTGCGGAGGTACTGCGTGAGCGCGTCGGATGTGGTCGTCGGTGCTTCAGTGTCCACGCGGATCTTGTAGTGCGCCGCATCACCCCAAACGCCGTTGGCGCCCTGCGCCCGCACGTGGAAGTAGCTCTCGCCGTCGGGCACAGAATCGATGGTCGCCGATGCCTGGGCACCCTCGGCCGTGGTGTCGGGGACCGTGCCGGCGGACTGGTCGAGCACGTACGAGTACGCTGCGGCGTCGGGCGTCTCAAACGAGAACGATGCCGAGTTGTCCGCAACCCACGTGTCCGAATCGGGATGGCTGTCCGATGTGATCGCGGGCACGCCCGGGGGTGTGAGGTCGGCGCCGTACAGGTGGATGGCGCCCGCCGCTTCGGCGGGGCTGAGCGCTCTTTGCGCTTCGCCCGTATACGCACTCATGACCTCGGCGTACTCGAGGTACTGATCGTCGAGCCCAACGGTATGCCCGAGCTCGTGGAGTGCCACGCTCTCCACGTCGATAGCTCCGCCCGCAGTGCTATTGGCCCACAGGTAGCGGTCGTTGAACACGATGTCCGACTCGATGAGGGTGGGCGGGGTAGTCGCGTAGTACCAGTAGGTGTTGCGGCCGAGGTACGTGTTGGCCGTGTCGTTGACGAAGGAGATCGTGTTCTCGCTGTCGAAGGCCGCCCCGGTCTTGGTGGTGGTCCCGGCGTACGACAGTGCGAACTGGGAGCCGGCATCGTTCCAGGTGGGGAATGCCGCCTGGATGGCCGCACCCTCGCCGGTCATATCGGCGGTGTTCTCGTTGATTCGGTAGGAGACAGGAAGGCCAGTCCAACGACGCCCGTTGGTGCTGAATCCCGTCGTGTAGGCAACTGTGCCGGAGTTCTTGCCGTCGGCTGCGTTCACGCGCACCCATGTTGCGGCCAGCTGTGGCACGGTCGCCGTGATGCTCGTGTCCGACCACGAGACGATCGATGCGGTGACGTAGTCGCTGCTGCTTTGTGAGTCGCCCTTCTGGAAGTGCACGCTGCCGGCGGTGGCGCCAAAGCCCGATCCAGTGATGGTGACCGTCTCTCCGATGCCGGCGTTCGCCCCCGCGGGCGTGACGTCGGTGACCGTCGGAGCCGGGCCCGTCTCGGCCGTGATCTTAACGTTGTCGATAAAGGCGCCGTAGTCGGTGGTGCCAGTGGTGTGGGAGAAGCGGAAGCGCACGTAGACCGTCGATTCGCCCACGAAGGACTTGTTGTCACCGGTGGATGCGTCGGTGACCGAACGCAGGTCCACCGTGAAGTGCTTCCAGCCCGATGTGGTGCCCATCTGGTAGCCGTTGTCGGCGAAGTACCACGGGCCGCTCGTGGATGTGGCCACCTCGACGGCCACCCAGTTGGTGCCGGACATCGTGAGATGGGTCCAGACGTCGTACTCGAGATCGGCGAGTGTGGCGCCCGAAAGGTCGACGGGGTTGGTTGTCCAGGCGCCGGCGTGGACCTGTTCGGGGATGTAGGCCGGTGGAACCACCGCGCCCGTACCGGATCCCGCGCCAAACAGCGACCACGTCCCTGCCGCCGCGCGGTAGTTCGTGCGTCCCCATGTGGGTGCGCCGGCGGTGTAGGTGCCGATCGACCAGCCGCTCGTGCCGGATTCGAAGTCGGAGTTGAGCGGGGTAGTGGTAGCCAGCGCGCCGATGGCGCTCGAGATCGCGGAACCGACCATCGTGTCGAGGCTCTTGCGCGCTACTCGCGGCGCTCGCGTGCCAGGGTTGGGTGCGGGCGCTTGTGCGAGCTCAACGGCTGGCGCAAGCGTGTCGGTGCTGATCTGTCGGGCGAACTCCTCGACGCTGATGTCGAGGGAGGGAATGCGACCCTTCTCGATCGAGAGCTTGCCTTGCCAGCCGCCGTAGACCTCGTTTGAGGCGTTGAGGAACAGGACCGCCTGCTCTCCGGGTGTGAACTCGGGCAGGTCAGTGGTCACTTGTACCAGATTGCCGATTCGGCCATGCGGCTGAGTCATCGTGAGCGCGCGTGGGCGATCACCCTTGAGTACCCGCGTCACCTGCAGACGGTAGTCCGTGTAGACCGCCAAGGGCTCGGCGGCCTTAGCGGGCTTGCGCGATTGAGACGACAGCACCTTGACCACAACGATCGCGTCGGCCTCCTCGGCCAGCTGCTCAACGCTCATTGGAAGCATCAGCGCGTGTGCCATGGTCGGGGCCACGAGCCCCAGAACGACTGCGAGCACGAGGGCTAGGATGAACCGGCGGCCGTTCCTCATGGGTGACTCCTTCGTGTTGCCGCGCGTGTCTGAAGGGCTGTGGGCGCAGTGTATCGGCGAGCGACCATTACTAAAGTTAGGTCGGCACGAATGCTATGTCACTTGATGGCCTCACGCCACCGCAGTTGGCCAGCCGGTGCGCTACCCTGGGGACGTGACGATGCAGCAGCGAGGGAGCGGAGCTGAGGACGACGTGGGGTTGAGCACGGTAGCGGGGGTAGGTATGCGGGGCGCGGGAGCGCACGACGCGGCCACGGAGGTGGCTGCTCGCGCTCGAGACGCGACGCCCGTCGTCTACGTCCTCGTCAACGCCCACTCGGCCAAGCTCCGTCGAGAGAGCCCTCCGTACGCCGCGCTACTCGCCGACACCGATCGCTGCGTGAACCTGCCCGATGGCGCGTCGGTCACCTACGCCGCCCGACTCCTCGGCTACGGCGATATCGGCCGCTGTCCGGGCCCAGACCTGATGGAAGCGGTCTGTGCGAGGGCTGCCAATGATGACATCCCGATCTTCCTTCTCGGCGGCGCAGAAGGAGTGGCGGACTCCCTCGCCGACGCGCTGCGCTCGCGCCACGAGGGCCTCATCGTGGCCGGTACTGCCACGCCGCCCTTCGGCGAGTGGTCGGCTGAGGACAACCGCGCTCTCGTGGAGGCCGTGAAGACCTCCGGCGCGCGCATCCTGTTCATGGGGGTCTCCGCACCGAAGCAGGAGATCTGGGCGTACGAGCACGCAGACGAGCTCGGCATGCCGATCGTCTGCGTAGGTGCCGCGTTCGACTTCGGCACCGGACGCAAGTCCCGGGCGCCAGAGTGGATGCGGCGGGCCGGCGTCGAGTGGGTGCACCGTCTGCTCTCAGAGCCGGGGCGGATGTGGAAGCGCTACCTGGTGGGCAATACGCTCTTCATGTGGGACGTGCTCCGGTACGGGCGCAAGCTGGCTCCGCTCCCTCGCTCGGACACCTGATACCATGCTTGCGGTGACGATATGCGCTCCGGAGGAGTCCTCATGAAGAAGGCACTGATCACCGGCATCACGGGCCAGGACGGCTCGTACTTAGCCGAGCTGCTGCTCGAGAAGGGGTATGAGGTCCACGGCATCATCCGTCGGGCATCCACCTTCAACACCGACCGGATCGACCACATCTACCGCGATCCGCACGAGAGCGGCGCGCGCCTGTTCTTGCACTACGGCGACCTCACCGACGGCACCGGCTTGCGCCGCGTGCTGGAGAAGGTGCAACCGCAGGAGGTCTACAATCTCGGCGCGCAGTCGCACGTGATGGTCTCGTTCGATCAGCCCGAGTACACCGCCGACGTGGTGGCAACCGGCACGCTGCGTCTGCTCGATGCGGTGCGCGACTACTGCGACACCACCGGTAGCCCGGTGCGCGTCTATCAGGCGGGCTCGTCGGAGATGTTCGGCGCGCAGGCGCCGCCGCAAAGCGAAACCACGCCGTTCTACCCGAGGAGTCCGTATTCCGTGGCCAAGCTGGCCGGCTACTGGTACTGCGTGAACTACCGCGAGGCGTACGGAATGTTCATCGCCAACGGCATCCTGTTCAACCACGAGTCGGAGCGCCGCGGCGAGACGTTCGTCACACGCAAGGTCACGCGCGCGGTCGGCCGCATCAAGCACGGCCTGCAGGACAAGCTCTACCTCGGCAACCTGGACGCCAAGCGCGACTGGGGCTACGCGCCGGACTACGTGGAGGCTATGTGGCTCATGCTGCAGGCCGATGCGCCGGACGACTATGTGGTGGCCACCGGCTCGGCGTACTCGGTGCGCGAGTTCGTTGAGGCCGCCTTTGCCGAGGTCGGCCTGGACTGGCAGGAGCACGTGGAGATCGACCCGCGCTACTTCCGCCCCACGGAGGTGGACCACCTGCTCGGCGATGCCACGAAGGTGCGCGAGAAGCTCGGCTGGACGCCCAAGGTGGACTTCGCCGAGCTGGTGCGGCGGATGGTGGCGCACGACCTCGAGCTTGCCGCGCAGGAGAAGACACTCACCGACGCCGGGCACACGGTCGGCCTTAGGAGCGTCAGGCATGGATAGAACGAGCCGCATCTACGTTGCCGGGCACCGCGGGCTCGTGGGCTCGGCTATCGTGCGCAGGCTCGAGCGCGACGGGCTTGGCGGGATCGTCACGCGCACACGTGCCGAGCTCGACCTCACGGACCAGGCCGCAGTGCGCGCGTTTCTCGAGAGTGAGCGTCCGGAGTACGTGTTCCTTGCCGCCGCCAAGGTGGGCGGCATCATGGCCAACAGCACGTACCCGGCCGACTTCATCCGCGAGAACCTCCAGGTGCAGACCAACGTCATCGATTCGGCCCATCGCACAGGCGTGCGCAAGCTCCTGTTCCTCGGCAGCAGCTGCATCTACCCCAAGCTCGCGCCGCAGCCGCTCAAGGAGGAGTACCTGCTCACCGGGCCGCTCGAGCCCACCAACGAGCCGTACGCGGTGGCCAAGATCGCCGGGATCGTGATGGCGCAGAGCTACCGACGGCAGTACGGCTTTGACGCGATCAGCCTCATGCCCACCAATCTGTATGGCCCGGGCGACAACTTCGATCTGACGAGTTCGCACGTGCTGCCCGCGCTCATCCGCAAGATCCATGAGGCGCACGCGGCAGGCGAGACCACCGTGACGGTGTGGGGGACAGGCACGCCGCGCCGCGAGTTCCTGCACGTTGACGACCTGGCCGACGCTGCCGTCTTCCTGATGGAGCGCTACGAGAGCGACGAGATCGTGAACGTGGGGACGGGTACCGACGTGAGCATCGGCGAGCTTGCCACGCTCATCGCCGAGGTTGTGGGCTACACCGGCGAGATCGTCTACGACACCTCCAAGCCCGACGGCACGCCGCGCAAGCTGCTGGACGTCTCGCGGCTGACCGCGCTCGGCTGGCGGTCGTCGATAGCGCTGCGTGAGGGGATCGAGAGCACGTACCGGTGGTATGTGGAGTACGCGGAGAGCTGAGGGGCCCGCTGGACGGTGGCCGGGACTGATTGCATTTACTACTGGAGTAGACGGAGCGGTTCGCACCGCACTTGGTGGCGGTAAGTTACCAAGAATGGTAAGTTAGCGCCATGAAACGGCAGGAACTTGCAGAGATTGTTGCCCAGGAGCCGATGTTCACGACCGGCATGCTCCTCGGACCCGGTATCGATTCCGCGAACATCCGCAAGCAACTGTCACGCTGGGTGGCGCAAGGACTTGTGGTTCAGCTCCGGAGAGGCCTGTACGTCCTCGGCGACGAACATCGGCGTATCGAGCCGCATCCGTACGAGATTTCCAATCGGCTGGCGCCGGGCTCGTATGTGAGTCTCGAGACTGTCCTGGGCGAGATGGGCCTTATCCCCGAGGCTGTTGTTGTGACCACAGCGGTCACCACAGGTAAGCAAGGTGTTGTTCGGACCCGGTTTGGACAGTTCCTGTATCAGCATGTCAAGGGAGCGCTCTTCTGGGGCTACGAAGCCCGGGAGATCGCGCCCGGTCGGACCGCGTTCGTGGCACTACCCGAGAAGGCGCTTCTTGACATGGCGTACCTGCGGGCCTACTCCGACCAGCGGGCGTTCGTTGATTCGCTACGACTGCAACACCTGGGGGTGCTGGATCTGGAGCGCCTGCACACCTTTGCGCAGCGCTTCGAGAGCCCCAAGGTCGCTCGGTTCGCTGCCAGGGTGGTGCGCCTTGCGTCACTTGAGGGGGGGGAGTTCGAAGGGGAATGAAAGACTACCTGAAAGATATCGTGCAAGCCGCGCCAGCTCCAATGCGGACGAACATCATGCGCGAGTATCTGCAGGCGCGCGTTCTCGAGGTCATGCAGGCTCAGGACGCGTGGACATCAGTGGCCTTCATGGGCGGGACGGCGCTGCGGTTCCTCTATCAGATTCCGCGATTCTCAGAGGACCTGGATTTCTCGCTCGAGAACGCCGAGGCAGGCTATGACTTCGAGGGTCTCCTGGAAGCGGTCCGCGCACGTTTTCTCAAGGAGGAGTATCAGTGCGAGACCAAGACGGCCACGCGGACGACCGTGAACAAGGCGTTCGTTCGGTTCCCGGGGTTGCCGCACGAGCTTGGACTGAGCCCCCACATCAATGCCGTGTTCAGCGTCAAGATCGAGGTGGACACCAATCCACCTGCCGGGGCCGGCCTCGAGTCGAGCCTCGTGAGGCGGTACGTGACGCTCCGGATCGCGCACCATGACCGTGCTTCGCTTCTTGCAGGCAAGATCGCGGCGCTGCTGATGCGCGAGTGGGTGAAAGGTCGAGACGTCTACGACCTCGTGTGGTATCTCAGCGATCCTCAGTGGCCTGAGCCCAACGAGCGCTTGCTGTCCGCCGCATTGGAACAAGGTGGCCGAAGTGATCTTCAGGGTGGATTGTGGCGGCGTGCGCTGAGTGAGCGGTTGTACGCTGCCCCGTGGGATGGTGTACTTGCAGACGTTGAGCGGTTCCTTCTGGAGCCGGATCAGGCCTGGATGGTGGAACGGGAGACCGTCGGCTCCGTCTTGCGCCAGCGTGGATGGGCGCAGGATAGGTGATCGCGTCTCGCGCCCCCTTGACTCTCCTGCATCACCCTTCCTGGCACAGCGGCCTCTGATTCGCTATCCTTTGCGAGACGAAGTGGCACCGAGAACGGCGCATCATTGCACCAGACGCACAGAAGGGCGTGTTCGGCGGTCCGGCTGGAGGTAAGCCGCAGGACGAGCGCCCGCAACCACAACGGAGGGTGATGGTATGAAGCGATTGGCAAGTTCGCTCGTTCTTGTGTTGATGCTGGCCCTGGTAGTGCCCGGGTGCGCCAGTGACGAGGGCACCAACGGTGGCACCGACGACGGCGCCGTTGAAGGCGACGAGATCATCATCGGTGCGGCCCTGTGCCAGACCGGCATCCAGGCTCCGCTCGACGAGCCGGCCCTTCGTGGCGCACAGCTCGCGGTCGACGACCTCAACGCCGCGGGCGGCATCCTCGGCAAGCAGGTCAAGCTTGTTGCCATGGACGGCAAGAGCGACCCGGTGACCGTGGGTAACGTCGCCAAGCAGCTCGTGGAGCAGGGCGCGGCGGCAATCATCGCCCCGTCCGACTTCGACTTCGGCGGCCCGGCCTCCCGCGAGGCCCAGAACGCCGGTATCGTCGGTATCTCGCCGTGTGCGTCCTCGCCCCTGTATGGGTCGGCCGCTCTCGGCGACAAGCAGTTCACCATGTCCATGTGGAACACCACGATGGGCGCCGTGACTGCCGAGTACGCGTACAACGAGAAGGGGTGGCGTACCGTCTACGTCATCACCGATGACTTCATCGACTACACCAAGAGCCTCTCGCGCTACTTCATCATTCACTTCGAGAGCCTCGGCGGCGAGGTGTTCTTCGAGGACACCTACACGCAGGGCCAGGCTGACGTTTCCGCGCAGCTCGCCCGCATCAAGGCGCTCCCCGAGCAGCCTGACTTCATCTACATCTCGTCGTACATGCCCGACCTTGCGCTCATGATCCGCACCCTGCGCGAGTCTGGTGTCACCCAGCCGGTCGTCGGTGGCGACGCCTACGACGATCCGGGCCTGTTTGAGGCTCTCGGCGAGCAGTACGGCTCTGACGTCTACTTCGACACCCACGGCTTCCTGTCTGACGAAGCCAACCCCGATTACTCGGGCTGGGCGGAGCGCTACGAGGCCAAGTTCGGCGACGCACCCGACGCGGTCTGGATCATGCCGGGCTACGACGTCGTGATGCTTCTGGCCGAGGCCATGGAGATCGCCGGCACCACCGATGGCGCCGAGGTCGCAAAGGCCATGGAGGAGAACACGTTCGATCTCTTCACCGGTACGCTGGAGTGGTCTGACGCCGCTTCCGGCCACGAGCCCAACAAGGCCGCCGCGATGGTGGAGCTTATCAAGGGCGAGCCGAACTTCCTCGGCTGGGTCATCCCCGACAGCATCCCGGCCCCGTAAGGTCAGGTTCTACGCACGTCGCTTCACCTGTGATGAGCGGGGGAGGGCCCGGTCCTGGGCTCTCCCCCGGCGCTGCCCAAGGCACTGACCGCGTGACAGACTGGCACGGGAGACCTGCATGGAACCGCGCGACGAGAACCGCACGAGCGTTCTTGAGATCCGCAAGCTCTGCAAGTCGTTCGCCGGGCTGAAGGCCGTCGACGATGTGAGCTTCACGCTCTCCACCGGCGAGATACTCGGCCTCATCGGCCCCAACGGCTCCGGCAAGACGACCCTCATCAACGTGGTGACCGGTCTGCTGCGCGCCACGAGCGGCTCGGTGATCGTCGACGGGGTGGAGACCACCAAGAAGCCCCCACACCGGGTGGCACGTGCGGGGCTCGCCCGCACGTTCCAGACCATCCGGCTGTTCAAGGAGCTCTCGGTCCTCGAGAACGTCGAGGTCGCCGCGGTGAGCCAGGGCTCTTCTCGCAAAGCGGCCGTATCCATCGCGAGCGATCTGCTCGAGGAGATGGGCATCGCCGCGTGGGCGTCGAGCCTTGCAAGCGAGCTACCCTTCGGCCATCAGCGCAAACTCGAGATCGCGCGCGCGCTGGCGATGAAGCCGAAGTTCTTGCTTCTCGACGAGCCGGCGGCCGGCCTCAATGAGAACGAGAGCGATGCCTTGCTCGAGCTTCTGCGTGACATCCCCGTGCGCAAGCACGTCGGACTCCTCGTTGTGGAGCACGACATGCGCCTCATGATGAACCTGTGCGCGCGGCTGCACGTACTCAACTACGGGAAGACGATCGCCGAGGGCACACCCGCCGAGGTGCGCACCAACCACGAGGTCGTGACCGCGTACCTCGGAAGCTCGGCGTAAAGGATGGCAGGCATGCTCACAGTCCAGAACCTCTACGCCTCCTACGGCGCCATCACCGCGCTGCACGGCGTGTCGCTCGAGGTTGCCGAGGGCGAGATCGTGGCGCTGCTCGGCATCAACGGTGCCGGCAAGTCCACGACCCTGAAGTCCATCACCGGCGTGCTGCGTCCGGTGAGGGGCTCGATCACGTTTCTCGGCGAGGAGATCGCCAACAAGTCGCCGGAGTCCACGGTGAAGAAGGGGATCTCGCTCGTTCCCGAGGGGCGGGACATCTTCGGCAGCCTCACCGTCGAGGAGAACCTGCGGCTCGGCGCATTCGCCAACCGCGATCGGGCACGCTACAAGACGGACCTCGACGAGATGTTCCAGCTCTTCCCGATCCTGAAGGAGCGCTTCCACCAGGCTGGCGGCCTCCTGTCAGGTGGGGAGCAGCAGATGCTCGCCATCGCCCGCGCACTCATGAGCCGGCCGAAGCTCCTCATGCTCGATGAGCCGTCCCTCGGCCTCTCGCCGACGATGACCGACCAGATCTTCGAACTGATCAGCGGGCTTCACGAGCGCGGCACCACGATCCTGCTGGTCGAGCAGAATGCCGAGCGCGCCCTCGAGATCGTCGACCGGGCGTACCTGCTCACCACCGGGTCGCTCGAGTTCTCGGGTACGCCCGATGAGCTGAGGCGCAAGGTCGACATCGCGTCGGTCTACTTCGGTGGGGAAGACGACGACCACTGCGAGGTGCAGTTGTGATCGATCTCGAGTTCATCATCAACACCGTGAGCCTCGGGAGCCTGTACGCGCTTCTCTCCCTCGGCCTCGTGTTCGTGTACGGCATCCTGAAGCTCGTGAACTTCGCGTACGGCGAGTACATCATGGTGGCCGGGTACGCGATGCACGTGATCGGGCAGAATCGCGGGATCCCGTGGTACGTCACGATGGCCATCGCGGTGCTCCTCGCTGCAGCCGTGAGCTACGCCACCGAGCTGGTGGCCTTCCGGCCGGTCCGGACGAAGTCGCTCACGGCGCTGATCGTGACCTCATTCGCGGTGAGCGTGTTCTTGCAAAACGTGGTGCTCATCACGATCTCGCCGCGTTCGCGTGCCGTGCCGCTCCCGGCATTCTTCTCGCAGACGCTCACACTCGGGACGGCAACCATCCCGGTGCGCAACCTGGTGATCATCGGCACGACGATCGTGCTGCTGATCGGTCTGACGTTCGTCATGAAGAAGACGGTGCTCGGCATCGCCATGCGAGCGGCGGCCGACAAGTTCACCACGACCCGACTGATGGGTGTGCCGGCCAACCTCGTCATCTCCGCCACGTTCATCATCAGCGGCCTGCTGGCCGGCGTGGTGGCGATCTTCTGGGTGGGCCGCTCGGCTTCCGTCGATCCGCTCATCGGCGCGGCGCCGCTTCTCATCGCATTCATCGCTACGGTCATGGGCGGCATGCACAGCCTCGTCGGTGCGGTGATCGGCGGATTCGTCTACGGGCTGTTGTTCAACATCCTGAGCATCATGCTGCCCGCCACGATGATCAGCTACCGCGACGCGTTCATGTTTATGATCGTCATCTTGTTCCTGCTGTTCAGGCCCGAGGGTATCTGGCGTGGGGGCTACACCGAGGAGCGTGTCGGATGAGGCTGCCCGAGAAGATCTCCGCGCTCCTGAAGCGACGCTCGACGCTCTTCCTGTTACTCGTGCCGCTCATCGCGGTCGGCTTCGTCCTGCAGGCCGTCGGTACGCCGCTGATCCTCAACATCTACACGTACTTCTGCGTGAACCTCATGATCGTGCTCGCCCTGCAGATGTTCATGGGCAACTCGGGCATCCTCGCGTGGACGCACGTGGCGTGGGTGGGCATCGGGGCGTACGCCTCGGGCATCCTTTCGATGGCGCCGATGGTCAAGAGTCTTGGCGTGCCAAACATGTATCCGCACCTGGTGGAGTTGCAGCTGCCGGTGGTGCCGGCCATCCTGCTCGGCGGCGTGGTGGCCGCGATCGTCGCGGCGATCATCGGCTGGCCGTTGATGCGCCTGTCCAATGCCGTGGGCGTCATCACGCTGTTTGCGACGCTCATCGTGGTTCACGTGGTCATGACCCAGTGGGACAACGTGACCAACGGCCCGAGAACGTTCTTCGGACTCCAGGAGTTCACGCGGCTGCCTCAGGCGCTCGTGGGCGCCATCCTCGTGCTGCTGCTCGCGCACTGGTACCGGGAGTCGTCTCTCGGACTGCGACTGCGCGCGGCGCGTGACGACCGGTTCGCCGCGATGGCCATCGGCGTGAGCGTCGTGCAGGTGCGCTACGTGGCGTTCGTGCTGTCGGCCCTCATAGCCGGCATCGGCGGTGGCGTGTGGGCGCACTTCATCACGTCGTTCTCGCCCAAGGCGTTCTACATCACCGAGACGTTCCTGCTCCTGACGATGCTCGTCATCGGCGGGCAGGGCTCTATCTCCGGTGCGTTCACAGGCACCGCCCTCGTGACGGTCGCCCGTGAGGTTCTGCGCCAGGTCGAGTCGGGCATGAACAACTCGGGCATGTTCAGCTTCGAGGTCTACGGCCTGACCGAGCTCGTGATGGCCGTGCTCATGGTCATCGTGCTCATATGGCGGCCGAGCGGCATCATCGGCGGGCAAGAGATCACGTGGCCGCTGCTCAAACGCAAGAACAGGCCGGACGACGGGCCCGGCACGGACGTGGTGGAGCCGGCCTGATCGTGGAAGTGAGTGTCCGAGCAAGGAGGTCCGATCATGGCGTCTGAGATCACCCGCGACAAGGCGTTCTTTGCGTTCTCTCCCGACGTGGAGCCGGTGCTGCGTGTGCCGCAGGGCCAGGAGCTGCACCTGACGACCCACGACTGCTTCAGCGGTCAGCTCGAGACGACGGCCGACACGCTCGAGACGCTCGACTGGTCGATCACCAATCCGGCCACCGGTCCGGTCTACATCGAGGGCACCAAGCCCGGCGACATCCTCCGCATCGATCTGCGCGAGGTCAAGGCCAGCGGTCCGTCTGTCATGGTGGCGGTGCCGCAGGTGGGCGCGCTCGGTGACTTCATCACCGAGGAGGAGACGGTCATCCTCGAGCACCGCGGCGACACTGTCGTGTTCAAGGACAAGGTCGTCGTCAAGCAGAACCCGATGCTCGGCGTCATCGGCGTCGCCCCCGCCGAGGGGACGATTCCCAACAGCACTCCGGGCAGCCACGGCGGCAACATGGACTGCACGCTCGTGACGAGCGGTTCGAAGCTCTATCTGACGGTCGGCGTGGAGGGCGCGCTGTTCGGGTGCGGCGACATGCACGCCGTCATGGGCGACGGCGAAGTCGTCATCTGCGGCGCCGAGACGCCTGGCGAGGTACGGATGACCCCGCAGGTGGTCGACATCCCCGACCTGCCGACGCCGCTTATCGAGAATGACGAGCTGGTGGCCGTGATCGCCTCGGCCCAGACCGTGGACGAGGCCTACAAGATGGCGCTCGGCATGATGCACGGCTTCCTGACGAACGTCGCCGGCTTCCCGGTCAACGACGCAGCGCTGCTCATGAGCCTCGTCGGCGACCTCAAGTTCTGCCAGGTCGTCGACCCCCTGATGACCGTCCGCTTCGAGTTTCCCAAGTCGGTCCTTGCCGACTACGGGTTCGTGATGCCCGCCTAGGACGGCGGTGGCACGTATGGTGCTTGCCGAGGGGGTCGCCCTGTTATGGGGCGGCCCCTTTCTGCCGATGGAGGTAGGTGGGGATCGCTCACCGAGAGTGCTGTACGGGAGGGCTTGTGACGGACGACGTGAATCGGCGGATAGCGCCGGCAGATCTATCAGCGCTGCTGAAGGCGAGCATGGCGCTTTCCGAGTCGCTCGACTTAGGAAGCGTGCTCCAGGCCGCGATCGAGAGTGTCGTAGAGGTGCTCGGCATGGAGACGGGTGCCATCTACCTCGTCGCAGGCGAAGAGAGCGTGCGACTCGGCGCGACGACCCCGGTACTGCCGCCCGGGTTCCCGAACGAGTTCCTCGTCATGAGCCTGGTAGATCATCCGCACGTGGCGCAAGCCAACGCGACGGGCGGGCCGGTCTTCATCTCGGACACGAGTGAGGCCGATCTCACCGCCGCAGAGCGCCGTGTGTGTGAGGCGCGTGGCCTCCGTTCGATCCTCTATGTGCCGCTGATGATCGAAGGGTCAGCTGCCGGCACGTGCATCGTGGGAACCACCACGCGTGTCCACGAGTTCGATGACGTCGACATCGTGCTGTGCCGTACCCTCTCGGCCCAGATCGCGCTGGCCGTTGCCAACGCGCGGCTCTACGAACAGACCCAGGCAGCAGCCGCAGAGCTCGCGTGCGCCTACGATGCCACCCTGGAGGGCTGGGCGCTGGCGCTCGAGATGCGCGATGCCGAGACGCTCGGCCACACCGTCCGCTCGGCCGGCCTCGCCGTCGAGATGGCCTCGGCACTCGGCGTACCAGATGCCGAGCTGCGACACGTCCATCGCGGCGCGTTGCTTCACGACATCGGGAAGATGGTCGTGCCCGACTCGGTGCTCAACAAGCCGGGTCCGCTTGACGACGAGGAGTGGGTCGTGATGCGGCGTCATCCCGAGAACGCGCGCGACTTCCTGTCCCGCATCGACTACCTGCGTCCTGCGCTCGACATCCCCTACTGCCATCATGAGCGGTGGGACGGCAGCGGCTATCCGCAGGGACTGGCGGGCGAGGCGATCCCGCTGCCGGCGCGTGTCTTCGCTGTCATCGACGTCTACGATGCGCTGACATCCGACCGCCCGTACCGGAAGGCCTGGAGCCGCGCCGACGCACTCGCGCACATCCGCTCCGGGGCCGGTACTCACTTCGATCCCGCTGTCGTAGACGTCTTCCTCGGCCTCGTGGACGGCGGTTCGGTCGTCTGACGGTTCCCGCGATTCTTGTCGTTGTCACACCCTTCCAGTACTATTGCCCCGATGCCGCGACACTTCGGTGGCGCTTCGATAGCGCATCGTCGATCAAGGGGGAGGGTGGTTGGTGACACCCGGGCAGACACCGGAATTCCTCGACCGCGCCGGTCGCAGACGCCGCGTTATCACTGTGCTCGTGGTGATGGACACGGCCGCGCTCCTGGTTGCCACGCTGGGCGCTACCTGGATCAGATTCCAGGGGCTCGGAGCGCGTGTCGGGTTCGAGAACGTCAGCGACGCGGTGACCTACTACGAGATCTCCCTGATCGTGACCGTCATATGGCTGGTCGCGCTGGCCGCTGAAGGTCTCTACGATCTGGAGCGGCTCACCTGGGGTGCCGGGGAGTTCTCCCGCGTGCTTCGCGGCATCGCGCTCGGCGTGGTCGCGTTCATTCTCGCCACGTACGCGCTCAAGACACCCGGGCTGTCACGGGCATGGACGCTGCTGGCCTTCGCGCTTGCCGTGTTGTGCGTGAGCGGCGGGCGCGTGTTGTCGCGTGCCTGGCTCACCGCTCGGCGGCGCGCAGGCCGGATGCACCGACGGACGCTCGTCGTGGGGAGCAATGCCGAGGCCGCAAGTATCGTGCGCATGCTGCTCCATCGGCCCGATCAGGGACTCACGCCGATCGGCTGCATCGCTTCGTCGCGAGCCGAGGAGCTGGCACTCGACTACTGTGCCGAGGACGTGCCGTCGCTCGGAAGTGCCCGTGACGTCGCGTCGGTCGTTCGCGAGCACGGCATCGACACCGTCATCATCGCCGGCTCGGCGTTCGATCACGGCGTCATCTCGCGGATGATCGCCGAGATGCGTGGTATGGACATCTCGGTCCACGTCTCGGCTGGACTTTTCGAGGTGCTGACGTCGCGGGTGCTCGTCCGCGAGGTCGGCGGGGTGCCGCTGATCACCATCCGGGGCGTGTCGCTCAGTCGTGCGGCGCTGAGGACCAAGCGGGTGTTCGATCTCGTGGTCGGCACCGCCGTCGTGATCGTCGGGATGCCTGTGTGGCTCGCGGTATGCGCTGCCATCAAGCTCGACTCCCGGGGACCGGTCTTCTACCGCCAGCCGCGTGTCGGCCAGGATGGCGTGATCTTCGGGATGTTCAAGTTCCGGTCCATGTGCGCCGACGCCGACGAGAAGCGCGCCGAGCTTGCGCAGAAGAACGAGGCGACCGGCCCGCTGTTCAAGATGAAGAACGATCCGCGGGTCACGCGGGTGGGCAGGTGGATGCGAAAGTTCTCCGTAGATGAGTTCCCGCAGCTCATCAACGTACTGCGAGGGGAGATGTCGCTCGTGGGACCGCGGCCGCCGCTCGAGCCCGAGACCATCCAGTACACGGAGCACCACTGGCGCCGTATGGAGGTCCCGCCGGGCATGACGGGGTTGTGGCAGGTATCGGGGCGTTCGACCCTCACCTTCGAGGAGATGGTGCGCCTCGACCTGTTCTATCTCGAGAACTGGAGCGTCGGATTCGATCTCGCGCTGCTGGCGCGGACGGTCCCTGCTGTTCTGTTCGCCCGGGGGTCGTACTGACGCAGTGAGTGGCCGTTTGGCGTCGTATGCATATGGTAGACTCGACCCCATCGTGGCACGCCCGTCAGATTGCGTGCCCGAGCAGGGGGGATTCGATCATGGGTAGGTCTTGGGTTCGTTGCGTAGCACTCTCGTGCGTGGTTGCGGTGGCGGTCGGGTTTTCCCCGCCACCCGCACTCGCTGACGGTGAGTCGGCGCTTTCAACCGGCTACGATCCGCGTGCCACCAAAGTGCTTCGTTCGCTAGCCGTTGCTGCTGACGTTGCCGTCGCCGAGACCCCCGATGTGGGGGCAACCCCCGGCAGCTCGAGTGAGATCCCCGGCTCCCCGGTAGCCGGTACGCTTGCCGCGGGGACCGACGATGTGGACGTCTACTGGATCGATCTGGCGGCTACCGACCGTGTCGGGCTGACGATCACCGGTGATGCTGCCCTGAACGCCGACGTCTACCTGTACGCCCCCGGCACGACCGACATCGTCGCCACCGGGGCGCTCGCCGGCACCACCGGAGACGCCTTCGTCAAGAGCGTCACGCACCGTGCCGGGACGGCAGGTCGCTACTACGTAGCGGTGGCTGCCGCGTCGGGCGCCGGATCGTACATCCTGTCGTGGTACCGCTCGCCCTGGAACGCAGACGCGGACAGTGAGATCCCCGGTGTCGCGCGCACCTCGCCGTTCGTGGGCTCCCTCAGCGTGGAATCGGATCCCGATGACGTGTTCCCGGTGGCGGTGGCCGAGGGTCAGCGCCTCACCGTGAGCCTCGACAGCTGGGACTCAGCCCTCGCACCTCAGCTGCATCTCTTTGGTCCCGGGGCAGGCAGTATCCTCACCGCAAACCCACTGGCGGCGTCAGTGTCTGGTCCCGTGCGGTCGTTCTCCTACGACGTGCCGGCCGGTTCGGGTAACGCCGGAACGTACTACATCGACGTGAGGGCCGTCTCCGGCAGCGGCGACTATACGCTTTCGTGGACCGTCGGGCCCCTGAGCGCCGGCACGTGGAAGAACATCGGGGACGCGATAGTCCTGCCCGCGAGCCCCGCGTCTGCTGCACTACAGGCCGCCACTGCCGCCAACGTCGTCTACCGGGTCACCATGACCGCCGGGCAGCGGCTGGACGCGCGGCTCGTGAGCCCGGCCGGTGCCGACTTCGACGTGTACGTCTATCCCTCCGGGACGGCAAACCTCTTCGCGACGCCGCCGATCGTATGGGCGGACAACCTCGTTGGTGAGGACAGGGTCGTGTTCGATGCGCCGTCGGCCGGGACGTACTACGTGGAGGTACGCAGATTCACGGGTGACGGTACGTTTGCGCTGCACTGGGCACTCGGACTCACACCCACACTCGGCGCGGCCGAGCGTGTCTGGGGGGTCGACCGGTACCTCACGGCGATCGAGACATCCAAGGCCACCTTCAGTGCTTCAAGCTGCCCCACGGTGGTGATCGCGACGGGAGCGGACTTCCCCGACGCGCTTGCGGCCTCCGGTCTCGCGGGTGCGTACGGATCCCCGGTGCTGCTCACTCCGACCGCAGCCCTTCCAGGCGGGCTCGTGGGCGAACTCAAGAGGCTCGGCGCAACCAAGGTCGTCATCGTGGGTGGACCTGTCGCGGTGAGCGCGAATGCGGAGAACCAGCTGAAGGCCGCCGGGTTCGCCACCTCCCGGGCGCAGGGTCTGACGCGTTACGAGACCGCGGCCGACGTCGCCCGCAAGATCAGGGCGATCACCGGCGCGCGGGCTGACTCTCCGGCGTTCGTGGTCCGCGGTGACCTGTTCCCCGACGCGCTGGCCGCCGCCCCGATAGCGTACAAGGGCGCGTTCCCGGTGCTTCTGACGCAAAGCACGGCACTCACCCCCGCGACCAGAGCGGTCATCACCGAGATTGGCGTGAACGAGATCGTGATCGCTGGTGGACCTAACGCGGTCTCCGCCGCGGTCGAGACGGCTCTTGGATCCGTGACAGGTGTGAGGACCGTGCACCGGGAGCAGGGCGGCAACCGCTACGAGACGGCCGCCAACGTCGCACGCTACGGCGTGCGCATGTGGTGGGCGAGCAACGAGAACATCGGCGTCGCCACCGGTGAGGACTTCCCGGACGCTCTCGGCGGCGGAGCGGCGATCGGCAAGCGGGGTGGCGTCGTGCTTCTGAGCACGCCTACGATACTGGCGGCGCCCACCTCGGCGTACCTCTCGGCGTACAAGTCCGAGGTGAAGGACGTGCAGGTCTTCGGCGGAACCCAGGCGCTCTCTGATATCGTGAAGACACAGCTCGACGCGGCTCTTCGCTAGCGCGGTTCTCGACTGAGAGGACACGTCCGCATGCGCATGATCGTAGTTGTGGGCGCTCGCCCCAACTTCATCAAGGTCGGGCCGCTCATGCCGGCTCTCATGGGGGCGGGCATCGACGCGCGGATCGCCCATACCGGACAACACTACGACGCGTCGATGTCGGACATCTTCTTCTCGGACCTGGACATACCGGCGCCTACGTGGCTGCTCGGGGTCGGGAGTGGGACTCACGCGGTTCAGACCGGCACAGCGATGATGAAGCTCGAGGAGCTCTTCGCCGACGAACGGCCCGACGCCGTCCTCGTGGTCGGAGACGTGAACTCCACGCTGGCAGGCGCCCTTGCCGCGGCCAAGCTGCAGATACCCGTGGTGCACCTCGAGGCCGGTCTGCGGTCGCGCGACATGTCCATGCCCGAGGAGGTCAACCGCCTCGTGACCGACCAGCTCTCTGCCATGCTTCTGACACCCGTGCGAGAGGCCGACGAGAATCTGATCGCCGAGGGCGTGGATGCCTCGCGCATCCACTTCGTCGGCAACATCATGGCCGAGTCGGTACTGCGCAACCTTGCGCGAATCGAAGACCGTGTGCCGGCCGCACTCGGCAAGCTCGAGTCTGGCGGATACGTGCTTGCAACGATCCACCGGCCCGAGAACACCGAGCATCCCGAGCGGCTTGCCGCTGTCGCCACCGCACTGTCGGGCTCACCGCTGCCTGTGCTGTTCCCCACGCATCCGCGCACACGACCCAAGCTGGCCGAGGCCGGCCTCACTGGGGCCGCAGGTGCCGTGCACCTTGTCGACCCGGTCGGCTACCTCGACATGCTCGCGCTGCAGCGTGACGCCGCCGCTATCGTGACCGACTCGGGCGGCATCCAGGAAGAGGCGTGCATGGTGGGCACCCCGTGCGTGACGGTACGCCGCAACACGGAGCGGGAGATCACGGTCCACATCGGCGCGAACCGACTCGTCGGAGCGCATGCAGCCTCGATCTCTGCCGCGCTGGGGGAGGCCCTGGCTGGCGAAGGCGGCTGGACCGTCCCGGAGCGGTGGGACACGGAGGTGGCGGCGCGCGTCGTGGCCGCGCTTGAGTCGGGCATCGTTCCTCCCCACGGCTACTAGGAGGCCACCAGGGTGCGGTTACTGGTCACGGGCGGCGCCGGGTACATCGGCAGCATCACGACCAGGCTGCTACTCGATGCAGGACACGAGGTCGTCGTCATCGACTCGCTCGAGCGTGGGCACGTACCGGCGGTCGACCGTCGCGCGGTCCTCGTGAAGGCTGCGATAGGGGATACCGAGATCCTCGACTCGGTGCTGCCGGAGATCGACGTGGTCATTCACTGTGCCGGGTACATCGAGGTGGCGGAGTCTCAGGAACTCCCCGACCTGTACTATCGGAAGAACCTCGCCGAGCCGTCCATGATGCTTGACCGGATGCTCCGGCATGGTGTGCGGCGGCTCGTGTTCTCTTCAACGGCGGCTGTGTACGGGCAACCGGAGGTCATCCCGATTCCGGAGGAGGCGTCCACCAGGCCGATCAACACGTACGGCGCGTCCAAGCTGGCCTTCGAGCGCATGATCGCGGTTACCGAGGATGCGGGTGAGCTGGAGGCCGTGCGGCTGCGGTACTTCAATGTGGCGGGGGCATGGCCGGACGGCTCGCTTGGCGAAGCGCACGACCCCGAGACGCATATCGTGCCGAGGATCCTGCGCGTCGCGGCCGGGGATCACCCGACCTTCACCGTCTTCGGCGCTGATTACCCGACGCCCGACGGGACGTGCGTACGCGACTACGTTCACGTCGTCGATCTCGCCGAGGCCCATCGCGCGGCCGTCGAGTACCTCGGCGACGGTGGCGCGGGGACGATCTGCAATCTCGGCAGTGGCCGTGGATACTCGAACCTTGAGGTGGTCGCGGAGTGCAGCTCGGCGACCGGTGTCGAGATCGAGGTCGCGTTAGGACCCCGGCGCGCCGGGGATCCGGCGAAGCTCGTCGCGAGCATTGACCGCGCACGCGAAGTCCTCGGCTGGGCGCCGACGCGTGACCTCGGGCAGATGGTCAGCGACGCCTGGCGCTGGCATAGCACCCACCCCGCCGGGTACGCGCGGTGAGGGTCTGGCGCATCGACGCGAGACTGCTACAATAGGCGACGCCGCGCGAGCGGTCTTAAGGGCGATTAGCTCAGTGGGAGAGCGCTTCCTTCACACGGAAGAAGTCACTGGTTCAAATCCAGTATCGCCCACCAGCAACTCAGAACCGGTCTCACACGAGGCCGGTTCTTCATGTTGTGGGCTGAGCGGCTTCAGGAGGATCGATCGGGAGGGTGAGCCGGAATTCGGACCCCTCACCCAGGCGACTTGTCACGCCTATCTCTCCGCCGAGCATCCCTGCGTACTCCTGCGAGATCGCCAGCCCCAGCCCGGTGCCCTTCGGCTTCGACCTGGAATCTGCGTCTAGCTGTACGAACGGAGTGAAGATGTCCGCAATGCGGTTGTCGGGAATACCCGGTCCGGTGTCTATGACGCTCACCGCCACATGCCGTTCACCGGCGGGGTGCAGCGAGATGATCACGTGTCCTTCCTCCGTGAATTTGATCGCGTTTCCAGCCAGATTGAGGACGATCTGCTTCACCTTGTCGCAGTCTGACCTTATGGGCGGCGTGGCTGGCGGCAGGTGAAGTCGCAGGTCCACTCCCTTTTCGGCCGCGAGAGGTCGAAGCATCTCGGTGACCTGCGTGAGCATCTCCGCGAGGTCGAACTCCTGGAAGCGAACAGTCATCTCACCAGCCTCCACCTTTGACAGGTCGAGTATCTCGTTGATGAGCGCGAGGAGGTGCTTGCCGGCGCCATTGATCATTCCGATCTGGGTGTGCTGCTCCTCAGAGAGCGGACCGGCAAGACCCTGAACGAGGATGTCCGAGAACCCGATGATGGAGTTGAGAGGGGTTCGCAGTTCGTGACTCATGTTCGCGAGGAAGGTGCTCTTGACGCGCGTGGCATGCTCCAGCTGGATGTTGACCCTCTCAAGATCCTCGACTGCCATCTGCAACTGCAGGTTGAGCGACCGGAGCCGCTCGTTCGAGGTGTCGAGACTCGCGTTCGCACGAGCGAGATTCTCGGTTCGCTCGGCCACGAGCATCTCGAGCTGGTCGCGGTGCCGTTCGAGTTCCTCCTCGGCAACCTTGCGCTCCGTGATGTCGATGAGCACGCCCTGGGTCCGGAGGATCTCTCCTGTAGACGAGCGGACCGCCCAGGTCCGTTCGGCGACCCACCGTTCTTCCGCAGTGTCGGCCGCGCGGATGCGGTATTCGACATCTACCTGATCGATACCACGGCTTCTGGACTCATCGACGACCCGCGCTAGCCGGTGGACGTCGTCGGGGTTCATGAGTTCGCTGTGGAGTGCGCGTTGGTCTATGAGCTCCTCCGCATCGTAGCCGAACTGCGAGATGCTGCTCGACACGAACTCGATCGGCCAGCCCTCCTCTGCCGCCCAGGTGAAGGCGACCGCAGGGCCGCGCGAGACGATGGCGTCGAGTTCGCGGAGCCGCCGGTCGGACTCGCGTTGCTCGGATACATCGGACATGAGGGTCAGGTTGAACCGGTCCCCGGCGATTTCGACGGGTGTGGTCACGAACGACACCCACCGTTCGGCTCCGCCTTTGCGGACGATGGGGACTTCGACGTTCGGACGCTTTCCGGCTAGAGCCTCCTCGGAGATGCGGACGGCCTCGGCGCGTCGCTCTGGTGTCGGATACACAAGCTCGAACCATCCGTGGGTCTGGACCTCCTCGCGTGAATACCCGGACAGCCGCTCCAGCGCGTCGTTGTAGACCACGATCGTCCCGTCGGGCTTCCCGACAGAGATGCCCTGATCGGTCTGCTCGATGACGGCCCGGAATCGTTCTTCGCTCTCGCGGAGCGCAGCGATGGCTTGCGTGCGCTGCGTGATATCTGCGACCGTCGCGAGCAGGACCACTCTGTCTGTGGTGTCTATCCTCTCGAGGTCGATCTCGACCGGATACGTCATACCGTCCTTGCTGCGCTGCACGCTCTCGAAGGTGACCTTCGCGCGCTCACCGTCGAGCACAGGTGCGATGAGCGTGCGTATCCATGCTTCATCGACGCCGACGAGGGTATCCAGCGGCGTCATCGTCGACAGTTCGTCCGCCGAGTAACCGAGAGTGCGTTGCGCCGCCGGGTTGGCGAAGGTGAACCGTAGGCTCTGCGGGTCAATCGCGTAGACCTCGTCGACGCTGCGTTCCACAAGGTCGTGGAGCCAGGCCCGATCCCGCTCTGTCTCGTACAACTCCCGGTAGGTCTGCGCGCGCTGCTGGCGCCATGCGAGTGCGCTGCCGCCGGTCGCGGTGGCGAAGAACGAGACCGCGAGGACGACGATGAGCCCGAGGCGGTCCCTGGCCGGGGCGGCGATCTCGGCGTCGTCAATCGCGGAGACGAGGTGCCAGTCGGTACCCTCGATAGCGTCGATGGCAACGACCACCTCGGTACCGCGATGGTCGCGGGCGGTCACGGTGTGGGTGTCGGTAAGGATGGCCTGCACTATGGCTCGGCTCGCATTCGATAGGTCCTGCTTGCCGCTCCACCGCTTGCTCGAGGGGCTGAGGAGTGCCACGTGGTCCCCCTCGACGCGGCCGATGAGGGTCTCCGCCGTATCGCCCGCAGACTCCCAGTATCTCAGGGACGGAAAGAGGAAGATCTCAGGGTCGATGGTCATGACGAGCGCCCCTAAGGGGGTCCCCCCCTCGTTGCCGGGATCCACGAGGGGTGCCGTGACAGTGAGATGGAGATGACCGTCTGTTGGGTCACAGAACGGACCAGTGAGAGTGATTTCTCCTGAGGCGATGGTTTCGGCAGTGACCTGGTCGACACACCGGTCCTCCCCGTTGAGAAACCCCGTGTCGCGACCTTCGGCGTCGAGGATGAACACGCTATCGTAGTTCGGGTCAGACAGAACACTCTCTAGCCACGACAAGATCTCGCGCCGCGCCGCAGAATCACTGGGATCGTGGAGCGCGCGCCGAGTGAGTTCGATGAAGACCGGGTTCGTCTGGAACACTGCCGCATCGGCGAGTCGCTCCTTGTGCCACTCCGACACAGCAGCGGCCTTGAGATCGCCGATGCCTGTGAATCGTCGGAGCTCCTTCTCGCGAAGTACGCGTTCCTGATCGCGATAGAAGAGCGTCCCGGCGGCGGAGGCGATCAAGCCAGACAAGACGAATACGAGAACCACGGTCCAGAGTGAGGGCGCTGCGAGTTTGCGTACCGTGCGTAACGAGCGCAACATCAGTCTCCCTTTCTAGGCGACGTTGGTTAGTGTATCGGCATCACCCGGGTGCATACATGAGTGCAGGTGCGCAGCGTCCATCGACCGGTCGGGAATATAGAGGAGTCACGCCGGGCGACCCTCGTATCACGCGCGTTCAGCCATCCCTAGACGCCCGTGGGCATCTACTCGCGGAGTCGACCGTGAGGAACCTGATCTTGTGCTCGCCAAAGAGCAGCTCAACCAGGGATGCTCGAGCACCCCTTCGCAGCAACTATCGCCCACCAGCACCTGACGAGGCCCCGGCAGACGTGCCGGGGCCTTCGTGTCAGCCTCGGCGCATGCTGCGCTACTATTGATTGACGGCAGCGACCGGGCGGAAGGGCGTGGGCGCATGACCGAGTTCCTGTGGGACGAGTCGATGAAGACGGGAGATCCACTCGTCGACCAGCAGCATCGCGACATCCACGCTCTCGTGGACTATGTGGAGACTGCCGATGACAGTCCGGAGCAGATCATGGTCGTCCTCGATCGCCTGATGGAACACGTCGACTGCCACTTCCTGACCGAAGAGCGGCTGATGGAGCGGGCCGGCTATGGCGGTTCTGCCGCCAGCGATCACATCGCCGAGCACAGGGAGCTCACTGAGGCGGCCCGCCGTGCCGTCTTGCGGTTCAGGACCGGGGAGCTCAACAGCATGAAGCCGGTCGTGGCGTTCGTGCGGGAGTGGTTCGCGGGGCACGTGTACGAGCATGACCGTGTGTTCATCGAGTTCGTGCGATCGCGTGCGATGAGCGCCGAGACGCCGGAGCCCTGGGCATCGAACCCACCGGGCTAGGGTCTTCCGGGTGTCGGGTTCTGCCCGGCTGCCAGGCCTTTCGCACTTCTCCCTTTTTTGGTCAAGGCTTTGTTCGGTAAGCAGGGAACTTCGTCTACTGTGACGCTGCGCACTCAGTGTCCGGACACTCGCGCCGATACAGAGGCTGCCGACGAAGGACGGATGCCCGTATGCAGACGAACAGCGAGTCGATGCACGACCATGCTGGCGCCGTGCCACTGCCGGTACGAGCGGTGCGGGACGCCGTTGTTGACTGCTTCACCTCCACGCACTACGCGCGATTCGGCGCGAGCCGTGAGGAACTCGGTCTGGATACCCGCACGTCCGCGGTCAGGAAGAGTGTCGAAGGAATCGTCCGCCTGGCCTTCCTCCACGTGGGCGGCAACTACGACACGCCGACCGTTGGCAGCATCATCGGCGTGGTGAACCTACTCGCCGAGCGTTCGCTGGAGTGGGGAGTGGACGACGATGTGGTGTTCGATCATCACTGCGCGATGCTGCGCGAGATCGGGCTCCTGCTGACCCGCAGCGCATAGCGCGGCACGCGCTGGCGCAGCACTGGTAGACTGTTCGGCGTGATCATCACCGTCGACCATGTTACCAAGACCATCGGCGAGCGCGTCCTGTTCTCGGATGCGTTCCTTCGTGTTGGCGCGCGGGACCGTATCGCACTCGTCGGCGCCAACGGTACCGGCAAGACCACGCTGCTGGAGATCATGGCAGACGAGCAGGAGGCCGACTCGGGCAGCGTCATACGCACACGCGATGCCACCGTCGGCTACCTCCGGCAAGAGGCGATCGAGATGTGCGGCCGGACGGTACTCGCCGAGGTGCTCTCGGAGGCGTCCGGCGTTCAGGGTATCGAGCACCGGATGCACCTGCTCGAGACCGAGCTGGAGACTGCCGCAGCCGAGGACCTCGAGACGTTGCTGGTCGAGTACGGTCGCCTCAGAGACCGGTTCGAGCATCTCGGCGGATACACCGTGGAGGCCGAGGCGCGGGCGGTCCTCACTGGCCTGGGCTTCAAGGAGCGCGACCTGATACGCGACGTGGGCGAACTGTCCGGTGGCTGGCTCATGCGCGTGGCGCTTGCCAAGCTGCTGCTCACCGAACCGGATGTGCTGCTCCTGGACGAGCCGACCAACCACCTCGATCTTGAGAGCGTGACCTGGCTCGAGAGCTTCCTTCGATCGTACGAGGGCGCCGTCGTGCTCGTCAGCCACGACCGCACCTTCATGGACGCGCTGGTCTCACGTGTGGCCGAGCTCGAGCGTCGGCGCTTGACTGTCTCTCACGGAACCTACACCGCGTACGAGCAGCACAAGGCCGAGGACCGGGAGCGTCTGGTCGCCGCGCACAAGCAGCAGGAGCGCTACGTCGCGCAGCAGGAACGGTTCATCGAGCGCTTCCGGTACAAGAACACGAAGGCCAAAGCGGTCCAGAGCAGGATCAAGGCGCTCGAGCGCGTCGAACGTATCGAGATCCCGCCCGAGCGTACGAAGGTGCGGTTCCAGTTCCCGCAGCCGGAGCGTACGGGCGACGAGGTCATCGCCCTTGACGGGATACGCAAGGCCTACGGTGACAACGTGGTCTACGAGGACCTGTCGCTCGCGCTGTATCGCGGAGACAAGGTTGCGCTCGTCGGCCCGAATGGTGCAGGCAAGTCCACGTTGCTTCGGATCCTCGCCGGCGATCTGGCGCCCGATGCGGGGGAGCGTCGCCTCGGACATAAGGTCTCCGTCGCATACTTCGCGCAGCACCAGCTCGAGGCACTCGGACTCAAGAACACCGTGTTGGAAGAGTTGATGGCGGCGGCTCCCGGCTGGACGCAGGAGCAGGCACGGACGTTGCTCGGCACGTTCCTGTTCAAAGGCGACGACGTGCACAAGCTCGTCCGCGTCCTTTCCGGCGGGGAGCGGGCGCGCCTTGCGCTTGCCAAGATGCTCGTGAAGCCGGCGTCGCTGCTCTGCCTCGACGAGCCCACCAACCACCTCGACATCCAGGGCCGCGACGTGTTGGAGGCGGCGCTCACGCAGTACACGGGCACAATCGCGCTCATCACGCACGACCGGCACCTCATACGGGCGGTGGCCGACAAGGTCGCCGATGTCCGTGGTGGCGGAGTGACGGTCTATCCCGGCGGCTACGATTACTTCCGGGACAAGACAGACGCGCTCGAGGCTGTCACCGGCCAGGTTGCCCGGGGATCGGCAGACGACGCGAAGCCCGCAGATCCCGAGGAGGCTCGATCGAGGAAGTCCAAGGAGGAGCGGCGCGTTGAGGCCGAGACGCGCAACCGTCTCTACCGGGGGACGCGGGATGCTCGCAGGCGACTTGCCACCGTGGAGCGCGAACTCGGCACAGCACAGGCGCGCCATGACGAACTCGTCACGCTGCTCGGGGATGCCGAACTCTACGAGGACAAGGACCGTTTCACGTCCGCGATGGGGGAGTACACTGTCATCAAGCGGCGACTGGCGGACCTTGAGGCGGAGTGGATCGGGCTGTCCGAACAGATCGAGCGGACGGAAGCCGAACGCAAGGCGCTGTAGGCAGGACCGGGAGCCGATCCATGACAGGGCCGGGCAGGCATTGTAACAATGTTTACAAGGTCGGACGGGTCTGCTATAAACAGCCGGAAGTGCTGCGGGCCTCGGGGTGGTGTGAGCCCGTTCGCATCTGCAAGGTGCGCGATTGTCGGTAATCCGAAGTGCGTAACTGATAGTTACTAAGTCCTTCGGCTGCATACATGGGGGTATGGATGGCATCGACAGAGAGTCTGCTCTTCGTCATCGGCCTTGCCGCCGGGCCTATCGTGTTCCTTCTCGTGATGCTGGGCGCCAACGCCATTCTCGCGCCAAAGCGTCCCAACGCCCTTAAGTCATCCGCGTATGAGTGCGGCATCGAGCAGGCCTCATCGCCGTGGCGGCCGGTGAACATCAGGTTCTCGACCGTGGCCATCCTGTTCGTCATCTTCGACGCGGAGACCGTTCTGCTCTTCGCAGTGGGCTCGCAGATCCGCGGATCGGTTACAGACGGCATCGCAGTCGCGATCTTCGGCGCGTTCCTCACGCTCGGACTCTTCTACGAGTGGAAGAAGGGCGGTCTGAAGTGGCCGGTGTAGACGACCTCGCCAAGGCACTGGAGAGCACTCCTGGTGGCGGCGTCATTCTGACGAGCATCGATGCCATCGCGGACTGGGCGCGTGGCTACTCGCTGTGGATGATGCCGATGGGCACGGCGTGTTGCGCGATGGAGCTCATCGCGGCGTCGTTCTCCAAGTTCGACTTCGACCGTCACGGCTCGATCCCGCGGCCGGACCCGCGGCACACGGACGTCATGGTCGTCGCCGGAACCATCACCCACAAGATGGCCCCTGCCGTGAAGCGTCTCTGGGCCCAGATGCCCGATCCCAAGTGGTGCATCGCGATGGGCAACTGCGCTGTCTCGGGCGGCATCTTCTACTACGACACCTACTCGGTTGTGCGGGGCGTGGACGAGTTCCTGCCGGTCGACATCTACATCGCCGGTTGTCCCCCTCGGCCGGAGTCGCTTCAGGACGCGATCCTGAGGCTGCGGGAGAAGGTCCGTGCCGAGTCGATCTCGCCCTCCCGGGTGCGTGCGGTAGAAGGCGTGCTGCCGCTGCCCGGTGACCCGCTACGTGGAGAGACCGACGACGCAGCTCCCGAAGGGAGTGACGCGTAGTGGACATCACGGAACTTCGCGAGCATCTCTGCGGCCAGTACCCGGATCTGTGCCCGCTCTTCTCGATCGAGTTCGGCGATGGCGTGCTGCTTGTAACAAGCGATCGGCTGCACGCGGCGGCACGCGATCTCAAGGACCTCGGCTTCGATCGGCTCGGCATGGTGACTGCCGTCGACTATGGCGAGGAGTTCGAACTCGTCTACCGCCTTCAGTCGCGTGAGATGCGCGCCGGGATCTTCGTGAAGACCCGGGTGCCGCGGGATGAACCCACGATCGACAGCGTCAACGACCTCTGGGCCGCCGCCAACTGGCAGGAGCGCGAGGTCTACGACATGTTCGGCATCGTGTTCGACGGCCACCCCGACCTTCGGCGGATCTTGCTGACGGACGACTGGGTCGGCTACCCGCTGCGCAAGGACTACGAGAACCCGACGATCATCAGGAGGCCTGATTACCTGTGATCGAGCCTCAGGACACACCCACCGACCAGGCGGCGCCCGTGGCGCCGGACCTCGACTGCGCTCCCGACGTCGTGATGCCTGAAGTCATCCACGAGGGCGACACCACGATCGTCAACATCGGCCCGTCGCACCCGTCGACACACGGCGTGTGCCGCGTGATTGTCGAGTTGGACGGCGAGATCGTCAAGCACGCCGAGCCGGTCATCGGGCACCTGCACCGCGGCATCGAGAAGATGGCCGAGAACCGCACCTACCTCCAGGTCGTGCCGCTCACCGACCGGCTCGACTACGTCGGCTCCATGTATGCCAACTGGGCGTACTGCCGCGCCGTCGAGCGTCTCGCCGGGATCCGCGTGCCCGAGCGTGCCGAGTACATCCGCGTGATCGTGTGCGAGTTGCAGCGTATCGCGAGCCACATGATGGCCATCGGTCCGGCCGGCGCCGACACCGGCGCGACGAGCGCGTTCATGTACACGTTCTGGCAGCGCGAGCTCGTCGTCGACCTGTTCGAGTCGCTGTGCGGTGCGCGGCTCACGTACAACTACGTACGTCCGGGCGGTGTGTCGTTCGATCTGCCCGACGGCTGGATCGAGAAGTGCCGTGAGTTCGTGGCCCAGCATCCTGCCGCGATGCTCGAGATCGACCGGTTCTTGTTCGGCAACGTGATCTTCCGTGCACGCACGAAAGGCATCGGCGTCCTCGATGCCGATGACGCGGTGTCGTGGGGCGCATCGGGGCCTGTGGCGCGTGGCTCGGGCGTCGACTGGGACCTCAGACGCGACGATCCGTACTCGGTGTACCCGCGCTTTGACTTCTCGATTCCCGTTGGCAGCAACGGCGATGTCTACGACCGCACCCGCGTGCGGTTGTGGGAGGCCATCGAGAGCTGCCGGATCATCAGCCAGGCGCTCGACGGACTGGCCGAGTTCGAGCCGGGGACGATCAAGGCCGACGGGATGCCGCGCCTGCTCGCGCCGCGTCCCGGCGACGCCTACGACCACATCGAGAGCGCACGCGGTTCGCTCGGCGTGTACCTCGTGAGCGACGGCTCCGTGCGTCCGTACCGCATGAAGGTCCGGTCGCCCGCGTTTAGCAACCTCGCACTCCTTCCGCTCGTGTCCGAGGGCTACACGCTCTCCGATCTTGTCGTGATCCTCGGCTCACTGGACCCCGTCTTCGGGGAGGTGGACCGATGACGTTCCTGTGGGGACTTCTCTGGGGCCTGGCGGCCGTCATGTTCATAGCCGGCGGTGCCGTCATCGGCGTGTGGTGGGAGCGCAAGGTCTCGGCGCGCATCCAGATGCGTCTCGGCCCGCAGCAGATCGGCCCGGCAGGCGTGCTGCAGATGGTCGCCGACGTGCCCAAACTGCTGTTCAAAGAGGACATCGTCCCTGACAACGCCGACAAGCCGATCTTCCGCTATGCGCCGATGGCCGTCTTCGCACCCATCGCGATGTCGGTGGCCGTGATCCCGTTCTGGGCGGGCTGGGCGCCGCTGGACTCCACGGTGGGCATGGTGTTCTACCTCGCGTTCCCGTCGATCGGCGTGCTTGGCATCCTGCTCTCCGCGTGGGCGTCGCACAACACGCTTGCGACCATCGGCGGCATGCGTGCCGCGGCCCAGATGGTGAGCTACGAGGTGCCCCGTTCGCTCGCGGTGCTCTCGGTGATCATCCTTGCGGGCTCACTGCAGCCGACCGAGGTCATGGAGGCGTGGCAGTGGTGGTGGGTCCCGCTCACGTTCGTCGGCTTCCTCGTCTACTTCATCGCCTCGATCGCCGAGATGAACCGCGGTCCGTTCGACTTGCCGGAAGCCGAGTCGGAACTCGTCGCCGGTTACTTCTCGGACTACTCGGGATTCCGCTGGGCGATCTTCATGATGGGTGAGTACGGTGCGCTGATCTCGGCATCGCTGTTTGGCGCAGCCGTCTTCCTCGGCGGCTACCGCTGGCTGCCCGGCGTGGCCGGGCTCGCCGTGTTCCTCGTGCTCGCGATGGTACTCATCACTGCGGTGATGTGGATCAAGTGGACGTTCCCGCGACTCAGGCAGGACCAACTCATGACGTTTTGCTGGACGGTGCTCACGCCGCTTGCCATCGTGCAGGTCGTCGTCGCAGGGGTGGTGGCGCTGTGGCTGTAGATCGCACGATTCCCGAGACCCCGCCCACGGTCTCCGACGAGCATGCCGAGGGAGTACGCGGCTTCATGCAGGGAGTCCGGTCGCTCCTGACCGGGTTCGCGGTGACGGCAGGCGCGGTCAAGCGCGGTCCGGTCACGATCAGGTATCCCGCCGAGAAGGTCACCGTGAGCGATCGCTGGCGCGGCGCGCTCAGGCTGCGGGGCGTACTCGGCCGGGATGAGATCCCGCTGCTCACCTCGCCGCCGCACGACTACAACGGGGTCATCGATGGCCTGTACACGTCCGAGCGTCTCCCCGGATGTGTGGGAAACTGCCCGGCCAACGTGGATGCGCGCGGTCAGTCGTTCTTGATTGCGGACGACCGTGTCGATGAGGCGTACGAGCTCGTGCGGACGCGCAACGTGATGCCGGGCGTGCTCGGCCGCATCTGCCACCACCCGTGCGAGACGGCATGCAAGCGCAACTACTACGACGAACCGATAGCCATACGACCGCTCCATCGGTTCGCCTACGAGGAGTATCAGAAGCTGCGTCCCGAGACGCTTCCCAGGTTCGAGAACACACAGGGTAAGCGGGTGGCGATCATCGGGTCTGGCCCCTCGGGGCTCTCGGCCGCCCTCGACCTCATGCGACTCGGCTACGGTGTCGTGATGTTCGAGCGTGAGGACAAGCCCGGCGGGGCGCTGTACACCGGCGTCCCCACCTACCGGCTCCCGCGTGAGGTGCTCCACCGCGAGATCTACGACCTCGTGGACATGGGGCTGGAGCTTCACTGCGACACCGAGATCGGAAAGGACATCCCGATGGCGTCGCTCATCCGCGAGTACGACGCGGTGCTGCTTGCGGTCGGACTGCAGGAGAGCCGTCTGCTGCCGATCCCCGGAAACGATGCCGCCGGCGTCGTCGGGGCTCTCGAGTTCCTCTGGGCCGTCAACCGCTCGCAGGAGGCGGGTGTGCGCGGCAAGCGCGTGTTCGTCATCGGCGGTGGTAACGTCGCCGTCGACGTCGCACGCTGTGCGGTGCGCGTCGGCGCCACGGAGGTGCGCCTGGCATGTCTCGAGAGCGAGGACGAGATGCCGTGCCACCCGTGGGAGATCGAAGAAGCGCTCGACGAGGGAGTCATCGCGATGTGCGGGCTCGGCCCCGAGGAGGTCCTCACCACAGACGGTCACGTGAGGGGCATGAAGATGCGAGCCTGCCTCTCGGTGTTCGACGAGACGGGCCGGTTCGCCCCTCAGTTCGGCGACGACTTCACCGAGGTAGAGACCGACGTCGTGGTCTTCGCCATCGGTCAGGGCTCCAAGCTCGACGGGATCATCGCGGGCACCGAGCTGCTGCTCACGGGCCGAGGGCAGCTCGTGGTGGACGGCGCGGCCAACACCACGAGTGTCGCCAACGTGTTCGCCTCGGGTGAGGTGGTGACCGGTCCGGGCAGCGCCATCGCCTCGATCGCCACCGGCCACGAGGCCGCCACATCCATCCACAGGTTCTTGGAGGGTATCCCCGTCGACGCCGAGCGCGTGCGGCGCCCGGTTCCCCGCTACGCCAGGTACGCGGTTGCCGACGTCGCCGGCGTCGAGCCGTCTCGCCGGCGCGCGAACATGCCGCTGTCCAAGCCCGAGGAGCGGGCCACCGACTTCCGGCAAGTCGAGCTCGGTCTCACGCACCAAGAGGCCATGAGCGAGGCCACACGGTGCCTGAGATGTGAGTCCGAGGTGTGCGTCGGTTGCACGTTCTGCGCACGGACGTGTCCCGACTACGCGCTGTCTGTTGAGCGCGTCGACGAAGCGGGCGCCCGTTGCCTGACGCGCTACGATCTCGATCTGACGAAGTGCTGCTTCTGCGGCCTGTGCGCCGAGCAGTGCCCGACGAGCGCGCTCGTGCATACGGGACAGTACGAGCTCAGCTTCGTGCATCGCGATCTCATGATCTTCGACAAGGGCGAGATGCTCCGCGATGGCGGGGGCGATCGGGCCACCGGTCGCGACGGCATCGAGTCTCCCGCATGCCCGACATCGGCCGGCCGGAAGGGGGAGCGATGAGCGCCAACGATCTGGCTCTCGCGGCCGCCGTCACTGTGATGGTTGCCGGCGCCGCCGGCACGGTACTCACGTCCGACGTGCCGCGGCTCGTGATCTCGCTCGGCACGTTCTTACTGGGCGTCGCCGCCGCGTTCCTGGTGATGGGCAGCCCGCTCCTCGCGGTCTCCCAGGTGTTCGTATACGTCGGCGGTGTTCTCGTGCTAGTGCTCTTCGCGCTCATGATGGTGCGCCGCAGCGGGAACGAGAAGCCGAAGGTGGCTACACGTCATGACATCGGCGGCGCGGTGATCGCACTCGGCGTGTTCGTGCTGATCGCCTCGGTGATGGCGCCGGTGGCCGCAGACCCCACCCCGGTCGTCACCGCACCGAACGATATCGGCGCGGCCCTGCTCGGTCCCTCGCTCGTGGCCTTCGAGCTCGTCGGCGTGCTCCTCCTTGCTGCGCTCCTCGCGGTCCTTGTGATCGTGAAGGGCGGTGAGGACTCATGATCGTCGCCATCGGATGCGCCGCCGCCTTCTCGCTGGGCGTTTACGCGGTGCTGACCCGGCGCGATGTCATCGCGATTCTCGCCGGGGCCGAGCTGATGCTCGGGTCCGCCAACGTGCAGCTCGTGGCGTTCGCGCTTTCGCGCGGAGGTGACGGCGCCGCGGTGTCGTCCTTCGCACTCATCGTTCTTGTCATCGCCGCAGCCGAGGCGGCCGTCGGCATGGCCCTCGTCGTGACGGCTTACCGTCGCACGCGCCGAACCCTTATCGACGAGTTCGGGGAGGTGTCCGGTTAGGTGATACCGCTCTGGTTCGTCCTAGTGGCTCCGATCGCCGTGGCTCTCGTCATCGCCGGTGCCGGCCGAGGTCCGGTCCGCTACACGCGATGGCTCGCGCTTGTCGGACCCGTCGCCGCGGCGTGGGCCGGGGCCGAGCGTCTCGCGGACGCCGGTCGTGGGACGGGAGTCGCCGCCGAGGCGGCCTCCTGGCTCGTGACGCAGGCCGGTTCGATCGACATCGGTGCGTCGGCCGATCCGATCGCGTCGATCATGCTCGTCGTCGTCGGCGTGGTCGCGTCCATGGTCGTCATCTTCTCTGTCGGGTACATGGCCGAGGACACGTCGCAGCCGCGCTACTTCGCGCTGCTCTCTGCGTTCACTGCCGCCATGACCGGGCTCGTGCTCTCGACGAGCCTCGTGGGGCTGTTCATCGCCTGGGAGCTCGTGGGCGCATGCAGCTATCTGCTCATAGGCTTCTGGTTCACCCGGCCGTCAGCCGCCCGCGCAGCCGTCAAGGCGTTTCTCGTGACCCGTGTGGGTGACGTCGGGCTGCTGTTTGCGCTCGCGCTCCTGTGGCGCGAGACGGGCACACTCGTGACCGCCGATGTGCTCGCTGCCGTGCCGACGCTCGCGCCCGCCACGATCACCACCGCAGCACTGCTGCTGTTCGTGGGCGCCGCCGGCAAGTCGGCGCAGTTCCCGCTCCATATCTGGCTTCCCGACGCAATGGAAGGGCCCACACCGGTCTCGGCGCTCATCCATGCGGCGACCATGGTCGCCGCCGGCGTCTTCCTTCTGGCGCGCACGTGGCCGCTATTCGAGGCGTCCGAGACCGCCCGTCTCGTGGTGCTCGTCATCGGAACGGTCACCGCGCTCGGCGCCGCCACCATCGCGGTCCCGCAGACCGACATCAAGCGCGTTCTGGCATACTCGACGATCTCCCAGCTCGGATTCATGTTCGCCGCGCTCGGAGCCGGTGCGTGGGTCGCTGCCTTCTTCCACCTCGTCACCCACGCCGCGTTCAAGTCGCTACTGTTCCTCGCGTCCGGCAGCGTCATCCACGGATCGGGAACGCAGGACCTCCGCGAGATGGGCGGACTTGGTCGCGCCATGCCCGTCACCGCCGCCACCTGGGCGGTCGGTGTCGCGGCGCTGGCCGGACTGCCGCCGCTGGCGGGCTTCTTCTCCAAAGACGCCGTTCTCGACGCGGTATGGGTGCACGCGCCCGTCGCCGGTGCGGCACTGTTCATCGCGAGCGCCCTCACGGCGTTCTACTCGTTCCGAGCCACGCGGCTCGCGTTTTCCGGCACCTTCCGCGGCGCCGGGCATCCTCACGAGTCACCGCTGGTCATGAAGGTGCCGCTCGTCGTACTCGCGGTGCTCGCCGCGACTCTGGGTGCAGCCTCGTGGTGGTTCGCCGACCTGCTCGGCGGGCACGCTGGTCTGGCGATCCCGATCGCGGTGGCCTCTACCGTGATAGCTGGCCTGTCGGCTGTCGCGGGTTGGTCGCTGTACAAAGCCGGACCGGCTGCCGACGACCGGCTCGCCGGGGCTCTCGGCGGGCTGTGGCGTGCCGCTGCGGGTGCCTATGGCATCGACGCGCTCGTGATGCGAGGAGCTGCAGCCACCGAGCGGGGAGCCGCTGCAGCGTCGGAGCGGTTCGACACCAGGCTCGTGGACGGGCTCGTGCGCGGTATCGCGTGGCTCGCGCGGCGGGTCGGTCGCGAGTTCAACGAGCTGCAGTCCGGTGAGGGTCAGCTGTATGCGGCGCTCGTTGGCGCTGGAGCCGTGCTCCTCGCGAGTCTCGCACTCTGGTTGGGGAGGTGAGCCAGATGACACTCGCATTGCTCATCGCCATCCCGCTCACGGGGGCACTCGTATCGGCTGTCGGGGGACGCTCGACGGTTGTGGCCCGGGTCATCGCGCTTGCGGCATCGCTCGGCACCGCCGGGGTCGCTGCGGTCGTGTGGCGGGCCTATGCAAGCTCCGCCGAGGCGCTCACGTACGAGTTCACCATCGAGGGGGCCGGTTCGTTCCTGCGCCTGGCCGCCGACGGACTCTCGGTGCCGCTCGTGGCGCTGACCGCCCTGCTCGGCATCATCGCGGTTCTCGCGTCGTGGAACGTCGAGCGCATCGGCGCCCATATGTCGCTCCTGCTCGCACTTGAGGCGGCGGTCATCGGCGTCTTCCTGGCAGCGGACCTGATCCTGTTCTACGTGGCCTGGGAGGCCGTGCTCATCCCGATGTTCTTCCTCATCGGAGGCTGGGGCCACGAGAACCGTCGTTACGCTGCGATGAAGTTCTTCATCTACACGTTCGCCGGCAGCGCGCTCATGCTCGTCGGCCTCGTGCTGCTCGTCGTGCTGGGCGGCACAGGCACCGGCATGCCGGCCACGCCGCTTCCGATCGAGCCTGCGTCCCAGACGCTCGTGTTCTGGCTTCTGGCGGCCGGTTTCCTGGTGAAGATCCCCGTGGTGCCGCTGCACACGTGGCTGCCTGACGCGCACGTCGAGGCTCCGACCGCTGGTTCTATCATGCTGGCTGGTGTCATGCTCAAGATGGGAGCGTACGGTATCGCCCGCATCTCGATCCCGTACACGCCCGACGCGTTCGCCGCAGCGGCACCGATCCTTGCCGCCCTCGGGGTGATCGGCATCGTGTACGGCGCGGCGATGGCTCTTGGACAAAGCGACCTGAAACGCCTTGTCGCGTACTCCTCCGTGGCCCATATGGGTTTCGTCGTGCTCGGGCTGGCAAGTGGTACCCAACTCGGACTCCAGGGCGCGATGCTCGGTATGGTGAGCCACGGGCTCGTGGCCGGGCTGCTCTTCTTCCTGGTCGGCGCACTGTACGAGAGGGCGCACACCCGGGACATCAGGGCATTCGGCGGTCTGGGCGTGACCGTACCGCGATGGGCGACGATCTTCGTAGTAGCCTCGTTTGCGAGTCTCGGGCTGCCGGGCCTTTCGGGCTTCCCCGGTGAGTTCGCCTCGATCGTGGCCGGCTTCGGCCGATTCGGTTTTGTCATCGCGATCGCCGGCATCGGCATCGTGTTGGCCGGCGCATACACCCTGCGGGCTGTCAGGCTCGTCGTACACGGCGAGCCCGCCGCGACGCTGGTCGATGGCGTTGAGGCCGCCGCACTTCGCGACCTCGACGCGCGCGAGCTGCTCATCGCAGTCCCGCTAGTGGCGCTCATTGTGGCGCTCGGTATCTGGCCACGGCTCGTGACGGACATCGCGGCAGCGACGCTTGGCGCGCTCGCTTCGCTTGCAGGGACGGTGAGCTGATGGATCTCGCACTTCCTCTGGCCGCATGGCTGGTTCCGGTCCTCGTCCTGGGCGGCGTGGTGCTCGGCCTGGTGGCCGATGCTCTTGACCGACGACCGACGGCCATCGTGCTGATCGCGCTCGGCCTCGGCGGCGCTTCTGTTGCCGGCTTCGTCCTGTCGGGCAGTACGCAGCCCGGCATCGCCATGGGGGTCCTTGCGTACGGGTCCGGGTTCACCGCGTTGCCGGCGCTCGGCTACGGGCTTGCGGCTCTCGCGGTGACAGCGGGCTATCGGCGGTACGCGACGGCCGACCGCGGTCCGGGCATGGCGGCACTCATCGCTCTCGGTGCGGTGTTCGCCCACGCACTGCTTGCAAGCCTCAATCTCATCGTTCTGTTCGTGTCCCTGTCCGGACTGGCGATCGTTGCCTACGCGCTCGTAGCCGGGGCGGGTACGCGTCGGGCCGAGGAGTCTGCGGTCAGGTACTTCGTCCAGGGGACGATCGCGTCGGGCCTCACGCTGTACGGGCTTGCGCTCGTCTTCGGCCTGACCGGGGGAGACGCGAGCTTCCTTACGGGCAGCAGCGCACTGGGGACTGCCGAGTCTCGTCCTGCACTGCTCGCGCTCGCGCTGGTGCTCTCCGCGTTCGCGTTCAAGCTCGGAGCGTTCCCGTTCCACGCATGGGTGCCTGACGCCTACGAGAACGCCGACAGCACGTCGGCGGCGTTCCTGTCCTCTGTGCCGAAGATGGCGGCGCTCGTGGCCCTACTCGTCATCGTTCGCGGGACCCTCTTCCAGGCGGCTGTGTTCGCCCCGGCGACGAGTCTGCTTGTCGCCATCGGCGTCGGCTCGTTGCTGTTCGGCTCCTTCGGGATGGTGCGGCAGCAGTCGGTCGCACGGCTACTCGGATACTCCGGCATCGCCCAGGTCGGATACGGCCTGCTCGCGATATCGAGCGGCGATGCGGGCATCCAGGCGACGATCGTCTTCATCGTCACGTATGCGGTGGGAGCATCCGCCGCGTTCATCGCGCTCGAGGCGGTCGGTCGTGTGCGCCCCGGCTGGGACGGCACGCGTGCGGGGATGGCGGGAATCGCCCGTCGTTCTCCCGCTCTCGGCGCCGCTCTCTCCGTGGCCATGCTCTCTCTGACCGGGATTCCCTTGTTCGCGGGATTCTGGGGCAAACTGCATGTGTTTGCTGCACTTCTGAGTAACGACAGCGTCGTGCTGGCGATAGTCGCCGGTGTTGCCGCGGTGGTGTCGTTCGGCGGATACGGTAGCGTCATCAGGGCGGCGTACTTCGAGGACCCGAGCGTCAACGACGAAGAGGCTGTGGGGGAGCGTGGTGGAGCACCGCTCGCCGTGTCCATCGTTCTCGCACTCGCGATCTTGGCTCTCGGAATCGTGCCACTGCTGACCGGCATCTCACGGGTGTATGCACTCTTCGGCCTGTAGCACTGGGGTGTTTCCCGCGTTGTATGCGTAGTCCGTAGTTGTGAACACGTTCACTCTTGCGTGAACGATTCTGACGCGCTAGACTTCTCACAGTTGCTTCGGCAACCCCTTACCCCTGAGCCTCAAGGTGCCGGCCTTGAGGCTCTCCCTTTTCCCGGGAGTTGTCGCCTGCCGCTCGTCATGACACGGCCGAAAACGCTCAAGCCGCGAGGATCGCGGGCCGATAGAAATCGGGACATGATTATCTCCGAAGAGCAGGTCCGACGAGCTGTCGAGTACCTGCGGACGTCAGATGAATACGACGCCGACGGTGCATCGAAGCCGTCCGGGACGTCCCCCGAACTGGTATCGCGCGTCGCCGAGGCTGTGATCGCGCTCCCGGACATCCGCGACGAGCGGATCGAGGAGGCGCGCGTGCGCTGTGGCGTGACGCTGCCGGCCTCCGAGGACATCGCCTCGAAGCTCATCGGGCGGCTCGTCTCCGACGCCATCCGCTAGAGCCGGTCACAGGGGCTCCACGACCGTTTCGGCCGACTTCCCGTGTGGGCGCCGCTATTTGCTACCATCGATGTGAGCGGCGTCACGTTTTCTCGCTGCTCGCCGCGGGAGAAGCGAACGAGAAGCGGGAGGCTGAAGAATGCCGTACACGAGGGACCGGCTCGGTGAGTTACTTCTGCGTGCCGGCGTCATCACCGAGGAGCAGTTGCTGGAAGCTCTCGAGCGACAAGGCCTAGAAGGCGGCAAAATCGGTCAAGTACTCGTGGGTCTTGGCATCACAGACGAGGACACCATCGCCCGCACACTCGCCGAGCAGAAGGCTCTTGAGTTCGTCAGTCTCGTGAGTTATCCCGTCAGCCGCAGCGCGGCGGCCCTCGTGCCCGAGCGTATCGCACGCAGACGTCTTGTCATTCCGATCGACTTTCGTGACGAGTACATCGTGCTCGCGATGGCCGACCCTCTTGACGTGGAGTCGATAGACGACGTTCGGCTGCGCTCCGGTCGCCCCGTGCTGCCGGTGGTCTCCACGCCGTCACACATCAGGGCGGCGATCGAGAAGTTCATCACGTCGGCCGATGCCTTCGAGGGACTCGTTGATTCCGCCGACGAAGAGGCTGACGCGCAGATCGTCGTGGGTGATGAGGACGTCCCGATCGTGCGGCTCGTCAATCAGCTGATTCGTGAGGCGGTCCTCGACGGAGCGAGCGACATCCACGTCGAACCGGGCCAGCACAGCGTGCGCGTGCGCTTCCGGGTGGACGGCGTTCTCCACGAGATCATGCACGTTCCTTCGAGCGCCCGCGCGGGCCTGATCAGCCGCCTGAAGGTCATGGCGGACATGGACATCGCTGAGCGCCGTCGCCCGCAAGACGGACGCATCGGTCTCGTGGTGAACGATCGTCCTATCGATATGCGCGTGGCGACGCTGCCGACACCGTTCGGTGAGAACATCGTCATCCGCATCCTCAACCACGAGGCCGAGCAGCAGACGCTTGCCGACATCGGTCTCAGCGAAGATCACCAGGCCCTGATCAAGCGATTCCTCTCGCGGCCCTACGGCGAGATCCTTGTCTCGGGCCCAACCGGGTCCGGCAAGACCACCACGCTGTACGCCGCACTCCTGCACCTCAACGATCCGGCCCGAAAGATCATCACGATCGAGGATCCTATAGAGGTCCAGGTTCCCGGCGTCACGCAGATGGCGGTCAACCCGCACATCGGTCTGAGCTTCGCTCATCTGCTTCGGACGGTACTCCGCTCGGACCCGGATATCGTGATGGTGGGCGAGATCCGCGACGCGGAGACCGCGCAGATCGCTACACGCGCGGCCCTCACGGGTCACCTGGTCTTGTCGTCGATCCACACCAACGACGCGCCCTCGGCCCTCACGCGACTGTCGGACATGGAGGTCGCTCCGTTCATCGCGTCGAGCGCCCTCATCGGCGTGGTCGCGCAACGACTCGTGCGTCGGCTGTGCCCGTCATGTCGGGTCAAGGCACGGTTCACGAAGTCGTTCCTCGCCGAACGTGGGTGCGGACCTGATGATGTCGCGTGCTCCACCGGGTACGCGGCATCCGCCAGCGGATGCGACGACTGCCATGGCACCGGGTACAAGGGGCGTGTGGGTGTCTTTGAGATCATGGCCATGGACGAGGAACTCGAGCGGCTGTTCCTTGCCGAGTCTCCGTCCGAGGAGATCCGTGCCGCTGCGCTGGCTGGCGGGATGCGTGCGCTACGCGATGACGCCATGGACAAGGTCGCCGCTGGCGTGACGAGCCTCGACGAGGTCCTGCGAGTGATCGCCTGATCCGAGGGGGTGCGAGATGGCCGGAACGCCGCGTGGGCCGCGGGCGATCGTCCTCGTGCTCGACAGCGTGGGGGCAGGCGAGCTGCCGGACGCGGCCGCGTACGGTGACGTGGGTTCGAATACACTCGGCAACACCGCGCGCGCTGTTGGCGGTCTGAACATGCCGGTCCTCGGCGCGATGGGACTCGGCAACATCACCGAGATCGCCGGCGTCCGACCCACCGGGAGACCCACCGCATCGTGGGGCAGGAACGCTGCCCGCTCGGCGGGCAAGGACACCACCACCGGTCACTGGGAGATGATGGGGGTCGTGCTCGAGCGCCCGTTCCCGACATACCCGCACGGGTTCCCCGAAGAGGTGATCGCCGAGTTCTGCCGCCTCACGGGGCATGCGTCCGTTCTGGGCAACTTGGTGGCCAGCGGCACCGTCATCATCGGCGAGCTCGGTGACGAGCACGTGAGAACCGGCCTGCCGATCGTGTACACATCGGCGGACTCCGTGTTCCAGATTGCGGCGCACGAGGAGACCTACGGCCTCGAGAGGCTCTACGAGGTCTCCGAGATCGCGCGCAAGATGCTCACAGGCGAGCACTGCGTCGGCCGGGTGATCGCCCGGCCGTTCGTCGGGCCGGACGAGACGAGCGCCTACACGCGCACGCATCGTCGACGTGACTACGCCGTCAAGCCGTTTGAGCCCACGGTCCTCGATCTGCTTCAGGAGGCGGGCGTACCGGTCTTCGGTGTCGGCAAGATCGGCGACATCTTCGCGTGGCAGGGCATCACCTCCTCGCCGCACGTCACCGACAACATGGACGGCTTCGACAAGCTCCTCGAAGAGGTGAGCCGGCCCGAGCAGGGGTTCGTCTTCTGCAACCTCGTCGACTTCGACATGCTCTGGGGTCACCGCAACGACGTGCGTGCCTACGCCGACGGACTCGAGGCGGTGGACCGTCGCATGCCCGAGCTTCTCGACGCGATGTCCGAGGGCGACCTGCTCATCATCACCGCCGATCACGGCTGCGATCCGACCACCTCGTCGACCGACCACAGCCGGGAGCATGCGCCGCTGATCGCTAAGGTCAAGGGCGTGGAGGCCGGCGTCGCACTCGGCACGCGCGCGACCTTCGGCGACGTCGGTGAGTCGGTACTGGACTTCTACGGCCTGGCCGATCGGTGCGGGCGCGGCACGTCGTTCTTGGGGGAGGTGCGCGGCGCGTGAGATCGATCGAGGAGATCATCGAGGTCAAGCGCGACGGCGGGAAGCACACCAAGGCCGAACTCGATCGTCTGGTCTCGGCGTTCGTCTCCGGCGAGATGCCCGACTATCAGATGGCAGCGTGGCTGATGGCCGCGTTCATCAGGGGTCTCGACAGCGCGGAGACCGCCGCGCTCACCGAGGCGATGGCGCGCTCGGGCCGGATGGTGGATCTGTCGAGCATCCCCGGTATCAAGGTCGACAAACACTCGACGGGGGGCGTCGGGGACACCACGACGCTCGTCCTCGCGCCGCTGGTCGCGAGCTGCGGCGTCCCGGTGGCCAAGATGAGCGGACGCGGTCTCGGCTTCACGGGCGGGACGCTCGACAAGCTCGAGTCCATCCCCGGCTTCAGCGTGACGCTGGAACCCGACGCGTTCCTGGCGCAGGTTCGCGACGTTGGCGTGGCGGTTATCGGGCAGAGCCCGGATGTCGATCCGGCCGACAAGAAGATGTACGCGCTCAGGGACGTCACGGCGACGGTCCCGTCGATTCCGCTCATCGTCGGCTCGATCATCTCCAAGAAGGTCGCGGGCGGTGCCGATGCGATCATGCTCGACGTGAAGGTCGGCTCCGGCGCGTTCATGAAGTCCGAGGCCGACGCCCGGGCGCTTGCCGCCGAACTGACGCGCGTGGGGGAGTTGCTTGGCCGCAAGGTCGTGGCCGTGCTGACCGATATGAACCAGCCTCTCGGTCGTGCGGTGGGCAACGCACTCGAGGTTCGCGAAGCGATCCTGACGCTTCGCGGTCACGGGCCGGCGGACCTCACCGAACTCTGCCTCGTCCTCGGCGCGAGGATGCTCGTCCTCGGCGGTGTGGCTGAGACCGAGCTCGCCGGTCGCGACACGCTGCTCGAGGCGATCGAATCGGGCCGCGCGCTTAACACCTTCCGCGCCTGGGTGACCGCGCAGGGCGGGAATCCTGCGGTTGCCGACGACCCGGCGCTCCTGCCACTCGGCGCACACACGCGTGTGGTCACGGCGCCTGCCGCCGGATGGATAGCAGGGTTCGACGCCGAAGGGGTCGGCCGGGCCGCCATGGCGCTTGGCGCGGGCCGCGCCCGCCAGGATGACCCCATCGACGCAGGCGCGGGGCTCGAGATCGACGTGAAGATCGCCGACCGCGTCGAGCCCGGCGCATCGCTGGCGACGCTGTACACGAGCGACCCGGCGCTACTCGACGAAGCCGAACAGCGTCTGCTGGCCGCGATCACCATCGCCGATACGGAGCCGGTCGTCCCGCCGCTGTTCCACGAGGTGTGACGTGACGCGCCGCAGCGCCCGTCGCTTCACGCCGACCACCGGCGTGGCCATCGGTCACGCCAATCCCGATTTCGACGCCTACGCGTCGATGGTCGCCGCCACCAAGCTCTACGAGGACGTCCGCGCGGTCTTCCTCGGCTCGCAGAACGCCAACGTGCGCGAGTTCCACAACCTTCACGAGGACTTCGTGGCGTTCGCCGATCTGAAGTCGCTCGACCTCGACGCCATCGAGCGCGTGGTGATGGTCGATACGCGCGATCCCGGGCGGATCGGCGAGATCGGCGCCGTGATCGGGCGTCCCGGCGTCGAGGTCATCGTCTACGACCACCACCCCCGGCAGGATGGCGACGTGGAGACGCTCCACGACCACTCGATGAGCGTCGGCGCCACCACGTCCATCCTCGTCCACGAGATCCGCGACCGCGGTGTGCCAATCACCCCGCTCGAGGCGACCGTGATGCTCCTCGGCATCCACGAGGACACGGGCTCGCTCACGTATCCGGGAACGACGGCCTACGATGCCGAGGCTGCGGCCTTCCTGATGTCGGCGGGTGCCGAGATGGAGGTCCTGAACCAGTTCCTCGCGCGAGCACTCACGCCCCAGCAGCGCGCGATACTCGACATGCTGCTGGACTCGCTCGAGGTCTGGGACGTGCACGGACAGGAGGTGGCGATCGGCTCGGCCGTTGCCACCGAGTATGTGGACTCCGCATCGGTGCTCACCCACTACATCTGCGAGGACCTGGGCTACCGGGTCGCCATCGCGCTGGTGGACATGCCCGAGCGACTCCACGTGGTCGGCCGGAGCCGCTTGGCCGACGTGGACATCGGCGCGGTGCTCAAGCACATCGGCGGCGGCGGGCATCCGCAGGCCGCCTCGGCGGCTCTGCGCGACGCGTCCATCCCCGACGTGCTAGGGCGCCTGCGTGTCGCGCTCGACAGCGAGGTCGTGCCTCCGCCGCGCGCAGCCGACATCGCCTCGGCGCCGGTGCGGTCGGTCACACCGGACGTCACGATGGCCGAGGCCGGGTCGATCATGGCGACCTGGGGACACGGCGGGCTACCGGTGGTCGAGGACGGCCGGCTCGTCGGCCTGGTGACCCGCAAGGACGTCGACAAGGCCGTGCGCCACGGCCTCGATCACGCGCCAGTCACCGGATTCATGGCGCGCGATCCGATCACCGTGGGGCCGGGGAGTGATCTGGCCGAGCTGGAACGCCTGCTGGTACGCACCGGCATCGGTCGCGTCCCTGTGCTCGAGGATGGCCGCGTGGTCGGGATCGTCACGCGTAAGGACCTTCTGCGCGCCGAGCACGGCGAGTCGTACCTGGACCGCAAGATCATCCTCCAGCGCACCGAGGCGTCGCATAGGTTCCTCTCCTCGCTGGCGCTCCTGCCGGATGAGGCGCGAGCCGCGGTCGCCGACATCGGCAGGCTGGCCGATGAGCACGGACTGCGGGCGCACGTCGTGGGCGGGTTCGTTCGCGACATGCTCCTCGGCATGCCCAATCTCGATCTGGACGTGGTCATCGAGGGCGACGGTCTTGCCTTTGCCCTGGCCATCGCCGAGCGGCTCGACAAGCGGGTCAAGGTGCATCGGCGTTTCGGTACTGCGGTCATCGTCTGGTCGAAGTCGATGCACGTGGACATCACGAGCGCCCGAACCGAGTACTACCAGCGACCCGGTGCGCTGCCCACCGTGGAGCGCTCGTCGCTTCGGCAGGATCTCTTCCGGCGCGACTTCTCGGTGAACGCGATGGCCGTGTGCGTGAATCCGGAGTCCTTTGGCGCGATCGCCGACCCGTTCGGCGGACTGTACGACCTTGAGCGCGGTGTCATCCGGACGCTGCACTCACTCTCCTTCGTCGAGGACCCGACACGTGTCCTGCGGGCAGCCCGGTTCGCGCAGCGCTTCGGCTTCACGATCGATCCGTCCACCGAGGCGCTCCTGCAGCAGGCGGTCGAGATGGGGATGCTCGACGAGGTGAGCGGCGCGCGGATCCGCGAAGAGCTGCTCGACATCATCGACGAGGCGGGCGTCGCCCTCGTTCTCGAGCGCCTGCGGGCCTCGGGCGCGCTCTCCGGCCTCGTGCCCGAAGGCGCCGACGAGTCCCGCGTGCTCGACGACGTACGCGCGTGTGAGCGCGCACATGCCGAGCTCGCAAGCGCCTTCGTCCGCCCGCCGCGACGCCGGACGACGCTCATCACGGCGATGGCCGGAAGCACCACGCGCGCGGCCGCCGATCGCTGGTGCCGATGGCTCCGCTTCGGTCGCGAGTATGCCGAGCCTGCCGTCACCACAGCCGAGCGCCGGGAGACGTTGGTCGCACGGCTCAAGGACCGTCGCCGGATGCGAGCGAGCCGCCTGTACTTCCTGCTCGAGGCGCTTCCCGCCGAGTCGCTCACTTACCTGTGGGCCACCGGCGGACCCGGCGTGCGCGCCCGCGTCGAGGAGTTCGTCCGGGTGCTAGCGCCTACGAAGGCTGCTGTCTCGGGAGCCGATCTCATCGCGCTCGGTCTGGAGCCCGGCCCCACGTTCTCTGGTATCCTTGCGCAGGCCCGCGCAGACCGTCTGGATGCCAAGGCGGTCGGGCGCGAGGCGGAACTCGCTAACCTCAAGCGGCTGGTGAAACGCTCGAACCGCTGATGCTTGGAGTCTCATGAACGAAACCGTGCTTGGCGTGCTCCAACTTGCCATGTTCGTCCCTGCCATCGTGCTGCACGAGGTCTCGCACGGCTACGTGTCGTACCTGCTCGGCGACCCCACGGCCAAGATAAGGGGACGCCTCAGCCTCAACCCGATCAAGCACATGGACCCGTTCGGCACGGTGCTGCTGCCGCTCCTGCTGTGGTTCGGCGGCGGGCCGGTGTTCGGCTACGCCAAGCCGGTGCCGATCAACCCGGCCTACTACAAGGACTACCGCAAGGGCATGATGCTCACCGGGCTCGCCGGACCCGCGACCAACCTCACGCTTGCACTGCTCGCGGGCCTCGTGTGCCGGCTCGTGATCGGCGGCGGCTCCCTGCTCGCGCTCACGGCCTCGGACGGCGCGATGGAGGTCCTTGCCTGGGTGTTCTACGCGTTCTACTTCTTCGCGCAGATCAACCTGGTGCTCATGTTCTTCAACCTGATCCCGATCCCGCCGCTTGATGGCTCGCGCGTGCTGCCGCTGTTCTTGTCGGACAAGGCGCTTGAGGCCTATCACCGCATCGAGCAGTACGGCATCCTGATCTTCTTCGGCCTGCTCCTCATCCTGCCGAGGATTCTGGGCTTTAGCCCGATCAGCGGGTACTTCGACATCACCGTCCGTCCGCTTCTCCGCCTTATCACGGGGGTCTCGTGACGGGACCGCTGCGGTAGACTGTCTGCATCCGTTCTCACAAGGCGAGGAGCGTCGCACCTGATGACGAAGAAGCGCGTGCTCACCGGCTATCGGCCCACCGGACGCCTGACACTCGGGCACTGGTTCGGCAATCTGCTGAACATGCGCGAGATGCAAGACGACTACGAGGCGTACTACTTCGTCGCCGACTGGCACGCGCTCACGAGCGACTGGCAGGACACCCACGCGATCCGGCAGTTCACCGAAGAGATGGTGCTCGACTGGGTGGCGGCCGGCATCGACCCTGCCCGCTCGGTCATCTACCGCCAGTCCGACGTGCCCGAGGTGGCCGAGCTCACGATGTACCTGTCGATGGTCGCGCCGATGACCTGGCTCGAGCGCGTGCCCAGCTACAAAGAGCAGCGCGAGCAGATAACCGACAAAGACCTCGGCAACGTCGGGTTCTTCCTCTACCCGCTCATGCAGGCCGCCGATATCGCGATCGTCCGCGGTGACGTGGTGCCGGTGGGCGAGGACCAGTTGCCGCATCTGGAGCTCACGCGCGAGGTCGTCCGCCGGTTCAACAACCAGTACGGGGACCTGCTGCCCGAGCCGCAGGCGCTCATCGCCAAGGCCGGCGCCCGTGTGCCGGGTACCGACGGCCGCAAGATGTCCAAGAGCTACGGAAACGCGATCTACCTCTCGGAGACTGAAGAGGAGACCGCCAAGAAGGTCATGGGGATGGTGACCGACCCGGCCCGCAAGCTGAAGACCGATCCGGGCGACCCCGACATCTGTCCGCTCCAGCAGATCCACAAGCTCGTGGGCGACCCTGCCGCCATCGCCGAGTGGGACCGCTGCTGCCGCGTGGCCGACTGCGGGTGTGTGGCGCACAAGCGCGCGCTCGTGGAGGACCTGAACGAGTACCTGCGGCCGTTTCGCGAGAAGCGTGCGGCGCTTGCCGCCGAGCCGGGCTACGCGTGGGAAGTGCTCGCCGAGGGCGCAGCCAGGGTCCGGCCGGCCGTCGAAGCGCTCATGGGCGAGGTCCGCCGCGCGATGCACGTAGACGCCGGACGCGCCTAGGCGATGGCCTACCGGGTCCGCACAGACGCGTTCGAGGGACCGTTCGATCTGCTGCTGCAGCTCGTGGCCAAGCAGAAGGTGGATATCGGCGGTCTGTCCATCGCGGAGATCACCGATCAGTACCTCGAGTACATCGAGCGCCTGGACGATCTCGATCTGGATGTGGCGAGCGACTTCCTGCTCGTCGCGGCAACGCTTCTCGAGATCAAAGCCGCCGCGCTTCTACCGCGCGACGAGCCCATCGAGATGCTCGAGTTCGAGGACATGACCCCGGAGGAGGCGCGCAACCTCCTGATCGCGCGACTGCTCGCGTACAAGCAGTTCAAGAATGCGGCCCTCGAACTCGCGGCGCGCTACGAGTCCGAGGCGTTGATGCATCCGCGCGCGGCCGGTCTCGAGGAGTCGTTCCTGCAGCTCATGCCGGACTACCTCGAGGGCATCACGCTCCACGGGCTCGCCGTCATCTGTGCGGATCTCGTCCACAGGCGCGATGTCTTCCTGCTCGAGGCCGACCATGTGGCCTCGGCACCCATCAGCCTGGAACTCCACATCGAGGGCGTTGCCCGCATGATGAGCGGACGCAAGCGCGCGACTTTCCGCGAGCTGGTGGCCGAGGGCGCATCGGTGGAGGAGCTCGTCGTGACGTTCCTTGCGATACTCGAACTCTACAAGCGTGGACTCGTGCGGCTCGAGCAGGCCCTTGAGTTCGGCGACATCGAGATAGTCGAGACAGGTGGTGAGGTATGACCCGCGAGAACCCTGCGCTCCGGGGCGCCATCGAGGCGCTGCTGTTCGTCTCCGACGAGCCTGTCGCCCCGTCGCGCCTTGCGAAGATCCTGGAGACCGGCACCGCCGAGGTCGAGTCGGCGCTCAGAGCGCTCGCCGCCGAGTACGTGGACGACGACCGCGGCTTCCAGCTGCGCGAGGTGGCCGGAGGGTGGCGTCTTTACACGCACCCTGCGTTCCACAGCCAGGTGGAGGAGTACGTTCTGTCGTGGGACACCCGCAAGCTCTCCCAGGCTGCGCTCGAGGCTCTGGCGGTCGTCGCGTACCACCAGCCGGTGAGTCGCCAGGGCGTCAACGCCGTCCGCGGCGTCAACAGTGAGGCGGTCATCTCCTCACTCATCGAGAAGGGTCTCGTCCGTGAGATGGGACGTGATCGCAACGCGGGAAACGCGATCCTGTACGGTACGACACGCACGTTCCTGGAGCGCTTCGGCCTGAAAGACCTGGCCGAGCTGCCGCCGCTTGAGGAGTTCGCACCCGATCCCGAGACCGAGCGCGCTATCCGCGAACGGCTCAACGCGCTCGAGGGCAGTGCGTTCGACATCGATGACGACGACACCGAAGACGAGGTCGAGCGTGACGAGCCCGACGACGAAGAAGAGTGACACGGGCCCTGAGGCCGAGCCCGAGCGTCTGCAGAAGTACCTCTCGCGTGCGGGCGTGGCCTCCCGCCGCGTGGCCGAGGAGATGATCGTCGCCGGTCGCGTGAGCGTGAACGGTACGGTCGCCTCCGGACTCGGCGTGAAGGTGACGGCCGGAGCCGATGAGGTCCGGGTGGACGGATCGCTCGTGGAGCCTCCGACGACGCTGTGGTACCTGATGCTCAACAAGCCTGCGGGCGTGGTGACCACGCTTGACGATCCGCAGTCGCGGCCCACCGTGGCACGGTACATCCCCGACGGCGCGCCGCGGCTGTTCCCGGTCGGCCGACTCGACTTCGCCACCACGGGTCTGCTGCTGCTCACCAACGACGGGGACCTCGCCCACAGCCTGATGCACCCGCGCTACCACGTGACCAAGGTCTACCACGCCGGTGTCGATGGCGTGCCCGATGCGGCCGATCTGCGCTCACTGCGCGAGGGGATCGATCTGGACGACGGCCGCACTGCACCGGCCGGCGCCCGCGTGCTCTCGCGCGAGGGTTCCCGGGCGTCGAGCGTTGAGATCACGCTTCGGGAGGGCCGCAAGCGCCAGGTGCGCAGGATGCTCTCGGCTATCGGCCACCCGGTCCGCTCGCTTACGCGCGTCGGCTATGGGCCGCTCACCCTCGGCAAGCTCGAACAGGGATCGGTGCGTGCGTTACGTGACGAGGAGGTTCGCGCGTTGCGCGGAGCCGTCTCGGGGGGTGCGCGATGATAGCGGTGCTCACCGGGCCTGTCCGAAGCGGCAAGTCCACGATGGCGCTCTCGCTCGCGCTGGCAAGCGGCAGCGCGGTCACCGTAGCCGTGGGCGGTCGTGCCGACGACCCCGAGATGGCGCGCAGGATCGCGGCGCACAAGGCCGAGCGTCCGGCGTCCGTGGCGGTGCTCGAGGTAGGGGAGGATCCGGCGTGGGTCTCGGCGGTCGATCCTGAGGCGTGCCTGCTCGTGGACTGCCTCGGCACCATCCTCGGCCGTTCGCTCGCGAGCCTCGTGCCCGATGGGGATGTGACCGCGACATCTGAGGCCGAGGAGCGTGCCACGCAGGCAGCCGACGCGCTTGTGGGCGCCCTCGTGGCGCGGCACGGTCCCACCGTGGTCGTCACCAACGAGGTGGGATGGGGCGTCGTGCCCCCAACGCCTCTCGGCAGGCTGTTCCGTGACACGCTCGGACGCGCCAACCGGACGCTGATCGACGTGGCCGACGCCGCCTGGCTCGTGGTGGGTGGCCGTGCAGTCGACCTCAAACGACTCCCGCAGGAGGTAGCATGGCCCAGCACGTGATCACGCCCGGACCCACCGAGCGCGAGATGCTCACGATCATGGCATCGGTGCGATCGGTCGACCCCGCCGCCACCGAGCGCGCGTGGGAGCGCCTCGACTCGCTTACCAAGCCGCCCCGGAGCCTCGGCAGGCTCGAGGAGATCGCGTCGCGCGTGGCGACCGTTCAAGACGATGTGCGGCCCGCAGGCTCGCCGTCGGCGATCGTGCTCATGGCGGGAGACCACGGGGTGACCGCCGAGGGCGTCTCGCCGTGGCCGTCCGAAGTGACATGGCAGATGGTCGCCAACTTCAGCGCGGGCGGCGCGGCCATCAACCAACTCGCCGGGCACGTCGGCGCGCGGCTGGTGGTGGCCGATGTCGGCGTGCTCGCCGACACGAGCATGCTGCCCGACGTCGTGCAGGCGAAGGTACGCCCGGGCACCGCGAACCTCGCCGAGGGCCCTGCGATGAGTCGCGAAGAGGCCGCGGCCGCGTTCATGACAGGGGTGCGACTCGCGCGCGACCTCGCCGGTGACGGCGTCGTGATCGTGGGCACCGGCGAGATGGGCATCGGCAACACGACGCCTGCCGCTGCGCTCGTGGCGGCGTACACCGGCGCCGAGCCTGCGACCGTGGTCGGTCGTGGTACCGGACTCGACGATGCCGGGGTTGCGCACAAGGCCGTCGTCGTCGCGCGCGGGCTGGCAGCCAACCCGCCGAGCCCCGACGACCCCTTCGGTACCCTTGCTGCGCTCGGCGGCCTGGAGATCGCCGGCATGACCGGCGTGATCGTCGGGGCGGCCGCATCCGGCATCTGCGCGGTGGCCGACGGGTACATCTCCGGCGCGGCTGCACTCGCCGCGGTGCGCATCTGCCCGGCGTGTGCCGCCTACCTGTTCCCGTCACATCTCTCCGCCGAGCCCGGTCATCGCATCGCGCTCGAAGCGCTCGGCCTGAAGCCCGTGCTCGAACTCGACATGCGCCTCGGTGAAGGTACCGGCAGCGCGCTCGCCATCGGCATCATGAGCGCCGCCTGCGCGATGCTGAGCGGTATGGCGACGTTTGCCGAGGCCGGCGTCAGCGAGCGCGCGGACGCATGAGGCCGGTCGCGGACATGCTCACCGCTGTGCGGCTGCTGACCGTCGTGCCGATCGGCAGGCGGGAAGGGGAGCACCCGGCACGCTACTTCCCGCTGGTGGGCTGGCTGTTCGGGGCGCTCGCGGCGGGGATCGCATCCGGCGCCGTCGCGCTCGACTCGGCCGACGGCCTTGGCGCGCTGCTGACCGCGGCTGTCATCGTGACCGCCTGGGCGCTGCTCTCGGGCTTTCTGCACCTCGACGGTCTGGCGGATTCGGCCGATGGCATCGGCGTGCGCGGGGATGCCGGGCGACGTCTCGAGGTCATGCGGGATTCGTCAATCGGAGCGTTCGGCGTGGTCGCGGTCGTGCTGGCGCTCGTGCTGCAGGTCGCGGCGATCGCGATGATCGTGGAGAGCCGGTCGTGGTGGGCGCTGGCAGCGGCACCGGTACTCGGACGGTTTAGCGCTGCGGCCGCGCTCGTATGGCGGCAGCCGGCTTCTTCCGTGGGCCTCGCCGCGCGCTATGCCGAGAGGCCGGTCGCAGTCACGGTGCTGGTGATGTTGGTGCCGTTGGCCGCGCTCCTCGTGGTGCCACCCGATATCGGACGGACGGCTGTGGTGGCAGCTGGCGTCGTGTTCGCACTGGTCGCCCCGGGACCGTTCGTGCGACGGCTGGGCGGCATCACCGGCGATGTTCTCGGGGCCACGATCGTCCTGACTGAGACAGCGGTGCTCGTAGCGTGCGCGATTACGGGAGGCCTGACATGAGTAACCCACACGAGATCCTCATCCTCCGTCATCCGGAGACGCTTGCCAACGCTTCCGGTCACCTGATCGGCAGGAGTGACTCGCCGATCTCCCCACTCGGCACGGTTCAGACAGCAGCGCTCGCGGAGTTGGTGGCCGAGTGGCGTCCGGACATCGTCTACTCGTCGCCACTCGGCAGGGCGCTTGATACCGCGCGGACGATTGCGCCTGCCGGCACTCCGGTGGAGGTGCTCGACGACCTGAAAGAAGTCGACTTCGGATACGCCGAGGGGCTGACCTGGGACGAAGTGGCCGAGCACGGGATCGTACTCGACTACAGCGGCGGTCCCGTAGCTCCCGGCGGTGAAGCGGGCGTGGACTTCATGGCACGCGTGGGGCGCGCGGCAGCGCGGGTGGCCGATGGCCCATCTCGCGCGGCTGTCGTGACGCATGGTGGCGTGTTCAGACACCTGCTCGTGGAGTGGCTGGGGCTCCCGGCTGACGCCGCGTGGCGCTTCGAGGTACCGAACGCCGGGATGGCCGTAGTGAGCCTGCACTCGACCCGGGGAGTGCTCGAGCGGCTGGGGCCAGTCGACGCATAGCGTGCCCGCCCGCCGCTTGCACGCCCCGTCGCCCTGCGGGACAATGCTCTCCAACCCTGCGCCTGGAGGCGACGCTGTGGACTGGGACGTGATGATCCGCGAGGAACTGCACCCCCTGGTGCCGTACCCGCCCGGGCTGCGTGAGGACCAGGTCCAGGAGCGCTGCGGCAGCGCGACGATCGTGAAGCTGTCCAGCAACGAGCACCCCGCGGGGCCGTTCCCCTCGGCGGTCGCCGCAATCACCGCCGAACTCGGCTGTCTCAATCGCTACCCCGAGGGCGCTTCCGAGGCACTCCGCGCGAAGCTGTCCCGGCGCCACGACGTCCCGGTCGACCAGGTGGTCGTAGGCGCGGGCAGCAACGAGCTGCTCCGGCTCGTCGGCCAGGTGGTCCTGCGTCCGGGAGACGAGATCGTCTACGCGTGGCCGTCGTTCGTGGTCTACCCGATGGTCGCGAACATCTTCGGCGCCACGCATGTGAAGGTGCCGCTGGCCGAAGGCGAGGTCCACGACCTCGAAGCGATGCTCGCCGCCATCACCGAGCGGACGCGGATCGTCTTCCTCTGCAATCCCAACAACCCCACCGGCACCATCGTCACCCGTGAAGCGTTGGAAAGCTTCCTTGCGCGGGTGCCCGATCACGTGCTGCTGGTACTCGACGAGGCGTACTTCGAGTTCGCGACCGACCCCGCGTATCCTGACGGGCTCGACTACTCTGATGGCGAGCGCCCGCTCGTGGTGCTGCGCACGTTCTCCAAGATCTACTCGCTCGCGGGCCTGCGCGTCGGGTACGGCTTCGCGCCAGCCCGCCTCGTGCGCGCGATCGACTGCGTGCGTGAGCCGTTCAACGTGAGTACCGTCTCCCAGGTGGCCGCCCTGGCCTCCCTCGACGACGAGGCCGAGGTGCTACGTCGTCGGGAAGAGAACCAAGAACAGAAGACGTACCTCTATTCGGGCTTCGACCGGCTCGGCATCTCCTGGGTGCCGTCGGAAGCGAACTTCGTCTACATCAAGACGGAGCGGCCGGTCGAAGTGTTCGAGGCCCTGCTTGCCGAGGGGGTCATCGTCCGTGACTTCGGAGGCGCACCCGCACTGCGGGTGACGGTGGGAACACCGGAGGAGTCACGGCGGGTCGTCGAGGCATTCGAGGCGGTCGTCACCCGGCTCGGCAGCGTATAGTCACGCTGTGGGCACGTGGCGGCCTCCAAAGACCGTCACAGAGCACGCGGATATGCGTGCACGATAGGGGTGAGGCGCCATGCTCGTCATCATGAAGGACCACGCGTCGCAAGGCGACGTGCAGCACGTCGTCGATCTGCTCACCGAAGCCGGTGCCGAAGCGCACCTGTCGCGCGGCGAGATCAAGACCATCATCGGCGTCATCGGCGACCGTGAGGTCATCTACACGCTCGAGCTCGAGGGGCTCGCCGGCGTCGAGCAGGTCGTCCGGGTCCTCAAGCCGTTCAAACTCGTCAGCCGCGACTTCCAGCCAGAAGATACGGTGGTCCGCGTCGGCGCGGCTACGCTCGGCGGGGGAGCGTTCGGGGTGATCGCCGGTCCGTGCTCCATCGAGTCCGCCGAGCAGATGCTCGCCGCCGCGCGCGCGGTGCGTGATGCCGGAGCCACGATGCTGCGCGGAGGTGCATACAAGCCGCGTACGAGTCCCTACGCGTTCCAGGGGATGGGCGTCGAGGGACTCAAGCTGCTCCGCGAGGCCGGCGACGAGACCGGTCTGCCTGTGGTGACCGAGGTCCTCGACGTTCGCGATGCCGCTACGGTGGCCGAGTACGCAGACGTCCTCCAGGTCGGCGCGCGCAACATGCAGAACTTCATGATGCTCGACGAACTCGGCACGATGCGGAAGCCCATCCTGCTCAAGCGTGGGTTGGCGGCAACGATCGAAGAGCTGCTTTCCGCTGCCGAGTACGTGCTCAAGGGCGGCAACCGCGACGTGATCTTGTGCGAGCGCGGCATCCGCACCTTCGAGACCTACACGCGCAACACGCTCGACTTAGCCGCAGTGGCGGCGCTCAAGACGCTCACCCACCTGCCGGTCATCGCTGACCCGTCGCACGCCACCGGTCGCCGTGACCTCATCGCACCGATGGCTCGGGCGGGCATCGCCGCAGGTGCCGACGGCCTCATGATCGAGGTGCATCCCGATCCGGAGCACGCGCGCTGCGACGGGCCGCAGTCCCTCACGCCGGCAGACTTCGGCGCGCTGATGACCGATCTCGAACCGCGGATCGCACTCGAGGGCAAGTGGAGCGGGGTGGACGCGTGAGCATCAGGCGCGTGACCGTCGTCGGCCTTGGGCTCATCGGCGGCTCGGTGGCGCTTGCCGCCGCCAGGACGCCCGGCGTGCTCGTCCGGGGCGTGGACCCGGACGCCGAGACGCTCGGCTATGCGCTCGAGCACGGGATGGTAGCCGAGGCGGCAAGCCCTGAGGACGCGGCTGCACGCGGCTGGTTCAGCGAGCACATCAGCGACCTCGTTGTTCTTGCCGCGCCGGTCACCGCCACGCTCGGATGGCTAGACCACCTCGCGGAGCTCGGGTACACCGGCATCGTCACGGACGTGGCATCCACCAAGGCCGCCATTGTCGAGCTCGCCGAAGCGCACCGCGGGGCCTTCCGATTCGTCGGCGGACATCCCATGGCCGGCTCGGAACGTAGCGGCGTCGCGGCCGCTACGGCGACGCTGTTCGACGGCGTCTACTACATCCTCACACCCGCGGCATCCACCGATATGGACGCGTACCGCAAGGTTCACGCGTTCGTCACCTCGCTTGGCGCACGCGTCGTGTCCGTTGAGGCTCCAGCACACGATGAGGCGGTCGCGATCGTGAGTCACGTCCCGCACGTTGCAGCCGCCGCACTGGTGGAACTCGCAAGCGAGCGGGCCGGCTCGGCAGGCGCCGATCTGCTGCGGCTCGCAGCCGGCGGCTTCAAGGACATGACGCGCATCGCGGCCGGCTCTCCGGAGCTGTGGACCGGCATCTGCCTCGAGAACGCGGGAGCGGTGGAGAGTGGCCTCGCAGGACTCGAGCGTGTGCTTGCCGAGTTCCGCGGGCACGTGGCCGCTGGTGACGCGGATGCCGTGCGCGCGTGGCTCGCGCGGCCGGCCGACGTCCGCCGATCGCTGCCCGCCCAGTGGGTCCCGGCCACCACGCGGCTCACCGAGCTGCTCGTCCCGGTGACCGACCGTCCGGGCGTGGTCGGCATCGTGACCACCGCGGCGAGCCGTGCGGGCTGCAACATCGAGGACATCGAGATCGATCACCAGTCCGAGGACAGTGCTGTCCTGCGCCTCGTGCTCACCGATGAGGGCGACGTGGAAAAGCTGGCAGCCGATCTCGTCGCCTCCGGCTTCGAACCGATCCTTCGCCCGCTTGAAGAGGAGGCGTGATGGACCTCACGGTTCTGACCGCCACGAGTCCTCTCTCGGGCACCGTGCGCGTTCCCGGCGACAAGTCGGTCTCGCACCGCTCGGTCCTCTTCGCCGCCATGGCGCACGGCGTGTCGCGGCCCACCGGCGTACTCGACAGCGCCGACGTGCGTGCGTCGGTCGCGGCGGTGCGGGCACTCGGTGCCCGCGTCGAGATCATCGCCGAGCGCGACGGCATCCTCGACCTGGAGATCACGGGCTGGGGCGAGCGCGGCCCGCAGCCACCGAAGGGTCCCATCGACTGCGGCAACTCGGGCACCACCGCCCGTCTGCTCACCGGCATCCTCGCGGGTTGGCCGATCGACGTGACGCTTTCCGGTGACGAGTCGCTCTCGGCGCGTCCGATGGGTCGCGTCACAGCTCCGCTCTCCGAGATGGGCGCGCGTTTCGCATCTGCCGAGGGCGGACGGCTTCCGCTCCGGATCTCCGGCGGCGGGCTGCGCGGCATCGACTACACCTCGCCGGTGGCAAGCGCGCAGGTGAAGTCGGCCGTGCTGCTCGCGGGCGTGCGTGCCGAGGGAACCACCTCGGTCACCGAACCTGCGCCGAGCCGCGATCACACCGAGCGGCTTCTCCCGGCCTTCGGCGTGCCGGTGGCAGCCGACCCCGCCGCGTCCCGCGCCTCGGTGACCGGCCCTGCACCGCTCCACGCGCATGACGTCGCCGTTCCCGGGGATCCCTCCTCGGCGGCCTTCTTCGTCACGGCGGCGCTCCTGATACCCGGCAGCGAGGTCACACTGCCCGACGTGTGCCTCAACCCGACGCGCGTCGGGTTCCTGCGAGTCCTCGAGCGCATGGGCGCGGACCTCACCGTGGCCGATGGCACGGCCATCGGCACCGAACCCGTCGGGACGATCGTTGCGCGGTATACGCCCGAGCTCAGGCCCACCACGATCACCGCAGACGAGGTGCCGTCGCTTGTGGACGAGATCCCCGTGCTCGCGCTTCTCGCCACCCGCGCGCGTGGCGTCACGTGCTTCACCGGTGTGGCCGAGCTCCGCGTGAAGGAGTCCGACCGGCTCGAGGCGATCGCGCACGCCCTGGCGGCCTTCGGCGCTGACGTCCGCACCGGCCCCGACTGGCTCGACGTCTCCGGTCCGACGGCACTTGCCGGCGCCACCGTCCCGTCGCTCGGCGACCACCGCCTCGCGATGGCGTGGGCCATCGCCGGACTCGCGGCGTCCGGTGCTACCACCGTCACCGGATTCGAGGCAACGGACGTGTCGTATCCGGGCTTCCTCGGCGATCTCAACGCCCTCGGCGCGGACATAGCCGGGTCATGACCGCATGCTAGAATGCCTGTGCCTCATCACGACACGGGAGACGCCACGTGATCATCGCCATCGACGGACCCGCCGCCAGCGGCAAGTCCACCGTCGCCAAGGCCGTCGCAACCCGCCTCGGCATCCACTATCTCGACACCGGCGCCATGTACCGGGCGGTTGCCTGGCTCGCGCTCGAGCGCGGGATCGCACCCGATGACGCCACGCTCGTGCCTGCGCTCGCCATCGCGCACCCCGTCACCTTCGCCTACACTGACGGCGCGCCGCTGCCGACCGCGGTCTACATCGCCGGTCACGATGTCACCCGCGGCGTCCGTTCACCCGAGGTCGACGCCAACGTGAGCGCGGTCGCGAGCATCGCTGCGGTACGGCACGCTCTTGTCACGCAGCAGCGGCAGCTCGCCGGTGAGCGCGACACCGTAGTAGAGGGCCGCGACATCGGTACGGTCGTCTTCCCGCAAGCCGAGGTCAAGGTGTTCCTCACCGCATCGGCCGGCGAGCGGGCGCGTCGGCGGCAGATCGACCTTTCGGGCGCCGGTCACGCCGTCGACCAGGCCGAGGTCCGCGATCGGCTCGAGCGGCGCGATCACCTGGATTCGACGCGCGAGGCCAGTCCGCTCGGCCAGGCCGACGACGCCGAGCTCCTCGACACCACCGGTCTCACCGTCGACGAGGTGGTGGACGCGATCGTCGCGCGCTACGAGGCCGCGACGTGAAAGGGTTCGCCGCCGCCCGGTTCCTGCGGGTCTCCGTCGCCCGGCTGCTCCTGGTCATCTTCCGCACGCGCATCTACGGCGCCGATCGCATCCCTTCGGGAGGCGCACTGCTCGCGGGCAATCACATCTCGTATATGGACCCCATCCTCTTGTGGTGCGCGTCGCCGCGCCCGGTACACTTCATGGCCAAGCGCGAACTGTGGGACAGTCGCATCATCGGGTGGATGCTTCCGCGGTTGTGGGCGTTTCCGATCACGCGCGGTGAGCCGGACCGCCACGCGATCACCACAGCGACCGAGCTGTTGCGAGCCGGTGAGCTCGTCGGCGTCTTCCCCGAGGGCACGCGCCAGACTGAAGCCGGTGATTCGCTCGGCGAGGCCCAGGGGGGCACGGCGTTCATCGGCTTGCGTGCCGAGGCGCCCATCGTGCCGGTGGCCTTCATCGGGACGGACGATGTGTGGCCGCGTGGAGCGCGCTTCCCACGACTCGCGCGCACCGCCATCCGCTTCGGCGAGCCGGTCTATCCGCTGTCCATCGAGCCCGGTGCGGGTCGCAAACAGCGCGTCGAGGCCATCACCCGTGTCATCATGGAAGGCATAGCCGCCGAACTCGTCCAGGCCGGGAGGTGAGCCGATGAGGGTTGTCGTAGCGCGACACGCGGGCGTGTGTTACGGCGTCGAGCGCGCGTTGAAGCTCGCCGATGAGGCCGCCGCCTCAGGCGGGCCGGTGGCAAGCCTCGGGCCGCTCATCCACAACCCGCAGGCCGTCGCTGCGCTCGAGCAGAAGGGCATCGGTGTCGCCTCGGCGCTCGACGAGGTTGAGGGCGGCACGCTCATCATCCGCACGCACGGTGTCGATCCTGCCGTGATAGCCGCTGCCGAGTCCCGCGAGCTGCACGTCGTGGATGCCACGTGCCCGTTCGTGAGCGCGGCGCACACGTGTGCGGCCAGCCTCCACACGGACGGCTACGAGATCGTCATCGTCGGCGAGGCAGACCACCCCGAGGTCGAGGGGATCCTCGCCCACGCCGGAGGGGGAGCGCACATCGTGCAGCGCGTGGCCGACTTACCGCCCCGGCTCGGACGGCGCGTCGGCGTCGTGGTGCAGACCACGCAGCCTCCGGCGCTGCTCGCCGAGGTCGTGACGGCGCTCCTGCCGCGCACCGCGGAGCTTCGGGTCTGCAACACCATCTGCAGCGCCACGGCGCAGCGGCAGACAGCCGCGGCCGAACTCGCCGACGGAGTCGATGTGATCGTGGTCGTGGGCGGACACAACTCGGGCAACACCACGCGCCTGGCCGAGATCTGCGCCGCGCGCAACCCGCGCACCCATCACGTCGAGACCGCCGATGAACTGCACGGCGAGTGGTTCTCCGGCGCCTCGGTCGTCGGAGTCACCGCGGGCGCGTCCACGCCCGATGTGCAGATCCGCGGCGTGATCGATGCCGTTGAAGCACTCCCGAGCGATGGCTGAGCCTCGATCGCACGGGGGAGTGATCGCGTCGGTCGCCCCCGGTCCCGCGCGGGCGGCCGGGCTCGCCACAGGCGATGTGGTCCTCGATGTCGACGGACAGCCGGTGCGCGACGTCATCGACTGGTGGTGGCTGACCGCCGAGGGCGCCTTCACGGTCACCGTTCTCCGCGGCTCGCAGGAGCTGACGCTCCGGATCGAGACCGACGTTTCGGCCCCCCTCGGCGTCACGTTCACCGACGTGCTGTTCGAACCGGTCCGCCAGTGCGACAACGCCTGCGCGTTCTGCTTCATCTCGGGCCTTCCCGCCGGTCTCAGGCCGGCGCTCTACGTCCGCGACGATGACTTCCGGCTCTCGTTCCTCTCGGGCAACTTCATCACACTCACCAACCTCACCGAGCCCGACGTCGCGCGCATAGCCGAGCAGCGCCTGTCGCCGCTTCACGTCTCGGTGCACGCGATCGATCCCGACGTGCGTGAGCGCCTGATATGTCCGACCGCCGGGGACCACGCGCTCGAGATCCTCGACGGGCTGCTCGCCTCCGGCATCGAGTTCCATGTCCAGATCGTGCTCGTACCTGGCGTGAACGACGGGGCCGTGCTCGAGGAGACGCTCGCGTATCTGGCCGAGCGCGACGGCATCTCGTCGGTGGGATGCGTACCGATGGGCTTCACAGCGCACCAGGTCCGCTGGGACGGCTCGTACGACCCCAGCCAAGCATCCGGTGTACTGTCTGCCGTCGCCGCCTGGCAGGGCCGTATGCGGCCGCTCGTGGACGCAGGCTGGGTCTATGCAGCCGACGAGTTCTACATCCTCGCTGGCGCGGCGTTCCCATCAGCGGGGGAGTACGACGACTTCTGCCAGTTCGAGAACGGCATCGGGATGGTGGCCGCGTTCGCCGATGAGCTCCCCGACTCCCCGGACGTGGCCGCCGTGCCGTACACCATCGTCACCGGAGAACTCTTCGCACCGGTGCTACGAACGCTTCTGGCCGAGCGCGGCTGGCGGGGCATCGGCATCCTCACCGTCGCCAACGACCTGTTCGGCGGCAATGTGAGCGTCACGGGACTGCTCGGCGGGGCCGATATCGCACGCGCGATCGTCGCCGACGGCGGCCGGGGTACGTACCTCGTGCCGGACGTTGTAGTAAACTCCGACGGGCTACTCATCGACGATGTCCCGGCGGCCGCTCTCGGCGCCCGGGCAGGTGCCGACGTGCGATTCGTCGGCAGCGATGCGACCAGCCTCGCAGAGGCCCTCTCACAACGATAAGGACGGGTTTGCGTATGACGCTCCCGATCATCGCCGTAGTCGGCAGACCGAACGTGGGCAAGTCGACGTTCGTCAACCGCATGATCCAGGCACAGGACGCCATCGTGCACGCCGCGAGCGGCGTGACGCGCGACCGCAGCTACCACCGCACCGACTGGAACGGCCGCGAGTTCATGCTCGTGGACACGGGCGGCATCGAGTTCACCGCCGACGACGCCTTCGGCGACTCGATCCGCGATCAGGCGGTCGTGGCCGCTCGCGAGGCCGACGTGGTCGTCTTCCTCGTTGACGGGTCGGTCGGAGTTGCCGCAGGTGACGAGGAGGTCGCCGCGCTGCTCAGGCGACAGAAGACGCCGGTCTTCCTCGCGGTCAACAAGCTCGACACCCCCGGGCGCGAGGATGCCATCCACGAGTTCTGGAACCTCGGCCTCGGGCAGCCGTGGGCGGTCTCGGCCCTCCACGGCCACGGGTCGGGCGACCTTCTGGATGCGCTCGTCGAAGCGTTGCCCGGCGCTGAGCCCGCCGAGGAGGAGGACGCGATCGGCGTTGCCATCATCGGTAAGCCCAACGCCGGCAAGTCATCGCTGTACAACAAGCTGCTGGGGAACGAGCGGGCGATCGTCTCCGAGGTCGCCGGCACCACCCGCGACGCGATCGACACGATGCTGATGAGCGGCGAGACCGCGTTTCGCCTTGTGGACACCGCCGGACTCAGGCGCAAGTCGCAGATCGAAGAGTCCGTTGAGTACTACGGCTTCGTGCGCGCCATGCGCGCCATAGACCGTGCGGACGTCGCGGTGCTCGTCATCGATGCCGCCTCGGGCGTGACCGACCAGGACCAGCGCGTCGCGCGTTTCGCCGAGGAGCGCGGGTGCGGTATCGTCATCGCGCTCAACAAGTGGGACCTGGTGGAGACTCCCGAGGAGAAGATCGACCTCGTGGCGCGCCTGCCCGAGAAACTCGGCTTCGTCGGCTTCGCGCCCGTGGTGCGCGTGAGCGCCCTCAAGGGCACCGGCGTGCACAAGCTCCTGCCGATGGTCGCCGCAGTCTACGAGGCCTACTGCAAGACGATTTCCACCAGCGCGCTCAACCGGATGCTCACGGACCTGCGAGCGAGTGGGCACACCATCTCCAAGGGCGGCAAGATGCTGCGCCTGCAATACGCAACACAGACAGGTCACAAGCCGCCGGTCTTCACGTTCTTTGCAAACCATCCTCGCATGGTGGACGCGAACTACGAGCGCTACATGGAGAACCGTCTGCGCGAGTCCTTCGATCTGGTGGGGACTCCCGTCCGCCTGAAGTTCCGGCAGAAGGGCTGACGTGGAGCTCGCGCTCCGCATCCTCGCCGCCGCCGCGGGCGCGTACCTGGTCGGCTCGATCCCGTGGGCCGTCATCGTCGTTCGCGTGTTCTGGAAGCAAGACATCCGCACGCTCGGCTCGGGTAACACCGGCGCCACCAACGTGCTCCGCGTATTCGGTACCGCTCCCGGCATCGGCGTGCTCCTCCTCGATGCCGCCAAAGGCGCGCTCGGGGTATGGATCGCCATGTCGCTAGCGCCGCCTGCGTGGGCGGCCGGCAGCGACTGGTTCGGCGTGCTCGGCGCCATGGCCGCCATCGCGGGGCACTCGTTCTCCCCGTTCATCGGCTTCTCGGGCGGCAAGGGAGTCGCGACCGCGGCGGGCGCCATCACCATGCTCGCGCCGACCGTCTCGGCTGTCTTGTTCGTCACCTTCATCGTGGTCGTCGCCGTGTGGAAGATGGTTTCTCTCGGCTCCGTGGTCATCGCGGTCCTGTTTCCCGGTGTATCCTGGTTGCTGTACCCGGATAACCTTCCGCTCAGGGTGTTCGCACTCCTCGCAGCGGCGCTCGTGGTATGGCGGCACCGGACCAACCTCCGACGTATCGCGGCCGGGGAGGAGTCGAAGATCACGTTCAAGCGCCGCATGTGGGACGACGTGAAGCGGCGCATGACGAAGGGGAGTGAGTGACGGCATGCGGGTCTCGGTCATAGGCGCCGGCTCATGGGGCACGGCCGTAGCGTGGCTTCTAGGCAGCAAGGGCGTTGATGTCGCGCTGTGGGCGCGCGAGCCCGAGATCGCCGACGGGATCAACGCGGAGCATCGCAATCCGTCGTATCTGACCGACGTCGCGCTCGATCCGCGGGTGAAAGCCACCCCCGACATCGAGCAGGCGGTGTCCGGTGCCGAGGTCGTCGTCATCGTGACCCCCAGCCACGGCGTGCGCGGCGTAGCAGAGGCGATCAAGCCCACGCTCCCGGCCGACACCCCGGTCGTCAACCTCGCCAAGGGCGTCGAACAGGGTTCGCTCATGCGCATGACCGAAGTACTCGAAGACGTGCTCGGCAACCGGGATCGCCTGGCCGCGCTCTCCGGTCCCAACCACGCCGAGGAGGTCTCCAAGGGCGTCCCCTCGGCCACCGTCATCGCCGCGTACAGCGAGGGCGTCGGGCGACTGGTCCAAGACGTCTTCATGGCACCGGCGTTTCGGGTCTACACGAACCCCGACGTCATCGGCGTCGAGCTCGGTGGCGCCTCCAAGAACGTGGTCGCGGTGGCAGCCGGCATGAGCGACGGTCTCGGCTACGGCGACAACACCAAGGCGACCCTCATGACCCGCGGTCTGGCCGAGATGAGCCGCCTCGGCGCGCACCTCGGCGCCAATCCGCTCACCTACATGGGCCTCGCCGGCATGGGCGATCTCATCGTGACCTGCACCTCGCGTCATAGCCGCAACCGCGCGCTCGGGGAGTGGGTCGCTGGCGGGGGTACGGTCGACAGTTACGGCGCGGAGACCCACATGGTAGCCGAGGGCGCCAAGAGCGCGATCGCGCTCGACGACCTCGCGCACAGCATCGGGATCGAGTTGCCGATCACACATCAGGTTCGCGCGATCCTGTACGAGGGCCACTCGCCCTCGGAGGCGGGCGCCGTCCTCATGGGCCGCTCGGCCACCGACGAACTGCATGGACTCGGCCTGATCGAGGACGACGAAAGGTGACGCCCGTGCCCAACCAGCTGTTCATCTCGCCGTCGATCCTTTCGGCCGATTTCACGCGGCTTGCCGAGGAGATCGCGATGATCGAGGCCGCCGGAGCCGACCTCATCCACGTCGACGTCATGGACGGACACTTCGTCCCCAACCTGACCGTCGGGCCTCCGGTCATCAAAGCGCTCAAGCGTGTGGCGACGCGGCCCTTAGACGTGCATCTGATGGTCGCCGATCCCGATCGCACGGCCCAGTGGTACGTCGAGGCGGGCGCAGACATCGTGACGATCCATATCGAGGCCGCCACGCACGTCCACCGCACGGTCGAGGCGATCAGGGCCGGCGGCGCGATCCCCGGCATCACCCTCAATCCGGGCACACCTGTCTCCGCCCTCGCGGAGATCCTGCCGTTCGTGGACCTCGTGCTCGTCATGAGCGTGAACCCCGGTTTCGGCGGGCAGTCGTTCATCGAGTCCTCGGTCGCCAAGATCGCCGAGATCCGCGCCCTGTGCGACCGTGCGGGCGTGCGCCCGCGCATCGAGGTCGACGGTGGCATCGATCCGGCGACCGCGCCGAGGGTGGTCGCCGCGGGTGCCGACACGCTCGTGGCGGGCAGCGCGATCTTCTGTCGGGACGACCCGGCGGCGGCACTTGCCGAGCTGCGCGCGAGTGCGCTTGCGCGCGTGGTGTAGACTTACGTCTGCGACTTTCTTCAGGGCGGGGTGCGATTCCCCACCGGCGGTGACAGCCCGCGAACCCCGAGAGGGGCCGATCCGGTGAGATCCCGGAGCCGACAGTGACAGTCTGGATGGGAGAAGGAAGGTTCTGTTCATGCCGCTGTTCTCCGACCCGTCGGTCGGGATAGCAGATTCGATGCTGGCGCGCGCGTTTCACGCAGCCGAGCGCGGTCGTGGCACCGTAAGCCCTAATCCGCTCGTGGGCTGCGTCGTCGCGCGTGACGGGGCGGTCATCGCCGAGGGCCATCACGAACGCGCCGGCGGTCCGCATGCCGAGATCGTCGCTCTCGATGCGGCCGGCGATGTCGCATCCGGCGCCGACGTCTACGTCACCCTCGAGCCGTGCAACCATCACGGCCTCACCCCGCCGTGTACGGACCGGCTGATCGCCGCCCGGGTCGCTTCGGTGACGATCGGCATGGCCGATCCCAATCCGCACGTGACCGGAGGAGGCGCCGACGCGCTTACCGCCGCAGGCCTCCGCGTGTCGTGGGCGGGTGACCCGGCGCCGTTCGAGCGACAGAACGACGAGTGGCTCCATCGGCTGCGGACCGGTCGACCCTTCGTCAGGGTGAAGATCGCGCTCACCCTCGACGGGAGGCCTGCGCTACGCCCCGACGTGCGCTCGCAGATCACGGGGGCGGGTGGCGCCACGATCACCATGCGCCTGCGCTCCACTGCCACAGCCGTGGCGGTCGGCGCCAGAACGCTCGCTATCGACAATCCGCTTCTGACGGTGCGGGAAGCCAGCGGGGTCCTCGCCTCGCACCAGCCCCGCCGCGTGGTGTTCGCACGCACAGCAGTGCCGGACGCGGCGGCACGGATGCTCTCCGACGGCGCCGGGCCCGTCACGCTCGTCGTCTCGGACACGGTCTCGGCCGAGCGGGTAGAGGCCCTGACCGCACTCGGCGTCGTGACCGTCAGGTACGATCTGCGCGAGGGGCTGGCCGGAGCGCTCTCGGCGCTGGCGGACATAGGCGTGAACGATGTGCTCGTCGAGCCCGGTCCGTCCCTTCTGACGGCGCTATGGTCCGGGCGTCTCATCGACGAACTCATCGTCGTGACGGCCGGCGGCATGGCCGGCACGGAGGCTCCAGCGCTCTTCGCAGGAGCAGCAGACTCCGCGCACGACCGGCTCACGCCGGTGATGGTCCCGTATGAGACCGGCATCGCCGAGGGCGACGCCGCGGTGGTATGGCGCCCGGGCGACACTGCGTCGTTGGGGCATGGAGAGGGGAGTGGCACCTGATGTTCACCGGACTGATCGAGTGCGAAGGCGTGGTCACCCGTGCCGAGCGCATCGCGGGAGGCATGCGCATAGAGGTCTACGCGCCGGAGTTCGGTCGCGACATGGCCATCGGCGATTCGATCGCCGTTGACGGGACCTGCCTGACCGTCGTCAAGTTCATCCGTGGCGCCTTCCTCACCGACGTGAGCGCCGAGACGATCGAGCGTACGACTCTGGGACGGCTCACGCAGGGCGCCAAGGTGAACCTGGAGCGCGCTCTTCGGCTCTCCGACCGTCTCGGCGGACACCTGGTCTCGGGGCACGTGGACGGGGTGGGACGGCTCGAACTCCGGCAGGCCGCCGGCAAGTTCACCGTCTATCAGTTCCAGGCCCCCGCCAACGTGATGGAGTACGTCGTCGAGAAGGGCTCGATCGCGCTCGACGGCATCTCGCTCACCGTCGCCAAGGTCGGTGCGCAGGGCTTCACGACCGCCGTCATCCCGCAGACCGAGGCTCTCACCACGCTCAAGGACAAGGCCATCGGGGATCCGGTCAACCTCGAGGCGGACATGCTCGCCAAGTACGTCAAACGGTTCGTCGGCTCGTACATGGGCCGCGACGACGCGCCGGCCGAGCAGCCGCGTCGAGGACTCGGCGACCTCCTCAAGGACTTCACGGACGGCGGACGATGAGCGCCGTGACGACACCGTTCTCCACGATCGAGCAGGGACTTGCCGAGATCGCGTCCGGCCGGATCCTCATCGTCGTCGATGACGAGGACCGCGAGAACGAGGGCGACTTCGTCATGGCGGCCGAGAAGGTCACGCCGGAGGCGGTGAACTTCATGGCCACCCACGGCAGGGGGTTGATCTGTCTGCCGATGACCGGCTCGCGCCTCGATGAACTGCGCATACCGCCGATGACCGGGCAGAACACCTCCGCGCAGGGCACGGCGTTTCACGTCTCGATCGGAGCCAAGGGCAAGATCACCACGGGGATCAGCGCCGCGGACCGGGCGGTCACGGTCTCGACGGCCATCGATCCGACCGCCGGCCCTGACGACCTGTCACGACCCGGGCACGTGTTCCCGCTGCGCGCTCGCGACGGTGGCGTGCTCGAGCGCGCCGGCCACACCGAAGCGGCCGTGGATCTCGCGAGGCTGGCGGGCCTGTACCCCGCAGGGGTCATCTGCGAGATCATGAATCCCGACGGTACGATGGCCCGACGGCCGCAGCTCGAACGGGTCGCCGCCGAGCACGGGCTGCTCATGGTCACGGTCGAGGACCTCATCAGGTACCGCCGTAGGACCGAACGTCTGGTTGAGGCACTCGAACCTGTGCGCCTTCCCACGCGAACAGGCGTGTTCACCGCCATCGGCTACCGCTCGCTCGTGGACGACTCCACGCACCTCGCACTTATCGCCGGCGAGGTCGCAGGACACGCCGACGTGCTCGTGCGGGTGCACTCCGAGTGTCTCACCGGCGACGTGTTCCACTCGGCACGCTGCGACTGCGGGGAACAACTGGAGGAGGCGATGCGGCGCGTGCAGGCCGAGGGGCGTGGCGTCGTGCTCTATCTAGTCGGCCACGAGGGACGCGGCATCGGTCTCGCGAACAAGCTGCGCGCGTACCGGCTGCAGGAAGCGGGTGCCGATACGGTTGAGGCCAACGAGGCGCTCGGCTTTCCCGCCGATCTGCGCGACTACGGCATCGGCGCTCAGATCCTCGTCGACCTCGGCCTCACGTCAATACGACTGCTGACGAACAACCCCAAGAAGCTCGTCGGTCTCGAGGGATACGGGCTCACCGTGACCGAGCAGGTTCCCCTCCAGGGTACCTGCGGGCCGGACAACCTGACGTACCTGCGCACGAAGAAGGACAAGCTCGCTCATCGGCTCGATCTGCCCGACGAGCACTAGGAGAGGAGGCCGACATGGCCACATACGAGGGTGATCTGATCGGTACCGGACTCAAGGTGGGAATCTGCATCAGCCGTTTCAACGAGCTGCTGTCGTCGCGACTGCTTGGCGGCGCGATGGATGCGCTCACGCGACACGGTGTGTCCGAGTCGGACGTGGATGTGGCCTGGGTGCCCGGCGCGTTCGAGATCCCGCTCGTCGCGGGGCGCATGGCGGCAGCGGGCACCTACGATGTCGTTCTCGCGCTCGGCGTCGTGATCAGGGGCGGGACCCCGCACTTCGAGTACGTCGCCGCAGAGGTATCCAAGGGTGTCGCGAAAGTCTCGCTCGACTCGGGAGTGCCCGTGATGTTCGGCGTGATCACGGCGGATACCATCGAGCAGGCTGTCGAGCGGGCCGGCACCAAGCACGGCAACAAGGGGTGGGACGCGGCGCTCGCAGGTATCGAGACGGCTAAGGTCCTTGCGGCTCTTGCGGGGAGCTGAGACAAGAGAACGCCCGGCCCGCCGTCTCCGGCAGCCGGGCGTTCCGCGGGGCAATCCAGTGGGTTCTCGCCACCCTGTGGCTATCAACCGTGGACGTCCTGTCCGAGGATCTTCGAGACGGGGAGTCCCGAAGAGGGAACGATACCGTAGCACGCTGATTCGGGCCAAACAAGCGACCCTCTGTTCGATTCGACGAGCGGTAGCTTGTCGGCGGTCGGCGGCGCGCGCTTCACGCGCAGCGGCGAACGGGGTACGCTTTCCGGGCAGGTTCGACGGTGAGAGGAACCCTCGATGACCGACAGTGACAGCGGCTCGCGCCACACGATCCTCGACGTCTTCGGCGTCAAGCTCGAGGTCAGCAATCCGGGCCTCGCCGAACTACTGACCATGGATGCTGGCGAGGCGTTGGCCACAGATGTGCGAGAGCTTCTCGACGTAGCCGATCCACAGCTTTTCGCACAGGCGGTTCCCGACACGGTCCTGAGCACGCCCACGCCGCGCAGCGAGCACAACGACAGGGTCCGGCGCGAGTTCAGGGCCGCCGTCGATCTGCTCGGTGATCGACTGGGATTCGACGTCGACGCCGACGGCAGCTGGAGCTCACCGACCGGCGTGGATATCCTGACGCGAACCGTCGAGCGCCCGCTGACGCTGGCCGCGGCTGTCCATTTCGTGGCCGAGGTGTCGGCAACCGCCCAGTCCGTCGATGAACACGCTGTCCTGTTCGTGGTGGAGAGCCAGCAGACCGCCGACGTATTCAAAGTGGCCATCAGGCAGCGTAGGCTCCACGATTTCATGCGCACCGCCGCTCTCTCGAGCCTCCAGGAGCTCGCCGACCTACACGAGTCCGGCCGCATGGAGCACCGCAACGTCGTTCTGCTCCTCGCGCCGGTCGCCAACATCGACGTTGGGGAGATGCTGTCGATACTCCATGCCGGAGCTGCGGAGGCCGAGTGATCGACCTGCACGTCCATACCTGGCGCTGCCGACACGCTGAGGGTGACGTCGCCGAGTATGTTGCGGCCGCGGCATCGGCCGGTATCCGGGTACTGGCCTTCACCGAACACCTGCCGCTCGCCCCGGCGCTGATCGCGGCCGTCCCGGGCGCGGCCGGTTACGCGATGCCCGCCGACGAGCTCGACCTCTACGTCGCCGAGGTGCTCGAGGTCCGGGCCGCCGCGGCTGATATGGGCGTCGAGGTCCTCCTCGGCATCGAAGCCGACCTCGTACCGGTCGCTGTAGACCACGCCCGTGAGATCCTCGCGCGGTATCCGTTCGATGTGGTCTTGGGCTCGATCCATCTCATAGACGACTGGGCGTTCGACGACCCCGAGCGCACGGCCACGTACGCCGACTGGTCGATCGCGGAGCTCTGGGAGCGCTACTTCGCCGATCTGGCGACCGCTGCCAGGACCGGTTGTGCGGATGTCGTCGCACACGTCGATCTCATCAAGAAGTTCCGGCACGTGCCGGATGCTCCTCTCGGCGGTCTGTACCGGTCCACCGCTGCCGCCATCGCCGAGACCGGGCTTGCCGTCGAGGTCAACACGGCGGGTCTGCGCAAGCCCTGCGCCGAGCTGTACCCCGCACTCGAGTTCCTGAAAGAGCTCTACCGTGCCGGCGTTCCGGTCACCGTCGGCTCGGACGCGCACGCTCCCGGCGAGGTCGGCGCGGGCTGGCGCGAGGCGCGTGAGGCACTCGACGCCGCGGGGTATCGTTCCCTCGTCGTGTTCAGACAACGTCGGGCCGAGGAGGTGGCGCTCGATGCCCTCTGACGCGATCACCGTCGGCGCGCTCGTCGCCGCTCTCGAGCGGCGGTTCCCGGCCGCAACGGCCGAGCCGTGGGATCGGGTAGGGCTGATAGTCGGTGACGCTGATTCGCCCGTCCGCGGCGTGCTCGTGACGCTCGACGCCACCGCCGAGGCGGTCGCGCGCGCGCGGGACGCGGGAGCCAACGTACTCGCTACGCACCACCCGCCCTTCCTCGACATGCCGGGAAGCGTCCGGGCCGGTTCCGGCCCCGCCGGCACCCTCGAAGCCGCGCTCCGGCTCGGCGTAGCCGTCATCGCGCTTCATACGAACCTCGATCGCTCACCCGAGGGCGCGCAAGCCCTCTCGATCCTGCTCGGTCTCGACGTGGTCGAGCCGCTCGAGGCGGGCACTGAGGACGTCTCGTTCGTCGTGACCTATGCGCCGGCCGCCGCCGTGGACACCCTTCGCGAGGCGATGGCCTCGGCCGGTGCCGGCCGCCTCGGTCCGTACGCCGGATGCGCGTATCTGTGCGACGGTGCCGGGTACTTCACGCCGGATGCTGCTGCCAGTCCGACTGTTCCGGCCTCATCCGATGGCGTACCCGAGGTGCGCATCGAGATGGTCGCTCCCCGGGCATCCGCTGCGGCTGTTCTGGAGGCCGCCCGAGTGGCGCATCCGTACGAGGAACCGGTCATCGTGGCAGTCGACGGCGTTCGCGCCCGAGGTACCGCCCGGCTCGGACGCGTGTGCACGTGGCGCGACGACGCGACGGTCAGCGACCTCGCAGCCCACGTCGCCCGCACGCTCGGCGTGAGTGTGCGCGTCTGGGGAGATCGCAACCGTCCGGCATCGCGCATCGCGGTGGCCAACGGCTCGGCCGGATCGCTTATCGATCGCGCAGCGTCTGTGGCCGATGTCCTGGTCGCGGGGGAGGTGCGCTATCATGACGCACTGGGCGCTACGGCCGCCGGGCTGGCCGTCATAGAGGCCGGGCACGACATGACCGAGTGGCCCCTGGTCGACGTACTTGCCCGTGCCGTCTCCGAGGCAGCGCCGGGAGTGAACGTGTCACGCGAATCCACCCGGCCCGGGTGGTGGACGATGGAGGATGGCCGATGACCGAAGGTGAGATCCTGATCGCGCTCGGCCAGCACGATCTGGCGATCGCCCGAGCCGAGAAGGCTCTGGACGAACTGCCCGAGAAGCACGCTATCCTCCAACTGCGCCATCGTCTCCAGGAGATCGAGACCGCGCTCGACAAGGCCGACGCATACTGCCGCAAGGCCGAGGCCCTCGTTTCGCGTGCGCAAGACGACGCCACCTCCGTGCAGGAGAAGATGGATGCCGAGCAGGCGAAGATCCTCTCGGGGGCTGTGACCAATCCCAAAGAGCTCCAGAACCTGGCGAAGGAGATCGCGGCGCTCGGGCGGCGCAAGGAGACCCTCGAGTGCGAGGCCCTCGGCTACATGGAGAAGGCCGAGGCCGGCCAGACCCAGCGCGCCAGGGTCGAGGCCGCGCTGGCCGACGGCAGGGCCAAGGAGGCCGGGCTGATCGAGCGGTTCAAGACCAGGGGCGGCGAACTCCAGCGAGACCTGGAGCGAATGCGTGCCGAGCGGGCACTGCTCGTCGGCAGGCTCGAGGCTCCAACAGCCGCGCGCTACGAGTCGGTCCGCACTGCGAAGCACGGGATCGCGGTAGGCGAGTTCACCGACGGGATGTGCTCGGCGTGCCGGACGCAGCTGCCCGCGGGGGAGGCGCAGCGCGTGGCGGCAGGCCCGGAAGTCGGCGAGTGCCCCAACTGCCGTCGAATCCTGGTCGTGAGCGCCGCGAGCCGATCGTGAGCGACACCTGGGTCGTCAACAGCGATGGCGGTGCGAGAGGCAACCCCGGTCCGGGCGGCGCCGGAATCGTCGTGCGGTCTCCCGACGGTCAGATCGCATGCAGCGGCGGCGCGTACCTCGGCGTGGTCACCAACAACGTCGCCGAGTACCTGGCGCTGATCTGGGGCATGCGCGCGGCGCGAGCACTTGGGGCCCGTACGCTCGAGGTCAGAGCCGACAGCGAACTGGTCGTGAAGCAGCTGCGCGGCGAGTACCGCGTGAAGAACGAGGGCCTCAAGCCGCTGTTCATCGAGGCCCAGGCGGCGCAGCGTGCTCTTGGGAGTGTCACATTCGTCCACGTGCCCCGCGCCGCCAACGCAGCGGCGGACGCGCTGGCCAACGAGGCGATGGACCGGACCGTGACGGTAGGAGACGCACCGGAACCGCCGTGTGGCGCGCCGACGACGCTGTTCTGAAGGCTGGTGATCCTCGCATGTACGATCTCATGATCCGGGGCCACTTCGATGCAGCCCACGCACTGCACGGCTATCCCGGCGAGTGTCGGAACCTTCACGGACACACGTGGGACGTCGAAGTCATCGTTCGCGGGGCGGTTCTCGACACGATCGGTATCGTCTACGACTTCAAGACGCTCAAAGACGACCTGGACCGGGTACTCGAGCCGCTCGATCACGGATACCTGAACGACGTCCCGCCGTTCGACTCCGAGAACCCCACCGCCGAGAACCTCTCTCGCTACATCTACGAGGCGATCGCCGCGCGCGTGGGAGATGCCGTGTCGGTGGTCGAGGTGTCGGTGTGGGAGTCTCCGGTGGCGCGGATCACGTACCGGGGCGCCGAGTAGTCGCGAAGCCTCTGGGGGAGTCTCGGCGGCACGCACATCCGGCCGGGAATAGAAGTGTCCCGAGAAACCTCACCTGCGGGATTCCGTAGTCCCCAACTTCCCGTTTCTTACTCTTTGAAGAACCTCGCGTCACGGACGGCTTGCGCTGAACCGATCTGCGGGGAGCCCCATCGAGCAGCTACTGGTACGCTGGCTTTCAGGTTCCGCCCGGTCCGACTTCTCGGGACAACCCCACTGTACGCGAGGCCCCTGAAAGGGTCAAGGGGCATTTGCGCGATTAACGAGCTTCTAGCTGGACGGTAGCTTCACAGCGCCGAACGGCGCGCATCTACCGACAGACGGCTCCTCCGGTCCCGTACGTCGCGGTGGCGGGGGAGAGAGCGTCCTCGGCACGTTTAGCGTGGACGAACTCCGTGCCCGGACCTATACTCACGGTGTATGTTCGTGCTCGTGACAACCGCCTGGAGGGACTATGCCGAGCGCCACACTCGAGGAGTATCTTGAGGCGATCTACAAGGCCGCCGAGCGGGGAGAAGTACGCCCGGGTCATCTCGCCGAAGCACTTGGCGTGTCCGCACCGACCGTCACCGCAACACTCGGGAGGCTCAAGGCTGCCGGACTCATTGAGCGCCCCGATGGCGGTGTGACCCTCACACCCGACGGCCGCCAGGGCGCGCTCGACATCGTCCGCAGGCACCGCCTGGCCGAGCGCTTCTTGGTCGATGCCCTCGGGCTGCCGTGGGATGAGGTGCATGACGAGGCGTGCCAGCTCGAGCATGCGCTCTCCCCGAGGGTCCAGGAGGCACTGGAGACGTTCCTCGAGAACCCCGCCGTGTGTCCGCACGGTCACCCGATACCGCGAGCCGACGGTACCGTCGCCGCACAGGAGGGCGCCCCGCTGTGTGAGAGCGGCTCCGGCGCCACGGTCGAGATCGTGCGCGTTGAGGACGAGGACGGCGAGCTCCTGTCGTATCTCGCGTCACTCGGCATGTTCCCCGGCACGGCGGTCCGCGTCTGCGATGTCGCGCCGTTCAAGGGTCCGCTTCTCGTCGAGGTCGGTGACGCGCGCTATGCGCTCGGGCGTGATGTGGCCGAGAAGATCGTGGTCAGCCAATCCACACAGCCCACCCGGCGCCGCAAGCGCGGGAGCCGCACGTGAGCCGTTCGTGTGACGGACCTACCGCCGCACCGATCGCGCGCCCTGAGGGCGATCTTGTCATCGCGCTCGCGGGAAATCCCAACGTCGGCAAGTCGACGCTGTTCAACACACTGACCGGTCTCGGCGTATCCACGGCGCACTATCCCGGAACGACGCGCGAGGTCTCGGTGGCGTCGGCCCGCACCCCGGACGGGATCGTCGGCGTGATCGATCTGCCCGGTTCGTACGGCCTCGGCGGTCAGTCCGAAGAGGAGCGCATCGCCCGGCGCGCACTGACCGATCTAGCGCCCGATGTCGTCGTCGTAGTGGTCGATCCTATGAACCTCGGCCGGACACTCTACCTCGCACTGGAGATCATCGACCTGGGATTCCGCGTGGTCCTCGCCGTCAACCTGGCCGACGAAGCCAGGCGCACGGGCATCGCAGTCGACACGGCAGCGCTGACCAGGCAGTTCGGCGTCCCGGCGGTCGAGACCGTGGCCACGCGCGGGATCGGGGTGGCCGATGTCGTCGTCGCTGCGCGACGAGAGGCCGCGGCAGACTCGCCCGCATCGATCCACTACGGCCCGGACTTCGAGGGCTTCATCGCACCCCTCATCACGGCGTGCGCCGCAGAGCCGTGCCTGCCCGGCGGACTCAGCGCCAGGGCGACCGCACTCGAGCTCCTCGATCCAGGGCGCGAGGTGGCCGACTCGCTGTCCGAACACGTCAGGCAGACGGCAGCCGATGTCCGGTCGGCCATAGCCGAGCACTACGGTGAGAGTGCTGCGACGCGTCTCGCGCGCGAGCGGCACGGCCTCGCCGGTACCGCCGGGCAGGCGGCCGTCACACGCCAGGAGCCTTCCGGCCGCCTCCCGAAAGATCTGTGGTCGCTCACGACGTGGCCCTGGACGGGAGTGCCGCTGGTCGTCTTGGTGGCAGTGGGGATCTTCGGGTTCCTCTTCTTCGTCGGTGAGTTCCTGGCAGGAGCGTTCTCCAGTCTGTGGGAGACGTTCGCATCGCCGGGCATCACGAGTGTGATCACGTCGCTCGTGGGTGATGGGATCACCAGCAGGGTCCTCCTCTGGGGCTTCGACGCGGGGATCGAGGCCTCCCTTGCCATCGGACTGCCGTACATCCTCACGTTCTACTTCCTGCTCGGCTTGCTGGAAGACACGGGGTATCTCAACTCGCTCGCGTTCCTCACCGATCGCGCGATGCACCGGCTCGGGCTCCATGGCAGAGCCGTCGTGCCACTGGTGGCGGCCGCCGGCTGCAACGTCCCCGCGCTCGTGGCGGCCCAGGACCTGCCGACGAAGCGCGAGCGTCTCATCGCATCGACCCTCGTCCTGTTCATCCCGTGTAGCGCCCGGACGGCGGTCATCCTCGGCGCGGTCGGACACTACGTCGGATGGCAGCCCGCGGCGCTCGTCATGGGGATCGTGTTCGCGCAGTGGCTTGCGATAGGACTCACGCTCCAAAGAGTGCTCCCAGGGCGCTCCCGCGGCCTCGTCATGGAGATGTTCCCGTTCAGGCGGCCGTCTCTGGCCCGGGTCGCGGGCAAGGCGTGGGACCAGTTCCGGGAGTTCCTGTTCATCGCCACGCCCATCGTGATCGTGGGCAGCCTCGTGTTGGGCGGCCTGTACGAGAGCGGCTGGCTCGTCTACCTGAGCGCCCCGCTTGCTCCCGTGGTCGAGGAGTGGCTGGGTCTGCCCGCAGTCGCAGGGCTGACGCTCATCGTCGGGATGTTGCGCAAGGAGCTTTCACTTCAACTGCTCGTCGCGCTTGCCGTGGCTACAGCAAGCTTCGCAGGCGCCGGGTTGACGGACCTCATGAGCCCCTCGTCGATCGTGGTATACGCGCTCGTGAACGCGATCGCGCTGCCATGCATCTCGTCGGTGGCGGTGTTCTGGAAGCGGCACGGACCATCCCGGGCGCTTGCGGTCGTGGGCGCAAGCGTCGTGCTGGCGCTCATGGCCGGCGGTATCGTCGCTCGAGTGCTTCCTCTGCTCGGCATGCAGTAGGGGAGCGGCGGCGACACGTCGTCTGCCACCGGACGCTCATCGTTCCGGGACGTCTTCGTGTCAGAGGCGTCCAGTATACCGAACATACGTTCGATATACTGGACGTGGCCGGGTGTGGACCCCTGAAGCTCCTTTCCGCACCCGGTCTCCCTCCCTCAAAGGACGTCTCCCATGGGCCGGAATCGCGCGATCAAGGTATTCGATCCTCGCATCACGGGCAAACCGCTCGACCTGTTCACCGCCGCCGACACACGGCTGCCAGTGATCGTAGAACTGCTCCAGAGCCCGTGGATCGTGCGTGCTTCGGAGATGGCGGCGGCCACTTCAGGGCTCGCTGGTAAGCAACGTGAACGTGACATCGAGGTCGTGTGGGACGGCCGGCCGGCTGCTCCGCGATCGTTCACGCTTGACGGCCGACGACATCCGGTCGACGCGATCGTGCAGTCGTGGGCAGTTGAGCGTTCGTGGTGGGATCCGCGTCGACGCCTGAGTCGCCGCTGCTTCCGCGTGCTCGCACGTGGCGGTCTCTACGACCTCGCATACGACCGCGCCGCGGACCGGTGGCTGCTCATCGGCATCGTCGATTAGGCGCGCCATGAGCGGCTTCGTACATCTGCACGTACATTCGCACTTCAGCTTCATGGATGGCGTCGCCTCACCCGATACGCTTCTCGCGCAGGCCGCAGCCTGCGGTATGGACGCGCTCGCACTCACGGACCACCAGGGGCTCTACGGCGCGATCCGCTTCTACCGGGCGGCGCTCGCCGCCGGCGTGAAGCCGATCGTCGGTGCCGAGATCGTGATCGAGGCCGCAGGAACCGAGGGTGACGAGGGTGATCTGCCACCGCGTATGCGCCTCGCGCGCTCCGCGCCTGTCGGCTTTGGTCGTGCAGCGGGTGCCGGCTTCCACCTCACGCTCCTCGCTCGGGACCTGCGTGGCTACCGCAACCTCTGTCGGCTGCTCGCTCGCACGCACGTGCGCACAGGTGACGAGCCGTCGATCGTCACGCTCGCCGATCTAGAGCGGTGCAGCGAAGGGCTTATCGGCCTGTCAGGGTGCCCGTGTGGCGAGACGGGGGCAGCCGTACTTGCCGGGCTCGGGACACGCGGCGAACGGGTGCTCCGGCGCCTGGCGCGGTGCTTTGCGCCCGGCGCCTTCTACGTGGAGCTTATGCACCTGCTCACGCCGGACAGCCCGCGTTATGTCGCCGGGCTCGTCGCGCTCGCAAAGCGATGCGGGTTGCCGGTGGTGGCCACCAACAACGTTCACTATGCCAAGCGGCACGACTTCCGTTTACATGACGTGCTCGCGTCGGCCGGTGCGCGCACCACGCTACCGGGCCCCTACGACCGGCCCAACGCCGAGTTGTGGCTCAAGTCCGCCAGCGAGATGCGGCGGCTCTTCGCCGACGCCCCGCAGGCATGCGACGCCACGCTTGAGATCGCCGAGCGGTGCACCCTCGACCTCGGCTTAGGCTCGTTCCACTTCCCGGCAGCCGACGTGCCTGTGGGGGAGACCGCGTATTCGGTCCTCTCCAAGGACGCGTGGCGCGGGCTCGAGCAGCGGTACCGGCCGATCACGCCCGAGGCGGTACGACGGTTACAGTACGAGCTATCGGTGATACAGGACCTCGGCTTTCCCGAGTACTTCCTCACCGTGAAAGACATCGTCGATTTCGCGAAGTCGCGCAGCATCCGCTGCAGTGGGCGGGGGAGTGCGGGGGACTCGATCGTCACGTACGTCCTTGGCATCACGGATGCGGACCCCATCGCGCACGATCTGCTCTTCGAGCGGTTCCTGAACCCCGAGCGACGCCAGATGCCCGACATCGACGTGGACTTCGACTCGCGCCGTCGCGACGAGGTGATCGCCTACATCTACGACCGCTTCGGGCACGAGCACGTGGCGATGGTCGCCACCGTGAACACGATGACCGCGAGAAGCGCGGTACGCACGGCGGCACGGGCGCTCGGACATGGGATCGACGAAGTCAATTCCTTCTCGCGCTACCTGCCGTGGGTGAGTTCGCGCCGCCTGCCCGAGGTGCTCGCAACGTACCCCGAGTGCCGGGACCACCCGCTCCTACGTCCGGAGCACGCACTGCTCGTGGAACTTGCAAGCGAACTCGACCACACGCCGATGCACCTTGGCACGCACCTTGGCGGCTTCATCATCACGCGCGAACCGATCGAGACATGGATGCCGCTCCAGTGGGCCGCCAAGGGCGTGGTGGTCTCGCAGTACGACAAGGACGACATAGAGGCGCTCGGCCTCGTGAAGATGGACATCCTGGGCTTGCGGATGCACTCGGCCATCTCCGACACGGTGGCACTCGCACGCAGCCGTGTGGGCGAGGACGCGGTCCCCGAGCCGTTCTGTCTGCCGCACGACGATCCGCGTGTGTACGAGACGATCGCCGCGGCCGACACGGTGGGGATGTTCCAACTCGAGAGCAGCGGTCAGCGCAACCTCGCGCTGCGCCTCAAAGAACGCGACTTCGAAGACATCATCGCCGCGATCTCGCTCTTTCGCCCCGGTCCGCTCGAGGCCGAGATGATCACACCCTTCATCCGCCGCCGGCATGGTCTCGAGCCGGTCACCGTCCCGCATCCGGCGATGGGTGAGATCCTGCGTTCCAGCTACGGCGTGATCGTCTACCAGGAGCAGGTGCTCCAGGTTGCCAAGGCCGTCGCGGGCTTCACGCTGGCCGAGGCCGACTCCTTGCGGCGCGCGATGACCAAGGGACGCAGCCGTGAAGCGATGGAGGAGGTCCACGCGCACTTCACCGAGCGGGCAGTGGCACTCGGCGTGAAGCGCAGCGTGGCCGATGAGGTCTTCCGGCAGCTCGAGGGATTCGCCGCGTACGGCTTCTGTAAGGCGCACGCGGCATGCTTCGCGGTGGTCAGTTACGCGAGTGCGTGGCTCAAGACCTACTACCCGGCCGAGTTCTCGGCCTCGATCCTCAACAACGAGCCGATGGGCTTCTACAGCCCGCGGCTCGTACTTGACGATGTGCGTCGTCACGGCATCGCCGTGTTGCCGCCGCACATCAACGCCTCTTCGGCGGAGTTCACCGTGGAGCAGGACGGGGGCGCCGTGCGCGTCGGCCTCGGGAGCCTGCACCACATGACCTCGCGCCTGTCGGAAGTCATGGCGGCCGAGCGGGCGGTCCGCCCGTTTTCCGACCTCGCCGACTTCCTCAAGCGGACGCGCGCCGAAGAGCCGGCCGCACGGAGCCTCATACGCGTCGGGGCTCTCGACGGCCTGGGGGTGACCGATGCCGACAGACCTCCCACGCGCGACGAAATGCTCGCGTTGTTGCCGGAGCTCAAGGCGGTCATCGCCAGGCAAGGCGTGGCCGGTGACGACACGCTGCTGATCGCACCTGCGCGTGCGCGGGGGCCTGTCGACACCGGTCACGTCTCGGGCTGGACGCCCGCGATGCGGCTCTCATCCGAGCTCGAGTGCCTCGGGCTCGCCATCACCGCGCATCCGCTCTCACTTGCACGCGCCGACCTCGAACGGCGCGGCGTCACCTGGGCGCGCGACCTGCCCGCGTGCGAGGATCGCGCGCGCATCCGCGTGTGCGGTGTGAGGGAGCGCGCGCAGACGCCCCGGACGCGCTCGGGAAAGCGGACGTGCTTCCTCACGATGGAAGACCCCACCGGCCTCATCGACGTCGTGGTCTTCGAGGATGCGCTCAACCGCTATGGCGACGTGATCGTGAAGAACCGCGCATACCTTGTGGAAGGCGTGCTGCAGAACAACTGCGAGCGTGGCATCGCGCTGATCGCGGACCGCATCGAGCCATACGTCGTGCGTGACGAAGGGCGGCAGCAGGTGCGCCTGCGGCGTGGTGTGGGTATCGGACCGCTCGGACCGACGCTCGGTGGGGCGGGGGCCCCGGAAGAGGACACAGAAGACGTCGCATCCTAGTCGCCTGAGTCAGGTCCATCCCGCTCGGGCTCCGGGCCACGGAAGCCGATCGCGTCATCCCCGAAGCGCTCCTTCACGCGATCGATGCTCTCAACGAGCGAGCGCGCGCGTCGCCGTTGCTCCGTGGGTGCCTCATCGAACAGGCCGAGTTGCTCCTCGGCAGCGCCAAAACCGGACACCCCGAAGCCGAGAAGTCGCAGTCCGGCTCCCGGGGTCCAGACCGACCGCACGAGCGCACGCGCGGTGGGCAGCATGTCGGTATCGAGGTCGGTCGGCGCCTCGAGCGTCTTGCTCGCGGTCCGCGTGGAGAAGTCCGCGTGCCGGACCTTCACCGTGAGCGTCCGCCCGGCGAGCCCCTTGCGACGCAGCCGCGCGGCAACGCGCTCCACGAGGTCGCGCAGCACCGCCTCGACCTCGGGAAGCTCCCTGATGTCGGTCGAGAACGTGTGCTCGTGCGAGACGGACTTCACTCGGCGATCCTCGCCGACCGGTCGGTCATCGAGGCCACCGGCCCTGTGCACCAGGTCCGGTCCCGCGGAGCCAAGAAGCGCCGCTGCGCTCACGGGATCGAGCGTTGCGAGGTCCCCGAGCGTCCTGATCCCGGCCCCCCGCAGCCGGGTTGCAGTGGCCGCTCCGACGCCCGGAAGCGCACGTACGGGGAGCGGAGCGAGAAACCCGGCCTCCTCGCCCGGCCAGACGACGGTGATCCCATGCGGCTTGTCGTGGTCCGACGCGATCTTCGCGACCGTCCTGGACGTGGCGACACCGAGAGAGCAGGAGAGCCCGAGCGCATCGACTTGCGTGCGGATCGAACGCGCTATCTCCACCGGATGGGTGTCGGCGTGACCGGCGGGCGTCACGTCGAGGTACGCCTCATCGATGGAGACCTGCTGCACGCGTGGCGTGAACGACGTCAGGATCTCCATGACCGCGCAGGCCAGCTCGTGGTACCGCTCGAAGCGCGGCTTGGCCCAGATGGCGTCCGGACACAACCGCGTCGCCTGCGCTGACGGCATCGCGGAGTGGATCCCAAAGCGGCGCGCCTCGTACGAAGCGGTCGAAACCACGCCTCTTCCCGTAGCCGACCCACCGACGATGACCGGCAGCCCACGCCACTCGGGGTGGTCGAGCTGCTCGGCGGACGCGAAGAACGCGTCCATATCCATGTGCAGTATCGCGCGGTCTGTCCACGCGGGCAGTGAGGTCTCCATACACGGAGTGTAGGAGGCCCGCGGACCGAACGGTAGACTGAACACCCGGAGGTGGTCGGATGCTCATCGGCGCACACGTCGGCGTGGCCGGCGGTTACGACACAGCGGTCGCATATGCGGCATCGGTCGGCTGCGAGTGCCTGCAGGTCTTCGCCAAGAGTCCGCGCCAGTGGGCCGCGCGCCCACTGCGAGCCGAGGTGGTCAGCGCCTTCCGAGACGCGCGCCACCTGCATGCGATGGGGCCCGTACTCGTCCACACCGCGTACCTCATCAACCTCGGTAGCGACGATGACATCCTGTGGGAGAAGTCGTGGACCGCGCTCGCCGACGAGATGGCACGAGCAGCCGCACTCGGGGCCGACGCGGTCGTGACCCACCTCGGCACCGTCCACCGCAGCGATCCGGCACGTACGCCCGAGCGCATCGCATCGGCCATCGATCTCGCGTTGGCGCTCGCACCGGTCGATGGTCCACGTCTCCTACTCGAGAACACCGCGGCTGCGGGGAGCACCTTCGGCGACGGGCCTGAAGAGCTCGGGTCGGTCCTCGAGATGCTTGACGCGTCTACGGGGCGTGTTGGTGTCTGTCTGGACACGTGCCACGCGCACGCTGCCGGGTACGATATGTCGCGCGTCGACGTGTGGCGCTCGCTCCTCGAGGAGTTCGAGCGGTGCTGCGCCATGCCGATCGAGGCGATCCACGCCAACGACTGTGCATTCCCGGCGGGGGAGCACCGTGACCGGCATGCATGGATCGGCGACGGGACGATCGGCTACGCAGGATTCGCCGCGATGTTCGACCAGCCCGCGCTTACCGGTGTCCCCGTCATCATCGAGATGCCGGGAGACGTACCGGTCAAGGACGCCGAGAACATCACTCGGCTGAAGCGGCTCCGTGACGCTTGCGCGGAACCCGCATCATCCGGCGCATGAGCGACTCGACAGCCCGGACCGCGGCCGCCGGATCGTCGCCAACCGCCACCGCGGCAGGCGCGTTCTCCTGACGATACGCCTCGATGATGATCATGTCCCGCAGCCGCCGCGGCGTGATCGCCAACGAACGCGAGGCTCGCTGTGCCGCTCGCACCAGCGCCCGCTGGAGCGGTAGTGACGCGCCATCACTGGCGATCTGCTCCCGGGAGAACCTGAGCGTCGTGTGGAGCCATCCTTGTACGATCACGTGCGCCACAACGCCGATCTCATCGCCCTCCACGACCACCACGAGTCGCTCGCGTGTCGCTCTGGCCGCCGTTCCGAGGGCGGCCAGCGTGCGGTCGAGCGCACGCACCGCATCCCGAAAGCGGATGGCGTCTTCGTACCGCTCGTCCGCGGCTGCCGACTCGCGGCGCCGATGCAGCGCTTCCCGGAACGTATCGCCGCCGCCGTTGAAGATGGCGATCGCCTCGGCCACCCGCTCGGAATAGTCGGCCGGTTGCCCGGCAGAGTCGGCGCTGACGCACAGCCCCTCCCGGCGCTTCGCACACTGCCTGCGAGCGCACTCGCTTGCGGGCCTGGTGCACCGGCGCAACCGAAAATGGCCCGAAACTGCCGCCGAGAGGGTCTGCGCGGCCCATTCGTTGGAGACCGGGCCGAACAGGACCCCCGAGCGAAGCCGACGGCGCGTGACCCGGAAGACAGGGTACTCGGCCGAGGGGTCGACGTGAAGGTAGATCGGCGACTTCAGTTGGTGCCGATTGCGGTTGAACTGCGGATCGTAGCGATCAAGAAACCGGCTCTCAAGCAGTAGGGAGTCGAGCCGCGACGTGCACGGGATGTGGTCGATACTTGCAGCCTGTCCGGCATGCGTGGGTCCGTCGGACTCGGCGGGTCCGTAGAAGTGACTCCGAACCCGCGTCCGCAGGTCCTTGGCCCGGCCGACGTAGACCACCTGACCCGTCGGATCGCGGAAGAGGTACAGCCCCGGGCCGTCGGGGAAGTGCGTGGCAAGCGTGAGCTTGCGCGAAAGGTCGCCCCTGCGCGCGAGCCCGCAGAGCACGGCAGCATCGGCCGCCGTCACGACTCCGTGCGCACTGAGATCGTCGAGCATCGAGAGGAACACCTCGGCCGTTGCGGTAGCGTCGGGGAGTGCACGGTGATCGGGTACCGCCGACGCGTCGCATGCGGCGGCAAGTGCGCGCAGGTTGTAGTGGGAGAGCCCCGGCATCAGGCGGCGGGCGAGGGAAAGGGTGTCGAGCACCGGGCGTGGGAAGGGCGAGCCGAGCCATCGCTCGGCTTCGTAGTCGAGAAAACCGAGATCGAAACGATGGTTGTGTGCGATCAGGACAGCTCCGTCGGCAAAGTCCGCGAAGTCGCTGACCGCGTCGGACACGCCGGGCGCGTCAGCGAGAAGGTCGTCCGTGATGCCCGTGAGTTCGCGAATCGCGCCGGGGACGGCCTCGTTGGCGCGAACCAGCGTCGAGAACTGGCCGGTCACCCGACCCGCCTCGATGCGCACGGCGCCGATCTCGATGATCTCGCTCGCTCCGGGCCTTCCGCCTGTCGTCTCGATATCGACCGTGACGAACGTACCGGTGCGCAAGGGTGTCTGTCCCAGCATGCTGCTTCCGTGGTCAGCCCGACGCCCAATCCTACCACGCGTCGACGGGAAACCCGCTTCTGTGTTGTCCGTCACCGACCGCGCCCGTAGCATATGATGTTGTTGGAAGGTAGGAGTTCGCCCCCCGGCTAGGTGAGGTGTCCACATGTCATTCTTCGTAGTGGAGCGCGATCCAACGGACGGCACGCTCCGCATGCTTCTGGCAGACGCGTTCCCCGATCGATCCGCGGCTCTGGCCGCGCTCACAGACTCGGTAGCCGACGGTACCGCCACGATCGCCGGTGAGGTGTTCGTGGCCGACCTTGCGCTTGCCGTGCCCGTCCTGGTCATGCCCGCTCCGAGCACGCCGAAGCCCACGTCAGGTTCGTGGGAGACCCCGGTTCCGGAGCCCGTCTCGGTGGAACCCGACGACGCCGACGAGACGCTGTACACCACACTCACCGACGATGAACTGCTCTCGACAGTGCCGGCAGCGGCCGGGGAAGAGCTTCCCGTGATCGCTGACGCCGAGGAAGTCGTCGAAGCGTGGAACGCCGCGGTCACGCCTCCGCCGCCCGCTGTCGAAGAAGATGCCGCTCCCGGCATCTTCGACGATCTCGAGAACGCGCTCAGGCGCGCGACCGCATCGCTCGAGTCGGAAGGCGTCGTGGCTCCCGACGCTATCGACGACGTCGAGCCCGACGAGCCCGACGAGCCCGCAGGCCTCGAGACTCCGATCGAAGCACCCGCCGAGGACGTCGAGGAGTCGTGGCCGTGGTCGAGCGTCGCGGCCGACGACACCGAAGTGGTGTCCGCCGATGAGCCAGACCAGGAGCCAGCACCGGTCGAGGACATCGACCATGGGCCGGTCACGGGTATCGCCGAGCCGCTCGGCGTCGCTTCGGAGCCCATTCCTGCTGCACCGGAACCCGCAGATGCGCCCACCGACGACGAGGATGCACTGTTCGCATCACTCGGCGACGCATCGGACGAGCACTCGTCACTGATCGTCACAACGGCGGTCGAGGGCGAGGACGCGTTCCTCCCCAAGCCGGTCATCCTCGGCGACTACGACGATGCGCCTGAGGCGCCCGTGATCGCACCGGCGCTCACGGAAGACGCGCCGATGACGGATCCCGTTCTCGAGGAGCCTGCCTCAGTTCCGGTCGCGTCACCTGAAGAGGTCGTCGCATACGTTCCGGCGGGCGATCTCGACCTCGGCGAGTACACCTGCGACGACTGCGTGTACGTCAACACCTGCCCGAAGGTCGGGGAGTCCAGTCCGAAGGAGTGCGGCTCGTTCCAGTGGAAGTCCGACTAACCACAACTTCTTGATGACAGCGACGGCCCGTCTACCATATAGTGTAGATGGGCCGTCGCCGTTGTAGAGGGGACGCATGGCACGGAAGGACGCTTCCACGTATCCGTTCAGCGCCGTGGTTGGTCAGGATGCGCTCAAGACCGCGCTGCTGATCAATGCGGTCGACCCCCGGGTCGGCGGCGTACTCATCAGAGGCGAGAAGGGGACCGCCAAGTCAACGGCGGTCCGGGGACTTGCCTGGGTCCTCCCCGAGATCCTCGTCGTGGACGGCTGCCGCTTCTCATGCGACCCGGCGGACACGGCAGGGCTGTGTCCGGAGTGCACCGAGCGGCGCGGCGATGGCGCCCTCCCGCGTGAGCGTCGGCGGCCGAGGATCGTCGATCTGCCCATCTCGGCCACCGAGGACAGGGTCGTCGGCACCATCGATCTCGAGGCCGCGCTCAAACACGGTGAGCGCCGTTTCGACGCGGGCCTGCTCGCCGATGCCAACAGGGGGCTGCTCTACGTCGACGAGGTCAATCTGCTCGACGACCATCTCGTCGACACGCTGCTCGACGCGGCCGCCAGCGGCACGAACATCGTCGAGCGCGAGGGTGTGCGGTTCGAGCATCCCGCCCGTTTCGTACTCGTCGGAACGATGAATCCCGAGGAAGGCGACGTCCGTCCCCAGCTCCTCGATCGCTTCGGTCTGTGCGTCGATGTCGAAGGGATCGCGGACCCGACAGCGCGGGTCGAGGTCCTCAAGCGGCGTCGAACGTTCGAGGACGATCCGGCCGGCTTCGAGCGCGCCTGGCGCTCCGAGCAAGACTCCCTCCGCGAACGCCTGGCCCACGCCATCCGCGTTCTCCCGGACGTGGAACTGGACGATGACTTGCTGTTCCTGATCGCTTCGGTCTGCTCTTCGATGGGCGTGGACGGTCACCGCGCCGATCTCGTCATGGGCCGGGCCGCCGCCGCATTCGCCGTCTTGTCGGGCAGGCGTGAAGTGACCGCCGCCGACATCCGCGCCATCGCCCCGATGGTGCTCGCGCATCGTATGCGCAAGACGCCCTTCACGGACCAGTCCTTCGATGCGGAGCGCCTCGAACGCGCCATCACCGCCGGAGGCCCGTCCGTGACGGAGGGTCGCGAGGAGTCGGCCCCCCGTCCCGAGCCGGGTGACGGCCACGCCGCGCGTGCCGAGGTCAGCGCCGAACCGGTGTCTACCGACCCTGCCTCGGCCGCCGACGTTGCAGCCGAGCTTGTCGCCGGCATGGACCGCATGCGTCGCTCCCGGGCAGGACGTCGGCAGGAGACCACCACCGACGATCGCACCGGCCGGTATGTCACCGCCGAGCCTGCACGAGCCGGGGCGCCGGTCGACCTCGCACTGGACGCGACGATCCGCGCGGCTGCACCGATGCAGCGTTCGCGCTCGGGTGACCTCGTCATCAACATCGAGCCCGCCGACATCAGGACCAAGGTCCGCAAGCGTCGGGTCGGCGCCTCGATCGTCTTCTGTGTCGATGCGAGCGGCTCGATGGGGGCCGCGAACCGCATGGAAGCCGCGAAAGCTGCCGTCTTCGAGCTGCTCGTTGACGCGTACCAGCGGCGCGACCGCGTCGGCCTTGTCGCGTTTCGCGGTGAGACTGCCGAGGTCGTGCTCCAGCCGACCGCGAGCGTCGAGCTCGCACAGCTCAAGCTCCGGACGCTTCCCACGGGCGGCGCCACGCCGGTGGCGCACGGCATCCTGAAGTCGCTCGAGGTCCTCGCCGCCGAGGCCCGGCGTGACGACAGCATCGTTCCCTGGCTCGTACTGCTCACCGACGGCAAGGCGAACGTCGGTATCGGCGCCGGGCTTGGCAGCGAGGACGCGCGCAGCGCTGCCGCCCGACTCAAGGATGCGGCCATCCACACACTCGTGATCGACACGTCAGGACTGGGAAGCGGCGCGAGCGCCCGCGAACTCGCACGCGCCGCGGGCGGTGAGTACGTGCGGATCGGCTCTCCATCGGCCAGCGCGCTCGTCGGCGCCGTGCGCGAGAGGCTCTCCGCCTGATCGTTCGCTGCGAGGTAGTGGGAGCGGGCCTGTAAGCCGGATTCTGTCGTGGACGACCATCTATCTGGGACCGACGTCGCCGTCGGCCTCTCGCGGGCTAACCCGAGCGTCGGCCGGGCCGGCCTTGATCGCTCCTATTCGCCCTTGCTCCGGGTGGGGTTTGCCAAGCCGCCACGTCACCGTGACGCTGGTGCGCTCTTACCGCACCGTTTCAGCTTTTCCGGACCCGTAGATCCGGAGTCTTCTTTTCTGTGGCACTTTCCGTCGGCTCGCGCCGCCCTGCCGTTAGCAGGCACCCTGCCCTGTGGAGTCCGGACTTTCCTCACGGGTCTAACAAGAGACCCGCGCGGCCGCCCGGCCCGCTCCCGCGACCATTCTAGCAGGTAGCGCGCCACATACGGCATCCGGCTTGTCGCCTCACGACGGGCCGAGCGCGGATGACACGTGGCAGAATCAGACGCTACCGGGTGCCCCGTGTGCCTGGAGCCTCGCCCACGTGTCCTTGAGCGTCAGCGTGCGGTTGAACACGAGCGCGCCGGGCGCCGAGTCGGGATCGGGACAGAAGTAGCCGAGCCGCTCGAACTGCACCGTGCGGCCGACCGGTACATCGCTGAGCGACTGCTCGATGAAGCACCCACGTCGGACCGTCTCCGAATCGGGATTGAGGTCGCCGAACAGGTCGCGACCTTCGGCCCCGGGGAAGGAAGGGCTGAAGAGGTGGTCGTACAGTCGAACCTCGGCGGGAACGGCGTGGGCGGCGGACACCCAGTGGAGAGTCGCTTTCGGACGACGTCCGTCGGGGGAGGCCCCTCCGCGCGTGTCAGGGTCGTAGGTGCACCTGAGCTCGACGATCCTGCCTGCGTCGTCTTTGATGACGTCCGTGCAGGTGACGAAGTACGCGGAGCGCAACCTGACCTCGCGACCCGGCGCGAGCCGGAAGAACTTCTTCGGGGGGTCTTCCATGAAGTCGTCTCGCTCGATCCACAACTCGCGGGAGAACGGGACCTGGCGACTACCAGCCGAGGGGTCCTCGGGGTTGTTGGCCACGTCCACCTCCTCGACCTGTCCGGCGGGATAGTTGTCGAGAACGACCTTCACGGGGTCGAGAACCGCGAAGCGGCGAAGAGCCTGCGCGTTCAACACGTCACGCGCCGCATGTTCGAGCATCTCGATCTCGACCACGCTGTCAGCTCTGGCCACGCCGATCATGTCGGCGAAGTCGCGGATCCCCTCGGCGGGGAAGCCACGGCGGCGCAGGCCGGACAGGGTGGGCATGCGTGGGTCGTCCCACCCGCGAACGTGCCCCTCGTTGACGAGGGTGAGCAACACGCGCTTGGACAGGACGGTATGGGTCAGGTTGAGGCGGGCGAACTCGTACTGCCGCGGGCGCGAGGGCACCGGCAGATTCTCGATCAGCCAGTCGTAGAGCGGCCTATGATCCTGGAACTCGAGCGTGCAGATCGAGTGGGTGATGCCCTCGATGGCGTCCGACTGCCCGTGGGCGAAGTCGTAGGTCGGGTAGATGCACCAGGCTTCTCCCGTGCGCGGGTGCTCGGCATGCAGGATCCGGTACAGGACCGGGTCGCGGAGGTTGATGTTGGGTGAGGCCATGTCGATCTTGGCGCGGAGCACACGCGACCCGTTCGGGAACTCACCGGCTCGCATACGCGCGAACATGTCGAGGTTCTCCTCGATCGAACGCTCGCGCCACGGGCTGTCGCTGCCGGGACTGGTGAGCGTCCCGCGATGCTCGCGGATCGCCTCGGCAGACAGATCGTCCACGTACGCCTTGCCGGCCTCGATGAGGTGTACGGCCCACGCGTGGAGCTGCTCGAAGTAGTCGGACGCGAAGTACAGGTGCTCTCCCCAGTCGAACCCGAGCCAACGCACGTCGGTCTCGATCGAGTCGATGTACTCCTGCTCCTCCTTCATCGGGTTGGTGTCATCGAAGCGCAGATGACACCGCCCGCCAAACTCGCGTGCAACGCCGAAGTTCAGGCAGATCGACTTGGCGTGACCGATGTGGAGATAGCCGTTGGGCTCAGGAGGAAAGCGTGTGACCACGGCGTCGTGCAGTCCGTCCCTGAGGTCGGCGGCGACGATCTCGCGGATGAAGTCGGTGCGCTCGGGCGGCGTTGACATCTGTGTGTCCATGGTGGCCGAGGATAGCACAAACTGAAGACCCCCCTCAGCGTCTGCCGAGGGGGGTCTTGGGACTCTTGGTAGCCCGTACGGGATTCGAACCCGTGATCTCCGCCTTGAGAGGGCGGTGTCCTAACCGCTAGACGAACGGGCCATGCTGGCTGGGGTGCTAGGGCTCGAACCTAGACTCTCCGGAACCAGAATCCGGCGTGTTGCCAGTTACACCACACCCCAGTACGCGCCATGCGCTGCCTGGGCGCGAATAGGAATGCTACCTGCGGGGCTAAGGGGTGTCAACCCGCCGCGCTATCCGTTGGCCAACGCGAGGGCGGCCTGCAGCCGGGCCACGGACGCCTCGCGTCCGAGCAGGGCCAGCGACTCGAACAGCGGCGGCGATACAAGAGAACCGGTGACCGCGACACGCACGGCCTGGAACAGCACCTTCGGTTTGATGCCGAGCGACTCCGGCACGGCGCGCAAAGCCGCCTCGACGCTTTCGGTCGACCAGACATCGAGCCCCGACAGGGCGTCAGAAGCCGCGGCTAGCGCACTCACGGCAGTCTCGTCCGCATAGGCCTTGGCAGCTGCCGACGCCTCGGCGGTCACCTCGTCTGCGAACAGGAAGCCGACAGCCGGCGCGATCTCGGTCATGCGCTTCACGCGCTCGGACACGAGCGGCGCCAGCTCAAGATACCAGGTCTCCCTGGTCTGGAAGTCATCGGCGGCGGTGAGGCCTGCCTCGGCAAGCCACGGCATCATCCGTTCGGCAAGTTGGCGAGGGCTCATCTCGCGGATGTAGACACCGTTCATCCACTCGAGCTTCTCAAGATCGAAGATCGCCGGGTTCTTCGAGATGCGCTCCATCGAGAAGTTCTCTGTGAGGGTGCGCGCCGAGACGATCGTGGTCTCACCATCGAGTGACCACCCGAGCAGCGCGAGATAGTTCAGCAGTGCCTCGGGCAGGATGCCCCCGTCACGGTACGCCTCGACCGACGTTGCGCCGTGGCGCTTGGAGAGCTTCTTGCCGTCGGCGCCCCAGATCATGGACAGGTGAGCGAAGCGGGGTACCTCGGCACCGAGCGCCTCGAACACGACGATCTGGCGGGGCGTGTTGGACAGGTGGTCGTCGCCTCGGATGACGTGCGTGATCTCCATCTTCCAGTCGTCCACCACCGTCGCGAAATTGTAGGTGGGGGAGCCGTCGGTGCGGGCGAGCACGAAGTCGTCCATCGCATCGGCAGGGAAGATGATCTCGCCCCGGATAGCGTCGTCGAAGGTGATGTCGTCGCGCCCGACGGGTACCTTGATCCGCCACACGTGCGGAGCGCCCGCGTCGATGCGGTCGGCGGCTTCCTGCGCCGACAGGGCACGGCAGGTGCGGTCGTAGCCCGAGAATCCACCGCGACTGCGGGCGGCCTCCCGCTTGGCCGCGAGTTCCTCGGCCGAGCAGAAGCACGGGTACGCGTGTCCCGACGCTCGTAGAGACTCGAGAGCCTCGTGGTAGAGACCTGCGCGCTCGGCCTGGAAGTACGGACCATACGCTCCGCCGATTTCGGGCCCCTCGTCCCAGTCAAGCCCCAGCCAGCGTAGCGAGCGCAGGATGACGCCGGTGTTCTCCTGAGTGGAACGCTCGGCATCGGTGTCGTCGATCCTCAAGATGAACGTGCCGCCCGAGCGACGGGCGAACGCCCAGTTGTAGATGGCGGTCCGAGCTCCGCCGATGTGCAGGCTTCCGGTAGGGCTGGGCGCGAAGCGTACGCGTACGGGACGGGTCACATGCGGTCCTCTCGGCTTGGGATGTTGGCGGGCTAGCGTGGGTCGTCAGAGCAGAGCTTACCCCGCTGCAGCAGGTACCACGTCACGCCGACCGCAAGGATCAGGATGGCGAGCGCGATCGCCTTCTCGAGCATACCCTCGCCACTCTCAAAGATGACGAGCTTCCGAACGACCGCGACAAGGCCGGCTTCGAGCACCGTGCCGATGACGTTCTTGTGCTGCATGTACGACACCGCGATGCGGATGAGCTCGATGACGATGAAGACCACAAGGACGGTGTCGATCGTCCTTGTGATGCCCTCGGGTGTCATGAAACCGTCGGCGCGGGTGACCTCGAGCATCTTCAGGACGATGTCGACCACGCCGAGTGCGGCAAGAATCACCAGCAGCACGGTGACCGCTCCTTCTATGTAGAGCACCACGCGGTTGAGCAGGTTCATGTACTTCACAGAGGACTCCAGGGTGTCGATGGATTCGTCCACTATAGCGGCTCGCGCCTCGCTTGGCAGTCGGCACGGTGCGTGCTATCGTCACAGACGTTCTCATCACGAGGCAGCGCGAGAGCGCTGCAGAGGGTCGAGGGACCGCACCCGACGACACCCCGGCAACCGGCGCGAAAACGGCGTACGGTGCCACATTGCGGCAGACGGCGACGTCTGAAAGATGAGGGAAGAGCGCGGCACACGTGTGCCACCGTCTGTATCCCTTGTCTGCCCGGACAGGGGATTCTTCTTTGTCCGGCACGACCAGTGGAGCGCCCGCGGTCGCGCGGGCACGGAGCCAGAAGGAGGCTCGATGTCGGAGAGAGAGTACCTGTTCACCTCGGAGTCGGTCACGGAAGGCCACCCCGACAAGATGTGCGACCAGATCTCGGATGCGGTTCTCGACGCGATAATCGCGCGAGAGGCCGAGCTTGCAGCGGAAGGATACGTGACCGACAAGGGTTCGACGGCGTCAGCGGACTACGTGCGCGTTGCGTGCGAGACACTCGTCACCACCGGACTCATCGTGGTGGCCGGAGAGGTTCGGACACACGCGTACGTGGACATTCCCGCGATCGTACGCGAGACAGTCTGCGACATCGGCTACACGCGCGCCAAGTATGGGTTCGATTATGAGACCTGCGGCGTGATCACGGCCATCGACGAGCAGAGCACCGACATCGCTATGGGCGTGGACGAGGCGTACGAGGTCAAGCACGGCGACTCGGACCCCCTCGATCTCATCGGCGCCGGTGACCAGGGCATGATGTTCGGCTATGCGTGCAACGAAACATCGCAGCTCATGCCGATGCCGATCTACCTCGCGCATCGCCTTTCTGAGCGCCTCACTGCCGTCCGCAAGGCGGGCGTCTTGGACTACCTCCGCCCCGATGGCAAGACGCAGGTGACTGTGCGCTATGTCGATGGCAAGCCGGTGGCCGTGGACACGATCCTCATCTCGTCGCAGCACGCCGACGGTGTCGACATCGACGCGCTCATGAAGCCCGACTTCATCGAGCACATCATCGAGCCGGTGCTCTCGCTCGAGGACATCGAGTGGGAAGGCGCGAAGATCTACGTCAACCCGACCGGGCGTTTCGTCATCGGCGGCCCGATGGGAGACACCGGCCTGACCGGCCGGAAGATCATCGTCGACACGTACGGCGGAATGGGCCGCCACGGCGGCGGTGCGTTCTCGGGCAAAGACTGCACGAAGGTCGACCGCTCGGCCGCGTACGCGGCGCGATGGGTCGCCAAGAACGTCGTGGCTGCCGGCCTTGCCGGGCGCTGTGAGATCGAGCTTGCGTACGCCATCGGCGTGGCGCACCCGCTCTCCATCCTCGTCGAGACCTTCGGCACCGAGACCGTCCCCCGCGAGAAGATCGAAGCTGCCGTTCGCGAGGTCTTCGACCTCCGGCCCGGCGCGATCATCCGCGATCTCGATCTGCGCCGCCCGATCTACCGCAAGACCGCGGCATACGGTCACTTCGGTCGCGACGACCGCGACTTCACCTGGGAGCGGCTCGACAAGATCGACGCGCTCAAGGCGGCCATCGGCTAGAACTGCCGCCTGCACACCTTCAGAAGGCCGCCGACCGATGTCGGTGGCCTTCTGTATGCTGTGCACCATGGATAGAGCACCTCTCATAGCCAGGGTCGTCATCGATGTCCCCGCTCGCGCACTGACCGAGCCGTTCGATTACGCGATCCCCGAGCCCCTTGCCGCCGAGGTGTCTGTCGGGCGTCCGGTCGCCGTCGCATTCGGTGCCCGCCGGTGCGTCGGTTACGTCGTCGACGTCGTGTCCGAGACCTCGTACGAGGGCGCCCTCAAGGAGATCGACGCAGTCCTCGGCCAACCTGTCTTCGACGAACACGCGCTGGCACATGCCACGTGGATCGCTGCCGAGTACCTCGCCCCTCTGTCCGAGGCCCTCAGACTCTTCCTTCCGCCCGGTGGCGCTCCGCGTGTGGTGCGTGATTCGTCGGGCGAGTGGCGCTACGAAGGGCGCCAGACCGCTCCTGCCGCAGAACGACTCGTGATGCTTGCCGCGCCCTTCGAGCCGCGTCCCAACGCAACGGTCCAGCGCGCCGTACTCGAAGCACTCGCCGCAGGGCCGGTCAGCGTCTCGGAACTCTCGGCAGAGATCTCCGGCGCGGCGGCGACCGTGCGCGCCCTCGAGAAGGCCGGAGCGGTGAGTACGCTGGACCGCAGGACGTACCGCCGCCCGCCGGGGTCGGCCGGAGAAGCGCCACGGCATCCGCACACCGACGAGCAGGCGGCGGCGGTCGCCGCGATCGCCGAGATGTCAGGGCGCGGCGGGGGAGTCGCACTCCTGGAAGGCATCACCGGGTCGGGCAAGACCGAGGTCTACCTCGCCGCGATCGAGCGGATCATCGCCGAGGGCCGGACTGCTATCGTGCTCGTTCCCGAGATATCGCTCACCCCCCAGACCGTCGGACGCTTCCGTTCGCGCCTCGGCGATGATGTCGCGGTCATTCACAGCCGACTCTCGGTGGGAGAGCGGTTCGACCAGTGGCAGCTCGCCCTCGAGGGCCGGGTCAAGGTGGTCGTGGGTGCCCGGTCGGCGCTCTTCGCGCCTGTCCGGGACCTCGGGCTCGTCGTCATAGACGAGGAACACGAGCCTTCGTACAAGCAGGGTCAGTCGCCGCGCTACCACGCCCGCGAGGTCGCCGAGCGTCTGTGCGCGGCACGCGGTGCCACGCTCGTCTTAGGCTCTGCCACGCCGAGTCTCGAGAGCCTCGCACGCGCCGACGCCGGATCCTACGTGAGGCTTCCGCTCACCAGGCGTGTCGGCGGCGGCAGGCCGCCGAGCATCGATGTCGTGGACATGACCGCGGAGTTCTCTGCCGGGCACCGCTCTATCTACTCGCGGCCGCTGCACGATGCGCTGGCCACGGTCGCCGAGCGTGGCGAGAAGGCGGTGCTGTTCCTTAATCGGCGCGGTTACGCGTCGTTCCTTCTCTGCCGGGAGTGCGGGTTTGTCCCCGGCTGTACGTCGTGCAGCGTCTCCCTCACGTACCACGAGGACATCGGACGGCTACAGTGCCACCACTGTGGCCTCTCTCAGCCGGTCCCGCCCACGTGCCCCCGGTGCGGCAGCGCATACCTGCGGCGATTCGGCGCCGGTACCCAGCGCGCCGAGTCCGATCTCGCCAGCCTCATGCCCGACCTCCAGATCGTCCGCATGGACGCGGATACCACGTCACGCAAGGGAGGGCACGAGAAGGCGCTTCTGCGCTTCGAAGCGATGTCTTCGGGTGTCCTGCTGGGAACACAGATGATCGCGAAGGGTCTTGACTATCCCGACGTCACTCTCGTCGGGGTTCTCAATGCAGACACGAGCATGCACGTGCCCGACTTCCGCGCAGCCGAGCGTACGTATCAGCTCCTCCAGCAGGTCGCGGGGCGTGCCGGTCGCGGGCCAAAGGGCGGGCGCGTGATCATCCAGACATACTGGCCCGAGCATCCGGCGGTCCGCGCAGTCGCACTCGGGGACTCCGCCATTCTGTACGATGCCGAGCGCGAAGACCGGCGTGCACTCGGCTTCCCGCCGTTCGGGCGCATCGTGAACATCGTCCTGAGCGGCGGCAACGCCGCTGCGGTCCAGGTCGAGGCAAAGGGCGCGGCCGCCGCCGTTGCGGGGCACCTTGCCGACGGCTGGGAACTCGTAGGCCCCGCCTCGGCGCCCATCGCACGGCTCAAGGGCAACTGGAGATGGCACATGCTGCTCAAAGCGCCCCCCGATGCGGACGTTTCGGCCGTTCTTCGCAGCGCCCTTGGCGACAGACGCTCGGCCGACGGCGTGACGATGGTCATCGACGTCGACCCCGCCAGCATGCTCTGAGAGCGGTGTAGAATAGCGGGCGGCACCGATGTTGCTGCGAGGCCCGAGCCGAACGAACAGGAATGGAAGCGATGGAGATCCTGCACCACCCGAGCCCCGTCTTGAAGAGCAGAGCCTCCGAGGTCGACACGTCGGTCGACGCAGGCCTGCTGGATCTCGTCCGCGCCATGGCCGAGACCATGTACGACGAGAACGGGATCGGCCTCGCTGCGCCACAGATCGGCGTCGACAAACGTGTCATCGTCTTCGATGTCGACGAGCGTCTCGCTGCGGTGTGCAACCCGATCATCGTGGAAGCCAGCGAAGAGACGGCGGTCGATGACGAGGGCTGCCTTTCGGTACCCGGCGTCACCGTGCCGGTCACGCGCAGCACGCGCGTCGTCTGCAAGGGGCTCACCATCGAGGGCAGTGACGTGTCGATCGAGGCCAACGACCTGCTCGCCCGTGTGATCCAGCATGAGATCGATCACCTCGACGGTGTCCTCATCCTGGACCGGGCGCCCGCCGAGCTGCGCAAGGAGCTCGTTAGAGCATACAACGAGGCCAACGGCCTCTGATCCGTCCGGTGAAGGGGGAGCCGTGCGCGTCGTGTTCATGGGCACGCCCGAGTTCGCGGTGCCCTCTCTGGATAGGCTGGCCGAGGCGCACGAGGTCGTCTGTGTCTTCACGCGCCCGGATGCGCGAGCCGGCCGGGGCGGCGCACTCATCCCATCGCCGGTCAAGCGCCGCGCCCGCACACTCGGTATCGATGTCGTAGCGCCGCTTACGCTCCGCGGCGAGGCGACCGAGATACTCGCGTCACTCGAGCCCGACGTCGTATGCGTCGCTGCCTACGGGATGCTTCTTCCGCCGCAGACGCTCGCGGTACCCCGACACGGGTGCATCAACGTGCACGCCTCGCTTCTGCCGCGTCACCGGGGGGCCGCACCCATCCAGCGGGCGGTGCTCGAAGGAGACCTCGTCACAGGCGTGAGCATCATGCAGATGGAGGAAGGGCTCGACACCGGACCGTACGCGCTGCAGCGCACGCTCGATATCGAGCATCGCTACGCCGACGAGATCGAGGCCGAGCTCGCCGCGCTCGGCGCCGATGCCCTCATCGAGGTCCTCGCACGTGTCGAATCCGGCCTGGTGCGCTGGACCCCGCAGAACGCGGCGGATGCCACCAACGCGGCCAAGATCACGAAAGATGATGTGGCGTTGCTTCCTGACATCTGCACGGAAGGGGCCTACCGGCGCGTCCGCGCGTCTAACCGGCGGGCGCCGGCTCGCGCGTGCCTCGGCGACCGGGAGATCACGGTCGTGCGTGCGACGCAGGATCCCAAGCCCATCGGCCCCGGCGCGGTCTGTATCGAGGACGGCTCGCCCGTCCTCGGCTTCACGGACGGTGCCCTCGTGCTCGAGATCGTCCGCCCCGCCGGCAAGGCGGACATGACCGGTGCCGAGTGGGCCCGGGGTGCCCGCATGTCCGAGGGCACGTGCTGGCGGTGCACGCGATGAGGGTGGCGCCCGCACGTCATGCAGCGCTCAAGGTACTCGGCCGCGTCCGCCGCGATGCGGCTTTCGCCGGTGCGGCCCTGGCTGCCGAGCTTTCGCGCGGGACGCTCGATCCGCAGGATAGCGCGCTTGCCACACGTCTCGTCTACGGCGTGCTCGCTACGAGCGGCGTCCTGGACGGTGCGATCGCCCGGTACGCCCGCACGGCACCGGAGCCGCGCGTCGCCGATGCTTTGCGGCTCGCTGCGTACGAGATTCTCTTCGGGCGCGCTCCGGCCTACGCTGTCGTCGATCAGGCTGTCGCGTCGGTCCGGGCGATCCGCCCGCAGGCCGCCGGCATGGCCAATGCGGTGCTACGGCGGCTGGCCGACGACGCGCCGGCCTTCCCGTGGGGCGATCCGGCACAGGACCGCGACGCTCTCGGGCGTGCTTCGGCGACGCCGCGGTGGATCGTCGACCTCACGCTCGATGCACTCGGGGAGGTCGCCGGACGTGAGGCGCTCGCGGCCGGACTCGAGCCGTCGCCATCCTACGTGCGCCTCGATCCGTTCGCCCGGGATCGCGCGGAGACTCTCGCCGATCTCGAGTCGGCCGGCCCCAGCCAGTCACCACCCGACCTCGACTGCTTCAGACTTGCCGAGCCCGCACATCTGTACTCACGCGGAACGGACGCTGTCGGATGGTTCGCCATGGACGCGGCCGCCCAGATGGCGCCGGCGTTGTGCGACGCCGGACCCGGGGCGACCGTCCTGGACATCGGTGCCGGACGCGGCAACAAGACCGTCTGCCTGCAGGCCGCCGCACTCCGGTCGGGTGGCCCCGCCGATATCACGGCGGTCGACCTGCACGAGCACAAGGTCCGACAGCTTCGCGAGCGGCTCGACAGTTCCGGGGTCCCTGGCGTGACGGTGCGTGCCGCAGACGCGCTCGAGATGCCGCCCGCCCTGGCCGAGAGCATGTTCGACATCGTCTTGCTCGACGCACCCTGTACCGGCCTCGGCACCATCAGACGCTATCCTGAGAAGCGGTGGAGGCTGGAGCCCGGGGACGTGGAGCGCCTGGCGGCGCTGCAAGACGCGCTTATCGCCGCAGCCGCCGAACGCGTCGGCTCCGGCGGAATGCTGGTGTATTCTACCTGTAGCCTTGCTCCCCGGGAGAACGGGGAGGTGGTTCGGCGGTTCCTCGCGGGTCCCCGCGGCGCGGAGTTCACCCTCGAGCCCGTTGCGGAACGCGTACCTGCCGAGTGGCGGATGTTCATCGACGGCGATGGATGCTTCCAGTCCTGGCCGACAGTGGGAGGACCGGATGGGCATTACGTCGCGACAGTGAGGCGCGCCGCGATCTGATCGTCTGTATCGAAAGGGGAGGGGTCATGCACAGCACCCGAATCATCCAGATGCTCGAGGTCTCCGAGGCTGCAGCGCTCGCTGCAGGCCGATGGATGGGCAAGGGAGACAAGGAAGCCGCCGACACCGCGGCCGTCGAGGCGATGCGCACGGCGTTTGACAGCATCGACATCTCCGGTGAGATCGTCATCGGTGAGGGGGAGCGTGACGAGGCTCCCATGCTCTTCATCGGTGAGAAGGTCGGGGCGGGCGGAGAGGCCATCGACATAGCGGTCGACCCGCTGGAAGGCACGAACCTGTGCGCATACGGTCAGCCCAACGCTCTGGCAACGCTCGCGTTCGCACCCAAGGGTACCCTGCTCAACGCTCCGGACACCTACATGTGGAAGATCGCCACCGGGCCCGCCGCGGCCGACGTCGTCCACATAGACGCGAGCCCCACGGAGAACGTCCGCAACGTCGCCCGCGCGCTCAAGCGGCCCGTTGAAGACATCGTTGTATGCATCCTTGAGCGCGATCGGCACGCCGACCTCATCGCGGAGGTGCGCGCCGCAGGCGCCAGAATCCGCCTGATCAGTGACGGGGACGTGTTTGGGGCGGTCGCCACGTCGATCGAGGGCACCGGCATCCATCTTTACATGGGGGCGGGCGGCTCTCCCGAAGGTGTACTTGCCGCTGCGGCGATGCGCTGCATCGGCGGGTGCTTCATGGGCCGGTTCGCCTTCCGCAGCCCCGAGGAGCGCGAGCGCGCCGAGGGCATGACCAAGTGCGATATCGATGGCGTGCTCGACATGGACTGCCTCGTCAACAGCGATGAGGCCGCATTCATCGCCACGGGCGTCACCGACGGCGAGATGCTGCGCGGCGTCAAGTACTTCGGTCAGGGAGCCCGTACGCACTCGATCGCGATGGACAACAAGACCGGCACGGTGCACTTCATAGAGACGGTGTTCCGCACAGGTGCCGAGAAGTTCTGGGTCCGGATGGACTAGACCGCTCTGGAGTCGGTCTCGTCAGTCGGCAGCAGGGCAGGACGCGCACGACCCGCCTGTGCCCGCAGACGGGCATGCGCCCGTGGCCGGCTTCTCCGACGGCGCAGCGTCCACCGGGGGCTTGCGATAGTCGGTGTTGTGGAAGCCGGAGCCCTTGAACACGACGCCGACCGGAGTGAAGACGCGCTTGGCAGCTGAACCGCACGACGGGCATGCGGCCTTCGTGGTGTCCCCGAACGACCGGGTCACCTCGAAGCGCGTGTCGCAACACTCACAGCGATAGTCGTATGCGGGCATGGCTCCTCCGTAATCGCGCTCTGCGGATACGGAGCATACCCGCCGCGGTCCGCGGGGACAAGCCGGGAGGCCCGATTGCTATACTGATGACTATGTCAGCTCCCAACCGACGACGCGCCCTTATCCCACGCTCGGCGATCATCGCCGCAGCGGTGAGTGTCGCACTCATCGCGGGCGCGATCGCAGCATCCGTCTTCTGGGCGAACTCCCGTGTCGTGGTCATCCCCGACGTAACCGGACTGCCCCTCGACATCGCCGAGCGAGCCTTCGAGGTCTCCTCTCTGACGGCTACCGTGACCGGCACACGGGTATCGGTGGACGTCCCCGAAGGTGCGGTTGTCAGCCAGGACCCGCCTGCCGGTGCCGAAATGCGGCGGGGGGGTGAAGTCCGTCTCGTCCTCTCGGCCGGCCCGCAGTCCTTCGCCCTGCCAGACGTGCTCGGCATCCAGGTCGAAGAGGCGCGGGCGCAGCTGGTCAGCCGCGGGCTCGTCGTCAATGTCATAGGCGTGTCGGCCGAGGCAAGCGCCGGCGTCGTCGTCGAGATGTTCCCCTCCCCGGGGACGAGCGTGAACACCGGCGATGTCGTTCGTCTGTCGGTTCCCGGTGGCTCCGAGGGGGGCGATCTCATGTTGCCCTATGACCTCGCAGGCGTGACGGTCGTCCTCGACCCATCGCCTCCCGAGCCTGTGGACGCCGGGGATCCCGCGCTCGACGTCACCCGCCGACTGAGTGCGCTGCTGCAGGCCGCGGGCGCCACGGTGACGGTCACGCGCTCGGCCACCGAGACCGCACCTTCCATCGACGCGCGCACCGAGGCCGCCCGGTCCTCCAACGGCGACCTGCTGATCGGCATCGACGTTGGCCGAACGTCAGAGGCCGGCCTCCGCGCTTTACACCGGACCTCGGAGGGTACATCTGCCGACTCCCTGAACGCCTCCATGGACCTTGCACGCGCGGTGACGCGCGCCGCCCAACTCCCGGGGATCTCGGTCGTCGAGCCGCAGGCTACCCCCGACCCGATTCTGGCGGCCTTCCCGCAGCTCGGAGTCCGCATCATCGTCGGCGACGTCATGGCCGAGGCGGATCGTGTCCGCATGACCGATCCGGCATGGGCGGACTCGGTTGCCCGGGCGGTGTACCGCGCCGTCGGCACGGCGTTCGCTTCCCGCTAAGGGCTGTTCGTGTACACTATCGCGGTACCGCTTGATGAAATGGACGGAGACACCGTGCGCCTATCTCGCATGAGAGTCCTCCTCGCGCTCGTACTTGTCGCATCACTCGGCTTCTCGTCAGTCGCCCTCGCGGCGGAGACTGAGGTCCAGAAGCTGCAGGCCCAGATCAAGGACCTGCAGGGTGATGTGAAGCGCGCCGGAGAGGCCTACTCCAAAGCATACTGGGCACTCGACCAGACACGTGCCGAGCTGGCTACGGTCGACAGGGAGATCGAAGTCGCCACAGCCGAGCTCGCCGAGGCCAACGCGCGCCTGTCGCAACGTGCTGCCGAGATGTACCGCACGGGCGGCGCCGACTACCTTCAGATCCTCCTGTCCACGGCGGACTTCGACGACATGCTCGTGCGTCTGGAGTACGTCCAGCGCATAGGCCGCCAGGATGCGGAGACGATCGCCACGGTCGACCGGCTCAAGGCGGAGCTGGACGTCAAACGCACCGACCTCGACGCTCTCAAGGAGACCCAGGCCTCCGAGGCAAGTAAGCTCAAGAAGGAAGCGGACCGGATCGAGGGTCAGCTCAAGGCGCAGCAGAAGGAGTACGACAAGCTGCAGGCCAAGCTCAAGGCCGCGGTCGCAGCCGAGAAGGCCAAGACCGGTACGACCACTGCCAAGGCCGGCCCGAACGGCATGGTCTTCCCGGTGCGCGGACCCAACTACTACAACGATACGTGGGGCGCAGCGCGCTCTGGCGGACGTTCCCACAAGGGGACCGACATCATGGCCGCGAACGGGGTGCCCTGCGTGGCGGTGCTCTCGGGAACGGTGCGTTCCAAGTCCAACAGTCTCGGCGGAAAGACCATCTGGCTCACCGCCGACAACGGCTGGGCGTTCTACTACGCACATCTGAGCTCGTACGCGGTGACGTCCGGCCGTGTGAGCGCCGGTCAGGTCATCGGCTACGTCGGCAGTACCGGCAACGCCTCGGCAAGCGCGCCACACCTCCACTTCGAGATCCATCCCGGTGGCGGCGCGGCCGTGAACCCGTATCCGTACCTGAGGCAGATGCAGTAGCACTTGCCCCGGGACCGTCGCGTGTGCGACGATGCCCGCGTTCTACCGTATCGGGAGCTGCGCGTGCGCGGCTGAGAGGCGACTGCCGTCGCGACCGAGGACTGGGCCGATAATGCGGGCCAGAAGAACGGGAGGTAGTGGGCGTGAAGCCGGGCTACCCTTCAGCAGTCCGGGCACTCCCGTCCGACAGGCGCACAGCGCCGGGACAGGAGACCAGCATGAACCCCTCTCGTGTGAGGATCGCTGCAGAGATCGGCCTCTCCATCGCTCTGGCGGCGGTTCTGCAACTCATCGCCGTATGGCAGCTTCCCCAGGGGGGGAGCTACTCGCTCACGATGGCGCCGCTGTTCGTGATCGCGCTTCTGCGAGGCCCTTCGGCCGGGCTCACCGCCGGTGCGCTGTACGGCGTCATCGACTTCCTCATCAAGCCGTACCCGCCGCTCCATCCCGCGCAGTGGATCCTCGACTATCCGCTCGCCTACGCACTCGTCGGACTCGCCGGCTTCGCGTCGCTGCGCTGGCAACGGCAGGCGGCCGAAGGGCGCGGCGCGTCCGCCTTCTGGACGGCCATCGTCCCGGGCGTCGTTCTCGGCGCCCTCGGGCGGTACGCCTCGCACGTCGCCTCCGGACTCGTCTTCTTCTCGAGCTACGCCATCGACGCCGGACAGGCCCCGCTCATCTACTCACTCGCCTACAACTCGTTCGTCCTCGTGTCGGCGGCGGCCTGTGCCGCGGTACTTGGCGCGGTCATGCCACAGCTGCACCGACTCGTCTCGAGGCAGGCGACGTGATGGGCGCACGCTCCGCACTGATCGTCGGCGCTTGTCCGAGCCCGTTCGATCACGGGTTCTACCACGCGACCATCCGTGCGGCCGAAGTCCTCATCGCGGCGGACGGAGGACTCGACCTGTGCCTCGCATCCGGGCGCACACCCGACGTGTGTGTAGGCGACTTCGACTCCGTCACACCGCAGTCGCTGGCGACCGCGCGCCGTAACGGCGCGGAGATCCTCACCTTTCCTGTCGAGAAGGACGCATCCGACCTCGACCTTGCAGTAGCGGAGGCCCGGAACAGGGGACTCGCGCCCGTCACTATCACGGCTGCATTCGCCGGGCGTCCCGACCATACGTTCGCGTCCCTCGGAGTCCTTCTCCGGGCTGCCGATCTGGATGCACGGGCCGCCGAACCGCACTTCACTGCCTTAGTGGTCGACGCCACACATCTTCCCGCACTCGATCTCGACCTACCCGTCGGGGCGACACTGTCGCTCTTCTCCGCCGATGCCGGCACAACTCTCAGCGTATCCGGTGTGCGATACCCGCTGGTCGACGAGACGCTCGAGATGTGGACATCCCGGGGGCTGAGCAATGTCGTGACGGAGCCGCACCAGACGATCTCGGTCTCAACGGGAAGAGTCCTTGTGTTCGCCCCGTCGCCCTGACCACTGCCCCGGGGTACAGTACGCGCTGCCAATGACCGATACACTGACCGAGCGCACCACGCGCTGTACGGTCGTGCCCGTCAGGGGAGTGACGTGGACAAAGCTCGGCTGCGTACCATACGCACGGTATCTCTCGTCGCAATCGGCCTCGCCGGCCTTGTGGCGGGATACGTGCTGTCCTGGCCGGTCGTCGTGGGACTGGGCGCGGCTCTGTTCGCAGTCGGCCTCACCATAGCCGTACTCGCCGGACCGGTGTCCCGTGCCGCCTCCGATCCTGTCCCGACTCCCGAGAGCGAGACTCCTGCCGAAGTGGCCGTGGCGCGCGTCCCGGCGACCCTCGATCCTCACATCGTGCTCGCGTCGCTTGCCGATGCGGTTCGACACATCGCCGATCCGGTCGGGACCTCCCTGTGGCTTGCGGACGACTCCTCGGCGACTTTGCGGCAGATCGCCGGCTTCGGGCCCATGGCTCCATCGGCTCAGCCGATACCCCTTGACGACGATCGGGTCATGGCCCGTGCGCACGCCGAAGGCACTGCCGAGATGGAAGAGATCGCCCGCCTGCGAGGCGCCTCCGGCAACGACGCACTGTGGCGCTTCGCCATCCCGGTGCTTGCAGGCGAGCATCAGGGTGTCGCCGCCATCGATTTCCGCGCGACCGGGCGGCCTGACCCGACCGATCTCCCGGTCGCTACGGCACCGTTGCGGGGGGCCCTTGCCGGCACGCTGGCGCTCTACGTCGCGCGTGCGGAGCTCGAGACGGCGCACGCACTCGTGGACGCGGCGCGGGCGCTCAGCAGGATCCTCGACCCACAGGAGGTCCTCTCTACCGCACTCACAACCGCCATGGAGATCTCCGGCGCCGCCACGGGCAGCGTCATGCTCCTCGATCCCGACAGCGGTCGGCTGGTGATCACCATCTCCCGGGGTTTGCCGGAAGAGGTCGTCCGGTCGACCTCGCTCGGAGAGGGCGAAGGTATCGCTGGATGGGTGCTCGCCACCCGTCAGCCGTTGCTCGTCGAAGATCTGCCAGCACGCACTCCGGCCGCACGGCGTCACGGCATCCGCTCCGCAGTGTCTGTACCTATCGCCGATGATGACGGCGTCCTCGGCGTCCTCAACGTCGGCAGCCGTTCGTTTCCTGCGCGGTTCGGCGACTCCCACATGCGGACGATCGAGATGCTCGGTCGTCAGACAGCGACTGCGCTGCGCAACGCGCGGGCCGTGACCGAGTCGCGTGAGCTGTACTTCGACACGCTCAAGGCGCTCGCGCTTGCACTCGAAACGAAGGACCCGTACTCACGCGGTGGCACCGACCGTGTACTGGCGTGCGCCGATGCGCTCGGGGCCGCGTTCAGCCTGACGGACCAGGAGCGTGAGGCGTTGCGTATCGCAGCGCTGCTCCACGACATCGGCATGGCCTCCGTCGGCGACGCCGTGGCCGAGGGTGATCGCACGCTCACAACCGTCGAGCGCGCGCTTCTGAAGCTGCACCCGCAGATAGCCGCCGACATACTCACCGAGGCGCCGGCACTCAGGCACGTCGTACCGATCGTCTACCATCATCACGAGTGGTTCGACGGGGCGGGCTACCTCAACGGTCTGGCGGGGGAGTCCATACCGATCGGCGCCCGCATCCTGGCTGTCGCCGACGCATACGTCGCCATGACGTCGGATCGTCCGTACCGGCGGGCGTTCACGCCCGCCGAGGCGCTGCGCGAGGTGGAAGACAAAGCAGGGACCCAGTTCGATCCCGCCGTCGTCGACGCATTGCGCGACATCCTGCGTGATGGATCGAACCGGGTCCCGTCGTAGCGTGACGGCGACCGCCCGGAGCTAGCCCCGGGTGACCTTGCCCGCCTTCATGCACTTGGTACAGACGTTCATCTTCTTGACCGTGCCGTCAACAACGACCGACACCTTCTGCACGTTCGGATAGATCATCCGGTTGGTCACCCGGTGAGAGTGACTCACGTTGCGACCCGCGCTGGGGTGCTTCCCGCACACGCTGCACACCTTGGACATATGGAGTCATCCGTCCTTTGGTCGTTCGAGGCGGCGACGCCGCCGCCGATGTCCGCAAAAGCGCACCGATGTTAGCACAGGCCGCGCATGAGGGTAAACCCACCACGGAACGCGTGTTGCCGTGCTGACCTTGCGTTACTCGGACCAAGCGCCGGCACGACGTCTGCGTGTTCCGCTATACTACCCTCACGCTGCACTCGTGTATGCAGCCGCTCATCATCGCGAAGGAGGGACCTCAATGGCTGTGGAGCCCCCGGGTACCGTTACGATCGCCAACGACGTCCTCCAGGACATCGCAGGTTATGTAGCGCTCGAGTGTTATGGAGTCGTCGGCATGGCCAGCCCGTCGCTCAGGGACGGTGTGGCCCAACTGCTGTCGCGCGACAAGCTGCGCAAGGGCGTCGTCATCGCCAACACCGACGAACGCAGCGTGCTCGTGGACCTCTACGTCATCATCGAGCATGGGACCAACCTGACCCAGGTCTCGCGCAACCTCTCCGACCGGGTGCGCTACGCGCTGACCCATGACGCCGACGTTGTCGTCACCGAGGTCAACGTCCATGTACAGGGGATCAAGGTGCGCAAGCACCCGGAGCGCGCATGAGTGCCCACTCGCGGCCCGCGGCCGTGGAACTGTTCGCCGCTGCCGCTCGAGCGCTCGCGGACCGCGTCGACGAGGTCAACCGACTCAACGTGTTCCCCGTACCGGACGGAGACACGGGGACCAACATGTCCCTCACGCTTGAGGCGGTCCAGACAGACCTGGACAGGCTTCCGTCGTCGGCCTCTGTCGCCGAGATCGCAACGGCGATAACGCACGGCTCGCTCATGGGCGCCCGCGGCAACTCCGGCGTCATCCTGAGCCAGATGCTTCGCGGGCTGTGCGAGGTAGCAGGGCAGTCAACCGAACTCACTCCGCAGGTGATCGCATCCGCCCTCGACCGCAGCACGACCGTCGCGTTCCAGGCCGTGCGCAAACCGGTCGAAGGGACGATGCTTACCGTCCTGAAGGACTCGGCGGCCGCAGCGGGTGCCGGCGTGAAGGCCGGACTCAAGCTCGACGAGTTTCTCGAGGCGGTCGTCGAAGCCGCGTTCGAGTCCGTCCGCAGGGGGCCGGACCTGCTCCCCGTCCTGAAGGAGAACGGCGTGGTGGATGCAGGAGGCTTCGGCCTCGCGATCCTTGCCGAAGGCTTCGTCGCCGCCCTCGAGGGCCACGAAGTTCGCGATCATGACGTCACGTTCACTTCGGGTCCTCTCCTGGTCCAACCGGTCGACGACTGGGCCGACGACGAGTACCTCTACTGCACGGAGTTACTCCTCCACGGCGCCCAGGCCGACATCTCGGTCCTTGAAGAGTACGTCGCCGAAATCGGCGGCTCCGAACTCGTCGTCGGCGATGCCGAGACGTACAAGATCCACGTCCACACCGACACGCCGGGTACCGTACTGACATGGGCGACCGGTCTCGGTGAGGTCTCCGACGTCCACATCAACAACATGCGCCGCCAGACCGCCGAGCGCACCGCCGGGATCAAACGGGACGCCGAGCCGACCAAGCCGGTCGGTTTCGTCGCGGTCGCCGCAGGCCAGGGTCTTAAGGACATCCTCTTAAGCCTCGGCGCCGATGTGGTCGTCAGCGGCGGGCAGACCATGAATCCATCTACGGCCGAGCTCCTTGAGGCCGCGCAGAGTATCAACGCCGAGAAGATCGTGCTTCTCCCCAACAACAGGAACATCATCCTTGCGGCGCAGCAGGTCACCGGAGTCGCCGATCGCCCGGTCGCCGTCGTCCCGACGACCGCCATTCCGCAGGCCTTTGCCGCGCTGCTCGCCTACGACGGCTCGGACGACCTCGACGCGATCATCGCGGAGATGACCGCTGCTGCAGGCGAGGTGCGTACGGCTGAGGTGACCGTCGCAGTCAAGGACGCCAGCGGTAAGGTAGGCCCGATCAAAGCTGGGGATGTCATCGGCATCGTGGATCACGAGATCGAGGTCACCGGCTCCGATGTCGCCGACGTCACGCTCAGGGTAGTCGAGCACATCATCGGTGACGGCGAGACCATCACCTTACTCGGTGGGGAGGACCTCGACGACGAGGCGATGTCAGCACTCGAGACTCGCCTGGCGGAGGCCCACCCAGAAGCCGAGGTCGAAGCACATCGCGGCGGCCAGCCGCTGTACCCGATCATCGTCTCTGTCGAATAGGGAGCCTCACATGACTAAGATCGGCATCGTCTGCGACAGTACGTGCGACCTGGGGCCGGAGTGGCTTGCCGATCACGACATCGTAATGGTCTCGCTGAAGGTCACCTTCGGCACGGAGTCCTTCCTCGATTGGACTGAACTCACGCCGGCGGCGTTTTACGAGAAGCTCGCCGCCGCCGACACGCTCCCCAAGACATCGCAGCCTTCCCCGGCCGACTTCGGCGCGGTCTACGGGAGACTCGCCGACGAGGGGTGTACCGGTATCGTCTCCGTACACCTGACCTCGGCCCTCTCGGGCACCATCGAGTCGGCGATCATGGCCGCCAACGAGTCGCCCGTCCCCGTACGGATCATCGACACGCACGTCGTCTCGGCAGCCACCGCACTCGTCGTCGATGCGGCACACGTAGCGCGCGAGGCCGGCGCGGACCTTGACGGCGTCGAGGCTGCCGCCCAGGCAGCGGCCGACAACGTCCGGATCCTCTTCGCCCTGGACACGCTCGACTATCTGGTCAAGGGCGGTCGGGCCGGCAAGGCCCAGGGGCTCGCAGCATCGCTCCTCAATATCAAGCCGGTCCTCACTTTCAACAGCGACGGCATCATCGAGCCGTTCAAGAAGGCGAAGGGCATGAAGAAGGCAATCGCCGAGATCGCCGCCCAGGTGACCGAAGCCTCGGCAGATGGCCCCGTCAAGCTCGGGCTGCTTCACGCCCAGGCTCCGGACCTGGTAGACGAACTGCGCGCCGCCCTCGACGCGGCGGGCGCGCGCTACGAGCTGCTTCATACCGTCGGTGTCGGCGCGGTCATCGGGACGTACGCCGGCCCACGGGCCATCGGGGCAGCCTTCTATCGGTTGCCGTAGGGCCTGCCGATGAGCGGTGCACTCGCCGCGCCGGCGGCACGTATCGCCGCCCTCCATCGCTGGACCGACCCCGTCTCCGCGGTCCGATTCGTCGATGCTCGTCGGGTCGAAGCGCTCGCACGGCTCGACGTGCACACCGTGGGCGAACTGGTCTCGCACTACCCGTTCCGATACCTCGATCTCACGACCACCGCGGACCTGCGCACGGTTCTGGCGGGAGCCGAGGCGACGGTGGTCGGACGCGTACACGAGATCAACGTCAAACGTCCACGTCAGAAGCTCGCGATCACCGAGGTCGCTATCGTCGACGGCACGGGTGCGCTCATCGGCGTCTGGTTCAATCAGCCTCACGTCGCACGCTCGTTCCGGGTGGGGGAGCGCGTCGCGTTCGCCGGTACCGTGACGCTCGACTACGGGCTCAAGCAGATGCGGAACCCGTTCGTAGAACGCCTCCCCGACGCGGATTCCGGCCCGGAGATAGCCCGGATCCTCCCGGTGCACCGAACGACCGAAGGGCTCACCACCAACTGGCTCCGGCGGCTCGTCACTGAGGCGCTCGTCATCGCGGCCGACGTTCCCGACCCGCTGCCGGCGCGTCTAAGAGCCGCACACGGCCTCGTGCCCCTCGCGACCGCGCTCCGGTCGATCCACTTCCCCGACTCGGCGTCTGAGCTTGCCGAGGCGCGGCGGCGACTTATCTTCGACGAGCTGTTCACGGTCCAGCTCGCCATGTCCCTCAGACGCCACCAACTCGTGGACGCCCACCCCGGTCACGAACACACCGTCGACGGGCCGCGCGTTGAGAAGCTGGTCGCCGCGCTGTCGTTCGCACTCACGACCGATCAGGCCGAGGCGGTCGTGACCATCCTGGCCGACATGGCTGGCACGCATCCGATGAACCGTATGCTCCTCGGCGACGTCGGCACCGGTAAGACCGTCGTCGCCGCACACGCGCTCGCCGCATGCGCCGACTCCGGCACTCAGGCCGCGATGATGGCCCCGACCGAGGTGCTCGCCACCCAGTACGCACGCGCGGTCGGCCCGCTGCTCGATGCTGCCGGGATCACGTGGGCGCTGCTCACCGGTTCGACCCCTGCCGCGGAGCGCACCCGTGTCCTCGGCGGACTTGCCGACGGATCGCTCACGGTCGCGTTCGGCACGCATGCCCTCATCCAGCCAGACGTCGCATACCGGCACCTCACGCTCGCCATCGTCGACGAGCAGCACCGTTTTGGCGTCGACCAGCGCCTTGCCCTGCGGGACAAGGGCGAGGGCCTCGACCTGCTCGTCATGACGGCGACCCCGATCCCGCGCAGTCTGGCGCTCACAGCCTACGGCGATCTCGAGACGACGTACGTGCGCCAGCGCCCCGGTGACCGTCCCGCCGACCACGTCACAACCCGTGTCGTGCCCACGTCCGGCCGCGCCGAGGCGTACGCAGCCGTGCGCACAGCGGTCGCGGCGGGTGATCGCGCATACGTCGTATGCGCGCTGATAGACGAGAGCGACGCCACGCAGGCCCGCGCAGCCACGACCGAAGCGCGCAGGCTCCAGCGTTCGGTCTTCCCCGACCTCAAGGTGGGACTCTTGACCGGCGCCATGCCCCCCGCAGAGAAGCGAGCGGCCATGGAGCGGTTCCGTGCTGGCGAAACCGACGTTCTCGTCGCCACGACTGTCATCGAGGTCGGTGTCGACGTGCCAGAGGCGACCGTGATGATCGTCGAGGACGCCGAGCGGTTCGGGCTCGCCCAACTCCATCAGCTTCGTGGTCGCGTCGGGCGCGGCGAGAAGGCCGGACAGGTGCTGCTGTTCGCCGATCCTAAGACCGCCGACGGCCGAGCGCGCATGGAGGCGATCGCGTCGACCAACGACGGGTTCGAGCTCGCCGAGTACGATCTTCGCCTGAGAGGGGAGGGCGACGTGCTCGGCCAGCGCCAGAGCGGACTGCCCGCGCTCAGGCTGGCATCGGCCGCGCGCGACCATGAACTGCTCGACCTCGCCCGCACCGAAGCCCGGAGCATCATTGCCGAAGACCCCACGCTCGATCGTCCCGAGCATCGTCCGCTCGCCGGATACATCGCCCGTCTGCTCGGCGATGCGTGGAGGCGGGTGAGCGCCGGATGAGGGTCATAGCAGGAAAGTGGCGCGGGAGGCGGATCACCGCGCCAGCCGGAAGCGAGACGCGTCCGACCGCCGATCGCGTGCGTGAGGCGGTCTTCTCCTCGGTCATCACGCGACTCGGCTCGCTCGATGGTGTGCACGTCCTCGACCTGTATGCCGGAAGCGGCGCACTCGGCATCGAAGCGCTCTCACGTGGGGCCGCCCACGTGACGTTCGTCGAAAGCGACCGACGCGCCGCAGATACCATCCGGGCGAACATCGCGGCTCTGGGCGCCCACGACGCCACCGTGCAGGTGACGCGCGTTGAACGGTTTGACGCTTCCCGCCTGCGTGCAGCACCCGTTTCGTTGCTCTTTGCCGACCCTCCCTATAGGATAGACGCGGCCGAGTTCAGCCAGGTACTGGAAGCGCTGGCGGCTGGCGGCGCTCTCTCATCTGGCGCGCTGATGGTCTACGAGCATGCCACCAAGACGCAGCCGTCGTGGCCCTCCGGCTTCTCGGAGGAGGGCGTCAGGCGGTACGGGGATACTGAAGTGACCTACGGCATCTACGGGGGGTGAGCGGGAACGTGAAGCGTGCGATATGCCCGGGAACCTACGATCCGGTCACCAACGGACACCTCGACGTGATCGAGCGTGCCTCGGCGATCTTCGACGAGGTGGTCGTCGCGGTCGCACTCAGTCCCGACAAAGGCGGCGGCCCGCTGTTCACCGTCGCGGAGCGCGTCACGTTCATCGAAGACTCCGTCGCGGCACTCGATAACGTTCAAGTGCGCCCCTTTGATAAACTGCTGGTAGAATTCGCGCAGGAGATGGACGCGACGGTCATCATCAAGGGCCTTCGTGCAGTGACGGACTTCGAGCGGGAGTTCCAGATGGCGCAGTTGAACTACCGGCTCGACAAAGCGGTCGAGACCATGTTCATCATGTCCATCCCCGAGTACGCTTATCTGAGTTCGTCGGCAGTCAAGGAGATAGCCCGCCACGGCGGGTCGGTGAAAGGGCTCGTGCCAGACGCAGTATGTGAGGCGCTTGCCTCGCGATCGCACCAGTCCCTCTAGGGAGGTTGAGCATGGACATCTTGGCGCTCATCGACCGTATCGAAGAACTCATCGATAGCGGTCGCAACGTGCCGTTCACCGCATCGAAGATGGTCGACCCCGAGCGGGTCTACGAACTCATCGACGAGATCCGGTCCCAGTTCCCCGACGAGCTCAAGCAGGCTCGCTGGATCGTCAAGGAGCGGCAGGAGATGCTCGAGGAGGCCGAGAAGGAGGCCAACCGCATCCTTGAGGACGCCAAGTCGCGCGCCGAGGCCATGGCGGCCGAACAGGAGATCGTGAAGCTCGCCGAGCAGCAGCGCGCCGAGATCCTCGATGACGCACGGACCCGCGAGAGGGAGATCCGCCTCGGGGCCGAGGACTACGCAGACGAGATGCTGGCCAACCTCGAGGTCAACCTCGGCAAGCTCCTCACCGCCGTCCAGCGCGGCCGCGATCGGCTTCAGGGCAAGGTCGCCCAGCGCGGGCAGTAGCATGTCTTCCACGTCGTATCGTGTCGACGTACGCGACATCCTCGACGATCTCGCCGCCACGGTCACCGTGGACGCCGACATCGAGGTTCCCGCGATCGTCCTGGGCTACGAGAAGTATCCTGCGCGTGGCCCTGCGCACGCGGCCGTCACGCTCACGAACACCGGCTCCGGCATCGTGCTCGCCGGAACAGTCGACCTCGAGGTCACGGCGGTATGCAGCCGCTGTCTCGAGGAGTTCGCGCTCTCGGTCTCATCTGAGGTCGACGGCTTCTACATCCACCACGGTCGCGAGCACGAGCTGCCCGAAGAGCAGGAGTTCCTCTTCATCGATGAGAGCTCTGTCGACATCATGGAGCCGGTGCTCTCGGCCATAGTGCTCGCCATGCCGTTCGCGCCCGTCCATGCCGAGGACTGCGCCGGCATCTGTGTGAGTTGTGGGAAAGATCTTTCCGAGGGAGACTGTTCGTGCGGGCCGGATCTGTCATCGTCACCGTTCGCCGCGCTCAAGGACCTGCTGCCACCCGAGGACCCTCGGTAGCACGTCACGCCTTGCCCGGTCGGCCGCGTCCTGTGCTATCATGTCGCCTTGCGCCGGCCCAGGGTCGGCCGCATGTCGCATGAGATCGCCGCGTGCTCGCGGCGCGTGAAGGGAGTACCACCGATGGCCGTACCCAAGCGGAAGACGACACGCGCAGTGCGCGATGCACGCCGTTCCCAGCATCACGTCGAGGCGCCGTCCCGCTCGCTGTGCTCGCAGTGCCACCAGCCGAAGCTCCCGCACCGGGTCTGCCCGGAGTGCGGGTACTACGATGGCAAAGAGATCATCGACACCGAGTAGCGCACGCGGCGCCGGAGACTTCCGGCGCCGTTCTTCTTTCACGGCATTGGAGGTCCGCCGTGCTCGAGGCGTTCTTCGCACCACGGTCGATCGCAGTCGTCGGCGCCTCACAGGATGAGGCCAAGGTCGGCCACGCCGTCTTCGCGAACCTCCTGTCCGGCGGCTACACGGGTCCCGTCTACCCGGTCAACCCTAGAAGTCCTTCGGTACTGGGCCACACCGCGTATCCCACGCTCGGAGACCTGCCTGAACGCGTCGACTGCGCTGTCATCGTGGTGCCTGCGGCCCGAACCATCGCCGTCGTCGAGGAGTGCGTGACGCTCGGGATCCCCGCAGCAATCGTCATCTCCGCCGGCTTCAGGGAGGCGGGACCCGACGGAGCGGCCCTCGAACGCGTCTTGGTCACGACCGCGCGCGCGGGCGGGGTTCGGCTACTCGGACCCAACTGCCTCGGCCTGATCGCCACGCGCTCCGGACTCAATGCATCGTTCGCGCCGATCATGCCCGAACGCGGATCCATCTCGTTCCTGTCGCAGTCCGGTGCCCTCGGAACCGCCATCCTCGACTGGGCGGCTGGCGAGGGAATCGGCCTGGCGCACTTCGTCAGCCTCGGCAACAAGGCGGACATCTCCGAGGTCGACCTCATCCGTGCCTGGACGGAGGATCCCGACACCGGCGTCGTCGTGGCGTATCTCGAGGGCATCGCCGACGGGGTCGCGTTCGTCGATGCCGTGTCCCGACTCGTGACCCGCGTTCCGTTCATCGCACTGACGGCCGGCAGTTCGGATGCCGGCGCACGGGCCGTCTCATCGCACACCGGCAGTCTCGCGGGGTCGCGCGTGGCCTACGAAGCCGCGTTTCGCAAAGCCGGTGCGGTGGCTGTCACCACCGTCGAGGAGCTCTTCGATCTGGCCGAGGGGTTCTCGCGTCAACCGCTACCCGCCGGTTCCGGAACCGTCATCCTCACCAACGCGGGTGGACCGGCCATTCTCGCCACCGATGCCTGCGATCGCAACGGGGTCGCGCTCGCGTCCCTCGACGCCGCCACGGTCACAGCGCTCCGCGAGGTCCTGCCCGATGCAGCCGCGGTCTACAACCCCGTCGACATCCTCGGCGACGCAGGGCCCGACCGCTACGAGGCCGCGGCTCGCATCCTGGTGGCCGACCCCGGCGTCCGCTCGCTGCTCGTCGTGCTGACGCCCCAGGCGATGACCGACGCCGGGGCGACCGCCGAGCGTATCGCCGCGATCGCACACGAATCCGGCATCACGACGCTCGCGGCATTCATGGGAGACCGTTCGGTCGCAGCCGGGATGCAGGCTCTCAAAGACGGCGGGATACCGGGCTACTCGTTCCCCGAGCGCGCCGTCGGCACCCTCGCCGCGATGGAGCGACATCGCGAACGCCTCGACCGCGCGCCATCCGAGCCCCTCGAGATCGCTGCCGACACGTCGGTCGTCGCCGAGGCCATTGCGCACGCTCGCGCCGCGGACCGTACGTTCGTGACCGACGCATCGGCGCATCGCATCGCTGCTGCCTACGGGATTCCTGTTCCCAAAGGCGGTCTCGCACCGGACCGCGCCGCCGCCCGGCAACTCGCCGCAGACACCGGCTACCCGGTGGTCGTCAAGATCGCGAGTCCCGACATCCTCCACAAGTCCGACATCGGCGGCATCGCACTCGATATCACCTCGGAGAGCGAGCTCGACGCGGCCTACGAGCGCATGATGTCGCGCGTCCAACAGCGCATGCCCGACGCCACGATCTGGGGTGTCACGGTCCAGGAACAGCTGCCCGTCGGCCGCGAGGTCATCATCGGCATCGATCGCGATCCGAGTTTCGGCCCGATCCTGATGTTCGGCCTCGGCGGCGTGTACGTCGAGGTCCTCAAGGACGTCACGTTCCGCCTGTGCCCCGTCACGCCGGCTGACGCCCGTGAGATGATCGCCGAGATTCGCGGCTTCGGCATACTCCGCGGCACTCGCGGTCAGGCCCCGGCCGACATCGAGGCCATAGTAGACGTCATCTGCCGCGTGTCCGCGCTCGCCGTCGACACGGCCGAGATCACGGAGCTCGACATCAATCCGCTCATCGTAGGAGACCGGGGAACCGGTGCAGTGGCCGCCGACGTGCGCATCGGTATAGGAGAATGATCATGAAGACGATCGTCGTGACGTCCACCAGGCCTTACACGGGCAAGAGCGGTATCGCACTCACGCTCATAGGCATCCTCGCCGACCGGGGACACGATGTCGGCTACTTCAAGCCGTACGGCACGATGCCGGTCCACGCCGGGGAGTTGCTCACCGACGAGGACGCTCTGTATATCAACCGATCGCTCAAGCGGCCGTCGGAGCTTTCCGATGTCTGTCCGGTCGTCCGCTCCCAGTCCTTCGTCGAAGATGTGCTCGCCGGAGCTGACGTCCCGGGACTGGAGACCGTACGCGACGCGTTTGGCCGCTGTGCCGCCGGACGCGACATCATGGTGGTTGAAGGCCCCACCGAGCCTGCCCAGGGCACCGCGGCGGGCCTGTCACCGGCGTCGGTCGCCGACCTCCTCGACGCGTGCGTGCTCGTGATCGATCGCCCCCGCCCGACGGATCTTCCGGAAGATGCGCTGTTCCTCGGCTCGGCTTTGGGCCGCCGCCTTGGCGGCGTCGTCCTGAACGGCATCCACGAGGCGCACACGACGATCGTGGCCGAGAGGGTGGTCCCGTTCCTCGAAAGCCGCGGAATCCCGGTCTTCGGCGCGCTGCCCCACGACCCCGCACTCGGCTCCGTGACCGTGGCCGAGATCGTCGACGCGCTCGGCGGGACGGTGCTCACCGCGACCGACCGTCTCGGCGATACCGTCGAGACCTTCATGGTCGGCGCCATGGGCCAGGACAAGGCGCTGCGCTTCTTCCGGCGCAAGGCCCGCAAGGCGGTCATCACCGGCGGCGACCGTGCCGACGTCCAGCTCGCGGCGCTCGAGACGAACACCCGCTGCATCGTGCTCACGGGCAACATGCCCCCCGGACCGGCGGTCGCCGCCCGCGCCGAGGAACTCGGCGTACCCATGGTCCTGGTGGAGACCGACACGCTGAGCGCCGTCGAAACCCTGGACGCACTCATAGGCCGCATGCGGCTCCACGACCCCGACAAGGCTGCTAGAATACGCGGGATGTTCGAGCGCGAGGTCGACACGCAGCGTCTGTTCGCCGCGTTCGGCATCGACTGAGCCGCGAGGAGCGCCGATGTCACAGAGCACTGCGACGGTCGCCGTCGACGCGATGGGCGGCGACGCTGCACCGGGCGTCGTGCTGTCCGGGGTCGCCGAGGCACTTGCGGCCGATCCCACACTGCGAGTCCTCCTTGTGGGCCCGGAGGCGATCGTCACCCCGCTCGCGTCCGACCGGCTCGAGCCGGTCGTCGCCACCGAGATCATCGCCATGGACGAACATCCTGCCTCGGCGGTTCGCACGAAGAAGGACTCATCGATCGTCGTCGGGTGCAGGCTCGTGCGCGAGGGCCGGGCCGACGCGTTCTTCAGCGCCGGAAGCACCGGCGCGTGCATGGCGGCAGCCACGCTCGTCATGGGCCGCATCCCGGGCGTCTCCCGTCCCGCGATCGCCACCGTGATCCCGGGCGCCGCAGGCCCGACCGTGCTCCTTGACGTTGGCGCCAACGCCGATGTCAAGGCCGACATGCTCGTGCAGTTCGCCCACATGGGTAGCGCGTACGCTCGAATCATCCTCGGCATCGAGGCGCCGCGGGTCGGACTTCTCAACATCGGCGAGGAGCCGACCAAGGGCTCGCTCCTCGCACAGGAAGCGTACGCGCTCATGGCCGCCGAAGTACCCGGCTTCGTGGGCAATGTCGAGGGGCGGAGCGTGCCCTCAGGCGACGTGGACGTCATCGTGACCGACGGCTTCACCGGTAACGTCACCCTGAAGGTGCTCGAGGGCCTGTCGGCGATGCTGCTGGGTCAGGTCAAGGCCGCGCTCACCGAAACGACCATCAATCGCCTGGCCGCGGGCATCGTCTCTCCGTCGCTGCGCGCCATCAAAGACCGCCTCGACCCCGACGCGTACGGCGGCGCACCACTGCTCGGCGTCAACGGCGTATGCATCATCGGTCACGGGAGCGCCGGTCCCCGGGCGATCGCCAACGGCATCGCGGTCGGGGCGCGAGCGGTGCGTGGCGGCCTGACGGGCGCCATCGCCGAAGGACTGTCCCGATAGGGTGTCTCGGGTGCGGTTCAGAGCCGTTTGCCCGCAGCTCCCGAACGTGTACACTACACGGACATTCGCAGCCGTCATGCGTCGGGTAGGCCGCGCATAGAGGAGCACACCCCGCGTATGAGACACGCCGCAATCACCGGGATCGGGAGCTATCTGCCCGAGCGCCGGCTCACCAATGCCGACCTCGAGGTCATGGTCGACACCACCGACGAATGGATCCGTACGCGGACGGGGATCTCGGAGCGCAGGCTCGCCGCCGACGGCGAGGCCACGTCGCACCTGGCTACCGCTGCCGGACTCGCTGCGCTCGCCGACGCGGGTGTCGCGCCGTCCGAGGTCGACTTCGTGGTGGTGGGCACATCGAGCCCGGACCACATCTTCCCCTCGACGGCGGCGCTCGTCCAAGACGCGCTCGGCCTGTCGTGCCCCGGCGTGGACATCATGGCGGCCTGCACGAGCTTCATATTCGCCCTCCAGCACGCGACGTCCATGATCGAGGCCGGCCGCGCCACGTGTGTCCTCGTCATAGGTGCCGACGCGCTCACCCGTCACGTAGACTTCACCGATCGCGCCACATGCGTGCTGTTCGGTGACGGTGCCGGCGCGGTCGTCGTTCAGTCCGCCGACGAGGCGGGTGTCCTCGGCATCGACCTGGGTACCGACGGCAGCGGCGCAGAGGTTCTCAAGATCCCGGCAGGCGGTTCCGCGCTGCCGTGCACGCCCGAACGCGTCGCGCAGGGCCTCCACTACGTTCAGATGGCCGGAAGCGAAGTGTTCAAGTTCGCGGTCCGCATGATCCCGGACACGACCGAACGCGCGCTGGCCTCCTCGGGGATGAGCGCCGACGACATCACCTGGCTCGTCCCGCACCAGGCCAACAAGCGGATCCTGGACACGGTAGCCGACCGTCTCGGGCTCGATCGCGCGTGCGTCGTATCCAACATCGAGCACGTCGGCAACACCTCTGCCGCCTCGATACCGCTCGCTTTGAACGACCTGTATACTAGCGGCCAACTGCGGCCCGGAGACGTGGTCGCACTCGTCGGCTTCGGCGCCGGACTCACGTGGGGCGCCGCGATCGTCAGATGGACCAAGGAGCCCACCAGATGATACGCACCCGACTGACCACGCTGCTCGGCATCGAGCACCCGATCATCCAGGGCGGGATGGCGTGGACCGCGACTGCCGAACTCGCCGCCGCGGTGAGCAACGCCGGCGGCCTCGGTGTCATCGGCGCGGGACACATGCCCACCGATCTGCTTCGCGAGCAGATCCGCAACGCCAAGGCGGCAACCGACCGTCCGTTCGGCGTGAACCTCATGCTGCTCACCCCGCACATCGATGAGCTCGTGCAGATGGTGCTCGACGAGGAGGTCCGCGTCGTGACTACCGGGGCGGGCAATCCCGGGAAGTACATGGCAGACTTCAAGGAACGCGGCATCAAGGTGCTCCCGATCGCCCCGAGCGTGGCGCTCGCCAAGCGGCTTGAGTCCATCGGCGCCGACGCGATCATCGGTGAGGGCATGGAGGCCGGTGGCCATATCGGCGAGCTCACGACGATGGTCCTGACGCCACAACTCGTCGATGCGGTCGGCGTGCCGGTCGTCGCGGCCGGCGGCATCGCCGACGGCAGGGGTGTGGCCGCGGCCTTCGCACTCGGCGCAGAAGGTGTGCAGGTCGGCACGCGCTTCATGTGTGCCGAGGAGTGCACCATCCATCCCGACATCAAGGCGCGCATCGTCAAGGCACGCGACCGCGACACCGTCGTGACCGGCTACTCCACAGGGCACCCGGTGCGCGTCATCAAGAACAAGCTCTCCCGCATGATCGAAGAGCTCGACCGGGACAACAAGCCCGAGGAGATCGAGGTCCTCGGAACCGGACGACTCGCACTCGCTATGCGCGAAGGTGACCTCGACATGGGCTCGCTCATGGCCGGTCAGGCTGCGGCCATGGTCTGCGCCATCGAGCCGGCCGGGGCCATCGTCCGCGCGCTTGTCGAAGAGGCGGAGGCCGCCATGCGCGCGCTTCCCTCGGTCTGCGGCCGGTGACGGGCGCCGTGACGTCTCAGGTCGCACTCGTCTTCCCAGGGCAGGGGTCGCAGCGCATCGGCATGCTCGAGACCGTCCCGAACAAAGCCGGGATCGCGGGCCTGCTCGAGTACGCCGAGTCGCTCTCCGGCCTCGAACTGCGCGCGATAGCAGCCGAGGGGCCCGATGCCGCACTGGCCGACACGCGTGCGGCTCAACCGCTCCTGTTCCTCACAGGCTGGGCCTGGGCATCCGCGATCGCCGAGGCCGGCATCCGGCCGACGGTCGTCGCGGGTCACAGCCTCGGCGAACTGACCGCGCTCGCCGTTGCGGGCGTCTTCGACGTCGCATCGGGACTCGAGCTCGTGGTCGAGCGCTCCCGGGCGATGGCCGAGGCGGCACAAGCCACGCCCGGCACCATGGCCGCCGTACTCGGCATGGACTCATCGGTCGTCTCCGATCTCGTTGCGCCGCTTGACGGCGTGTGGATCGCCAACGACAACGCTCCGGGCCAGATCGTGCTGACCGGCACGCACGCCGGCATCGAGATCGCCACCCACGCACTGTCCGAGGCTGGCGCGCGCAAGATCATCCCGCTCAGCGTCGCCGGCCCGTTCCACTCGCCGCTCATGGAGTCCGCCGCCGAGGAGTTCGCCCGCGTCCTCGAGTCGACACCGCTGCGTGAGGCGACCGTACCCATCCTGCAGAACACCGCCGCGCGGGCTGCCACCGATCCCGACGTCATCCGCGCCAGACTCCGCGATCAGATAGTCTCTCCGGTGCGCTGGACCGAGACGATGCTCGCGATCCTCGACCGCGACATCCGTATCGTGGTAGAAGCGGGACCGGGAGCGGTTCTCACCGGACTCGGACGCCGGGTCGACGGGCTGTCCGTGTACGCCGCGGAGACCGTCGGTATCGAGAAGCTCCGTGAGGAGGTTGCCGCATGAGACGGCTCGAGGGTCGCGTCGCACTGGTCACCGGTGGTTCCCGCGGCATAGGGGCCGCCATCGCGCTCCGGCTCGCGTCCGAGGGCGCTACCGTCGCGGTCAACTACGCCGGTAATGCATCGGCTGCCGCAGACGTCGTGGCGCAGATCGTCTCCGGCGGGGGGACCGCCGAGATGTTCCAGGCGGACATCGGTGATTCGACGGCCGCGACCGACCTGGTGACGGCCGTCGTCGAGCGCTTCGGCCGCCTCGACGTGCTCGTGAACAACGCGGGCATCACCCGCGATGGTCTTCTCGTACGGATGTCCGACGACGACTGGAACGCGGTCGTCGGGACGAACCTCTCGGGAGCGTTCTTCGTCACCCGCGCGGCCGGCAAGGTCATGATGAAGGCGCGGGCGGGTTCGATCATCAACATATCCTCGGTCGTCGGGCTCACCGGCAACGCCGGTCAGGTCAACTACGCCTCGGCTAAGGCCGGCCTCATCGGGATGACGAAGTCCGTTGCCCGCGAGCTCGCGTCGCGCGGCGTACGCGCCAACTCTGTGGCCCCCGGCTTCATCGCCACCGACATGACCGATGCGCTTCCCGAGGCCGCTCGCGACGGGGCAGCCGCCGCCATAGCGATGGGGCGCTTCGGTATGCCTGAGGACGTCGCGGCTTGTGTGGCGTTTCTCGCTTCCGACGACGCTTCGTATCTCACAGGCCAGACGATCGCCGTTGATGGCGGCATGACGTGCGTCTGACCTGCAGATTCTTATCCACGACCCCGGAAGGAGGTGGTACGCATGGAGCACGATGAGATCTACGCCAAGGTGAAGGAGGTCATCGTCGACCAGCTCTCCGCAGACGAGGACGACGTCTCGCCGGAGGCGTCGTTCATCGACGACCTTGGCGCCGATTCGCTCGACATCGTCGAGCTCGTCATGGCGCTGGAGGACTCGTTCAGCATCTCGATCCCCGATGAGGAGGCCGAGTCCATCAAGACGGTCGGCGACGCTGTCGACTATATCGCCGCAAATTTGGAGTGATGCGGTCTCGAGCCGCTTACGAGGCGGCGTCATGCGAGAGCGTGGCGCCGTCTCGTCACCAGGGAGAGGAACTCATGGAGTTGCCTACGCTCACCATCGGCGCACGCACCGCCCGGCTCCCCATAATCCAGGGCGGCATGGCCGTACGCATTTCGCTGGGACCGCTCGCGACCGCGGTGGCCGACGCCGGCGGCATCGGCCTGATCGCGGGCTCAGGGTTGAGTCCTGCCGAACTGGCCGAGGAAGTCCGCCGCACGCGCGCGGCGACTTCGGGCGTCATCGGCGTGAACATCATGGTCGCCGTCCGCATCTTCAAGGACCTGGTTCATGCGGCACTCGCAGAAGGCGTCGATCTCGTCGTGGCCGGCGCCGGGTTCTCCCGTGACGTCTTCACGTGGTGCCGCGAGGCGGGTGTGGAGTTCGTTCCTATCGTTGGCTCGGCGCGTGTCGCGCGCCTGGCCGAGAAGTTCGGCGCATCGGCGGTCGTTGTCGAAGGCTGCGACGCGGGCGGACACCTCGGCACGGACCGGCACCTGTTCGACCTGCTCCCCGAGATCCTCGACGCCGTCGACATCCCGGTGATCGCCGCAGGCGGCCTGGCCACCGGAGCTGACATCAAGCGCGCGCTCGATGCGGGGGCGGCGGGAGTGCAGATGGGTTCGGTATTCGCCGCCACGGTCGAGTCCTCGGCACCTGACGCGTTCAAGCAGATGTACGTTGAGGCGACCGCGGATGACATCATCGTCACCAAGAGTCCGGTCGGACTGCCCGGACGCGCGATCACCTCTCCGCTCACGGAGCGCATAGCCCGGGCCGACTACCCGCCGATCGAGCGGTGCCGGGCGTGTCTCAAGCAGTGCGGCAAGGAGTACTGCATCATCGACGCGCTCGAGATCGCACAGCGCGGCGACGTCGAGCGCGGCCTCATCTTCGCCGGGACGTCTGCGGCCCATGTCCACGACGTCCCGACCGCGGCCGAACTGATCGACCGCCTGTGTGCCGAGTGGCGGGCAGCGAGCGAAGGAGACCAGTCATGAGACGCGTCGTCATCACCGGCCTCGGAGTCGTCAGTCCTGTCGGCATCGGCGCCGACGCCGTATGTGCGTCGGTCAATGCCGGCATAAGCGGCGTGGCGCCCATCACCGCATTCGATGTCTTGGCATACTCCACCCGGTTCGCCGCGATGATCGACGACTGGGACCCCACGCCATGGCTCGAGCCGAAGGAGGCCCGTCGCCTGGCCCGGTTCCAGCAGTTCGCCGTCGCCGCGGCCCAGCAGGCGGTCGACGACGCGGGACTCGTCATCGAAGAGGCCGAGGCGGATCGGGTAGGCGTCATCGTCGGCTCCGGGATCGGCGGACTCGGCACGATGGAGGAACAGAAGGAGATCCTCGACGCGAAGGGACCGGGACGGGTAAGCCCGTTCCTCGTCCCGATGATGATCGTCGACCTCGCCGCCGGGCACATCTCCATCCGGCTCGGCGCCAAAGGCATCAACTACGCCCCGGTCTCCGCGTGCGCCACCGGCAACCACGCCATCGGCGAGGCGGGGGAGATCATCAAGCGCGGTGATGCAGACGTGGTCATCGCCGGAGGCTTCGACTGCGGCACCACGCCGCTCGGGCTCGCCGGGTTCTGCGCCGCTCGGTCGCTGTCCACCCGCAACGACGACCCCACCCGGGCGTCACGTCCCTTCGACGCCGGTCGCGACGGCTTCGTCATGGGCGAGGGCGGCGGCATCCTGATACTCGAGGAACTCGAGCACGCACGCGCCCGCGGAGCCCGCATCTACGCCGAGCTCGCCGGATACGGCGCCTCGGCCGACGCCTACCACCTCACCGCACCGGCGCCCGACGGGGACGGCGCCCGCCGCGCCATGCTCCAGTCGCTCGCACGCGGCGGCATGACTCCGGCCGAGATCGGCTACATCAACGCGCACGGCACCTCGACCCAGCTCGGCGACGCCGCCGAGACCGGCGCCATCAAGGCCGTCTTCGGGTCGGACGCACCACCCGTCTCATCGACCAAGTCGATGACCGGCCATCTCCTCGGTGGAGCGGGCGCGCTCGAGGCCGTCATCTGCGTGCGGGCCCTGACCGACGGGATCCTGCCGCCAACCATCAACTACGAGACGCCCGACCCGGCGTGCGACCTCGATTACGTGCCCAACGTCGCCCGCGCGGCGACCGTCGACGCGATCATGAGCAACTCCTTCGGCTTCGGCGGCCACAACGCGACGCTCGTGTTCAGGCGACTGGACTCCTGATGGGCATGGACGGGAAGCGACGCGCACGGATCGAGGCGATCCTCGGCCACACCTTCTCGGACCCCGCGCTCCTCGAGGCCGCTATCACCCACCCGTCGTACGCGTGCGAACACGACGACTGCCCCGGTTACGACCGCCTGGAGTTCCTCGGCGATGCCGTCCTCGGCTTCATCGTCTCCGATGCGCTCTACGTGTCCCTGCCCGACGCGCCCGAGGGTGAACTCACGCGCCGCAAGCACAATGCGGTATCGGGAGAGGCACTCGCGGAGGTCGCCGAGCACCTTGGTCTCGGCTCGTTCGTATCGCTCGGACGGGGTGCCGAGTCCGCAGGCGAGCGCCTGCGCTCGTCGATCCTCGAGAACGTCATGGAGGCGGTCATCGGCGCGCTGTACCTCGACGGCGGCCTCGAGGCGGCAACGACCTTCGCCGTTCGCGCGCTCGAGTCGCGCTACGCGGCGCCGGCACCGCCGGATGCCGACCCGAAGTCGGCGCTGCAGCAGTACACGCAGGGCAAGCTCTCGGCGCTTCCCGAGTACCGGATCCGCGAGGTCGCGGGGCCGCCGCATCAGCGTGTCTTCACGGCCGACGTGCACGTCCTCGGTCGTGTGCTCGGTTCCGGTGCCGGCGGCACGAAACAGGCCGCCGAGAAGGCCGCGGCGGCGGCGGCTCTCGACGCGCTCTTCGCCGACGACGCCCGTGGTGCGTCCGACGCCTGACGCGACTGCCGCTGTGATAGGATACACAGCGTCGCCCGCCGAGGTCGGCTTCATGCGGATACGTGCCACTACCAGCGGAAAGAGCCTCGCTTGTACCTGAAGTCGCTCACCTTGAAGGGATTCAAGTCCTTCGCGGACCGCAGCCGGCTCTCCCTCGAGCCCGGGGTGACGGTCGTCGTCGGCCCAAACGGCTCCGGCAAGTCGAACATCTCCGACGCCGTCTTATGGGTACTCGGCGAGCAGTCCGCCAAGGCGCTCCGAGGCAACGCGATGGAAGACGTCATCTTCGCGGGTTCCTCGGCACGGCAGGCAGTGGGTGTGGCCGAAGTCGACCTGGTGCTCGACAACCACGACGGACAGTTGCCGATCGAGTTCTCCGAGGTCACGATCACCCGGCGCATGTTCCGCAACGGGGAGAGCGAGTACCTCATCAACCAGACGCCCACGCGGCTCATGGACGTACAGGAACTCCTGCACGACACGGGCCTCGGCCGGGACACGCACTCGATCATCAGCCAGGGACGCATCGACGAGATCCTCAATTCCCGTCCCGAGGAACGGCGAGCGCTCATCGAGGAGGCCGCGGGCGTCCTCAAGCACAAGAAGCGCAAGGAGCGCGCCATCCGCAAGCTCTCGATGATGGACGTGCACCTCGACCGGATCCGCGATGTGCTCATCGAGATCGATCGCCAGCTCAGGCCGCTCCAGCGACAGGCCGACAAGGCCGCCGAGTACCGCGAGATCGGCGCCGAGCTCCGCGACCTGGAAGTCGCGCTCGCCGTCGGCGATCTCAGAGTGCTGCAGGAGGCATGGGACGCCCTCGAGAAGCGCGAGCGGGAGCACGACGCCGAAGTCGAGCTCGCCCGCTACCGGCTCGCCGAGCGTCAACGCGAGCTTGAGACGTTCCAGTCACTCCTCGAGGAGAAGGGGCTGTTCGTCGGCGACCTGTCCGAGCAGCGACGGCGCCTGCAGTCCGTGCTCGAACGCACCAACTCCGGTCTGCTTCTGCTCGAGGAGAAGGGCAAGAACCTCGTCGAGCGGCTCTCGGAACTGCGCCAGAAGGTCCACCAGAGCGGCAGCCGGTTCGAGTCGCGCACCGCCGAACTCCAGCAGATCGCCGAGGAGCGCGCCGTCACCGAGGCCAAGCTGCACGCGCTGTACACCCAGCTCGGCGAACTCCGGCGCGAGTCCGAGACCATCAAGAAGGAACGGCTGGCCGCCGACGAAACGCTCGCCGAGGTGATGACCGAGGCGCGGCGGACGCGCAAGGACGTCGACGACGCCCGCGCGGACCTTGCCGATATCCAGCAGGCGCTCTCCGGCTTCGCACTCGAGTCCGAGATGCTTGCCGAGCGGCTCACGACGGTCCGCAACCAGCGCTCGGCGCTCATGCAGACGCTTTCGGCCAGACGCGATCGGCTCGAGCAGCTCGGCAACCGCATCGACCACGGACGCAAGGAGGCGGCGCTTGCGGCCTCGGACGTCGACCGGCGCGTGCGCCTTGCCGAGTCCCGACAGACCGCGCTCGACAAGCTGCGTGCCGAGCTGGCCGACGTGCGTGCGGAGATCCGCGGCATCGAGGAAGTCGACCGGGCGTTCGACTCGGCGTCTCCGGCTCTTGCCTGGCTGCTCGCGCGCGAGCACGAACTTCCGGGCGTCATCGGCCCGGTCACGGAGCACATCACCGTACCGAAAGAGTACGAGCGGGTCGTCGAGCGGATACTCGGCGCCGACGTCTTCTGCGTGCTCGTGCACGACCGCGGCTCGATCCTCAAGACCGTCGCGGTCCTCGAGGAGCATGGCGCCAACGACTTCGCACTCATCCCCGTGGGCTCTGACGCCGACGACACGCTCCCCGCCGACGGACCGGGCGTACGCTTGATCGACGTCATCGACTGCGCGCCCGAGATCAGGGCCAGCCTGCGTGCGCTGATCGGTGACGTACGCGTCGTTGAGACCCTCGAGCAGGCGCTCGACGCGCCACAGTCCCCGTGGCGTCTGGCCACCAGCGCCGGCCACACCGTCTTCCCCTCGGGCAAGGTCCGCGTGGGGCCGTCGCTCGATGATGACGCCGGTGTCCTTGGCCGGCGTCGCGCACTCGTCGAGCTCAAAGGCCGCGCCGAAGCGCTCGACGCCGCCGTAGGGGAGTCCGAGGCCGCGCTCGTCGATGCGACCGAGGCGCTGTCCGCATCGCAGCAAGACGCCCTCGAACTCGGCCAGAGCATCGCCTCGCTCACGGGCGAGGAGGCGTCGCTTCGGGAGGACGTCGGCCGGCTCGAGCGCACCATCACCGAGTCCGACACCGAGGTCGCCTCCATCGACCTGCGGCTTCGCCAGATCGACGAGAAGACGGCCAAGGATCGCCCGCACCAACGCGCGCTTTCGGACCGCATAGCCGAGGGGCTCGTGCGCATCGAGGAGCTTGAGGACGCCACCATCGCCCGCCGGGAGGAGCGCGACACGCGCTTCCGTGAGGAGACCGAGGTCGCGAATCGGCTCTCGGCGTGCCAGGTCGAGATCGCCGCCGTCTCCGAGCGCGAGGTGCACCTGAAGCGGCGCTACGGAGCACTCACGGCGGAGACGAAGGAACTCGGTCAGACGGTGGAGCAGTCCAAGACGACCGAGGTGGCGCTCGAAGCGCTCCTCGAGCGCATCCAGCCGCTCCACGAGCTGTGGGACGCGCTCCTCAAGCGCTCCGAACACTGGGCCGACAAGCTGCGCGACCGCGCTCGTTTCGAGCAGGCCGACTCCGAGTCGCTCAGGACCACGATCCATGACGGCCAGGAGGCTGTCCGCACCGCGCAGGCCGCCGTCGACGAGACGCTCGAGTCGGTGACCGCGGTCCGTGTGGAGAAGGCCGCACTCGAGGTGCAGGTCACCTCGGCGGTCAAACACATCGTTGACGACCTCGGCGTGCCCATCGAACGCGCCCTGGAGGTGCCACCGATCGGCGACCGGACCACGGCCAGCGACCGTGCCCACCGGCTCCGCAAGCGCATCGCCAACCTCGGCCCGGTCAACCCGGTCGCCGTTGAGGAGTTCGACCACCTCCGCGACCGCCGCGACTTCATGCAGCACCAGCTCGACGACCTCACATCGAGCCGCAAAGCCCTCCAGAAGGTCATCGCGGCAATCGACCGCAAAGTCCGGGATCGATTCCTCGAGACGTTCGAGCTTGTCGACCATCACTTCCAGGACATCTTTGCGCTGCTGTTCCCGGGAGGACAGGCCTCGCTCATCCTGACCGACCCCGATGAGCCCGAAACCACCGGCGTCGAGGTGGCTGCACAGCCACGCGGCAAGCGACTTCAGAAGATGAGTCTCCTGTCGGGCGGCGAGAAGTCACTGACCGCCCTCGCGCTGCTCTTCGCCGTCTACCGTACGCGCCCCTGCCCGTTCTACATCCTCGACGAGGTCGAAGCCGCCCTCGACGACACGAACCTTCGCCGGTTCATCACCTTCGTCGATAGCCTCAGGGCGCACACCCAGTTCATCGTGGTGACCCACCAGCGCCGGACGATGGAGACCGCCGACGTACTCTACGGTGTCTCGATGCAGGCCGACGGCGTGAGCAAGGTCGTCAGTCAGAAGATCGAGCGCGCGACGGCCGAGGCGACGTCGTCGTGACCCAGCCGTGGTACAAGCGCCTCGGCAACGGGCTGGCACGCACGCGAGGCGAGCTCCAGGGGCACCTGAACGTCCTCCTGCGCCGCGGGCCGGATCTCGACGAACAGTTCTGGGAGGAACTCGAAGACGCCCTTCTCCAGGCCGATATGGGCGTCACCGCCACCACCGAGATGACCGGGCGCCTGCGTGACACGGCGACTCGCGAGGCCCTAGCCGACGCTACCTCCGTGCTCGCACGGCTCGCAGACGAGATCGCTGCCGAGGTGCGCGTCCCCGGCGACGATCCCTTCGCCTCGGGTCCGGCCACGGTTCTTGTGGTCGGCGTGAACGGCACGGGCAAGACCACGAGCGTCGGGAAGATCGCGAAGGCCGCCGCCGACGCGGGACGCCGCGTCGTCATCGGCTCGGCCGACACGTTCCGGGCCGCCGCCATCGAACAACTCCGCATCTGGGCCGAGCGCGCGTCGGTGCCCGTCATCGAGCGCGCCCACGGCGCCGATCCCGCCGCTGTCGTCTTCGACACCATCACCGAAGGTCGGGCGAGAGAAGCCGATCTCATCCTCATCGACACTGCCGGGCGCCTCCACACCTCATCCGACCTCATGGCCGAGCTCGTCAAGGTCAAGCGCGTGGCCGACCGCGAAAGCCCGCACCCGGTCCGTGTCGTCCTTGTCATGGACGCGACAACCGGACAGAACGGCCTCGTCCAGGCTCGGGAGTTTCACCGGGCGATGGGGCTCGACGGCCTCGTCCTCACCAAGCTCGATGGCACCGCCAAGGGTGGCATCGTCGTCGCGGTCTCCCGCGAACTTGGCGTCCCCGTCGTGCGTGTCGGCGTGGGGGAGGGCGTGGCCGATCTCGCAGCCTTCGAGCCCGACGCGTTCGCCGCTGCGATCGTCGGTGAGCGTCCCGCTGGGTCCTGATGCGCGTCCCGGTGTTCATCGCATGGCGGGAGCGTGACCGGAAGTACCTCGCCCTCACGCTGGTCCTTGCGTTCACGCTCGGCCTGCTCATCGGCACCTTGTACATCGTCTTCACCACGGTGAGGGTCGACGGCGACTCCATGTCTCCCGCGCTGCTTCACGAGGATCGGGTGCTAGTCACCAAGACGTATCCCAACCCGCGGCGCGGGGACATCGTCTCACTCACGGTGCTCGATCTCGGGGAGAGGGTGGCCGTGCTCAAGCGCGTGATCGCTCTGGGTGGAGACACGGTCACCATGCGCGGAGATGCCGCCTACGTGAACGGCGAGCGTTTCGCCACAGACCCCGATACCACCTTCGAGCCGAACGGGGCCGAGTCCGAGCCGGTCATCGTTCCGGCGGATGCGGTGTTCGTCCTCGGCGACAACAGGGCGATCTCGTTCGACAGCCGGATCGTGGGTCCGATACCGCTTGCTGACGTCCAGGGCAGGGTCGCGGCCGTGATCTTGCCACTCGGCCGTTTTCACGTCATTGACTGACCGCGTGCTCCTCCGTAGGGTGTAGTCCCCGTCTTACTTCTGGAGGCTTTCAGTGTTCGAGAACCTCAGCGACCGTCTGCAGGCGGTCTTCAGCAAGCTCACCGGTCGCGGCGCGCTTTCCGAGGCCGACGTCGACGCCGCTATGCGCGAGGTGCGCATGGCCCTGCTCGAGGCCGACGTGAACTTCAAGACGGTCAAGGAGTTCGTCGCACGCGTACGCGTACGCGCGGTGGGCGCGGACGTCATGAAGAGCCTCACGCCCGGCCAGATGGTCGTCAAGATCGTGCTCGAAGAGTTGACGGCGCTGATGGGCGGCAGCGAGTCGCGTCTCGTGCTCTCCAGCCGAACGCCCGCGGTCATCATGCTCGTCGGCCTGCAGGGCTCCGGCAAGACGACAGCCGCAGCCAAGCTCGCCAATCTCCTGCGCAAGCAGGGCAAGAGTCCGCTCCTGGTCGCGTGCGACGTGTACCGTCCCGCCGCCATCGACCAGCTCGAAGCGCTTGGTCGGCAGCTTGAGATCCCGGTCTACCGGGGAGAGGGCCTCGACGCCGTGGCCATCGCTCGCGAGGGTATTAAGGACGCCATCGCCCGGATGCGCGATGTCGTGATCGTCGACACAGCGGGCCGACTGCACGTGGATGAGGACATGATGGCCGAAGCCGCTGCCATTCGGCAGGCGGTGAGACCCGATCAGGTGCTCATGGTGATCGATGCCATGACGGGCCAGGACGCCGTGAACGCCGCCGCAGCGTTCGCCGAGCGGGTGGACTTCGACGGTGTCATCGTCACAAAGCTCGACGGCGACGCCCGCGGCGGCGCTGCGCTTTCGGTACGCGCGGTCACCGGCAAGCCGATCAAGTTCGCAGGTGTCGGCGAGAAGCTCGATGCGCTCGAACCGTTCCACCCGGAGCGGATGGCCAAGCGCATACTCGGCATGGGCGACGTCGTCTCGCTCATCGAGAAGGCCCAGGATACGATCGATGCGGACGCCGCCTCGGACCTCGAAGCGCGGCTTGCCAGCGGCGTGTTCACTCTCGACGACTTTCTGTCGCAACTGCAGCAGGTGAGGAAGATGGGGTCGCTCTCGGACATCATCTCGATGATCCCGGGCGCCAACCGCCTCCCGAAAGATGCCGAGATCGATGAAGGCGCGCTCGCACGAACCGAGGCGATCATCCGCTCCATGACCCCTGCCGAGCGGGCCAAGCCCTCCCGGATCAACGGCTCGCGCCGCGAGCGTATCGCCAACGGCGCCGGCGTTCGCGTGTTCGATGTCAACCAGGTGCTCAAACAGTTCACCCAGGCGCAGAAGATGATGAAGCAACTCGGCGCCATCCCCGGTGGCGGCAAGAAGCGCAGGTTTCGCGGGATGCCCCGGATGTCCGGCCCGTTCTAGCCCGAACAGAGTCCGTAGGACCTGCGTTCTCAACTCGCTTTGACCCCTCGGGACTCATCTCGTATCATTAGTCGCTGCTCTTGCTCACGAGTGGCCCTATCGGGCCACCTACACGGAGGTGAAACACTTGGCAGTCAAGATCCGCCTGGCGCGTGCAGGCGCGAAGAAGGCCCCGTTCTACCGCGTGGTCGCGGCAGACTCGCGCGCCCCACGTGACGGCAGGTTCATCGAGATCCTCGGGCGCTACAATCCCCGTACCGACCCGTCGACGATCGAGCTCGATCTGGACAAGGTCGACGCGTGGATCGCAAAGGGAGCCCAGCCGACCGAGACGGTCGGTAAGCTCATCGCCATCGCCCGCAACCCCGAGGCTGCACCGCCCGCAAAGGTGGCCCCGGTCTCCAAGAAGGCTGCCGCCAAAGCTGCTGAAGCCGAGAAGAAGGCAGCCGAAGCCGCTGCGGCTCCGGCCAAGGAGCCTGTGGCCGAGGTCGTCGAGGAGCCTGAGGCCGAGGTCATCGAAGAGCCTGAGGCTGCACCGGTCGAGGACGCCGAGGCTGAGGTCGCCGAGGACGCCGCTGCACAGGAGCCTGCGACCGACGAGGCCGCCGATGCTGAGGCAGCCGAAGAGACCGCCGAGTGACCATGTCACCCGCTGCTGCTGACACCGAGGCCCTGGTACGCTATCTCGTCACATCGCTCGTCGAGCATCCCGAAGACGTGACGATCGCACGTCGCGACGGCGAGGCGAGCACGGCGTACGAGGTGACGGTGCACCCTGACGACACCGGCAAGGTGATCGGCAGGGGAGGGCGCATCATCAAGGCGATTCGCGTACTCGTACGCGCCGCCGCATCGGTCGATGGCGCCGACGCGACGGTCGATGTGACCGGATAGACCGTGGCTGCGCCGTACCGGCGAATCGGCCGCGTGCTCAAGCCACACGGAACACACGGGGAGGTATCGGTCGCCATGAGCGCCGGCCTCCCTTCGTCATGCCTGGAAGGCATCGATCTCTTTCTCGTGCCGCCCGGCCCGCGAGGCGCACGCGCCTTCCGGGCCACCAGTGTCCGTCCGGGACCGAAGGCTGCGATCGTCCGGTTCGATGAGGACGCGACAGCCGGGGCGGCAGGCGCCCTCGCCGGGCGCTGGTTACTGGCGCACGAGACCGACACTCCCGCCGCGCTGACGTCCGGTGCGGACGAACTGATCGGCATGCAGGTCGTCGATGCCATACGCGGCCGCGTAGGGACCGTCACCGACGTCATCGTCACCGGAGCCAATGACGTCCTTGTGGTCGAGGGCCCGGTCTACGGCCAGGTACTGGTGCCGGTCATCGACGACGTCGTCGAGTTCATCGACAAGGGATCGGACACCATACGCGTCGCGCTGCTCGACGGCCTCATCGAGGGTGAAGACCGGTGAGGATCGACGTCGTCACCGTCTTACCGCAGGTGTTTGCGCCGGTACTCGGCGCATCCATCCTCGGCAGGGCGATAGCATCGGGCGTCCTCGACGTCGCGGTACACGATCTTCGAGACTGGACGGCCGACCGCCATCGAACCACCGACGACAGCCCGTTCGGCGGAGGCCCGGGCATGGTCATGAAGCCGGAGCCTGTCTTCAGTGCGGTCGCCGACATCTCGGCGATGCATCCGGCGCGAACGATCACCGTGCTGGTGTGCCCTTCCGGTCGCCGTCTCGATCAGGATCTCGTCCGATCGCTCGCCTCCGAACACCGCCTGCTGTTCATCTGCGGCCGCTACGAGGGGTTCGACGAGCGCATACGCACACTGGCGGATGTCGAGGTCTCCATCGGCGACTACGTACTGACCGGGGGGGAGTTGCCCGCACTCGTGATCATCGACGCGGTCGCCCGATTGCTCCCCGGCGCGCTCGGTGACGAGACATCGGCCGAAGATGAGTCGTTCAACGGAGGCCTGCTGGAGTATCCTCAGTACACCCGCCCTGCCGAGTATCGAGGGATGGGCGTACCTCCGGTGCTGCTGAGCGGCGACCACGCGAAGATCGCCGCGTGGCGTCGTGACCAGGCAGTCCGACGTACCGCCGAGCGGCGTCCGGACCTGATCGGGAAGGCGCTGCTCTCGCCGCAGGAGCGCGCACGCGCGCAAGACATCATCGACGAAGTGGAGACCACCGACCGTGACTGACGAACTCGAAACCACACTCGGGACCGATCCCGTGGCACCTCCCGCAGAGGAGCCGGTCCACGAAACCTCGGCGAACGCGACCGAGGAGCGGCCGTCGTTCATACGCTGGGTCGCCGAGCTCGTCTTGATGGTGGCGCTCGCATTCCTTCTCGCTACCGGCATCCGGACGTTCATCATCCAGCCCTACGTGATCCCGAGCGGTTCCATGATCCCGACGATCGAACTGTGGGACCGTGTCATCGCCAACAAGTTCATCTACCGCTTCGCTGAAGTCGAGGCGGGCGACGTCGTGGTACTCGACGACCCCACCGAGAGTGTGCCCACGCTCATAAAGCGCGTGGTGGCCGTCGGCGGACAGACGATCGACCTGGTGGATGGCCTGGTCGTCATAGACGGTGCACCGCTCGACGAGCCGTACACGCACGGCAAACCGAGCCTGCCTCAGACGGTCACGTTCCCGTATGTGGTCCCCGAGGACTCCGTGTGGGTGATGGGGGACAACCGGACCGACAGTCAGGACTCGCGCTACTTCGGTGCAGTACCCGTCGCCGAGGTGCGCGGCAAGGCCTTCTTCCGCTTCTGGCCGATCGACCGGATCGGTAGCCTCTGAGCACTTGCGCCACCGCGACGTCACCTGCACGGGAGCGTGTTGACACGGAGATTGCCTGCCTCCCACCTCTCGTCTATACTGTCCACTCGTGCCTTCGGGCACCCACGGGAAACACCCCATGACGGAACAGGAACGCGTAATGGACAAGATTCGCGCAATCGAGCAGCAGCAGCTGCGTGAGGACCTGCCGGAGTTCGGCGTCGGCGACACGGTCAAGGTCATGTACAAGGTGGTCGAGGGCAGCCGCGAGCGCGTGCAGCCGTTCCAGGGCATCGTCATCCGTCGCCACGGCGCCGGTAACCGTGAGACGTTCACGGTCCGGAAAGTGTCGTTCGCCGTTGGTGTCGAGCGCACCTTCCCGGTGCACTCGCCGAAGATCATGAGCCTTGAGGTCGTGAGCCGGGGCAAGGTCCGTCGTTCGAAGCTCTACTACCTCCGCGACAAGGTCGGCAAGGCCGCCCGCATCAAGGAGCGCCGCTAACCGCGCGGCACGCCTCACCATCACGACGCATCTCACGACGACCCGGGCCACCGCCCGGGTCGTTGACGTTGTCCCATGCGTTAGACTGCTCGGCATGGAACCGCTCGCTGTCTCTGCAATCATCGAACTGCTGGCCGATGCCGACCCCCGTACCGTCTCGGAGGCGGTCGATCGCTATGAGGGCGATCCGCGTCCGGGCGTCATCCGCGCGCTCGGGGTCGCCCGCCGACGCCTGGACCGCCAAGACGCCGAGTCACGCCGGATCGAGGCGCTTACCACGGTTGAGCGAGAACTCAGGCGGCGCGGACTCACGGTCATCGCCGGAGTCGACGAAGTGGGCAGGGGGGCGCTCGCCGGGCCTGTCTCGGCCGGAGCCTGCGTACTGCCCGCCGATGCGACGATCCGCGGACTGCGCGACTCCAAGGCGCTCTCAGCCGAAGCGCGGGTGACACTCGACGTAGAAATCAGGCGTGTCGCCGTCGCGGTCGCTGTGGCCCATGTCCCGGCCGCCCGGGTCGACCGGATCGGCATCGCACCGGCCACGCTTGCCGCCATGCACGAAGCCGTGGAGGCGCTTGGCATCAGCGTCGATCACGTGCTCGTTGACGGCCTCGATGTCGCGCTCGCATATCCCCACACCGCTGTGGTCAAGGGCGACGACACCGTGCGTTCGATCGCTGCGGCCGCCATCGTGGCAAAGGTCTCCCGGGACGCGCTGATGTGCGACCTGGACTCGGCGCACCCAGGGTACGGATTCTCGGGAAACAAGGGGTACGGCAGCAGCGGCCATCTCCGGGCGCTCGCCGAGCGAGGACCGTGCGCCGAACACCGGCTGACGTTCGGACCCTGCAGCCAATCCCGGCTCTTCTGACGGGTTAAGGCGCCACCCACATCCTGTAGTGATCTGGTTTCGACCCATGGCTCATGCTGCGCTCGTCGAAAGGAGCGCAGCCATGGACCGCAGTGAAGTCGGGAAGCGCGGGGAGGATGCGGCGACGGCATATCTCGAGCGCCAGGGGCTCGACGTCGTCGAACGGAACTGGAGAACGGAGCGCGGGGAGATCGACATCATCGCCATCGACGGCGATGATCTGGTCTTCTGCGAGGTGAAGACGCGAACCTCCGCGGCGCGGGGAACGGGCGAGGAGGCGGTCTCCCAGTCGAAGCGCCGCAAGCTGGTGCGCATGGCCGAGACCTACCTCAGCTCGGCCGGGATCGAGCCGTGTCCGGTGCGCTTCGATGTCATCGCCATCCACGTCCTCGGTCCCGATCGAGCGCTGCTCCGCCACCACCGCGCAGCGTTCGTGGTGGAATAGCCGTGCAGGCCACAGTCGCCACCACGACGCTCACGGGCGTCGAAGCGATCGCCGTTGAAGTCCAGGCTGACGTCTCCCCGGGCCTGCCGGTGTTCGGCATCGTCGGACTGGCGGATACCGCGGTGCAAGAGGCGCGCGACCGGGTGAGGGCTGCCCTGCGCTCGGTAGGCTTCGACTTCCCGAATGCCCGCGTCATCGTCAATCTCGCGCCCGCTCCTCTTCGCAAGCACGGTACCGGGTTCGACCTGCCGATCGCGCTGGCGGTCCTTGCCGCCACTGGCCAGGTTCCCCGCGCCGCACTCGACGATGTCACCGCAGTCGGCGAGCTCGGTCTGGACGGCTCAGTGCGCGAGATCCCCGGCATGCTCGCACACGCGATCAGTGCCGTGCGCGCGGATCGTGACCTGCTCGGACCCTTCTCTGCCGGGCGGGTGGTCGGCGTGGTTCCGCAGCTGAGATACCGCGGGATCGAGTCCCTGGGACGAATGAAGGGCGGGCTGCCGGCCACCGCCTCGCCGAAGGCCTCCCGCGTTCAGACTCCGGCGGTCCCGGTCCTCGATGTGGCCGACATCGCCGGCCACGAGTCTGCCAAGCGGGGCCTCGAGATCGCCGCGGCCGGACGGCACAACCTGCTGCTCGTCGGTCCACCCGGCTCGGGCAAGAGCATGCTTGCCCGAGCGCTCTGCGGACTGCTGCCCCCACTCACGGAGGCGGAGTCTCTGGAGTCCGCGCTCGTCCACTCCGTGGCTGGCCTCGATCCCCGGCAGTGTCTTGATGGCATCCGGCCGTTCCGAGCGCCGCACCATTCATGCTCTGTGGCGGGCCTCGTGGGCGGCGGCACTCCACCGCGCCCGGGAGAGATGAGCCTCGCCCACAACGGCGTCCTGTTCCTCGACGAACTCCCTGAGTTCGGACCGGCGTCGCTCCAGGCACTCCGCCAGCCGATCGAGGAGGGCGTCATCACGCTCGTCAGAGCACACGGCGCCGTCCGCTATCCCGCGCGTATCACGCTCGCGGCAGCAATGAACCCATGTCCGTGCGGATACGCGGGTGATCCGCAGCGCGAGTGCAGGTGCACCGACGGCGCGGTCTCGCGCTACTCGGCGCGAGTGGGCGGGCCGCTGTATGACCGCATGGACCTCACCCTGCGGATCGACCGGGTCGATCCGGCCCTCATCATCGACGATGCGCCGGTCAAACCGATGAGCGAGACCGTCCGCGGCCGGATCGCCACCGCGCACGCGTTCGCGGGCATCCGCCGTCCGTCAAGCATGCGCTCCCAACTTCAACCAGACGCGCGCGCGCTGCTTGAGGACGCTGCACGCCACGCCAACCTGTCCGGTAGGGCCGTCACGCGCGTCGTCCGCGTCGCGCGCACCATCGCCGATCTGGAGCAGTCCGTCCCGATCGTCGTGTCACATGTCGCCGAGGCGCTGGGCTACCGATCGTGGGATACCGCATGAGCGAGCATCGATTCACACTCCGCCTCGGAGACAAGCGGTACCCGGCACAACTTGCCGAGACACCCGATCCTCCACGGGTCCTCTACGGCATCGGCGATCCCTCGGCGCTTGTCGAGGGTCTAGGCGTCGTCGGGGCCCGGCGCGCAACACCGTACGGCCTGCGATGCACGCGCCTGTTCGCCGGATGGGCGGCCGGACACGGGATATCGATCATCTCCGGTGCCGCGATCGGCTGTGATCGAGAGGCGCATCTCGCTGCCCTCGATGCAGGAGGAGACACCCTTGCCGTCCTCGGATGCGGGCCCGATGTAGACTACCCGCGGCGCTCAGCACCCCTCCTGGCCGAGCTACGGCGCTGCCATGTGGTCATCTCCGAGTGCCCGTTTGGGCAGCAGCCTACTCGTTGGTCATTCGTTCGGCGCAACAGGATCATCGCCGGGCTGGCACGGGCGGTCCTCGTCGTGGAGGCGGGGCTGCCCAGCGGCACGTTCTCCACCGCCGACGCCGCACTGGACGCCGGACGCGACGTGCTGGCGGTCCCCGGATCCGTGTTCTCACCCGAATCCCGTGGTTCCAACCGCCTCATCCGGCAAGGGGCGATGCCCATCACCGACGTCGGCGAACTCGCACAGTACCTGGGGCTGGAGGGGGCGACGCCTGCAGCCGGTGATGTCGCCGCGGACGATACGCTCCGTGCGCTCGTGGCCGATCCGATGCGACCCGACGATCTGGCCCGGGCGCTCGGCATAGACATCGTCCACACGGCCCGGACCCTCGGCGCCCTCGAGGCCGCCGGGCACGTGGTCCGGTATGCCGATGGCCGATACGGCGTCCGGTAGAAGGGAGCGTGGTCCTCCGTGCCGTACAATGACCTGACACATAGAAACGGGAGACCGGATGCAGCATGTCACCATCGTTGGAGCGGGGCTTGCCGGATGCGAGGCCGCCCTTCAGCTTGCGGCACGCGGGGTGCCGGTCCGCCTCGTCGAGATGCGCCCCGGCACCATGCCGCCGGCGCATCACACAGGGGACTTCGCCGAGTTGGTGTGCTCGAACTCCCTCAAGGGGACGGATCCGGCGTCGGCCGCAGGCCTGCTCAAGCACGAACTCGGCGAACTGGGATCGTTCGTCTTGGGTGCAGCGTACCGCTGTCGTGTGCCCGCGGGCTCTGCTCTTGCGGTGGATCGCACCGCGTTCTCCCAGATGCTCACCCGGATGGCCCACTCTCACCCGACGATCACGGTGATCCGCCAGGAGACGACGGACATCCCGGACGGCGACGTCATTGTCGCAGCAGGGCCCCTCCCGGGCGCTGCTCTGGAAGACGCGCTCACAGCCCTCGTAGGCTCCGGGAGACTCGCATTCTTCGATGCAGCCGCGCCGATCATCTCCGCAGAATCCCTGGACCATGACCGGACCTTTCCGGCCTCGCGCTGGGGCAAGGGAGGCGCCGACTACCTCAACTGCCCACTCACGCGTGACGAGTACGCGGCACTCATCAGCGCGCTTGTCAGCGCAGAGAGGGTGCATGCCAAGGCGTTCGAGAAGCGCGAGTTGTTCAGCGCATGCCAGCCGGTCGAGGAGGTGGCCCGCACAGGGCTCGACGCGCTCAGGTTCGGCGCACTCAAGCCGGTCGGACTGACCGACCCTCAGACAGGAAGACGACCGTGGGCGGTCGTACAGTTGCGTCCCGAGACCGCCACCGGGTCCGCATACAATCTGGTGGGCTTTCAGACGAATCTCACGTTCGCGGAGCAGCGGCGCGTCTTCAGCCTGATACCTGCACTGGAGCACGCAGAGTTCCTGCGCTACGGCGTCATGCATCGCAACTCGTTCGTGGACGCTCCACGCCTACTGACCCCCGGGCTGGCAGTGCGCTCCGAGCCTCATGTGCGCATAGCAGGGCAGCTCTCCGGCACGGAAGGCTACCTTGAGGCTGCAGCCTCGGGAATCGTCGCGGCACTCGACGTGCTCGCCTCGCGAAACGACCGCCCATCGGTGGTCATGCCTCCCACGACAGCCATCGGCTCGCTGCTCGCGTACGCAACCGACCCCGAGACTGTCGACTACCAGCCGATGCATGTGAACTTCGGGCTGATGCCCCCACTCGACCCTCCGGTCCGCGGCAAGCGAGAGAGATACGCGGCGTACGCCGAGCGCGCCCATAAGGACATGGCCGCGTTCCTCCACGACCGCCCGGACCTCGCGCCTCCGCACGGCCGGGTACCGGTGCCACCCGCAGGGGAAGACGCGGTGGAGTGACGATGTCCACACGCCCGACCACTCCGGCCCTCCTGGACGAGTATCTCGACCACCTGCGAGTGGAGCGAGGACTCTCGGAACGCACCATCGCGGCATACGCGTCCGATCTTGCCGGGCTTGCCGAGTGGCTCAGCCGCGCAGAAGTCCACGTCCTGGACGCCGATCACCGCGTTCTGCGCCGGTACCTCGCCGACCTCGACCGTGCGAAATACGCCCGCCGGACCATCGCCCGGAGACTGGCGGCCGCTCGGTCGTTCTACCGGTACCTGGTCATGCGCGGCTACTCGGCGGCAAGCCCTGTCGCGATACTCTCCACGCCCAAGGTCCCGCGCTATCTGCCAACGGTGGCCGGGACCGAGCTTCTCACCCGGCTCCTCGACGCGCCTGACGCCGCCACGCCCCAGGGACTTCGTGACCGTGCCATCCTGGAGCTCCTTTACGCCACAGGCATCCGCGTCTCCGAGCTCACCGGCCTCGACCTCGGCGACATCGACCTCGTGCAGGGACTCGTCACGGTGATGGGGAAGGGCTCCCGGGAGCGCACCGTGCCCATGCACCCGACGGCGATCGCTCGCATCAGAGCCTATCTCGGCGGTGGGCGTCCACTCCTCGGCAGGCAGCGCGTCGACGATGCCCTGTTCCTCAACCGGCTCGGAACGCGCCTCACGAGCGGGGGAGTACGGCGCCTGCTCGATCGCTACCTCGCGGCGGTCGGTTCTGCGGCAGCTCTCACGCCGCACGATCTGAGGCACAGCTTCGCCACGCACCTGCTCGAAGGGGGCGCTGACCTGCGCACAGTCCAGGAGCTTCTCGGCCACGTTGCGCTGTCCACCACCCAGATTTATACTCACGTGAGCACGAAACACCTGCGTGACGTGCACAAAGGGGCGCATCCACGGGCCTGATGGAGGGCCGCACTGCATGAAATCCGACGCGCGCGCGGATTTGTCTGCCGTTTGGGCGACGTTCAAGGACACGTCCGATCCTGATGCCCGGGAGAGCCTCATCCTGGCCTATTCTCCGCTCGTCAAGTACGTCGCGGGGCGCCTGTCTTCCAATCTCCCGCAGACCGTGGACTCCGCGGACCTCATCTCCTACGGCGTGTTCGGGCTCATCGACGCCATCGAGAAGTTCGATCTCGCCCGGGGCATAAAGTTCGAGACCTATGCGATTGCCCGCATCAAGGGCGCCATCATCGACGAGCTTCGCGCCATGGACTGGGTGCCCCGCTCGGTCCGTGCCCGCGCCCGCGAGTTCGAGGCCGCCTACATCGCTCTGGAGAACCGACTCCGGCGAGTGCCGAGCGATGAAGAGATCGCCACCGAGATGGGGATCACGCTGAAGGACCTCCACGAGATCCTCTCCAAGCTCTCCTACACATCGGTCATGTCGTTTGAAGAGATGTGGTCCAACACAGGGGACCGCGACGACCGCCAGGACCCGCTCAGTGCCATCGCCGACAGAGACGCCGACGATCCGGTCCAGGTCTTCGAGTCTGCCGAGGTCAAGGACATCCTCGCGGGTGCCATCGAGCGACTGCCGGACCGTGAGAAGACGGTCATCGCGCTCTACTACTACGAGGGACTCACGCTCAAGGAGATCGGCGCTGTGCTTGGCGTCACCGAGTCGCGCGTGAGCCAACTGCACACGAAGGCCGTCCTGCGCCTGCGTGCCCGACTACACGCGGCCCAAGGCTTCACCGCCGCGCTGTGACGTTTCTGGAAGGAGCGGATCCATGGCCTCGGAACGAATCCTGGTCGTCGAAGATACCGACCTACTGCGGCGCATGTATCACGACAGGCTCGCAGCGGACGGATACCGGGTCTTGGAGGCTGCCGACGGTCTGGCAGCACTCGCGATTCTGAGAAGTCAGCCGGTCGATCTGATACTGCTCGACCTCATCATGCCGCGGATGGGCGGTCTCGATGTCATGGAGGCCGTAGCGGCCGACCCCCGCACGCAGGGCACTCCCATCGTGGTGCTCACGAACCTCGGGGAAGAAGAGACCATCCAGCGGGCCATCGCCCTCGGCGCGCTTGACTACCTCATCAAGAACGAGACGCGCCCTGCTGACGTATCCGAGAAGGTCCGGCTCACGCTCGATGCCTTTGGACGCCCGGAGTGCGCCGCCGCTGCCTCGTTCATCGTGCAGATCAAGGACCGCGTCGCCGACGCGGAGTGCCTGATCGAGGATGCCGGACTCAAGCGGCGCCTCTGGTGTCCCGCCTGTGAGGCCGAGTTGTCGCTCGAACTCGTAGCCGTCCCGGAGCACGCCGGTCACTACGACGCGCACTTCGTCTGCGTCGCCTGCGGCCGGGACTTCGCCGCCGGCACCTAGGGTCGACCAGCGCCCGATACGAGCCGCCGCCCGCCGTTCGGGCGGTTGGTGGCACGCGGCATCTGTGGTATCCTACGCCCCGCTCTTATCACACACGCCCGTGGATCCCGCGCGAGGTGCCGGACGCACGACGTCCGGTCGCGGCAGGGAGAAGAAGCGGGCGGAGGAACAACCGAAGAAGGAGGCACCACCATGTCCGTTTCCATGAAGAACCTGCTCGAGGCCGGCGTGCACTTCGGTCATCAGACCCGCCGCTGGAACCCGAAGATGAAGCCGTACATCTTCACCGAGCGCAACGGCATCTACATCCTCGATCTCAAGCGCACGCTGCAGGAAGTCGACGCCGCGTACCGGTTCGTTCGCGACATCACCGCTCGCGGAGGTTATGTGCTGCTTGTCGGCACCAAGAAGCAGGCGCAGGACCCCATTCGTCGCGAGGCGGAGCGCGCCGGTCAGCCGTACGTCAACCAGCGCTGGCTCGGCGGCATGCTCACCAACTTCGTCACCATCCGCGGCCGCATCAAGCGGATGCTCGAGCTCGAGCAGATGGAGGAGTCCGGAGCGCTCGCTCTGAGGCCGAAGAAGGAAGCCCTCCTCATTCGCCGCGAACTGGTGAAGCTACAGCGCGACCTGAACGGCATCCGGGACATGGCCGATACGCCGAAGGCCGTCTTCGTGGTCGACACCAAGCGTGAAGCGATCGCCGTCAAGGAGGCACGCCGTCTCGACATCCCGCTCATCGGCCTGGTGGACACCAACGCCGATCCGGACGAGGTCGACTACGTCATTCCCGGCAACGACGACGCCATCCGCTCGGTCAGCCTCATCTGCCGTGTGATCGCCGATGCAGCCATCGACGGTCGCAGGGCCGCCGGCCTGCCTGTCCCCGGCGACGAGGTCGACGTTGCTCCAGTTGCCGAGGAGACCGCACCCGTCGCTGCCGAGGCCATCGCACCGACCCCGGAGGCACCGGTGGCCGAACCCGCCGTCGAGGCACCCGTCACCGAGACTGAGGCGCCCGATGACCAGGTAGACGCCCCTGTCGCCGATGCCGAGGCACCCGCCGAGGCCTGAGCGCGACGCACAGAACGACACACGACCGGTGTATGCAGCCGGTAGAGGAGGACACATGGAGATCACCGCCAGCATGGTAAAGGAGCTCCGGGAGAGTACCGGGGCGGGGATGATGGACTGCAAGAAGGCCCTCACCGAGGCCAATGGCGACCTCGAGGCTGCCATCGACATCCTGCGCACGAAGGGACTCGCAGACCTCGCCAAGAGGGCCGGGCGCGCCACGAACGAAGGTATCATCGGCGGTTACACGAGTGCCGACGGCGCAATCGGCGTGCTCGTCGAGGTCAACTGCGAGACCGACTTCGTCGCGCGCAACGCCGACTTCAAGTCGTTCGTCGCCACCGTGGCCCGTGAGATCGGCACCGGCGCTCCTGCCGACGTCCCGGCGCTTCTGGCCGGGCCGTTCAGCGAGCGTCCGGAGATCACCGTCGAGCAGCTTCTCGGCGAGACCGTGAGTAAGCTCGGCGAGAACATGGGAATCACGCGATTCGCCCGGTACGAGCGCTCGGCCCCGGCGGGCGTCGTGGCCGTCTACATCCACGGCGTCGGCAACATCGGCGTCCTCGTCGAGGTCAGCGCTGAGTCCGCGGAGGCCGCCGCATCGCCCCTGGTCAGCGGTTTCGCTCGCGACGTCGCCATGCAGATCGCAGCGGCCTCGCCGGTCTCCGTACGCCGTGATGAGGTTCCCGCAGACGTCGTGGCCCACGAGCTCACCATCTACAAGGCGCAGGCAGCCGAGACCGGAAAGCCTGAGCCTATCCAGGATAAGATCGCCGAGGGCCGCCTCGAGAAGTACTACAAGGAGTTCTGCCTTCTCGAGCAGGCCTTCGTCAAGAACCCGGACATCACGGTCAAGCAGCATGGCGAGCAGACCGCGCGTGAAGCCGGCGCGGCTATCGACGTCGTGCGCTTCACCCGCATGGTGCTTGGCGAGACCAACTCCGAGCAGCGGAAGTCGAGCTGCGGTTAGTGTCCGACCCGCAACGGGGCGGTGCCCAGCACCGCCCCGTTGGTCTAGAATCACCGGGGGACACACGTCCCGACCTGTGAGCCACGGACGAGGGAGGACCATGACGGCATATCGGTACAAGCGCGTCCTGCTCAAGCTCTCAGGTGAGGCCCTCATGGGCGATGCCGGCTACGGTATCGACCCGAAGGTCCTCGACTCGCTCGCAGCCCAGATCAAGCTCGTCGCTGACGACGGCGTCGAGATCGCGATCGTCGTCGGCGGGGGCAACATCTTCAGGGGGGTCGCCGCCTCCGCACGCGGCATGGACCGCGCCCAGGCGGACAACATCGGGATGCTCGCAACGGTCATGAACGCGCTCGCGCTCCAGGACACCCTTGAGTCTCACTCGGTATTCACACGCGTGATGTCGGCCATCCAGATGCAGGCGGTCGCCGAACCCTACATCCGCAGGCGCGCCATCCGCCATCTCGAAAAGGGCCGGACCGTCATCTTCGCTGCCGGGACGGGCAATCCGTACTTCACCACGGACACCACAGCCGCGCTGCGAGCCCTCGAGATCGGCGCCGAGTGCATCATGAAGGCCACGAAGGTCGACGGTGTCTACGACGCGGACCCGATGAAGGTGCCAGGCGCACGGAAGTTCGACCAGCTTGCCTATATCGACGTCCTGAACCTCGGACTGAAGGTCATGGACAACACGGCGATCAGCCTTGCGATGGACAACGATCTGCCCATCATCGTGTTCAATATGGAGCAGGAGGGGAACATCGCTGCCGCCCTCAGGGGCGAGAAGATCGGAACCATCGTCTCAGGAGGGGCCCGATGACCAGCCACAGTATCAAGGAAGCGTCTGAACGCATGGACAAGGCCATCGCCGCGCTCTCGCACGAGTTCGCCGGCGTCAGAACGGGACGTGCGTCCGGCACCATACTCGAGAAGGTCTCCGTCGAGTACTACGGCGTGCCGACGCCGCTGCTGCAGATCGCATCCGCAAGCGTCCCCGAGCCGCAGATGCTCGTCGTGAGTCCGTACGACAAGACCGCGCTCGGCGCCATCGAGAAAGCGATCCGCTCGGCCGATCTTGGCTTCAACCCCTCAAACGACGGCACGGTCATCCGCGTCCCATTCCCGCCGCTGACCGAGGAACGTCGGCGCGAGCTGGTGAAAGTGTGCAAAGGCTACGCCGAGGAGTCCCGCGTCGCGGTTCGCAACATCCGGCGCGATGTGAACGACTTCTTCAAGCGTCAAGAGAAGGAGCACGAGCTCTCGCAGGACGATCTTCACCGCCTGGAAGCGGACGTGCAGAAGGCGACGGATGCGCATATCGCCGAGATCGACGATATGCTCCGCCGCAAAGAAGCGGAGATCATGGAGGTCTGAGCCGATGGGCACTGCCCGTACCTCGCTCGAGGCCTTCTTCCACACGCGAGCCGACCGCCTACTGCTGGAACGGCTGGATCCCGGGTCCGCGCCCCGACATGTAGCCGTGATCATGGACGGCAACGGCAGGTGGGCGGCCAAACGCGGGCTTCCCCGCATCGCCGGGCATCGGGCCGGCGCTAAGGCGGTGCGCGAGTCCATCGCGGCGTGCATCGAGCTCGGCATCGACTACCTCACGATCTACTCGTTCAGCAGCGAGAACTGGCGTCGCTCGGATGAGGAGGTCGGCGGTCTCATGCAGCTGTTCGTCGAGGTGCTCGAACGAGAACTCGACAGCCTGCAGGCGCAGCGTGTGCGCGTGCGGGTCATCGGCAGCGAGCAGGGCATGCCTACGGCGACGATGGATGCGTTTCGCCGCACCGAGCAGCTGACCGCACGTAACGATGCCCTGACACTCGTGGTCGCACTCAACTATGGCGGCAGGGGAGAGATCGCCGACGCGGTGAAGAGCATCGCGGCCGACGTCGCGCGCGGAGAACTGTCACCTGACGATATCGAGGAGACGACCATCGCCGAGCGTCTCTACACGCGCGACATCCCGGACCCCGACCTCGTGATTCGCACGAGCGGGGAGCTACGCGTTTCGAACTTCCTCCTCTGGCAGCTCGCGTATTCCGAGCTCTGGGTCACGACCGTCCTGTGGCCCGACTTCCGGCGGGGGGACCTCCTGCGCGCCGTCGTGGACTTCCAGAAGCGCTCGCGCCGGTTTGGTGGACGTTCGTGACCGCGCCTCTTGCCGACTTCGCGGTACGCACGACGAGCGCTGCCCTGCTCGGCGCGGTCATGCTCCTCGCCATCGTGTTCGGCGGCGTGTGGGGCGTCGCGATCCTGGCCTCGGCCATCGGCGTGCTCACCGCAGCCGAGTTCTACACGCTCACGCGCAAGGAGCGTCGCACCCCGAACGAGCTGTTCGGTCTTGCCGCGATCTTCGCGCTCCCTCTCGCGACAGCTCGATTCGGGAGCGTGGGCCTGGCAACGACTTTCAGCGTCCTCATCGTCGCCGCGCTCGTCTGGCACGTGGTGATCCGCTCGGTACGGCTTTCGGACACCGCCGTCACCGTGTTCGGCGTCGCCTACATCGGCTTCACGCTTGCGCATCTCGTGTTGATTCGGCAGCTCGGTGGCGGTGTCGCGCTCTGCCTCCTCCTGGTGTTCGGCGTCTGGGTGAATGACGTCTTCGCCTACCTCGCGGGCTCCTCGATCGGCCGCACGCCGCTCGCCCCGCGCATCTCGCCGAAGAAGACCTGGGAAGGGTTTGCAGCGGGGACACTGGCGACCACCCTCGTGTGGGTGGTGGGCGGCTCGTACCTGACCTCGATGGCCTGGCCCGCGCTCGTCTTCGTCGGACTGTCCGCGTCGGCGGCGGCAGCACTCGGCGATCTGGCCGAGTCTCGCTTCAAGCGCGAGGTCATGGTCAAGGACTCCGGCACGCTGCTGCCGGGACATGGCGGCTTCCTCGACCGCTTCGACAGCTTCATTCTCGTCACAGTCGTGACGTACTACACGCTGACACTGGTAGGGGTCCGATGAGCAGACTTCGGCTGACGATTCTCGGCTCCACCGGCTCGATCGGCCGCCAGGCGATCGATGTCGCATCCCGGTACCCCGACCGTGTCGAGGTCGTCGCGCTGGCCGCGAGCACCAGTGTGGAACGGTTCGCCGAGCAGGCACGCGCGACCGGTGCGCCGTACCTTGTCCTCGCCGACCCCGAAGCGGCGGCGCGCGCCGCGTCGCTGATAGGCCGGCCCGTCCACGCCGGCCCCGAGGCGGTAGCCGCTCTTGCGGGAGACGGGCGCGCGGATGTCGTCCTGAACGCCCTCGTCGGCGCAGCGGGTCTCAGGGCATCGGCCGCCGCCCTCACGTCAGGCGTGCGGCTCGCGCTCGCTAACAAGGAGTCGCTCGTGGTCGGGGGCGAACTCGTCACCTCACTCGGCCTCGACAGGATCGTGCCGGTGGACAGCGAGCACTCGGCCATCTACCAGTCCCTTCTGGGCGAGCCCGCCGAGTGCGTCTCACGTCTGTGGCTGACCGCTTCAGGCGGCCCGTTCCGCGGACGCCGCCCCGGAGAGCTCGCCGATGTGACGGTCGAGGAGGCCCTCGCGCATCCGCGCTGGACCATGGGACCGAAGATCTCCATCGACTCGGCGACGCTCATGAACAAGGGGCTCGAGGTCATCGAGGCACACCACCTCTTTGGCGTCGACTACGACCGAATCAAGATCGTCGTCCACCCCCAGTCGTGCGTCCACTCGATGGTCGAGTACGTTGACGGATCGGTGAAGGCCCACCTCGGAGCTACGGACATGCGCATACCGATCCAGTACGCGCTCAGCGCGCCGGACCGCTGGGTGTCTCCTGTCGAACCGGTGGACTTCGCGACACTCGGCCGACTCGATTTCGAGGAGCCGGATCTCGACACGTTCCCATGCCTCGGGCTTGCGCTCGAGGCCGGCCGGATCGGCGGCACGATGCCTGCGGCGCTCAACGCTGCCAACGAGGTCGCGGTCGCGGCGTTCCTCGGCGGGTCGATCCCACTCACCGCCATCCCGTCGACGATCGAACAGGTCCTCGGCGCCCACGATGTTCACGTACCCGGCTCGATCGAAGAGGTCGAGGCGGTCGATGAGTGGGCGCGGCGCGAGGCACGGCGCATCCTCGGTATCGGCGAGGTGGCCTGACGCTTGCTCGTTGGCCTGACCTGGCAGCACGTATTGGGATTCACGACAGGAGCACACGTGACCGCAGCGCTCGGAACGGCCGACGTAGTCATCTGGGGTGTCATCACGTTCTCGATCCTCGTGGTCTTCCACGAGATGGGGCACCTGCTTGCCGCGCGTGCATTTGGCGTGAAGGTCCACGAGTTCATGGTCGGTCTCCCGGGACCGGCGCTGCGGCTGCACACCAAGAATATGGCGTGGGGCGTCACGGCGATCCCGCTCGGGGGCTACGTGCGGATCTCGGGCATGGAGCCGGGTGCGGAAGACGAGCTGCTCGGCTCGGCGCTCGTCGTCTTGCGTGACCACGGACCGACCGATGCGGCGGGCCTCGCCTCCGCACTCGGTGTCTCGGTCGAGCGTGCACACACGATCGCGCTCACCCTCGTGGACTGGAAGGCCGTTCTCGAAGACGGTGATCGTCTCACGCTCGCTCTCACGGGCGAACTGGAGACCCTCGATGCCGCAGGCATGGCGGATCGCGCCCGGAGCACCACGTACCGGGGCCAGTCGACCTGGAAGCGTGTGGTCATCCTCGCGGCTGGCGTCGTCACCAACCTCACCGTTGCCATCCTCACGTTCACGATCGTCCTGTCCGTGTGGGGATACCTCCAGCTCACCACCACGATCGACACCGTCGGCGTCGACACGCCGGCCGCTGCAGCCGACGTGCGCGCCGGAGACACGCTGCTCGCGCTCGACGGCGAGCCGATCGAGAGCTGGGACAGCTTCCAGCTGCTCATGTCACGCACGAAGCCCGAACAGTCGGTGACGCTGACCGTCGAGCGGGGCGGCTCCGCAGTCGGTCTTCCGCTCGTACTCGGCGACAAGGACGGACACGGATACGCCGGCATCGGCCCGACGGCGGTACCCGTCCGGCCGAGCGTGATCGAGAGCCTCGGCGAGAGCGTCCGCCTGACGGGCCTCGTCTTCCGCGCCATCGTCGATCTCTTCAACCCGACGACCTTCGCCTCGAGCGTCCAGGGCGTTCGCGGCCCGGTAGGTATCTCGGTCATGGCTGCCGAGGCAGCCGCCGCCGGTCCACTGTCCTACGCCGGGCTGATCGCGATGCTCTCGCTTTCTCTCGGCATCATGAACATCCTGCCGCTTCCGCCGCTCGACGGGGGCAAGATCGTGCTCGAGATCGCCGAACGCGTCATCGGCCGGCCGATCAGCCGCACGATCTCGCTCGGGCTGTCCGCCGCCGGAGCGGTGCTCCTGTTCTCGCTCATCGGCTACATCATGTACGCTGACATCGCCAGACTTGCGCAGTGACCCGGGGAGGACTGCCGTGCATGCTCGGCGCACCACCCGCGCTGTCTCGGTAGGGGGCGTTCAGATCGGCGGCGACGCACCTCCGGTCGTGCAGTCGATGACGAACACCGATACCCGGGACGTAGCGGCTACCCTCGGACAGATAGCGGCGCTACACGACGCGGGCTGCGAGATCGTCCGCGTGGCCATCCCGCACGCCGACGCGCTGGACCCGTTCGAGGCCATCTGCGCCGCCAGCCCCATCCCCGTGGTCGCCGACATCCACTTCGACCATCGGCTCGCCATCGAGGCGACGCGCAGGGGCGCGGCCAAGCTCCGCATCAATCCCGGCAACATCGGCGAGATGTCGCGTGTCGACGCCGTCATCGACGCCGCCGGGGCGGCGGGCATCCCGATCCGCATCGGCGTCAACGCAGGCAGCCTCGCACGCGAGTACGCCGACGTGGATCTCCCACTCCCTGAGAAGCTCGCCTCGAGCGCCGTGGCCTTCGCCGAGCACTTCGAAACGCGAGGGTTCGAGGACATCGTCATCTCGGCCAAGGCGTCTTCGGTGATACCGTCGGTCGATGCGTACCGCCTGCTGGCGGCACGGCTCCCGTATCCGTTGCACATCGGCATCACCGAGGCAGGCACGTCGCTGTCCGGCACGGTCAAGTCGGCCGTGGGCCTCGGCATACTGCTCGCCGAGGGCATCGGCGACACGCTGCGTGTCTCGCTCACCGCACCCCCTGAGGAGGAAGTGCGTGTCGCGTGGGAGATCCTCGCCGCCCTCGACATCAGGCGACGTGGGCCCGAACTCATCTCGTGTCCCACCTGTGGCCGCTGCGAGGTCGACCTCGTTCCCATCGCGCGCGAGATCGAGGAGCGGCTTCGCGCCGTAGCGGCGCCGGTGAAGGTCGCGGTCATGGGGTGTGTCGTGAACGGCCCGGGCGAGGCGCGCGAGGCCGACGTCGGCGTTGCCGCCGGCAAGGGGGTCGGACTTCTGTTCGCCCACGGTACGCCGGTTCGCAAGGTGCCCGAAGCTGAGATCGTCGACGCCCTGATGGAAGAGGTCGCGCGTCTCGGCGAGTGACGGATCGGCCGTGGTCGTGGCAGGCGCGCTACGGTATCCTCTCCCGAGAGGTCGCATCGTCCGCGCATCGAAGGAGGCAACCATGGCCGACGACATCATCTCGGTCGCAATCGTTGGTGGGGGACGCACGGGAGGCCCGCTGCTCGAAGCGCTCCTTGCGCTACCGTACCTGCAGGTCGTCGGCGTCGCAGACCGCGACGAGGACAGTCCCGGCGCGGTCATCGCGAGAGAACGCGGCATCTTCTTCACGCCCGACGCCGACGTGCTTGCCGCCAAGGCCGATGAGATCGACCTGATCATCGAGGTGAGCGGTGACCGATCGGTCAAACCCTCGCTCAAGCAGGCGTTCCGCGCGCAGGGCAACAGCGACACGATCATCGTCCACGACCTCGTCGCCCGTCTCCTGATGACGCTGGCGACCGGCGACGACACGCTCGCGCCGACCCTCCACCCGCACGACACCGGTGTCGGCTAGCGTCACCAGCCGCACATCGCCGCAACCACGCCCGTGCACGCCACCAACCAGGGAGAACCATGACGGTCGCGCTCAAGATGACCTCGCTGTACACCCCCACACTCAAGGAGGAACCTGCCGAGGCCGAGATCGCCTCACATCGGCTCATGCTCCGCGCCGGTCTGATGCGCAAGGCAGCCGCGGGCATCTACACCTTCCTGCCGCTCGGCTACCGCTCGGTGCGCAAGGTGGAGCAGATCGTACGCGAGGAGATGGACGCCATCGGCAGCCAGGAGGTGCTGATGCCTGTCGTGCAACCGGCCGAGTTGTGGCGGGAGTCCGGCCGCTGGGACGTCTACGGACCCGAGCTCGCGCGCCTCACCGACCGGCAGGGACGAGAGTTCTGTCTCGGCCCGACGCACGAGGAGATCATCACGGCGACCGTTCGCGACGAGCTCCGTTCGTACCGCGAGCTGCCTGTTTCGCTCTATCAGATCCACACGAAGTTCCGCGACGAGATGCGTCCGCGTTTCGGGCTGTTGCGCGGACGCGAGTTCATCATGAAAGACGCGTACTCCTTCCACGACACTCAGGAGTCACTCCAGGAGCACTACGACGCCATGGCTGGCGCGTACGGCCGCATCTGCGACCGTCTGGGCCTGGCCTGGCGTCCGGTCGTGGCCGACTCCGGCCAGATCGGCGGATCCGTCACCACGGAGTTCATGGCGCTCGCCGACAGCGGGGAGGCCGCCCTCGTGTACTGCGGGTGCGGGTGGGCAGCCAACGTCGAGGTGGCCGAGACAGTCGTGCGCCGGGGCGGGGGAGAGCCCGCCGCCCTCGAGAAGGTTTCCACGCCGGACGCGCACACCATCGCCGAGGTGGCCGCGTTCTTTGGCGTCGAGCCAGCTGCGACCGTCAAGACGATGGCCGGCCGATCAGCCGATGGCCGTCTCGTCTATCTCTGCGTTCCCGGTGACCGCGAGCTCAACCCCCTCAAGGCCGACCGCGCTTCCGGCGGTCTCAACCTCCTCCAGGAGGAGGAGTTCGGCTCGCTCGGCATCCCGCGGGGCTCGCTCGGCCCGGTCGGCGCACCCGAGGGAACCCTCGTGCTCGCGGACCGCTCGCTGGAGGGCTCGCACGCGTGGATCGTCGGCGCCAACCAGGACGGCTACCATCTCACCGGCGCCGAGCCCGGGCGCGACTTCGCGGTCGACCTATGGGCCGACCTGATCGTCGCCGAGCCGGGCGACGGCTGCCCCGAATGCGGTGGCAAGCTCTCCTCGGCACGCGGCATCGAGGTCTCGCAGGTCTTCCAGCTCGGCACCAAGTACTCCGAGACCATGGGAGCGACGTTCACGGACGAGTCGGGCGCGGAACATCCGTTCATCATGGGCTGCTACGGCGTGGGCATCACCCGCTCGCTCGCCGCCGTCATCGAGCAGCATCACGACGACGACGGCGTCGCATGGCCGATGAGCATCGCTCCGCTCGAAGTCGCGGTCATCCCGCTGCAGGTCGGCGACGACCTCGTCTACCCCACGGCCGAGCGGCTGTGGGAGGGACTCGCCGAGGCCGGAGTAGAGGTGGTGCTCGACGACCGCGACGAGCGAGCCGGCGTCAAGTTCGCCGACGCCGATCTCATCGGCTGGCCGCTCCAGATCATCGTCGGAAAGCGAGGGCTCGCAGACGGGGTCGTAGAACTCAAGGACCGCGCGACAGGAGAGCGGAGTACCGTGCCGGTGGACGAGGCAGTCGCCCTGGTCGCGGCGCGTGTCGCCGACGAGCGGGAACGCTACCGTTAGGCCTCGGCCGCGCCGCCTTTCGACCCCCCTCGGCGCCTTTGACCGACCCAGGCGCTGTGCTACAATCTGCCCGAACGAACAAACGTCCCGTGAGAAGTGGGCTTACCCCCGCTTCTTTTGTTCTGGAAGGAGGTTCGAATGAGCACCGCACTGACCGATGAACTGACCGCTCACCTCGAGCCTCTCGCAGCAGAGCACGGACTCGATCTGGTGGCCGTGGAGGTCGTCGGCGGTCATCGCTCGATGGTGGTGCGCGTCTACCTCGACCGTGAGGGCGGCATCGACATCGAGACGGTCGCCCGGGCCAACAGCTGGGTGGCAGAGGCCCTCGATGGCATGCGGTCGCTCTCAGGTCCGTACACCCTTGAGGTCTCCTCACCCGGCCTCGATCGCATCTTGCGGACCAGGCGGGACTTCGAGCGTTTCAACGGGCAACGCGCCATGCTCCACACGAGCCGCCCGCTCGGCGGCCGTTCGCGATTCACCGGTGAGCTTGCCGGCCTGGAGAACGACGATGTCGTAATCGTGATCGACGGACAGGAACTCCGCGTGCCGCTGGACGCAATCGAGCGTGCGCGGCTGAAGCCCGAGTTCGATGAGAGTGTAGTGAGAGGAACGGGAGACCTCATATGAGCTCCGACCTGATGGATGCACTGCGCGAGCTCGCGCGTGAGAAGAACATCGACGAATACGACATGCTCGAGCGTCTCGAGCAGCAGCTCGCGCTCACGTACAAGCGCATGCTCGACACCGAGAACGACTGCACGGTGACGATCGACCGCGAGAGCGGCCGCATCTACGTGTACGAGCTCGTGCCGGTCGGTGGCACCGAGGAGGAGCCTGTCCTCGAGGCCAAGGACGTCACGCCCTCTGACATCTCCCGCTTCGCGGCGCAGGCTGCCAAGCAGGTCATCACACAGTCGATCCGCGAGGCCGAGCGCGAGCAGATCTTCGAGGAGTACGCGGACCGCATCGGCGACAGCATCACCGGTACCGTCCAGCAGTCCGACTCGCGCTACACGCTCGTCAAGATCCGCGAAGGCGTCGAGGCGCTCCTGCCCTCGGCCGAGCAGCCCGGAAACGAGCGCTACGAGCACAACCAGCGTCTCAAGGCGCTCATCATCGACGTGCGCAAGACGTCCAACGAGCCGTCTATCGTGGTGTCGCGCACACACCCCAACCTGCTCAAGCGGCTCTTCGAACTCGAGGTGCCCGAGATCTACGACGGCATCGTCGAGATCAAGAGCGTCGCGCGCGAGCCGGGTCTGCGCTCCAAGATCGCCGTCTCCTCACGCGAGCCCGGGCTCGATCCCGTCGGCGCGTGTGTCGGCCCGAAGGGCAGCCGCGTCCGCATGGTCGTGGCCGAGCTCCGTGGCGAGCGCATCGACGTCATCCCGTGGTCGGAGGACCCGGCGACCTTCGTCGGCAACGCGCTCTCACCGGCCAAGGTGTCCCGCGTCATGGTCTCCGATGACGATCACACCGCGACGGTCATCGTCCCCGACGATCAGCTCTCGCTCGCTATCGGCAAGGAGGGCCAGAACGCCCGACTCGCCGCCAAGCTCACGGGCTGGCGCATCGACATCAAGAGCATGGGTCAGGCTCACGCCGCTGGCCTCGCACCCGCGATCGTGGGTGCCGAGGGCGAGGCCGATGATGGTGACGGGCGCTGCGTAGCCGTCACGAGTTCCGGCATCCGGTGCCGCAATCAGGCCCGGCCGGGGAGCCGCTACTGCGGTGTTCACGAGAAGGAGGCCGCTGAGTAGCCGTATGAAGGCACGGAAGACGCCGCTGAGAACCTGTGTCGCCTGCGGCCGCGAGACCGACAAGCGTGCGCTCGTGCGCATCGTCAGAGACGCGGACGGCTACACGCACGTGGATCCCAGCGGCAAGGCTCCCGGAAGAGGAGCGTACCTCTGTGCCCAGTCCGCCTGCTTCGAGGCGGCGATCGCCCGACGGCGACTCGCACCGGCGCTCCGTGCGAGTCTGGCCGAAGAAGATGTGGAGCGACTGCGGAACGAATTCGAGGCCGCGATCGAAACGGATCGCGAGTCCTCGCGACTTGGACGGTGACACGCAATGCCTGCTATGCGCGTACATGAGCTTGCTAAAGAGTTCGGGATGTCCTCGAAAGAGCTCCTCGAGCATCTTGCCCGGCTGAAGATCCCTGCCCGCAACCACGCGTCGACGCTGGTTGAGGCGTACGTCGACAAGATCCGCAAGGACCTCGCGTCGGTCATCGAGGAGCGGCAGTCCGAGCTCGAGACCGAGCGTCTCCGCCTCGAGGAGGAGGAGCGCCAGCGCGAGGAGGAGGAGCGCGCCCGCCGCGAGTCCGAAGCTGCAGCGCGCGTCGCGCAAGAGGCCGCCAAGGCCGCCGAGGAGGCCGCAGCCCAGGCCGCCGTCGATGCCGAGCGTCTTCGCCTCGAGGAGGAGGAGCGCCAGCGCGAGGCAGAGGAGCGTGCCCGCCGCGAGGCCGAGGAGGCCACTCGCCGGGAGGCCGAAGCCAAGGCCGCCGAGGAGAGTGCCCTCCTCGCTCAGGAGTCGGCTCGCCTCGAGCAGGAAGAAGCCGACCGCTACCGTCAGATGGCGCGCGACGCCGAGGCGACCCAGGCCCCCGCAGCGGCACCGACGAACCTCATCGCCGAAGCGGCCAAGATGGCCCAGAGCCACGCTGACAAGCGTAAGAGGAAGACCAAGAAGCCGTCTGGCCGACGCGAAGCGGCCGTGCACCCTCATCCCCAGGTCGAAGAGGCTCCTCCCGTCGTCGCCGGAGACACCGTCACGCTTACCGACGGCGTCACCGTCGCGCAGTTCGCGGACGCCCTGGCCATCACGCCCGGCGAGGTCATCAAGCGGCTCCTTATGCTCGGCGAGCCACACACCGTCAATCAGCCGATGGGCCGCGACGTCATAGACATCCTTTCCGAAGACCTCGGCATCACCATAGAGGTCGTCTCTCCCGAAGAGGAGCCGGGCTTCGTGTTCCACGACGATCCCGCGGAACTCAAGGGCCGTCCGCCGGTCGTCACCGTCATGGGACACGTCGACCACGGCAAGACGTCGCTGCTCGACGCCATCCGTGAGACTGGCGTGGCCGAGACCGAAGCCGGCGGCATCACCCAGCACATCGGCGCGTCCGTCGTCCACAAGGACGGCAAGCAGATCACGTTCATCGACACACCCGGTCACGAAGCGTTCACCGCGATGCGCGCACGCGGCGCCAAAGTCACCGATATCGCGGTCCTCGTTGTCGCAGCCGATGACGGCGTCATGCCGCAGACGGTCGAGGCGATCCATCACGCCAAGGCGGCCGGCGTGCCGATCATCGTCGCCGTCAACAAGATCGACAAGGACGGCGCCAATCCCGATCAGGTCCGCCAGATGCTGACCGAGCACGAGATCGTCCCCGAGGCGTGGGGCGGCACCAACATCTTCGTCGACGTCTCGGCCAAGAAGCGCATCGGCATCCAGGACCTTCTCGAGATGATCCTGCTCCAGGCCGAGGTGCTCGAACTCAAGGCCAACCCCGACGCCCTCGCAAGTGGTGTCGTCATCGAGGCCAAGCTGGACAAGGGTCGGGGCCCGGTAGCCACCGTCCTCGTCCAGCGCGGCACGCTCACGCCGGGGGACGCCATCGTCGCCGGACGAAGCCACGGCCGCGTCCGCGCGCTCGTCGACCCCAAGGGCACCCCGGTGGACCTGGCGTCGCCCGCCGACCCGGTCGAGGTGCTCGGCCTCTCGAGCGTTCCTTCGGCCGGTGACGAGTTCCGCGTGTTCGCCGACGAACGCGACGCACGAGACCTCGCCGAGGACCGTGCGCTCCGGCAGCGGCTGCTCGAGCACGAGCGTAGATCGCACGTCTCGCTCGACGACCTGTTCACCCGCATCCAGCAAGGCGAGATCCGCGACCTCAACCTCGTGGTCAAGGCCGACGTCCAGGGGTCGATCGAGGCCCTGCGCGATACGCTGGACAAGATGGACCAGACCGAGGTCCACATCAACATCATCCACTCCGGCGTGGGTGGTATCACCGAGAGCGACGTCATGCTCGCAACCGCCTCTGAAGCGATCATCATCGGCTTCGGCGTGCGTCCGCTTCCCGAGGCGCGCGATCTCGCCGAGCGCGAGAAGGTCGACATGCGCCTGTATCGCGTCATCTACCAGGCGATCGAAGAGATCAACGCAGCCCGCATCGGCATGCTCGCTCCGACCATCGAAGAGCGCGACACCGCGCGCGTCGAGGTGCGCGAACTGTTCAAGGTCCCGAAGATCGGGACCATCGCCGGATGCCTGGTGCAGGAGGGCGAGATCGTCCGGGACGACCGCGTGCGGATCGTCCGTCACGGCACCATCGTGCACGACGGCAAGCTCCACTCGCTGCGTCGCTTCAAAGACGACGTGAAGTCGGTCAAGGCCGGCTACGAGTGCGGCATCGGCATCGAGGGCTTCAGCGACATCAAGGTCGGCGACATCATCGAGTCCTACCGTGTGGTCGAAGTCGCACGGGAGGAGTAGGCCGTGAAGAGCACACCGCGCACGCGCAAGCTGGGCGAGAACGTCCGGGAGGCCCTGGCCGACGTGCTCCTGACCGAGGTCCAGGACCCCCGGCTCGAACTCGCGACGATCACATCGGTCCAGGTGAGCGCGGACCTTCACGTCGCTGACGTCTACGTCACGGCGCACGGTGACCAGGAGCGCTACGATGCCTTGCTCGAGGGTCTCCGCTCGGCCGACAAGCGGCTGCGCGCGGGCCTCGCCCGGCGAGTCCAGATGCGTTTCATCCCGGAGCTCCGGTACCACCTGGACACGTCCGTCGACGAGGGCATGCGGATCTACGAGGCCCTCAAGGACGTGCCGCCCGGTCTCGCAGACGACCAGGAGTAGCACGGTGGCCGACGCCGCCGATCATCGGGCAGTCGCCGGGGTGTTGCGCTCGGCAGGCTCGGTCGTCATCGGCTCGCACGTGGATCCGGACGGCGACGCCATCGGCTCGTGCCTCGGCCTCGCGCGCGCACTCGATCACGCGGGCATCCCGTGCGAGGTCGTGCTCGCGTCGGGCTCATCCGTGCCGGCCACCTACGCGTTCTTGCCCGGGATCGACCGTTTCCGTGACCCGGCCACTGTCGCTGCGCCAGCTGTGTTCGTGGCTCTTGACAGTCCCGAGATCCGCCGCCTCGGTGCAGCCGAGGGTCTCGCGCGCTCGGCCTCCACAATCGTCATGATCGACCACCACCCAGACGCGGTGCCCGAAGGGCGCGTGAACGTCTTCGATAGCGCCGCCGCGGCCACCGGCTGCCTGGTGTGGGAGCTTCTGGCTCACTTGGACGTCACGGCGGACGCCGAGATCGCATCGTGCCTCTATACGGCGCTGCTGACCGACACGGGCCGATTCAGCTACTCCAACACCACGCCGGACGCGCTCCGCACCGCGGCCGCTATGGTCGAGGCCGGGGCCGACCCGAACGGTCTGTACGTAGCGACGTATGAGAACCGGTCGGCAGCCGCACAGCGCCTCATCGGCCTCACTCTCGAGCGCATCACACCGGTCAACGAGGGCCTCGTCGCGTACTCCTGGGTCACCGCCGAGGACTTCGCGAACACCGGAGCGCTGCCCGAAGAGGCCGAGAACCTCATCGATCACGTACGTGCGCTTCGCGGTGTCGACGTCGTCTTGCTCGCGAAGACCGACGGTGAGACGGTGAAAGGAAGCCTCCGCGCGAAGACCGACACGGATGTCGGTGCTGTCGCGCGCAGGTTCGGCGGGGGCGGGCACCGTGCCGCCGCCGGTTTCACGTTCGCCGGCGACCTCGACTCCCTGCTCGCCGAGCTGCTGCCCCACCTTCCGGGGGGCCGACGGTGATCGCCCGCAGAGGCGCCACGGACCTCGCTGGCGTACTCCTCGTGGACAAACCGGCCGGGCCGACGAGCCACGACGTCGTCGCCACCCTCAGGCGTGCGACAGGGGAGCGTCGCATCGGCCACGCGGGAACGCTCGACCCCATGGCCACCGGCCTGCTGCTCGTCCTCGTCGGGCGTGCGACGCGCCTCGAGCGCTATCTGTCTGGCCACGACAAGAGCTACGACGCACGCATCGTGTTCGGCACCGCGACCGACACGCTGGATGCCGACGGCGAGGTCACCGAGACCCGGCCTGTCGACGGCGCGCTGTTCGACCGGACGCGGGCGGCCGGGGTCCTTGCCTCGTTCGTCGGCCCGGCACAGCAGATGCCGCCCGCGTACTCGGCCATCAAACGCGACGGGGTCGCCGCTCACCGTCTCGCCAGAGCGGGGAAGGAGCCCGATCTCGAGCCCAGAGGCATCGTCGTACACGAAGCCACCCTCATCGCCGTGCATCCCGATGAGCGCGCGTGGGACGTGTCGTTCTCGGTCTCGAAAGGCACCTACATCCGCTCGCTCGCGCGCGACGTGGGACTCGCTGCGGGGACCGTCGCACACCTCGGCGCGCTCCGCCGCACGGCCATCGGCGCTGTGGATGTCACGGCGGCACACACGATCGATGCCCTCAGCGATGCAGGAACGGCCGGCCGGCTTCCCGCGCTCTTCACAGACCCCGTGGCCCTCCTCGGCTTCCCAGCAGCCGTGGTGGATCCTGCCTCTGCCCGCGACGGTCGGCCCCTTTCGGCCGAGGTTCTGCCGGTCGCCGAGGGCGAATGCGTCGCGGTGACGGCGGGCGACAAGCTGATCGGCGTCTACCGGCGCTCGGGGTCTGCGCTCCGCGCCGAGACCGTGCTCGACCCGGGGATCGACCGATGACGGTCGTCATCCGACACGAACCCGGCGTGCACGACGTAGGTGCGGCGGCCATCGCGCTCGGGGTGTTCGACGGCGTTCACCTTGGCCACCAGGCGCTCATCACGGAGGCTATCGCCCACGCTCGCCGAAGGGGCGTGGCCTCGTGCGTTCTCACGTTCGACCGCGACCCCGACCAGGTCGTCACCCCTGAACGCGCGGCACCACAACTCACCACGCTCGACGACAAGCTCGACCTCATCGCCTCACTCGGACCGGACGCGATACTCGTCGTGCCGTTCGACCGCGCCCTGGCGGCCCTCTCTCCCGAGGCCTTCCTCGATGAGGTCGTACTCGACGCCTGTCGGCCGGTCGTGTGCGTGGTGGGCCGGGACTTCCGCTTCGGCCACCGTGCCGAGGGCACCGTCGACTCACTGGCCACGCTCGGCGGACGGCACGGCTTCGACGTCGTGGCCTATGATCTCGTCGTCGCCGAGGGGGAGCCCGTCACCTCGAGCCGCATCCGCACACTCGTCGGCGCTGGCGACGTCGCAACGGCCGCGGCACTGCTCGGCCGCCCGCACCGCCTGCACGGCACGGTCATCCGCGGCCGCGGTCTCGGACGCACGCTCGGGACGCCCACGGCCAACCTCGACGTCGACGCGCGCTTCGCGCTTCCCGCACCTGGCGTCTACGCTGCCCGGGCCACCGTTCCGGCAGGCCGCTATACGGCGGCGGTCTCCGTGGGCGTACCGCCGACGTTCCCGGACGCCACGTGCGAACTCGAGACCATGCTCGTCGACTTCGATGGCGACCTCTACGGAGCCGAGATCATGCTCGAGTTCGTCGAGCGTCTTCGCGACCAGCGTGCGTTCCCGGACACCGGGTCACTTGCCCGGGCGATCGGCCGGGACGCCCGGCGCGCCGCCGCACTGCTCGATGCTATCGCGCAACCGGACACGCCCTGAGTCCGGGGCCGCCCGGCCGAACGCGTGTGCTATACTCCGCTGGTTGTGCTACTGACCTGTCTCCTGGACCGGCGACTCACCGACGCCACTCTCGGAGGCAGGCGACTCCTCAAGAAAGGTGAACAGAATATGCCGCTTCCCAAGGACGTCAAGACGTCCATCGTCGCCGAGCACGCCCGTTCCGAGGGCGATACCGGCTCCGCCGAGGTCCAGGTCGCGCTGCTCACGCAGCGGATCCGCGATCTCACCGAGCACCTGCGGACGCACACGCACGATCACCACTGCCGTCGCGGGCTCCTGAAGCTCGTCGGCCAGCGCCGTCGGCTGCTGAACTACCTCAAGAAGAACGACATCGAGCGCTATCGCGCCATCGTCGCGAAGCTCGGTCTCCGCAGCTAGTAGCAGAACCACGTGGTGGTGGGGAAGGCCCCGCCACCGCTGACGTTGGGGCACGAGGCCCCGCCAGATGAGGTCGCCGCCAAGGGGGCGCGCGGCCGGAGAAGAGGACGAGGATGGGTAAGGTAACCAAGAGTTTCGAACTGTACGGCAAGGAGTACACCCTCGAGACCGGCGAACTCGCAAAGCAGGCCGGTGGAGCCGTTCTGGTACGCCAGGGCGACAGCATCGTGCTCGTCACCGCGACGGCGAGCAGGGAAGCGAAGGATCTCGACTTCTTCCCGCTCACCATCGATTTCGAAGAGCGGATGTACGCGGCGGGCCGCCTCCCCGGCGGCTTCATCAAGCGTGAGACCCGGCCAAGCGAGAAGGCCACCCTCACTGCCCGCATGATCGATCGCCCGATCCGCTCGGCGTTCGCCGGCAACTTCCGTAACGACGTGCAGGTCATCGTCACGGTGCTCTCCGCCGACCAGGTCCACCAGCTCGATGTCATCTCGATCATGGGCGCCTCGGCTGCACTCAAAGCCGCCGGCCTCCCGTTCGAGGGCCCGCTCGCCGGCGTGCGCATCTGCCGGGACGACACGGGCGCCTTCCTCGTGAACCCCACGTTCGACGAGTCCGAGGCCTCGGATCTCGACCTCGTGGTGGCCGGAAGCCGCGACGCGATCTTCATGGTCGAAGCCGGCGCTAACGAAGTGTCCGAGGAGGACATGCTCGCCGCGCTGACCTTCGCCCAGGAGGCCATCGGCGAGTTCTGCGCCGTGCAGGAAGACTTCCTTTCCGGTGTCGAGATCACGCCGAGAGTCATCAAGTTCGACGAGGCGCCTGCCGAGCTCAAGGACCGCATCTTCAGCGCGGGTGCCGAGAAGATGCGCACCGCTCTGCACAACCCGGACAAGTTCTCCCGCATGGACGCTGTCGGTGCGGTGAAGGACGAGATCAAGGCCGCGTTCTCCGAGGAGGAGCTCGCCGCGAGCGGCAAGCACATCAAGAACCTCCTGAAGGAACTCGAGAAGAAGACCATGCGCGACATGGTCCTCGACGAAGGCGAGCGCGCCGACGGCCGAACCCCGGCGGAGATCCGCCCGATCGACTGCGTGGTGGACTACCTCCCGCGCGCTCACGGGACCGGCCTGTTCACCCGCGGCCAGACCCAGGTGCTCTCGGTACTCACACTCGGCATGCTCAACGAGTGGCAGCGCATCGACACCATCGACGTGGCGGAGGGCAAGCGCTACATCCACCACTACAACTTCCCGCCGTTTTGCACGGGTGAGACGGGCTTCATGCGCGGCCCCAAGCGCCGCGACATCGGCCACGGCGCCTTGGCCGAGCGCGCGCTGCTCCCGGTCGTTCCGGCTGAGGAGGACTTCCCGTACACCATCCGTATCGTCTCCGAGGTTCTGGAGAGCAACGGCTCATCGTCGATGGGCTCGGTCTGCGGCTCCTCGATGGCGCTCATGGACGCAGGCGTGCCGATCAAGGCCCCGGTGTCCGGCATCGCGATGGGCCTGATCAAGGAAGGGGACCGCTACGCTATCCTCTCCGATATCCAGGGTCTCGAGGACTTCCTCGGTGACATGGACTTCAAGGTAGCCGGTACTCCCGACGGGATCACGGCGCTGCAGATGGACAACAAGGCCAGGGGGCTGTCTGTCGAGATCCTGTCTGAAGCCCTCCAGCAGGCTAAGGCGGGCCGGGCACACATTCTCGCCAAGATGAACGAGGCGATTGACGCGCCGCGTGAGGACCTCAAGGAGTACGCGCCCCGGATCATCACCATCAAGATTCCGGTCGACAAGATCCGCGACGTCATCGGCCCCGGCGGCAAGGTCATCAAGGGCCTCGTCGAGGAGACCGGCGCCGATATCGACGTCAACGACGACGGCACGATCTACGTGGCCGCCCGCGACGCCCGCGGCGCGACTGCGGTGGATCGCATCAAGGCGATCGTCCGCGATGTTGAGCCGGGCGAGAAGTACACAGGACGCGTCGTCTCGATCCAGCCGTTCGGTGCGTTCATCGAACTCATCCCCGGCAAAGACGGCCTCCTTCACATCTCGCGCATGGCCAAGGGTCGCATCGCCACGGTCGAGTCCGTGCTGAGCGTCGGCGACGAGGTCGAGGTCGTGGTGCTCGAGATCGATGACCGCGGCAAGGTATCGCTCGACGCAGTCAACAAGTTCGAGGTACCGGCGGGTGCCGAAGCTCCTCCCGCAGGCCCCCGTCGCGACGATCGCGGTGGCCACGGCGACCGCAGACCCCGCAGGCGCAACGAGTAGCACGCACTCCGCTGCTGACATCCGACCCCGGTTCTCCGCTTCTGGAGGACCGGGGTCGCGTCGTTTCGGGAATACCCCCACAGGGGGAGCGTCACTTGCGGGCGCTATAGCGTATCGGTATGCTTCGTATAACCTCGTTCACTGTCACGTTCTACGATGATGTGGAGGCTCTTATGAGACGGCTTCTTGGACTCGCCCTCGCGGCAGCTCTGACGCTTTCCGCGTTCGGTTGTGCAGAAACTGATACCGGCACTCCGGCAACGGATGAGCCCGCACGGCAGGAGGGTCCTGTTGTTCGCGTCGGATCACTACTCGATGCAGAAGGGACACTCCTCGGCTCGATGGTCATCGATATGCTCGAGGCCAACGGCATCCCCACCGAGGACAAGACCAAGCTCGGCACGCCTGACGTGGTGCGCGCGGCGCTGCTCGGAGGCGAGATCGACGCAACGATCGACTACACCGGCTCGGGACAGTACTACCACGAAGGCGAAGAGGGCGACGCCAAGTGGAAGAACGCCGAGCAGGCGTACGCCGCCATCAAGCAGCTCGACGCAGAGGTCAACGACCTTGCCTGGCTCACCCCCGCGCCGGCGAACAACTCCGAGTTCATCGCCACCACGAGCGCCCTTGCCACAGCCGAGGGGATCGAGACCATGGCGGACTTCGCCACGTACGTCAACGACGGCAAGCCGGTGAAGCTCATCGCCTCGCAGACCTGGATCGACAACCCGCTCGGCCTCCTGGGTTTCGAGGAGGCGTACGGATTCACGCTGGGAGATGACCAGCTCATCGCACTATCCACGGGCAACACCGCCGAGATGCTGTCTGCGCTCGCCAAGGCGACCGATGGCATCAACTTCTCGCTGGCGTACGGCACCGACGGCCAGATGGCGGACCTCGATCTGGTTATCATCACCGATACCGAGGACATCCCACCCGTCTACGAACCCACACCCATCTTCCGTGGCGAGATCATGGAGGCATATCCGCAGATCGCCGAGATCCTCGAGCCGGTCTTCCTGAGCCTCGACCAGTCCAAGCTCCAGGCACTCAATGCGCGCATCGCATTCGGCGGCGAGGATCCGGGTGCCGTAGCCACGTCGTACCTGGAGGAGAATGGCTTCCTCGACAACTAGCGGCGATCGACCCGCAGCCGGCCCGATACAGGGTGCTGCCGCTCGCGCTCGTCAGTCAGACGTCGTCATAGGCCTGACCGGCGCAGGGCTCGGCATGCTCACGACGGTGATGGGCCCGTACCTGTCATTTCGGCCGAACCGCATCGTCGACGGCTTGTCCCAGACCGCACTCGAGGCATTCGGGCCACTCGGGTGGCTGGCCCTTGCGCTGTGGGCACTGTCCGCGCTCGTGGCGCTCACGCGCCCCCGGGCGTGGACGGGTGTCGCGCGCGCAGCTCTTGGCTCGGGTGCTGTGTTGACCCTGCTCGCCGCAGCCGGCGCGGAGGCGGCGTCCTTCGCGGCAGTCCAGGGGGCGGCCGCCCGCACGTCGTTCGGCGCCAGCTTCTACCTGGCCCTGCTTGCCGCGTTCCTGGTCTCGTACTCCGCATCCGCCGAGACTCCCGGCAGACGCGGCAGGACCGTCATCGCACTGTTCCCGATCATCGGCCTCGTCGCCCTGACGGCCACGGGAGCACTGGCTGAACTCGGCATCGTGCGCGAGTGGGTGCTTACGCGCCCGACGTTCGTTCGCGAACTCCGCCGCCACCTGTTCTACGCACTTGGAGCCACCGGGGGGGCGATAGCGCTCGGCATACCGATGGGCGTCCTCTCGGCCCGCAGCCGCCATGCCGAGACCGCCATCATGGGCAGCCTGAACCTCGGGCAGGTCTTCCCGGCGCTCGCCTTCGTCGGCATCATGATGCCCATCCTGGGTGCTCTCGGCGACCGCTTCTCCGCCGTCAAGGCGCTCGGCATATCCGGGATCGGGTGGGCGCCTGTGTTCGTCGTACTGCTCGTGTACGCGCTCTTCCCGGTCACCCGCAACACACTCGTAGCCATACGACAGATCGACCCCGCGGTCCTCGACACCGCACGGGGCATGGGCATGGGCAGGTGGAGATCACTGTTCGAAGTGGAGATGCCGCTTGCCTTCCCGGTCGTCCTCGCTGGCGTCCGCATCGCGCTCGTCCAGAGCACCGCTGGCGCCATCCTCGCAGCGTTCGTGGGCGGCGGCGGACTCGGCACGATCATGTTCTTCGGACTCGAGCAGACGAGCATGGATCTCGTCTTAGTGGGCGTTCTCCCGATAGTGGCACTCGCACTCGTCTTCGACGCAGGACTGCGTGTCGTCGAGCGCATGGCGGGCGGAAGCGAGGAGTCGTACGCGTGATCGAACTACGGAACGTGACGAAGCGTTACGACACGACCGTGGCCGTGGACGACGTCACGCTCACGGTGCCGGACGGAGAGCTGACCATTCTTCTCGGCCCGAGTGGCTGCGGCAAGACCACCTTGCTCCGCACGATCAACCGTATGGTCGAGCTTGATGCCGGTGAGGTGCTTATCGACGGACAGTCTGTCCGGAGCACACCACCCGAGGTGCTACGTCGCCACATCGGGTATGCCATCCAAAGCGTCGGGCTCTTCCCGCACATGACCGTGCGGCGCAACATCGGCACCGTACCGCGCCTGCTCGGCTGGGAGACCGCCCGGATAGAGGCACGTGTCACCGAGCTTCTCTCGCTCGTCGGCCTGGATCCGGTCGCATATGCAGACAAGCGCCCGGCGGAACTTTCAGGAGGCGAGGCTCAGCGCATCGGTGTTGCCCGTGCGCTTGCGGCAGATCCTCCGGTGTTGTTGATGGACGAGCCGTTCGGCGCATTGGACCCCATCAATCGCGAGCGCCTGCAGCGTGAGTTCGCGTCGCTGCACAGCCGTCTGGGCAAGACGGTCGTCTTCGTGACGCACGACATCGAAGAGGCGGTCCTGCTCGGCGACCGGATCGTGCTCATGCGTGAGGGACGGATCGTGCAGACGGGCTCGCCCGAGGAGCTCTGGCGCGGCCCCGAGCATCAGTTCGTGCGGGACTTCTTTGGAGACGAGTTCGGCCTGCGGATCCTCTCCCGGCACCGGATCGCCGACCTCAAGCCCGGCGCGGCACCACAGGGGGCGTCCGCGCGGGTACACCTCGACACCAACCTGAGGGATGCCCTGGCCATCATGGTCACCGAGTCGGTGGAGCGTGTTTCGATCCTCGACGGCGAACGGGTCGTCGGCGGCCTGAGCTTCTGCGACATCGTCACGCAGGTGCGTGAATCGCTGTGACCACCTACATCCCGGGCATACGGCGCAACCCATTCGGCGTCGGTCTGCTCACCGCGGTTCTCGCGCTCTGGGTTCTCTATACGCCCGGCGTGGAGGCCGTGCTTCGTTTCATCTTTCCCGGCGAGACCAGGCTCGTCTACGATCGCTCTCCGCTTACACGCTTCATCGGTGAGCACCTGGCCCTTGTCGCCGTCGGAGGCATCATCGCCATCGTCCTCGGCACGATAGGCGGCCTTATCGTGGTGAGTCCGATCGGGCGCCCGTTCAGGGATATCGTGCTGCGTATCGCCAACTTCGGCCAGTCCGTGCCCTCGGTGGCGATCATGGCGCTCGCCGTCCCCTCGCTCGGATACGGGTCACGGCCCGTGCTCCTGGCGCTGGTGATCTACAGCATCCTGCCGGTCATGGTGAATGTCGTTGCGGGCGTAGAGTCGGTCCCCCGGTCCGTCGTCGAAGCGGGGAGGGGCATGGGGATGACACGCACCGAGCGTCTGATCCAGCTTGAGATGCCTCTGGCCATGCCGGTGATCATGACGGGTATCCGGACGATGCTCGTCATCCTCGTCAGCGCCGCCACGCTCGGTGCCGTCGTCGGTGCTGGCGGCCTCGGCGTCCCGATCATGTCCGGCATCGGTTCGTTCAACAACGCGGTCGTCGCGTACGGAGCCGTGCCCGCGATCCTGCTCGCTCTGATCATCGACCAGGCCCTGTGAGGTGCCCATGACGCACGAGCCGCACACTCATCGTGACTATGCAACGCTCTCCGCGGCGCTGGAAGTAGCGCTCATGCTCGACGCCAGCCCTGTCGGCGTGCGCATCATCCACTCGGCTGCGGAGGTCTCAGCGTGTTCGTGCCTGCGGCCGCCCGCTCCTCTCTCGTATTGCGGTGCAGTCAGCCGGGCCGGTCGGGGAGAGTCGCTTCTGCTCGACGCGGCGGCGATCGCCTGCGATACGTCGCCCCGGGTGCTAGGGCTCGAGCCCGGGTTCCACGACGACGACTTCATCCAAAGCTACGTCACCTGCGGCCTGTACCGCGATCGGGAGACCGCCGACCGGATGCTCGCCGATGTGCCGGTGCTCGATGGTACCCTGGCGATACTCGTGCGCCCCTTGGCCGAGTTCAGCGCCGCCGAAGCGCCTCACGTAGTCATCGTCGCGGTGAGCCCCCACGGAGTCATGCGCCTCACGCAAGCGGCAGCGTACTCGGGACATCGGCTTCGGAGCGACAATATCGGCATGCACGGGATATGCGCCGAGTGCACAGCCCTTCCACTCGTCACAGGCGAAGCCTGCGCCTCGATGCTGTGCTCGGCAGCCCGTTCCGAGGGCGGTTGGGACGTACACCATCTCGGTGTCGGCATCCCGGTCGATGTGCTCGGTGAGGTGGTCGACGGGCTGCTGGACAGCATGCGGCGCTACGAGACCGATGCCCGAAAGGTCGAGATCTCCCGCACGTGTGCCCGTCGTGCGCCGCTCTCACCCGGGCTGACCGACCGCGTGAGCAGCGCTGCGCAAAGCGGCAGCTACTTCGAGCGAGGCTGACTTCGGGGCGCCATCGCGCCCCTACAGATGGTCCCGGGGGATGCGGCGCGTGCGGGTAGAGGAGTAGAGCTCCGTATCGTTCTCGACTCCCACCCAGCGCTCTATCACCGTGAACGAATCGGCATCGCACGTCATCTCGGACTCGACCGTCACCGTCCAGCGAGACCCCGCGCACTCCGAGGACGTCTCGCGCATGCAGCGCACTTCCGCCGATAACGGATCGTCTTCGACGATAGAGTAGGTATCGTGCGACTGCTCCCGATACGGCGCGCCGGTGGCGCGCACCGTACGTGCGTGCAGCTCGCGATCGATGATGTCGTGACGACGGGTCCGCGCGTCGAGACGTATCTCCCTGGTGCGCTCGTCCGTGTCCTGTCCGTCGGCGCGCGGATCGGCCGCCACCTCGGGTCGCCCGAAGCGCACCGCAGGCTCCTCTGACTGGCCACCGCGGTGCAGCGGCAGCTCGAGCGTGCTCTCGGACAGGTGGATGCCGAGTGTCGCTGTCTCCGGGGACGGCCAGGCGTGCGGCCAGTAGGTCGGTGAGAGCGCGAGGCGGATGCGGTGGCCCGGAGCGAACCGATGGCCGCACACGCGCAGGGCGACCTCAACGCCGATGACCTCGCCCGTATCGAGCGGCCTGGGGGTGTCGTGCCCATCGCGATGGGCGAGATTCAGCAGGCCCCAACTCACGAGCAGCGACTCACCGCCCGGCGCGACATCCTCCACGCGTGCCGAGACGAGGGCCAACGACATGTCCGAGCTGAGCGACAGCGCGACCAGCGGCGAGCCCAGGACCTCGACGGCCTCCTCGAGTGGGGGGGTCGTGAAAGTCAGAGACAGCGCGTCGTCCGAACGTTGGTCGGTAGCGATCTCGTCCGCGTTGCCGTTGGCACACCACACGCCGGCCGTCTGTCCGCACTGCTGATGCCCGCGAATCACGACCACGTCTGAGGCGTCCACGTCTTCTGAGGCGGGCAGGGACTCACTTCCGAGCCGCAGTGACAGCGATCCTGCCGGCTCCTGTGGCCACGCATCCAGATCCAGCCATCGACCGGGACGCTTCGCGTGATAGGAGGCCGGCGGCACGTACTCCTGCAGCCATACCCGGCACGCGGGTCCGTCGTCGATCCCGTTGTCGACGCCTTTGAGCCAGCGATCCCACCAACGCACGCACTCCTGTAAGAACCCGATGGCGGGACCGGGCACACCCTCGTAGGGCATCATGTGACCCCACGGACCGATCAGCCCGATCCTCGGCACGCTGAGGTGCTCCAGCAGCCGCGGCACCGCGTTGGTGTAGGCGTCCGCCCACCCGCCGACCACGAAGACCGGGCACTCGATAGCCGAGTAGTCCTCGGCCACCGACCCATGTCGCCAGAACTCGTCGTTGCGCTGATGCGTGATCCAGTCTCGCGCCAGCTCGGGAGCGTGGCGCAGCCGGTGCAGCCAGATATCCCGCCACTGATCGCCGACGAAGCGAGGATCCGGCGGCTGCAGCGTGTAGGTGAGCATCGACGTCGCCCACTTCAGCATGTCCGAGCCGAGCATGCAGCCGCCCATATAGTGGCAGTCGTCGAGGTAGCGATCGTCTGTCGATGCGTGGGTTATGACGGCCTTGAGCTCGGGCGGACGCAGCGTCGCCACCTGAAGCCCGTTGAACCCGCCCCATGAGTAGCCGATCATCCCCACGTTCCCGGTACACCAGGGTTGGGCAGCGAGCCACCGAAGCACCTCGAGGGCGTCCTCGTGCTCTTGTGGGAGGTACTCGCCGCGAAGCAGTCCGTCCGAGGAGCCGGTCCCCCGCAGATCGACGCGGACCGAAGCGTAGCCGTGTCCCGCGAAGTAGGGGTGCCGCGCGGCGTCCGCCGCCTCGGTGGCATCGTCCTTACGGTACGGAAGGTACTCGAGTACGGCCGGTACCGGGAGTGACTCGGCATTCTCCGGCATCCAGATGCGGGCCGCGAGGCGGGTGCCGTCACGCATCGGGATCCACGTGTTCTGGATCTCGACGATCGTGTGCGGGAAGTCGGTGACGTGGCGCATGGGGTGTCTATTCCCGAAGCCGCCCGCGATGGCCGCGTCTGCTCGCGAGCGCTAGAATGCAGGGACGTCCTCACCCTCCGCATGAAGGAGCCGCATGTTCTACGATCGCACCGTGCTCGACGACGGCATCACGGTCATCACCGAGTCCATGGACACCGTTCGCTCCGTCGCACTCGGCATCTGGTTCGCCGTAGGCAGCCGGGATGAGTCCCCGCCCGAGGCCGGCATGTCGCACTTCATGGAGCACATGATGTTCAAAGGCACGCCGACGCGTAGTGCCGCGGAGATCTCGGAGGCGTTCGACCGTCTCGGCGCCGAGCTCAACGCCTTCACGAGCAAGGAGTACACCTGCTACTACGCACGACTGCTCGACCAGCACACGGACTCGGCGATCGAGATCCTCTCGGACATGGTCGCTGACTCGCTGCTCGCCGACGATGCGATCGCCTCCGAGCGTGAGGTCGTGTTAGAGGAGATCTCCCGCTACGAGGACTCGCCCGACGATCAGATCCATGAGTTGTTCTCCGGCACGCTCATGCCGTCGCATCCGCTCGGGCTTCCCGTCATCGGGACCAAGGAGACGGTCTCCGCGTTCGACCACGTCGCAGCCGCGGCGTTCCACCAGCAGCACTACCGGACCGGCAACGTCGTCGTGGCAGCAGCAGGCGCGCTCGATCACGACGAGATCGTGCGTACGGTGCGCGAGCGCCTGACGCTGCCGACAGGCCCGCGGAGCGAGCGCGTCCACGCCATCCCGACGACCGAGCCGGCTCTCAAGGTAGTGCGCAAGGACACCGAGCAGGCGCACATCTGTTTCGGCGTGGCGGGTCTCGATGCGCGCCACAAGGACCGGTTCACCCTGGCGATACTCGATGGCGTCCTCGGCGGTGGCATGGCGTCGCGCCTGTTCCAGGAGATCCGGGAGAAGCGCGGGCTCGCGTACGCGGTCTACTCGTATCACGCGCAGTACCAGGACACCGGGCAGTTCGTGATCTACGCGGGTACGCGACCGGACAATGCCGCCGAGGTCATCCGCCTCATCCGCGGCGAGGTCGATCGCCTCTGCGCCGACGGCATCACCTCCGACGAGCTCGAGCGCGTCCGCGAAAGCATCAAGGGACAGATGGTCCTCGGACTCGAGAGTACCCGGAGCCGGATGACGCGACTCGGAAAGAGCCAGGTGACGCTCGGCGAACTCCTGTCGCTCGACGAGATCGTGGAACGCATCGATGCCGTGACCACCGACGGCGTACACGAACTGGCCCGCCGCATCTTCGACGGCAACCACGCGCTCGCGATGATCGCCCCGCTCGACGAACACGACGTCGCGCACCTGGTGTAGGGGAGGACTCGAGATGATCAAGGTACTGGTCAACGGCGCACGGGGCCGTATGGGGACCGAGGTCGTGCGAGCGGTGCTTGCCGAGGGCGACCTGAGCCTGGTCGCGGCCGTGGATCCGGCGCATGCAGGCGAGGCGCTCGGGGAGCAGAGCGGCCTCACCATCGTCGGCGACCTGGCCGAGGCCATCGAGGCCGCACGCCCCGATGTGATGGTCGACTTCACCAACCCCGGTGTCGTCGAGCCCGCGATCGCGACCGCTCTTGGTCGCGGCGTGCACTGCGTCGTCGGGACGACCGGCATCACGACTGCCACGCTCGAGTCGCTCGCTGCCGCTGCTCCGGACGGGACCTGCCTGTTCATGGCCCCGAACTTCGCCATCGGCGCGGTCCTCATGATGCAGTTCGCTCGGACGGCGGCCCGGTACATGCCGCACGTCGAGATCATCGAGCTCCATCACGACCGCAAGGCCGACGCGCCGAGCGGGACGGCTCTTCGCACCGCAGAACTCATCGCAGGCGCCCGCACACACGTTCCTGACGCGCCGGGGCGCGAGACCGAGCTGGCCGAAGGTGCACGGGGCGCGATCGTCGATGAGGTCACGATCCACTCGGTGAGGCTTCCCGGCCTGGTCGCACACCAGGAGGTCCTCTTCGGCGGACAGGGGCAGACACTCTCCATCCGTCACGACAGCATCGACCGAACGAGTTTCATGCCCGGCGTCGTGCTCGCGATCCGCGAGACGGTGAAGCGCTCGGGCCTGATCGTCGGCCTCGAGCATTACCTGGAGGTCTAGCGTGGCCGAGCGTCCGATCGTCGTCATGAAGTTCGGCGGGACGTCTGTTGCAACGCCAGAGGGCAGGGGAGCGATCGCCAGCCGCGTCACCGAGGCGCTCGAGCTCGAGACTGCGCCGGTGGTCGTGGTCTCGGCAATGGGTCGCGCCGGAGCGCCGTATGCCACCGACACGCTGCTCGCGCTCGTGGCGGACCTCCCGACCGACGCGCGCGAGCGCGACCTGCTCGCATCCACTGGTGAGTTGATATCCGCCGTGGTCGTGGCACACGAGCTTCGCGCCGCCGGAATCGACGCGACCGCGCTCACCGGCGGCGAAGCCGGGATCTGCACCGACGGCGTGCACGAGAACGCTGCCGTGACCGACATCTACCCGGCGCCGCTTCTCGACGCCATCGCTCGGGGCGAGGTTCCGGTGGTCGCCGGCTTCCAGGGCATCGACGCGGACGGATGCGTCACCACGCTTGGCCGCGGCGGCAGCGATACCACTGCCTGCGCGCTCGGTGTGGCGCTCGAGGCCGAGGCCGTGGAGATCTACACCGACGTGGACGGTGTGATGACCGCTGACCCGCGTGCGCTTGCCGGGGCCACGGTGCTCGATGTGATTCGCGCCGACGAGCTGTTCCAGATGGCCCGACACGGTTCGCGCGTGGTACATACGCCGGCTGCCGAGCTTGCGCTCGCAAGCGGCCTGCAGGTGCGCGTGCGCAACACCTACACCGACCACCCGGGCACGCTGGTGGCCGATATCGCTTCGTTTCGGCCCTCATCGGTCGCCACCGCCATATCGCACGCCTCGGGCGTCTCCCGCATCCGCGTTGAGCTGCCGGACGAAGAGGACGCCGCAGCACACATGGCCGTGCAGGCGCGCGTCTACCGCGCGATGGCCGATGCGGGAGTCTCGCTCGACATGTTCACCCCCTCGGGCGTCACGCTGATGTTCACCGTCGCTGCAGGTGACCTCGATCGCGCATGCGAGGTCATCACCACTCTCGGCCTCCCACACGAGGTCCGAAACGGACTTGCGAAGGTGACCCTTGTGGGCGCGGGGATGCACGGGGTACCCGGCGTGATGGCCCGCATGGCCGAGGCACTTGCCGGCGCCGGAGTGCACGTCCTGCAGACCGCCGACAGCCACACCACCATCTCAGTACTGGTGCCCGCCGAGGATGCCGAGCGTGCCGTGGGGGCGCTGCACGAAGGGTTCGGGTTGGGGGAGTAGGAGCGGGGGGAGCTGCCGGTTGGCCGGTTATGCAGACTGCGTAAGCGCAGGTGTTATGCTGCCATTCGGGCACCACTCGGAGTGGCGTGCCCATAGACGGAACGCGGATATGCGCATCGGGGGATGAGCGCAGACCGCAGAATTGCGGGTTAGATGTAGCTGCACATCCTGGTGGTCCTCCAGCGGCGTGGATCCAGGTCCGTTTCCGTGTCGGCAAGAGCGGCGCGCGCACTCGCCAGGTGCCACGCAGCGAGGGCGCAGGTCCGCCCCGGGCCGCTCGGGGTAGGTCAGATGCGAGCGGTCGAGTCGCGGCTGAGCGGAGCGCCGCACTCCGTGCAGCGCTCCGCAGAGGCTGGTGCTCGTCGGGCAAGGCACATCTAACCCGCGCGTCAACCAGACGCCGCGCATGTGAGGTAATCTCGGCAGTGCAGCAGTAGGAGCGCGGCGCAGGTTACGCGCTAAGACGTTAGGTAGGGCCGGTGCGGGGGCGCGGGTCACATCCTTGGGCTACACTCGGGTTGAAGTCGCAGTCGATGTCGGGGGGATGCGATGGCCGTCTACCAGGACAAGGCGCTCGAACGGGTCTCGAAGGGTCTCCGTAAGTACAAGAGTGTCGCGCAGAAGGCGCGCGCCAACGGAGCCAAGGAGAGCGACACGCGCATGATCGTGTCCTCCATCGTGAGCGATGCTCTCGGGTGGGACGCCTTCGACAACCTAACTGGCGAGTTTCGCATCAAGGGGAGCTACGCGGACTTCGTCATCCGCAAGGACGGCAAGCACTTCATCATCATCGAGGTGAAGGCGATCGCGACGACCCTGAATGAGAAGCACCTCTACCAGGCGGTTTCGTACGCCGCCAACCAGGGCGTCGAATGGGTCATCCTCACAAATGGAGCTGAGTGGCGGCTCTATCGTGTTCTGTTCAACAAGCCGGTTGAGCACGAGCTGATATTCGAGGTGAGCCTGCTCGACGAGGTCATGAAGCCCAAGGACAAAGCTGAGCTGATGTATCTGCTCACGCCGGAGGCGCAGCGCAAGGACGAGCTGGAGACGCACTACCAGCGAATGAGGGCTCTGGCCGGCTCCAATATCGCCAGGCTCCTGCTCAGCGAGTCAGTGCTCACGCGGCTACGTGCGGAGATCAAGGCGGACTCGGGCAACCGCGTCGCGCTAGATGAACTCGGACAGATTCTGGTCGACTGCGTCATCCGGCCAGAAGCTCAGGGAGCTACGGTCGACAAGCAACTGAAGCGGGTGCAGCGTGCCGCGAAAGCAGCGCCCAGGAAGCCAGCGACATCCTGCACCCCTGCAAGCGAAACGATTGAGTAGGCGTCTGGAAGCTAGGACGCCTACCTAACCCGAGATCGAGCCGCCTCGCTCTGCTCGCCGCTCATCCCCAAGCATGCTGGGCGCCTGTCACCCCTGTACCGGCCGCCCGCCACCCGCACGCAGCACCCCCCGCTCCGCAACTGGGGTAGATTCAGGGAGTACGCAGTCCCTTCCCTCGGCAACCAGTTCGGATGTGACGCGTGGAGGAGTTGTTCCTCGGCCAGAGGTACCGGGCCACCGAGCAGATCGGTACCGGGGGCATGGCCGACGTCTACAAGGCGGTCGATGAAGTCCTCGGGCGAACCGTGGCCGTGAAGGTCATGCACGCCGATCTTGCCGACGACCCCTCGTTCGCAGCGCGGTTCCGCCACGAGGCCCAGGCGGCCGCCAACCTCCAGAGCCCCAACATCGTGAACATGTACGACTGGGGCCAGGACGACGGCACGTTCTACATCGTGATGGAGTACGTACACGGCACCGATCTCAAGTCGATGATCGAGCGGGAGGGCGCACTGCCGTCGCGCACCGTCGCCGAGATCGGCGTGCAGGTGTGTGCTGCGCTGTCAGTCGCCCACGGGTACGGCATCATCCACCGCGATATCAAGCCGCACAACATCATGGTGCGGGCCGATGGTGCGGTGAAGCTCATGGACTTCGGCATAGCGCGGGCGGGCCCGTCGATGAAGACTCAGACCGGGTCGGTCCTCGGCACCGCGCAGTACCTCTCCCCGGAAGCCGCGCTCGGCACGCCGCTCACCCCTGCCAGCGACCTGTACTCCCTTGGTGTGGTCCTCTACGAAGCCGCCACCGGTCACGTGCCGTTCGACGGCGACACGCCCGTGGCCGTGGCGATGAAGCAGGTCAACGAGGAGGCGGAGTCACCGCGCCTCGTGAACCCCGACATCGAGCCTGCATTGGACGCCGTCATCGTGAAAGCGATGCAGAAGCAGACGGCCGACCGCTACGTCTCGGCGGGTGACCTCCAGCGGGACTTGAGCGCCATCGCGCAGGGCCGTTCTGGCGACGTCGCGGCCGGGTACGCCGGCATGGTCGCAGGCCTCGGCGTGCCGGGCGCGGCGCCGCACGTGGCGCCAACCGCCGTGATGTCGCAGGTAGCAGCCCCGGAGCAGGGGAGCGTCGACCCCGCGGAAGCCGTGGAGGCCCCTCAGGCCCCTGCGCCCGACTCGCCGCCGCGGCGCAGGCTGGTGTGGCCCTGGATCGTACTGGCCGCACTCCTCGTGGTTGCCGCCCTCGGCGCAATGTGGAGCATCGGTCCGCGCAGCAGCCAGGACCCACTCGTCCCGGCCGTGGATGCAGTACCGGAGGTGGAGCCGGTCGCCGACCCCGTGATCGTGCCCGAAGCTCCGGAGATGGTCGAAGTCCCCGACATCATCGACATGCGCGAAGACGAAGCGGTAGCGGAACTCGAGAGTGCCGGGTTCATCCCGGAGGCGTTGCGTCCGCGGTATGACAGTGACGTACGCAAGGGCACCGTGATCGAGCAGACACCGCTCGACGAGGAGATGGCGCCACAGGGCTCGGTCGTCACCTACGTGCTCAGCCTCGGCACCGACCCGAACACGCGCGGCAAGCCCAATGATGATGACGACTGAGCTAAGTCGTGGTCTTAGCTCCTTCGACAGCTTCTGAGGACCGTTCGTCAACCTCTCAGCAACCGCCATCGGGTGAATGTCGTCGCTGTGTGGCACAATACTTCGGATAGAGACGATTACCCGGCGCCCGAGCGACGCCTTTCGAAGTGGGGGCGATCCGCTATGACTGAGCCCAGATTCGGACGACTTCTTACTGCCATGGTCACGCCATTCACGCCCGACGGTGGACTCGACCTTCCACGTGCGCGCGAACTCGCGCTTCGCCTGCTGGACGAAGGTAGCGACGCCCTCGTCGTGTGCGGCACCACGGGCGAATCGCCGACGGTCTTCTACGACGACAAGCTGCGCCTGTTCGAAGCCGTACTCGAGGCTGTCGACGGCCAGGCACCGGTCATCGCGAACGCCGGCGACAACTGCACCGACGACTCGGTGGCTTTCGCGCGCAAGGTCGTGGACCTGGGCGTCGACGCGATCATGGCCGTCGTGCCGTACTACAACAAGCCACCGCAGGAGGGGCTCTACCGCCACTTCGGCGCCATCGCGTCTGCCGTGAGTGTCCCGGTCATCCTCTACAACATCCCGGCACGAAGTGTCGTGAACCTCGATGCTTCGACCACGCTGCGACTGGCGGCGGACTTCGAGAACATCGTGGCGGTCAAAGAGGCGAGCTCCAACCTCACCCAGATCGCCTCCATCATCGACGGAGCTCCCCTCGGGTTCGAGGTCCTGTCGGGCAACGATGAGGACACGCTGCCGATGATGGGCCTCGGCGCCACGGGCGTCATCTCCGTCGCCTCGCACGTCGCGGGTCCGCAGCTGGCCGAGATGCTCTCGGCGCAGGCCAACGGTGACCACACCCGCGCGCTCAAGATCCACCTCGAGCTGATGCCGCTGTTCAAGGCGCTGTTCATGACCGCCAACCCCATCATGGTCAAGAAGGCGCTCGAACTCGTCGGCTTCCCGGTGGGTCAGACGCGCCTGCCGCTCATTCCCGCCACCGACGAACAGACCGCCGAGCTCGCGCGCATCATGCGTCACCTCGGCCTCGTAGACTGACCGATACGCGACCTCGAAAGGGCCGCGTGACCTGCACACGCACCACGACTTAAGGAGTACGACTCAACACCTGATGACATCCAAGAAGAACCGCCTCCGCGTCATCCCGCTCGGTGGGCTCGACGGGATCGGCAAGAACATGACCGTGCTCGAGTACGGAAACGACATGGTGGTCATCGACGCGGGGCTCATGTTCCCCGACGACGACCACCCCGGGATCGACCTGATCCTGCCCGACTACAGCTACATCGTGCAGCGCAAGGAGAAGCTTCGCGGCATCGTGATCACTCACGGCCACGAAGATCACACCGGGGCGCTGCCCTACCTGCTCAAAGACCTGGGTCAGCCGGTGCCCGTGCTTGGCACGAGGCTCACGCTCGGCATCATCCAGGGCAAACTCGACGAACACAAGATCAAGAAGCCGAAGCTCCGCGAGATCAAGCCCGGAGGCCACGTGAACCTCGGGCTGTTCGGCATGGACTTCATGGCGGTGAACCATTCGATCCCCGATGGTGTCGGCATATTCATACGCACCCCGGTGGGGACGATTCTCCACACGGGTGACTTCAAGCTCGATCAGACCCCGATAGATGGGCGGTTCACGGACTACGCCGCATTCGCGCGGGCATCCAAGGCCGGCGTCACCCTGATGATGTCGGACTCGACGAACGCCGAGAGTCACGGAAGCACGGCCTCCGAAGCGGTGGTGGGCAAGACCCTCCGCGACATCTTCGCCGCCGCCGACCAGCGCATCATCGTGGCGTCGTTCGCGTCACATATCCACCGCGTCCAGCAGGTCTGCGACGCTGCCGTGGCCTGTGGGCGCAAGGTCGTCGTCACCGGTCGCTCGATGATCAACACGACGAAGATCGCGCGCGAACTCGGCTACCTTCACATCGCCGACGAGGACCTTCTCGATGCCTTCCAGATGGGCGACCTCCCCGCGGACAAGGTGGTCGTGATGTGTACGGGCAGCCAGGGCGAACCGCTCTCGGCGCTCGCACGGATCGCCAACGGCGATCACCGCACCGTACGGATCGAGGAGGGCGACACGGTCGTCATCTCGGCCACGCCGATTCCGGGCAACGAGAAGGCCGTCAGCCGCGTCATGAACCGCCTGTACAAGGCGGGGGCGAAAGTCGTCCATAAGGGCATGGCCCGCGTCCACGTCTCGGGTCACGGTGCATCGGAAGAGCTCAAGATGATGCTGAACCTCGTGAAGCCGACGCACTTCATGCCCATCCACGGAGAGACCCGGCACCTCTACGCCCACGCGGGACTCGCCCGTGACGTCGGCATCCCCGAAGAGAACATCTTCATCCTCGAGAACGGTCGATGCCTGGAGATCGACGAGGACGGCGTCCGTCTCGCCGAGCAGGTGACCTCCGGCGTCGTGTACGTGGACGGACTGGCCGTAGGCGACCTCGGCCACGTCATCCTCCGCGACCGGCAGGTACTCTCCAACGACGGCATCGCGGTCATCGTCGTGGCGCTGGACACACGGACGGGTGCGATCGCAGGCGACATCGAGTTCGTCACCGCCGGCCTCGTCCTCGGCTCGGACACCGAAGGCGCGCTTGCGGCCGGTCGCGTCCGTCTCGACAAGATCCTCAAGCGCACGTCGGGGGAGGGTGTGACCGACCAGGCCGTGATCAAGAAGGCCCTTCGCGACTCCTTCTCGCAGTACGTCTGGGAGACCGCGCGCAGGCGTCCGATGATCATCCCTATCGTCATGGAGGTCTAGGTGACGGTCCTCGAGGCGATCATCCTCGGCATCACCCAGGGGGCCGCGGAGTTCCTGCCCATCTCGTCATCGGGACACCTCGTGATCGTCCCCGCGCTGTTCGGGTGGGACAAGCCGGCTGTGGCCTTCGACGTACTGCTGCACCTCGGCACCCTGCTGGCCGTCATCGTCTACTTCCGGGCCGACCTGTGGCGCATGGTGCGCGGGTTCTTCTCCACCGCTCCCGAACGCGCCCCCGAGCGCCGGCTTGCATGGCTCATCATCATCGGCACCATCCCGACCGGCCTTATCGGCCTTGCGTTCGATGACGTCTTCGAACGCCTCTTCGGCGCGGTACTGTACGTCGGTGTCTTCCTCATCGTGACCGCCATCATCCTCACGCTCGCCGAGTGGCTGTCGCGCCAGCGAGAGCACGATCCGTCCGATATGCGCTGGTGGCAGGCGGCGCTCATCGGCGTCGCGCAGGGGGCGGCGATAGCGCCCGGGATCTCGCGGGCCGGTTCCACGATGGCTGCGGGACTCGCCATCGGGCTCGATCGCGAGCAGGCCGCGCGCTTCTCGTTCTTGCTCTCTGTGCCGAGCATCCTGCTCGCCGGTGGATGGGCCGCTCGTGAGCTGCTCGGCGGGGGTGTCGTCATGCCGTCGCCCGGCGTGAGCGCTCTCGGGTTTCTTGCGGCCGCTGTGAGCGGTTATGCTGCAATCGCAGGGTTGCTCGCGTACCTGCGCAAGCGACCGCTCTATCCGTTCGCGGCGTACTGCGCGGTTGCGGGACTCGGCATCATCGTGTGGCAGCTGCTGGGATGAGGTCCCGATACTGATGGCGACACAGAAGAAGGCGACTAAACGGTCCTCGCCGTCACGCACGACAGCGAAGCGAGCACCAGCGCCGCCGCCGGTGCTCGACACCGATAGCCGCCACGAGATATTCGGCATCGTCCTCGCGGCCACTGCGATAGCCCTGGCGATCGCAGTACTGACGCAGTCCAGCGGCATCATCCCGCAGGCGATCTCCGGCGCGATGCGTCTCGGGTTCGGCCTCGGTGCCTACGCCATACCGGTCATCGTTCTCCTGTGGGCGGTCACGTTCTTCGTCCGCTCGGTGCGGGTCGACGAGGTGCGTGTCGGCCTCGGTCTGGCGGTCGTGCTCGTGGCTGCCATCACGTCGCTGTCGGTCGGCAACGACCCCGTCACCCAGTGGGAACCACTCACGCTCACCGGCACGGGCGGCTACATCGGTGGAGGATCCGCGTGGCTGCTGAGGAGCCTCCTCGGCACGCCGATCGCCTACGTCGTCTCGATCGCACTCATCCTCGTCGGCCTCGTGATCGCCGGACTCTCGATCTCCGAACTGTTCGATCGGCTCCGCGAGAAGCTCAGCCCCGCCGAGACCGAGTTCGAGACGCCGGTGCAAGCATCCAGGCGCCGGGCCGCGAAGACCACGCCGCTTGCCGAGTTCGAGGCCGAGTCCGAGTTCGCTCGCACGTCCCAGCGCCCCGCCGCACGCAGGCGCGGCACCTCGGATCCCGAGGCCTCGCGCGAGACGCTACCCACAGCGCAACCGGCACCCCCGCGATCGCTCGAGGGCTTCGAACTGCCGCCTGTCGGCGCACTCAAGTGCACTCCCGAAACCGCCGCGCAGCACAAAGCCTCGGAAAAGGAGCTTCGCCAGACCGCCGACCTCATCGAGCAGACGCTCGCCACGTTCGACATCGCCTCGCGTGTCGTCGGCTGGGTACCGGGCCCGACGGTCACGATGTTCGAGTTGGAGATCGCCAAGGGCGTGAAGCTCAACCGCGTGACCGCACTCTCCGACGACCTCGCCCTGGCACTCGCCGCGCCCACGATCCGCTTCCTGGCGCCGATCCCCGGCAAGAGCTACGTCGGCATCGAGGTTCCCAACGCCGGGCGGACCACCGTCACCCTTGGCGACGTCCTGCACTCCGGTCTCATCGCCGATCCGCGCCCGCTCCTGCTCGCCATCGGCAAGGATGTCGCAGGCGAGCAAATCGCGGCGGACCTGGCCGCGATGCCGCACATGCTCATCGCTGGCTCCACCGGCACGGGCAAGTCCGTCTGCATCAACGCGCTCATCATGTCGATCCTCATGCGGGCGACCCCCGCCGAGGTCCGGCTCATCCTCATCGACCCCAAGCGCATCGAGCTCAACCTCTACAACGGCGTTCCGCATCTCTACGTGCCCGTGGTCACCGAGGCCAAGGAGGCTGCCTCGGCTCTGCACTGGGCGGTGGGGGAGATGGATGCTCGCCTGAAGAAGCTCCAGAAGCTCGGTGCCCGAAACATCGCGCAGTACAACATGAACGTCCGCACCGGCAAGGCGCCCGAAGGCACCGAGGAGCTGCCGTACCTCGTGATCATCATCGACGAGCTGGCGGACCTCATGATGGTGGCCGCCAAGGAGGTCGAGGACTCGATCGTACGCCTCGCGCAGCTCGCCCGTGCCGCCGGTATCCACCTCATCGTGGCCACACAGCGGCCGTCCACCGACATCATCACCGGGTTGATCAAGACCAACATCACGCACCGCATCGCGTTTGCGGTGTCCTCCGGCATCGACAGCCGCGTCATCCTCGACACTGCCGGCGCCGAGAAGCTCATCGGGCTCGGCGACATGCTCTTCTCCACACCTGCGTGGCCCAAACCACGCCGCATCCAGGGCGCATTCGTGACCGAGGAAGAGATCGAGACGATCGTCACGCACATCAAGGGGCAGGCCGAACCCGAGTACCACGAGGAGATCCTGCACCTGAAGGTGACGGGGGCCTCGGGTAGTCTCGAGCGCAGCGACGATGACGATCCGCTCCTGTGGGAGGCCGCCGACATGGTGGTCACGAGCGGCATGGGCTCGACGTCGCTTCTCCAGCGGCGGCTCAAGGTCGGGTATGCTCGAGCGGGACGCATCATGGACATGCTCGAATCCAAGGGCATCGTCGGACCTCCCGACGGCAGCCGCCCCCGGGAAGTCCAGGTCGATATCGAGGATCTCGAAGCGCTCAAGCTCTTCGAGCGCGAGGAGCGCGATTCCGATGCGTGAGCTGGCCGTACGCTGCCGTCGTAGGAAGGCGTGATCGTGCCCGTTGGTAAGACACTCGCCGCCGCGCGTCGCCGCCAGAGCAAGTCCCTGGCCGATATTCAGGCCGCCACGCACATCATGGGGCGCACGCTCAACGCGCTCGAAGACGAGCGCTGGGACGACCTGCCGTCCCAGGTCTACGTGAAGGGCTACATCCAGAACTACGCTCAGGCGCTCGGCATCGATCCGGCACCGCTGCTTGCCGAGTACGCGGCCGACCTCGGCGCCGCGACGGCCGCGCCCAGACTCACGCGCATCCCCGGCAGGACCATCGTTCCGCAACAGCGCGAGATACACTCGGTGCCACGGCAGGTCTGGATCCTGCTGGTGGTCGTCGTGGCCGTCATCGGTCTTGCCATCTGGGGCGTCACGGTGCTCCTGAGCGGAGACGACACCCCGCCGCCGATTCCGCCCGCAACGACAGAGAGTCCGGAGGCGACCGCCACGGTGCCGGGAGTGACCGGCGCGGATATCGCGACGCCCACAGCCGACGCCGAGGGGACTCCGGCTGCCGGAGCCTTCACGCTCGTGGTCTCGGTGGCCGAGGGACAGTCGTCGTGGCTCAAGATCGAGGTCGACGGCCTGACCGCCTACGAAGGAACGCTACCCGGCGGGCAACAGAAGAGCTACAGCGTCACCGACGAAGCCACCGTGCGGATCGGGAAGCCCGCCGCGGTGACCGTCACCCGTGACGGCGCAGCCGTCGACGTCCCGCTCGGCACCGGCACTGCCGAGGTGCGCCTGAGCGCGGAGGAATGACCGCACACCACATGACGGAGGTGTCCTGATGGCCAAGGACCAGAGCTTTGATGTCGTGTCCCAGGTGGACATGCAAGAGGTCGACAACGCCGTGCAGCAGACGGTGAAGGAACTTGCGCAGCGCTACGACCTCAAGGGAACCGACTCGGCGGTCAGTTTCGATCGTGCCGCCGGTACCATCTCACTGACCGCGCCGAGCGACTTCGTCTTGGGGCAGGTCAAGGACATCCTCGACGGGAAACTCGTCCGGCGTGGCATCGACCTCATGGCGCTCGATTGGGGCAAGATCGAGGCCGGGTCGGGCGGCTCCGCCGGGCGGACAGCCACGGTGGTCAACGGGATCGACGCCGAGATCGCGCGGCGCATCAACAAGGAGGTGCGCGACCAGAAGTTCAAGGTCAAGGTCCAGATCGAAGGCGACAAGCTGCGCATCTTCAGCGCCAGCCGCGACGAACTGCAGGCCGTCATCGCCTTCATCAAGGAGCACGACTACGGCATCCCGCTCCAGTTCACGAACTACCGTTAGGGTCCCGCATGCCCCACGCGCCGGCCATCGCGTTCGTCACCCTCGGATGTCCGAAGAACGAGGTCGACTCCGACCGGATGGCGGCTGCGGTGGAAGCATCGGCATATCGCCTGGTCGCCGACCCGTCGGAGGCCGACGTCGTCGTCCTCAATACCTGCTCGTTCATCGAGGCGGCCACCGAGGAGTCCATCGCCGAGGCGTTCGATCTCGCGGACTCATGGCGTCCCGCGCGCACCGGCAGACGACTCATCGTGGCCGGCTGCATGGTCTCGCGGTACGGAGACGAGTTAGCCGACGCGATGCCGGAGCCTGACGCCTTCGTGGCGGTGGCCGACGAGCGAAGCCTGCTCGAGGTCGTAGAGCGCATCACGGGAGTCCCCGCATCGCCACGTGCTTCCGTCCCAGGCCGCACGACGCCCGGAACGACCGCATACCTCAAAGTCAGCGAGGGGTGTGACCGCCGCTGCGCATACTGCACGATCCCGACGATCAGGGGACCGTTCGTGTCCGCACCAGTCTCCACGCTGCTCGCCGAGGCAACGTTCCTCGTCGGACGTGGAGCACGCGAGATCGTGCTCATCGGGCAAGACATCTCCTCGTGGGGGAGGGACTCAGACGACGGCGACCTCGCCTCACTCGTCGAGCGTCTCGGCTCGCTTGAGGGCGACTTCCGCGTCCGCCTCATGTACGTCCAGCCCGACGGCATCACGCCGCGCCTGCTCGAGGCGATGGCTGCCGATCCACGAGTCTGCCGCTACCTCGACCTCCCCCTGCAGCACGCCTCGGCGCGCGTGCTCGACGCGATGGGCCGCACCGGCGATTCGGCGCACCACCTCGCGCTGCTCGGTCGCATCCGCGAAGCGCTTCCCGGCGTCTCACTCAGGACCACGGTCATGACGGGATTCCCGGGGGAGACCGATGCCGAGTCCGCCGAACTCGAGGCGTTCGTAGCCGAGGCCGGTTTCGACTACGTCGGGGTGTTCGCATACTCACCCGAAGACGGCACCCGCGCCGCGGTCATGCCCGGCCAGATACCCGCAGACGTGCGCCTCGAGCGTGCCCAGCGACTCCGTGACCTGGCCGATACTGTCGGCTTCGAGCGCGCGACTGCACGAATAGGGATGCTCCAGCAGACACTCGTCGAAGGGGTGGACGAGGACGGCGCCCTGTGGGGACGCACGTGCGGGCAGGCACCCGAGGTCGACGGCATCACCTTCATCTCGACTGATGCAGCGCCAGGCGGGTTCGTACAGGTTCGCATCACCGACGCCATCGGCTACGATCTGGTGGGGGTGGTCGAGTGATCCGCAACATGAACCTCGCCAACCGCATCACGCTCGCGCGGATCGTCTTCATCCCGGTGTTCCTCGTGGTCCTCCTCGGCTCGTTTCCCGAGGGGATCCGCGCGCCTGCGTGGTGGCTTCTGGCACAACCATGGCTCGCCGCAGCCATCTTCGTCGCACTCGCGGCAAGCGACGCCGTCGACGGGTATATCGCACGCTCCCGCAACCAGGTGACCACCTTCGGGAAGTTCATCGACCCGCTCGCAGACAAGCTGCTCGTGACCGCCGCACTTGTGGCGCTCGTGGACCTCGGCCGGATTCCCTCGTGGGTCGCGCTCGTCATCATCAGCCGTGAGCTGGTCGTCAGCGGCCTCCGGATGGTCGCGGTTGCCGAGGGCCGGGTGATCGCCGCCTCTGACTACGGGAAGATCAAGACCGTCCTCCAGATCGTCGCGATCGTCGCGTTTCTGGTGCGGGGGAGCGCGACGCTCGAGGAGTGGCTCTCCCCGCCGCTGTGGGGGGCGTTCGAGACCCTGTCATGGCTCGTCATGGCGGCAGCCGTCATCATGACGATGCTGTCCATGATCGACTACTTCTACCATGCGCGGGACATCCTCACCGGCCCGTGGGAGCGTGGATCTCGCGATGGATCCTGAGCCCGCATCGCCGACCGCCGCCGTCCTGGTCGTCGGCACCGAGCTCACGAGCGGCCTGCATTCTGACACCAACGGCCCGGAGGTTGCCCGCACTCTCGAGGACGCCGGTTACGACGTTCGCTCGGTGACCGCGCTTCCCGATGACGCCGACGCGATCACGTCATTCCTCACCCGGGCGCTTCCACGTCACCGCCTGATCGTCGTCACGGGCGGGCTCGGGCCGACACACGACGACGTGACCCGCGAAGCTGCCGCGCGAGCCCTCGGGCGGACACTCACGTGCGACGAGGGACTGCTCCAGTCCCTCGGTCCGGCCGTCGCCAGGCACGGGAGTGCCGAGGCTGGTGCCCGGGTGCTACGCCAGGCAGAGATCATAGACGGCGCCCGGATCCTCACGCCCACGCTCGGCACCGCGCCGGGTCAGGTGCTCGAGCATGAGCACGGCACGCTCGCGCTGCTGCCGGGACCACCCCACGAGATGAGGCCGATGCTCCGGATGCTCCTGGGCGACCGGTCCATCCACGCCTCCCCGCGGATACTGCGGACCATCGGGCACCCCGAGTCCGACATCCAACTGCTCGTCGAAGGGGCGCTCGCCGGATCGTCGGGCATCGCCTTCACCATCCTCGCATCGGCCGGACTGGTCGACGTGATCCTGCGGGACGGCGGGGCAGGGGAGACCGCACTCGATACCGCGGCCCACGCCGCGGCTGCGGAGCTCGGCGATGCGTGCTACAGCACCGACGGCTCCACGCTCGCCGAGACCATCGTCCGCGCCGCCGCACGGCGCGGACTGCGCCTCGGCACGGCTGAGTCCTGCACGGGCGGCATGGTCGCTTCCGCCCTCACCGACGTCTCCGGCTCCTCGGCGGCCTTCGCCGGCGGGGTCGTTGCGTACGCCGACGCCGTCAAGTCCGCCATCCTTGGGGTGAGCTCGGCGACTCTCGAAGCGCACGGGGCCGTCAGCGCCGAGACGGCGATCGCGATGGCCGAGGGGGCCCGGACGTGCCTCGGCGCGGACATCGCTGTCGCCACCACGGGGATCGCCGGGCCGACAGGCGGGAGCCCCGCCAAACCGGTCGGTACCGTGTGGTTCGCGATCGCGACGCCTGCGGAGACACACGCCGAGTGCCGCATGCTTCCCGGAGACCGCGATGGCGTGCGGACCCGCGCGACCGTGGCTGCCCTCGGCCTGCTCCTCCGCGCGTTACGCACGCCTGCCGGCTCCGGAGACGATGCGTGATGCGCGCCTTCCTCGGCCTGGCGCTCCCTCAGCGTACGCGCCAGGCGCTCACCGCGTGTCGCACAGCCGCGATAGGCGCTGATCCGTCGTGGCGCGGCGAGAAGTGGGTGGCCGAGGAGAACCTGCACGTCACCGTCCGCTTTCTCGGCGACATCGAGGCGTCGGTCGCCGATGAGGCCGTTTCCCGCCTCCTCCCCGCGGTGCGAGGCATCGAGCCCTACCGGCTCACACTGGACCGCGTGGCGGTCGTACCGCGCCTGCGGGTCGCGTCACTCATATGGGCCGAGGGCGGGCCCGGAGCCGAAGACACCGCGGCGCTTGCTGCTGTGGTCGACGCGGCGCTTGAGGGTCTCGTACCGCCATCCGACAGGCGACGCTTCCGGACCCACGCCACACTCTGCCGTGCCCGACGTCCACGGCGCCTTGCTCCGCCGGTATTCGATGCTCTCGAGCATGCGCTCCACCGTGCCGACGAACGTTCGCGATCGATGTCAGTGCAGGAGGTTACCCTCTACTCGTCCGTCCTCACGCCAACGGGTCCCGTCTACCGGGAGATCGCGGCGCTGCCCCTCGGCGGATGATTGACACCGAACGTATGTTCGTGTACGGTCGTGACGACCTTCAGGGGGTCGTCCGGACGGCGTAAAGGAGCAGAAGTGAGCATGGAACGCGAGAAGGAGAAGGTGCTCGATCTCACACGCGAGCAGATCGAGCGCAAGTTCGGCAAGGGTTCCCTGATGCGCCTGGGTGAGCACGCGGCGCTTCAGACGATCGATGCGATCCCCACCGGGTCACTGGCCCTCGATGCCGCGCTTGGTATCGGCGGTGTGCCACGCGGCCGGATCGTCGAGATCTACGGACCGGAGTCGTCAGGTAAGACGACGCTCGCGCTGCAGATCGTGGCGGAGGCCCAGCACGCAGGAGGCATCGCTGCTTTCATTGACGTGGAGCACGCTCTCGACCCCGCGTACGCTGCCCGGCTCGGGGTCGACATAGACGACATCCTCATCTCGCAGCCCGATACGGGCGAGCAGGCGCTCGAGATCACGGACATGCTCGTGCGATCGGGCGCCGTGGACGTCATCGTTGTGGACTCGGTCGCGGCACTCGTGCCACGGGCCGAGCTCGAGGGCGAAATGGGCGATGTCACGGTCGGTCTCCAGGCACGGCTCATGAGCCAGGCCATGCGCAAGCTTGCCGGCTCGCTCAGCAAGTCGAACACCACCTGCATCTTCATCAACCAGCTCCGCGAGAAGGTCGGCGTGATGTTCGGCAGCCCCGAGACCACCTCTGGCGGCCGGGCTCTCAAGTTCTACGCATCGATACGGATCGATGTGCGCCGCATCGACTCCATCAAGCAAGGGACCGAGCTCGTAGGCAACCGTGTGCGCGCCAAGGTCGTCAAGAACAAGGTCGCTCCTCCGTTCAGGCAGGCCGAGTTCGACATCATGTACGGACTGGGGATCTCAAAGGAGGGGAGTCTGCTCGACCTCGGTGTCGAGGAGGCTATCGTCCAGAAGTCCGGTGCCTGGTACACATATGGCGAGGAACGCCTCGGCCAGGGGCGCGAGGCCGCAAAGGACTACTTGCGCGACCACCCCGATCTCCGCGACGAGATCGAGGGCCGCATCCGTGAGCACCTGTCGCTGCCCGGTGGCGTTTCACTCGGCACGCCCGTCGGAGGCGCGGCCAAAGACGATAAGCCCGCCGAGTAGATCGTGGCCGCGGATCTCAGAACCGTCACCGAGATCCGCGGCACGCGGGGCTCGTCACGAAGGACCATCTATCTCGATGACGAAGCCTGGCGGGCCATCGCCTCACCGGTTCTCAGGCAGCTCGGGCTCGCGTTGGGCGATGTGATCGACCCATCGGACATCGACGCGCGAGCGCTCGCACTAGAGCCGGAGGAGGCACGCGCGCGTGCCTACCGGCTCCTCGCGTATCGCGAGCGGGGCACCACCGAACTCGCGGACACGTTGCACGCGGATGGGTACCCCTCCTCCGTGGTGTCCGAACTGATCGCAGACCTGGTCCGTTCGGGCCTCGTAGACGACGAACGGTTCGCGCGGATACTCGCGCACTCCCTCGTATCGGTGCGCGGTATCGGACGGCAGCGCGCACTGCGCGAGATGGCCCGCAAGGGCGTTCCGGATGACCTCGCCATGAAAGAACTCGACGAATGCGCGCCCGCACACGACGAGCGCACCCGCGCCGGCAACGCGGCTACGCGGGCACTCCGCTCCGGCGATTCGGTCGACCGCCTCACCGCACGGCTCGTACGACGCGGATTCTCGTTCGGGGACGCACGTGATGCGGCAGAGTCTGCCATGGCCGATAGGGAAGACACGGCCCAACCTGAGGAGCATCTCTAGGAGCGCACGCACAAGGGTCGTTCTCGCTGCTCAGAGGCGTTGCCATCTTGACGCGGACAGTGCCTCGCGAGTACGATGGGCGCGGTAAACGTGACCGAGACGACAGCCGGCATGATCGCGGTGTGTCGTATCGTATGTGGTTCTTATGTACTCACCGCCCGAAGCCACCCCATGGGGGTGGCCGCTGGCATATATGTGGGACCAATGAACCCCGTACCTGGGCCGCGCTTGCCGGACGAGATGTCGTCCGGCTTTGTCGTATCTGGCACCCAGCAGTCTGCGACTCGCCGTCTCCTCCGGTCCGATCATCCGGGCCCGGAGGCCGCATCACCGAGACACGTCACACATGAACCCGGATAGGGAGGGGACGCGCGATGGGCCCGATCTACGCACTCATCGGACTCGCTGTCGGCTTCGTCCTCGGCTTCGTCATCAACCGCTTCGTGGTCGCCGGCAAGGCGAACCAGGCCCGCACTGCGGCCGAACACGCGCTGGCTGATGCCGAGAAGCAAGCCGAGACGACTCGCAGGGAGATGCTACTCGAAACCAAGGATGAGATCTTCCAGCTCAAGGCACAGGCCGACGAGGAGATCAAGGAACGCCGCAAGGAGATCAACGCCCTCGAGAACCGCATGCTTCAGCGCGAGGAGTCGATCGAACGACGCAGCGAGTCCATCGACAAACGCGAGCACCAGCTCTCCAGCCAGGCGGGGCAGATCGTCAAGCGCGAACAGGAGCTCGACGAGGCCATAGCCGAGGAGAAGTCGCGCCTCGAAGCACTCGCCGGAATGTCCTCGGACCAGGCCAAGGCGGTACTGCTCGAGCGCGTGAAGCAAGACGTCGCCCACGACTCCGCCATCGTGATTCGCGAGGGCGAGCAGCGGGCGCGTGAAGAGGCCGACCGCAAGGCGCGCAACATCATCAGCATCGCGATCGGCCGCGTCGCAGCCGATCACACCGCCGAGTCGACCGTATCGGTCGTCCACATCCCGAGCGATGACCTCAAGGGACGCATCATTGGCCGCGAAGGCCGCAACATCCGTGCCTTCGAGCAGCTCACCGGCATCAACCTGATCATCGATGACACCCCCGAAGCGGTCATTCTGTCGAGCTTCGATCCGGTCCGTCGCGAGGTGGGCCGCATCACACTCGAGAACCTCATCGCCGACGGTCGCATCCACCCCGCGCGCATCGAGGAGATGTTCAAGAAAGCCGAGGTGCTTGTCGACCAGCACGTGCACGAAGCAGGGGAGCAGGCAGTCTTCGACACCGGCGTCCACAACCTGCACGCGGACCTGGTTCGCACGCTCGGGCGTCTGCGCTACCGCACAAGCTACGGCCAGAATGTGCTCAACCACTCGCTCGAGGTGGCGTACGTCGCCGGCGTCATGGCCGCCGAGCTGGGACTCGATCCCACACTCGCCAAGCGTGCCGGACTTCTGCACGACCTCGGCAAGGCCATAGACCACGAGATCGAGGGGCCGCACGCCGTCATCGGCGCCGACCTCGCGCGACGTCTCGGCGAGAACAAGGAAGTCGTGCACTGCATCGAGGCCCACCACGGCGACGTCGAGCCCCAGACCGTCGAGGCCGTCATCGTCCAGGCCGCCGACGCCATCTCCGCCGCACGTCCGGGCGCCCGTCGCGAGACCCTGGAGAGCTACATCAAGCGTCTCGAGAAGCTCGAGGCCCTCGCCGAGGCCCACCCGGGAGTCGAGAAGTCCTATGCGATGCAGGCCGGACGCGAGATTCGCGTCATGGTCAAGCCCGACGAGATCAGCGACGCCGATGCCACGCTCATGGCCCGCGACCTCGCCAAGCAGATCGAAGAGGAGCTCCAGTATCCCGGCCAGATCAAGGTCATGATCATCCGCGAGAGCCGCGCGGTCGAGTACGCGAAGTAGCGCGACCGCCGAGTCTCTCGGGGCAGAGAACAGTATCGTGTTCGCCGAGGGGACCCGCTGAGGTCCCCTCGGCCTTGAGATAGGACGAGCGCCGTGTCACGCTTGCAGACGTCATGAGCGACACCGACCCCCTCATAGACTTCGTCACCGCGGTCTCGGGCGACGGCTACCTCAAAGTCGAGGAAGCCCTCGGCAACGGGTACGTACGCCTGCGTGTCCCCGAGGCCGAGCGCAGACAGGCAAAGCACGACGTACGGAGCTTTGAAGACATCGTCGTCGAGCTGCTGCGCAACGCCCGCGATGCCCACGCGCAGCGGATCTTCGTCGCGACCACCCGCGATGGGAGCGACCGCGTCCTGACGATGGTCGATGACGGCGTCGGTGTACCGACCGCCCTTCATGAGACGATCTTCGAGCCGAGGGTCACCTCCAAGCTCGAGACCATGGTCATGGACCGATGGGGCGTCCACGGCCGGGGCATGGCCCTGTTCTCGGTCAGGTCGAACGTCACCGTGGCGAAGGTGGCCGCCTCGGCACCCCACAAGGGCTCGGCCATCGCCGTCATCGCCGATACGTCGACGCTGCCCGAGCGTGCCGATCAGTCGACCTGGCCCACCGTCGATGTCGACGAGAGCGGGGCGCTCAAGGTCGCTCGCGGCCCGCACAACATCATCCGCCGGGTGGTGGAATTCGCCTGCGAGCATCCCGCCCTCGAACTCTACCTCGGCACGCCCACCGAGGTCCTGTCGACGCTCTACAGCCTCGGCAGGACGCACCTCGACGTGGGTGACCTCATGTTCTGCGACGACCTCGAGCGTCTGCACGTGTGGCAGAGGCCCGCCGCGTGCTCCGACGCGGCCGAGCTGACCGAGGTCGCCACCGCGATGGGACTCGCTGTCTCCGAGCGTACCGCCCACCGCATCCTCGGCGGCGAACTCGTCTGTCTCGAGGCGCTGTCGGCGCAGCTCACCGGTTCCGAGGATCCGACCCCCGAGCCGGCCCCCGACATCTACCGGGACCGACGATCGTTGCGGATACACCACTCCGACCTCGGCGCGTTCCGCCGTGAACTGACGCGTGCGTTCGATGTGCTCGCGGAGCGCTACTACCTGACGCTCAAGGGCGAGCCCCGCGTCACGATCGGGCGGGACACCATCAATGTGCGCTTCGGCATCGAGAAGGACGACTAGTCCCGCCCTCCGATCTCAAGCCCTGCCGACCGGACCCACGTGGTCGTCTGCGCGAAGTCGATGGGTTATACTCGGCAGCACACCGCCTCCGGCGGTCACACCACAAGTGACGCCCTCAGTCGCACCTCAAACGTAGCAGTGATCGCAGTAGTGATGACACACCGCAGGAGGCACCGTGGAAGTGCTCAAGGTCTCGACCAAGTCCAGCCCCAACTCCGTCGCCGGTGCGCTTGCCGGTGTCATCCGTGAGCAGGGAGCCGTCGAGATACAGGTTGTAGGAGCCGGAGCACTCAATCAGGCCGTCAAGGCCATCGCCATCGCGCGCGGATTCGTAGCGCCAAGCGGCATGGACCTCATCTGCACGCCGGCCTTCGCGGACATCGAGATCAACGGCGAGGAGCGCACCGCCATCCGGCTACTCGTCGAACCACGCGCGCCGCGCCACCCGTAGGGCCAGGCATGCCCGGCCCGGACCTTCATATACACTCGAACGCATCGGATGGTGCCCTCGCACCTCAGGAGATAGTGGCCCGTGCGGCCGCACTCGGACTTCCGGCCATCGCCATCACCGACCACGACACGGTCGCCGGCGTGGGAGCCGCGCTGGAAGCAGGGCGGGATCGTGCTCTCGAGGTCATCCCGGCGGTGGAACTCTCGGCAGAGCTCGACGGCCGCGGTATGCACATCCTCGGCTACTTCATCGATTCTGCCGATCCTACGCTTGCCATCCGCCTCACACACCTGCGCTCGGTGCGGATCGACCGTGCCGAGCGCATCGTGGCGTCGCTTCAGCGCAGCGGGCTCGACGTCACGTTCCACGACGTGCTCGACGCCGCCGACGGGGGTGCGGTCGGGCGCGCCCATATCGCACACGTCCTGGTCGCCGGCGGCCACGCGTCGTCTGTCTCCGACGCGTTCGACCGGCTGCTCGGCCGCGGGCGACCGCACCACGTCCCCAAGCCCACCGGCACCGCCGCCGAAGTCATCGGCTGGATCCGCGAAGCGGGTGGCGTCGCCGTGCTGGCGCATCCGGCGCTGAGCGGCGTCGACGACCTCATCGGTCAACTGGCCTCCCTCGGCATCGTGGGTATCGAGGCGTACCACGGCAGCCACGACCATGAGACCCGGCAACGCTACATCAGGCTTGCCGCCGCCCACGGGCTCGTCTGCACCGGCGGCTCGGACTTCCACGGTGACGATGCCGAGGGCAACCCGCTCGGCTCGGCCGACGTACCCGACGCAGTCCTCGCGTCGCTTCGTGCCGCGCACGGGTCTCAGGACACGGGGACGGGCCGGTGAGAACCTACGCGATCCGCACGTTCGGGTGCCAGATGAACAAACACGACTCCGAGCGCATGGCGGGCCTTCTCGAGTCCGTTGGTCTCACTCCCGCAAGAGTGCTCGAGGAGGCCGACGTCATCGTCTTCAACACGTGCTGCGTCCGGGAGACCGCGGATGACCGTCTGCTCGGCCAGGTCTCCTCGCTCAAGGCGATCAAGACCGGCGGGCGGCCCGACGTCCTGATCGCCGTGGGCGGCTGCATCGGCCAGCGCGACGGGGCAGCGCTCCTGCGCGAGGTCCCGCACGTCGACGTGGTGTTCGGCACGCACAACATCGATGAACTCCCTGCACTGCTCCGGGCAGCCGCTTCAGGCCGGCCAGCGATCCACGTGCTGGATGAGGGCGAGGCCTTCGCAAGCGACCTGCCGTCCGTGCGCGAGAAGCCGTGGCACGCGTGGGTGCCGATCACCGTCGGCTGCGACAACCACTGCGCGTACTGCATCGTGCCGCGCGTTCGTGGCGCCGAGCGTAGCCGTGACTTCGAGGACGTCGTGACCGAGGTATCGTCGTTCGTCGCCGAGGGGGTTGTCGAAGTCACGCTCCTCGGTCAGAACGTCAACTCCTACGGACGCGATCGCTACGGTGAGCCGCGCTTCTCCGAGCTGCTGCGAGCAGTCGCCGCCACGGGCATCAGGCGCGTCAGGTTCGCGACGAGCCACCCGAAAGACCTCTCGGACCAGACGATACGCGCGCTCGCCGAGGTTCCGGCGCTCATGCCGTACCTCCATCTGCCGATCCAGCACGGCTCGGATCGCATCCTGGCCGCCATGAACCGCGGTTACACGCGCGACGAGTATCTGAGTCGCGTGGCGCGACTCCGCGAGGCGCTGCCCGGAATCGCGCTCTCGACCGACATCATCGTCGGCTTCCCCGGCGAGACCGACGAGGACTTCGAAGCGACGCTCGACGTGGTGCGGGATGTGGCCTTCGACCATGCGTTCACGTTCATCTACTCGCCCCGGGAGGGAACGCCGGCGGCGGCACTGACCGACAGCGTGCCCCGCGCACTCGCCCAGGAGCGCTTCGACCGCCTCGCGCAACTCGTGCGTGAACTGTCCTTCGCATCCAACGAACGGGAGATCGGCGCGGTTCGCACATGCCTCATCGAGGGTTCCTCAAAGCGCGACGAGTCGGTCCTGTCGGCGCGCACGCCGGAGAACCGGCTGGTCCACGTCCCGGTCGACTCGGCTCACACGGCCTCCGCGCTCGCCGGCACCGTCGCCGACATCCGCATAACCGGGGCACACCCGTGGTTCCTGACCGGTGAGCTAGCCGGACGACCCGTTAGCGAGTCGTGACGCGCGGGAATGGACACGATGCCTGGAGGTGAGTCCGATGACCGATGAGATCCTCGGCATCGTCGCCCCGCATCCGCCCATCATGGTGCCCGAGGTCGGAGGGGAGCGCGCCCGCGTGACCGCCGACTCCGCACGCGCGCTCGCGGACGCGGCCGCGTTGCTTGAGAGCTTCGAGCCGGAGACACTCGTTGTGATGTCCCCGCATGCGCCGGTGGCACGCGGGACGTTCGTCATCGAGGACGGCCCGCTGCTCGAGGGCGACCTCGGGCAGTTCGGCGCACCCGGCGTCGCGCTTCGCTTGAAGGGCGATCCGGACCTCGCCGACGCGATCATGAGACAGGCCGCCGCGGCATCGATCCCCGTCATGCCGCGTTCCGAAAGCCCATTACTCGAGCCCGGGACGCTCGACCACGGCGCGATGGTCCCGCTGAGCTTCCTCGACCGGGCGGGACGCTACCCTGTCGTCGAGCTCTCGTTGTCGTTCCTGCCGCTGTCTACCCACCGCGAATTCGGCCACGCGATCAGGGCTGCGGTACGCGAGACCGGGCGCAAAGTCGCCTTCGTGGCAAGCGGCGACTGCAGCCACCGGCTCACCCGCGACGCACCGGCCGGCTACTCCCCACACGCCGCCGAATTCGACGCCGAGCTCGTGCGACTCCTGTCGCGAGGGGACTTCGACGGACTCGAACAGCTCGATCCGGCGCTGATCGAGGCGGCCGGGGAGTGCGGACTGCGGTCGTTCGTGACGCTTGGCGGTTACGTCGCCCGAAGCGATGCGCGCACTCGTGTGCTCGCGTACGAGGCGCCGTGGGGCGTCGGCTATCTCACCGCGGTCGTCGCTTCGCCGCGACTCATGGCTCTTCTCGACCGTGACCGCGATGCGGGCGAGGGGGCGGGCGACGACGCTGTACCTGAGTCGCCCCCGGTCAGCCTGGCGCGCGCGACTATCGAGACGTACGTTCGCGAGCGGAGGGTCGTCGTGCCGCCCGACGAGCTCGAGGGCGTTCTCGCATCGCGTTCGGGCGCGTTCGTCAGCCTTCACACAGGAGGGGATCTGCGCGGCTGCATCGGCACGATAGCGCCGACCTGCGCCACGCTGGCCGAGGAGATCATCCACAACGCCATCCAGGCCGCCACCGCGGACCCGCGCTTCGATCCCCTTGCGCCCGACGAACTCGGCGACCTGGAGATCTCCGTTGATGTGCTTCACCCTGCCGAGCCTGCCACGATGACCGATCTCGATCCGCGCACGTACGGCGTCATCGTCTCCACCGACTGGCGGCGCGGACTGCTCCTGCCCGATCTCGAGGGCGTGGACACCGCCGATGAGCAGGTCGCCATCGCGCTGGCCAAGGCCGGCATCTCACCGGGTGAGCACTATCGGCTCGAGCGTTTCAGAGTCGAGCGGTACCACTGAGCGTGATGCCGACCCGCATCATAGCGATCGTCGGCCCGACGGCCGCCGGCAAGAGCCAAGTCGCCGAACACCTCGCCCTGCGCCTTGGCGGCGAGATCGTGAGCGCCGACTCGATGCAGGTGTATCGCGACATGGATGTCGGGACCGCGAAGACCCCGGCACGAGAACGCAGGGTCTCATACCACTGCATCGATCTCGTCGATCCGGGAGTGCCGTACTCGGCCGCGGTCTACCAGCGTGACGCGCGCATGGCCATCGGCGACATCCTCGCGCGCGGCGCGGTGCCGGTCATCGCCGGCGGGACGGGGCTTTACGTGAGAGCCGCCCTCGATGAGATGTCCTTCCCGGCCGGAGATCTCAACGACTCGCTTCGCGACGTTCTCGAGCGCCGGGTGGTGGCCGAGGGGCCCGAGGCGCTCTTTGCCGAACTCGCGCTTCTCGACCCGGACTCTGCCGCCGTCATCCATCCCAACAACGTACGACGCGTCGTGCGCGCCCTCGAGATGGCGGCACACGGAGCTTCGTACGCGGAGCAAGCCGCGGGTTTCGCCCACCGGAAGTCCCACTACCCGGACACGATCCTGGTGGGACTCACCATGGAGCGCTCCGTGCTCTACCGTCGGATCGACGAGCGGGTAGACACGATGGTCGCATCCGGACTGCTCGACGAGGTGCGCGCGCTCGTCGGCGCTGGCTTCCGTGATGCGCTCACCGCCACACAGGCCATCGGCTACAAGGAGTTCGTGGGAGTGCTGGAGGATGGGGCGCCCCTCGTCGACGCAGTCGAGGCCGTCAAGCGAGCCACCCGACGCTACGCGAAGCGACAGCTCACGTGGTTCCGCGCCGATCCGCGCGTGCACTGGCTCGACGTCACGTCACTGTCATCCGACGCGGCCGGGGAAGCCGCGGTCGACCTGATAGAATCAGTCGGACACACCGGAGGGGACTCATGACCGCACACCTCGCATTCACCAAGATGAACGGCCTCGGCAACGACTTCGTCATGATCGAGGACCACGCGGGAGATCTCGATTTCACCCCCGATGCGGTGGCGTGGCTGTGCGACCGCCACTTCGGCATCGGAGGGGACGGGCTCATCCTCGTCCGCCCAGCGACGGCCGAAGGTGCCGACTACTACATGCACTACTACAACGCCGACGGCTCGCTCGCCGAGATGTGCGGCAACGGCGCTCGGTGCTTCGCTAAGTACGTCGTGGACCACGGCCTGGTACCCGCCGAGACGGACGCCCTTGTGATCGAGACGCTCGGCGGACTCAGGCCCGTGACGTTCACCAGGAACACGGACGGGCTGCTTGACTCCGCTACCGTGGACATGGGGGAGCCGATACTCGCACCCGAGGAGATCCCCACCACCTTCAGCGGCGAGCAGGTCTACGACTGCCCGATCGAGACGACACTGGGCGAGGTCCGCGTAACCGCCGTCAGTATGGGCAACCCCCACGCGGTGGTCTGGGTCGATGATGTCGACGCCGCGCCGGTCGACACGCTCGGCCCGCTCATCGAGACTCACGAAGCGTTCCCCCGACAGACCAACGTCGAGTTCGCCGAGTTCGTCGATCCCGATCACATCCGCCTGCGCGTCTGGGAGCGGGGCGTCGGCGAGACGCTCGCCTGTGGCACCGGAGCGTGCGCCACACTCGTGGCAGCCGTACTCTCGTGTCGCACCGGTCGTCAGGCCACGATCGAGCTGCCCGGGGGCGATCTGCTGGTGCGGTGGCACGAGAACGAGCATGTCTACCTGACCGGCTCTGCGGCCACGTCGTTTACCGGCACCATCGATCTGCCTGAAGACGAGGATGGCGCATAGTCCGCCGGTGCGACTCTCCTGCGGCGTGCCGCTCTGCTACCATGTCCAGAACCGTCAGCGTCACATGAGAAGGGGATGACGTCCTCCGTGAGAATCGCAAGCCGCATGGCCAACCTTCCCCCGTACCTGTTCGCCGAGATCGACCGCAAGAAGGCCCTCAAGCAGGCCGAGGGTGTCGACGTCATCTCGCTCGGTATCGGCGATCCGGACATGCCGACCCCGCAGCGCATCATCGACGCGATGGCCACGGCCATCACCGACCCCAAGAACCACCAGTATCCCGCGTACGCCGGCTCCAAGCCGTACCGCACGGCGTGTGCCGAGTGGATGAAGCGGCGCTTCGGCGTAGCGCTCGATCCGGACACCGAGGTGCTCGCGCTCATCGGGTCCAAGGAGGGTATCGCGCACCTCTTCCCGGCCTTCATCGACCCGGGCGACGTCACCCTCGTACCGGGCGTCGGCTACCCTGTCTATCACACGGGGGGCATCCTTATCGGCGGCGAGACCCACTGGATGCCGATGAACGACGCGAACGACTGGCTCGCCGACTTCGAGTCCACGCCGGCCGATGTGCTCGCGCGCGCCAAGATGATGTTCCTGAGCTACCCGAACAACCCGTCCTCGGCGATCGCGCCGGTAGAGTACTTCGACCGTGCGATCGCCTTCGCGCGCGAACACGACATCCTGCTCGTCCACGACAACGCGTACTCCGAGATCGGCTTCGATGGTTACCGTCCATCGAGCCTGCTCGAGCGCCCCGGCGCGCGCGACGTCGCGATCGAGCTGTTCAGCTGCTCCAAGGCCTACAACATGACCGGTTGGCGTGTCGCGTTCGCAGCTGGCAATGCCGAGGCGATCAAGGCGCTCGGCACGGTCAAGTCCAACATCGACTCGGGTATCTTCACCGCGGTGCAGGATGCGGCGATAGAAGCGATGCTGGGCCCGCAAGACGACACCTTCGAGATGAGCGCGCTGTACCAGCGTCGCCGCGATCTCGTGATGGAGACGCTCGGCTCCATCGGCCTCTCGGCCCGCACGCCCAAGGGCACCATCTACGTGTGGGCCCGAATCCCCGAAGGCTACAGCTCGGCCGAGTATGCGGGACTGGTGCTGGACCGCGCCGGCGTCATCGTGGCACCGGGCAATGCATACGGGCCCAATGGCGAGGGCTACATCCGCATCTCACTCGCCACACCCGACGATAGGCTCAAAGAAGCCCTGCAGCGCATCGCGGACACCTTCTAGGAGACTCGACACACACATGCCACGCGAAGCCTACGAGGTCGTACACGACGTTCAGGAGCGCGCACTCCTTGTAGGCATCGACCGGCCACGCACCGACGGCTGGACGCTCGAAGACGACCTCGCCGAGCTCGAGCGTCTCGTCGATACCGCAGGAGCGGTCGTCGCCGGTGCGGTCACCCAGCGGATGGAACGTCCCAATCCACGCACCTTCGTCGGGTCGGGCAAGGCGGCCGAGATAGAAGCGCTCGCGCGGGAGTTATCGGCCACGGTCATCGTCTTCGACGACGAGCTGAGCCCGAGTCAGCAGGCGAACCTCGAAGAGCTCCTGCCGGATATCCGGGTCATCGACCGCACCCAGATGATCCTCGACATATTCGCGGCGCACGCGGTGAGCCACGAGGGCAAGTTGCAGGTCGAACTCGCCAGGCTCGAGTACGTGCTGCCTCGCCTTCGCGGCATGTGGGGCCACCTGGTGGCCGAGCGCCTCGGCGGAGGTAGGGGAGCGCGGTTCGGCGCCGGCGAGTCGCAGCTCGAGACGGACCGGCGGCTCACGCGCAGGCGGATCTCGGAGCTCAAGCGGGAACTCAAGGTCGTCTCGCGGGCGCGTGAGACCCAGCGCGCGTCACGGGCGCGCTCGGGCGTCTTCCGTGTCGCGCTCGTCGGCTACACGAACGCCGGGAAGTCGACGCTCCTAAACGCGCTCACCGACGCAGGAGTCCTCGTGCAGGACCAGTTGTTCGCCACGCTGGATGCCACTACCCGGCGCCTCGAACTGCCGGACGGACGGGCTGTGACGCTCACCGACACGGTCGGCTTCATCAACAAGCTGCCGCACGGACTGGTGGAAGCGTTCAAGTCGACCCTCGACGAGGTGCGCGAGGCCGACTTGCTGGTTCACGTCGTTGACGCGTCGCACCCCAACGCGGACGCGCAGATCCAGTCGGTCAGAGTCGTGCTCGATGAGATCGAAGCAGCCGAGAACCCGCAGGTGATCGCCTACAACAAGACCGACCTGCTCCCGTCGGCGGAAGTCGAGCGGCTGGCAGCGCTTCCCGGAGCGGTCGCCATCGCCGCAGCGGCCGGCACGGGACTCGACGCCTTGCTCGAGCGCATCGCGGTCATCGCCGCGAGAGAAGACCGGCCCGTGACCGTTCTCGTGCCCTACGACCGGGGTGACCTTGTGCGCCTCGCGCACGAACAGACACACATCATCGCCGAGGAACACACGGGAACCGGCACGCGCCTCACGCTTGCAGCCAATGCCGAAGTACGCGCGCGTTTCGAGCAGTTCGTGGAAGAGAGCGGCGCCTAGACCCTGCGGAACAGAGCGACGACCTTGCCGAGGACTGCGAAGTCGCTGTGTCCATCGGCATAGATGGGGTCGAGGGCCGCATTCTCCGGCTGCAACCTGATCCGGTCGCCCTCCCTGAAGAAGCGCTTGACGGTGGCCTCTTCATCGATCATCGCAACGACGATGTCGCCGTTGGTGGCGTCGCTCTGCTGCCGGACCACGACGAAGTCGCCGTCGAGGATCCCCGCGTCGATCATGCTCTCGCCCTTGACCCTCAGGATGAACGTCTCTTCTCCCGCGAACGAGGCGGGGAGGGGGAGGGTCGCTTCGATGTTCTCGGCAGCGAGGATCGGCTGACCAGCGGCGACCTGCCCGACGAGGGGCACCGCCTGCACGCGCTCGTAGTCTATGCCGCGTTCGGTGTCCCGGTAGTCCAGCACTTCGAGTGCGCGTGGCTTCGAGGGATCCCGACGCAGGAGGCCCTTGGTCTCCAGGGCGGCCAGATGTGAGTGCACCGTGGACGAGGACGACAGTCCGACCGCTTCACCGATCTCACGGACGGACGGCGGAAAGCCGCGCCGGTGGATCTCTGCGCGGATGAAGTCTAGGATCTCGCGCTGACGAGCCGTGAGTTCCCGCTTGTACACCATTGAGACCCCCTGGGTGACTCGGGCCGCTCTTACGCCCCGAGTGTACGGCAACCTCGCCGGTCATGCAAACACATGTTCGTCTTTGCTGTTGACAGGCGAACGCGTGTTCGGTACGCTATCAGAGCGAACGTATGTTCGGTGTGCGCACGCAGTCCATGTCAGAGCCGTCGGGTAGGATCTGCGCGACATCGAAGAAGGGCGGACGTCATGGGGTACAGCGCGTGCACGGCCAACGTACGGCTCCGAAGCTCGCAAACGGGCAGACGTGCCCGTCCGGTGCGCGCGATCGGCATCACTGACATCACACTCGTTTCCGTGTGCGGCGCGGTCCTGTTGCTCGCGCTTCTCGGAGCGGCAGCTGCACCCACGCGTCCTGAGCCCGCTGGGTGGAAGCCCGTCCTCGTCTCGGAGCAGGCGACTCTCTGGGATCTTGCGCGGCAGCACCCGATCTCCGATCTCACGACCGCTGAGACCGTCGCGATGATCCGCACGCACAACGATCTCACGGAGCCATCACTCGTCATCGGACAACGGGTCGAGGTTCCCTCAGGTTCTCCCTCGACAGCACTCGCCGCACGTCCGTAGCCGACAGGAATACCCGAGTTCAGGAGCATCGGCCTTGCCCACTCGGGCATCGATTCTGACAACGATTGTCACCCCATATCTTGTGTGCTAGGCTGCTCAATGACCTAGATGTGGGGGTGGCTTCGATGCGGTGTCCATTCTGTGGCCACAGTGAGACCAAGGTCGTCGACTCTCGCGATTCCGATTCTCAGGATGCGATCAGGCGGCGACGTGAGTGCCTCGAATGCGCGAAGCGCTTCACCACCTACGAGCGTCGCGAAGAGATGCCGCTCGTGGTCGTGAAGAAGGACGGCTCCACCGAGCCGTTCGACAGGGGCAAGTTGCTCCGCGGCCTTGTCGTCGCCACCGCCAAGCGCCCTGTTCCTTCTTCGGTCCTCGAGGGTCTGATAGACGACATCGAGTCGGAGCTGCACAACGCTATGCAGTACGAGATCCCCGCCAAACAGCTTGGTGACATGGTATTGCGTCGGCTTCTCGAGATCGACAAGGTCGCGTACATTCGCTTCGCGTCGGTCTACAAGGAGTTCAACGACCTTGATGGATTCACGGCTGAACTGAAGCGGCTCGGTTAGTCAGATGGAGACTCTCGTGAGCGGTGGCGCCGGACAGTCGCCCGGGAGGTGGGGCATGTGGAGGTCAAGCTGTTCGTGAGGCAGGACTGCCCCGGCTGCGCCGCAGCCGCTCACGCATGCGAAGGACTCACCAACCTGTCGGTCTACGACATCGGAGAGATCGAGGGCATCGCCGCCGCATCTCCTTACGCCATCAAGTCCGCACCCTCCATCGTCGTGGTCGATTCAGCCGGTCGGGAGATCGCGGGCTGGCGCGGCGAAGCGCCCGATCCGGCGGATCTGCGCGCCGTTGTGGCCAACTGAGATGGAACTCCGCGTCAAGCGCCTCGATACGGACCTCCCGCTACCATCGTATGCTCACGCGGGCGACGCGGGACTCGATCTGTATGCTGCAGAGGATCGCACGCTGGCCCCGTTCGAGCGCGGACTCGTCCGCACCGGCATTGCCGTGGCCATTCCCGACGGCTACGCCGGGTTCATCCAGCCCCGAAGCGGCCTCGCTATCAAGCGAGGCCTTTCTTTTGTCAACACGCCGGGACTCATCGACAGCCGTTTCCGTGGCGAGATCATGCTCATCGCCATCAATCTTGATCCCGCAGCGCCGCTCGTCATCTCCCGCGGCGAGAGGATCGCGCAACTCGTCATCCAGCGCGTCGAACACGCTCGGCCTACCGAGGTTGACGTGCTGGATGAGACCGAGCGGGGAGAGGGGGGCTTCGGGAGCACGGGACACTGATTGTTGCCTGTGCCGTACGAATCCTGAATAGACTGTCGGCCGACAGATGATTCCGGGAAGGAGGGCGGGGCCCACCGAAGACCCATGGCGCGGCGCACACGAGAACGTGCGCAGCCACACATCCTGCAAGCACCACGAACGAAAGGCTGATGCTATGGAGAGTTTCTTCAAGTTCGCGGAGCGCAAGACGAACCTGCGCACCGAGGTGATCGCCGGGATCACCACGTTCATGACGATGGCGTACATCATCTTCGTGAACCCTGGCATCCTCTCGGCTGCCGGCGTGCCATTCGAAGGCGCCGCCACCGCGACCGCGCTCGGCGCTGCACTCATGTGCATCGCCATGGGCCTCATAAGCAACCGCCCCCTGGCGCTCGCCTCAGGCATGGGCCTGAACGCCGTCGTCGCCTTCTCTGTGATCGGCTTCGCCGAGGCCAACGTGCCCTGGCAGGTCGGCATGGCCGTCATCTTCGTAGAGGGGCTCATCATCCTGCTCCTCGTCATGACCGGTTTCCGTGAGGCAGTCATGAATGCGATCCCCATGAGCCTCAAGCGTGCGATCGGCGTGGGCATCGGTCTGTTCATCACGACCATCGGTCTGAACGAGAGTGGCGTCATCGGCCCCGATCCGATCACGCTCGTGAAGCTCGGCGACTTCTCGCAGCCATACGTGTGGGTATCACTCATCGGCCTGTTCGCCATCATCATCTTCATGGCGTTCAAGGTGAAGGGCGACATCCTCCTCGGCATGGCGGTCGCGACGGTCGCCGCGCTCGTCCTTGGCGTGACCGAACTGCCCGCGGCCGTGCTCGGCAAGCTCGATTTCTCTACGTTCTTCGCCCCGTTCCAGCAGGTCGAAGGCGGCATGGCGCTGATGCAGATCCTCACGCCCACGCTGCTTGTCGCGGTCTTCGCGATCATGCTCACCGACTTCTTCGACACCATGGGTACCGTCGTGGCTATCGGCGAGCAGGCCGAGTTCATTAACGAGGACGGCACGATTCCCGGCGCCAAGGGTATCCTCGCGGTCGACTCGGCTGCGGCCGTGACCGGCGGCCTGTTCGGTGCCAGCTCCATCACCACGTACATCGAGTCGGCGGCAGGTGTTGCCGAGGGCGGCCGCACCGGCCTCACACCGATCGTCACGGGCATCTTCTTCGCTCTGGCGGCCTTCTTTGCACCGATCATCGCCATGGTCGGTGGCGGCATCATGTTCGAGGACCGCGGCACGATCTACCCGATCACCGCTGGCGCACTGATCATCGTCGGCTTCTTCATGATGAAGGGCGTCAAGGAGATCGAGTGGGACAGCATCGCCGACGCGTTCCCGGCGTTCATCACCATCGTGGGCATCCCGCTCACGTACAACATCAGCTACGGCATCGGTTTCGGTTTCATCAGCTACACGCTGATCAAGATGGCTACGGGCAAGTTCAAAGAGATCCATCCGCTGATGTACGTGATCAGCGCCGCGTTCGTCATCGCGTTCCTGGATGCAGCCGGCGTCTTCACGACGTTGTTCGGCTAGGGGGAGGGACATGACGCAGCGCCCCATCGTCCCTACAGACGCGAAGCTTCCCCTCGTCCAGGTCATCCCGCTCGCATTCCAGCACCTCATGGCGATGTTCGGCGCCACCGTGCTGGTACCGTTGCTCACCGGACTCGATCCGTCGGTCGCCATCATGACATCAGGCGCCGGTACGATCCTGTACCTCGTGCTGACTCGCGGGAAGATCCCGAGCTTCCTCGGCTCATCGTTCGCGTTCATCGCACCGATAGCCGCCGTGGCTGCCGTGGTCGACGGGAAGGCCGATCCGGCGAAGGTCCCCTATGCGCTTGGCGGGCTCGTGGTGGCCGGTCTCGTCTACGTGGTCGTAGCCGCCATCATCAAGGCCTTCGGTACGAAGTGGCTCTACCGGCTGCTCCCACCTGCACTCGTCGGAGCCGTGGTGATCATCATCGGACTCGGCCTCGCCGGCATCGCTCTCAAGATGTCGCTGTTCCCGTACGCGAACCCGGAGCTCGGGCTCGACTGGAACCTTGTGGCGGTGGCCGCGATAACCCTCGGGGCGTCGATCGCATTCTCCAGCTACTTCAAGGGCTTCATCGCCACGATCCCGATCCTGCTCGGTATCGTCGTCGGCTATATCGCCGCGATCCCGTTCGGTCTGGTTGATTTCCAGCCGGTGCTCGACGCCGCATGGATCGGTCTACCGACGCTCACGATAGCTAAGTTCGAGTTCTCGGCGATCATGCTCATCGCTCCGGTGGCGCTCGTCGTCATCATCGAGCACATCGGCCACCTGCTCGTCATCAACGAGATCACGGGCAAGGACTTCAATCCGATGCTGCCGCAGTCGCTCGCGGGCGACGGTCTGGCCACATCACTTTCGGCCCTGGTCGGCGGTACGCCATCGACCACATACGCCGAGAATATCGGCGTCATGGCCGTCACGCGCGTCTATGCGGTGCAGATGTTCTGGTACGCCGGCGCATTCGCGTTCGTGATCGGCGGGTTCGTGCCCAAACTCGGATTCCTCATCCGAAGCATTCCGACGCCGGTCATGGGAGGTGTCTCGATCCTGCTGTTCGGACTCATCGCGTCCTCGGGACTGCGCATGCTCGTGGACAGCGGCATCGACTACAGCCACAGTCGCAACCTGATCCTCTCGAGCGTGGTCCTCGTCCTCGGCATCGGCATGGAAGTCGCCGAGATCAAGATACCGGTTGGGGAGTACGTCGTCCCCGGCATGGCACTCGCCACACTCGTAGGCGTCATCTTGAACCTCATCCTGCCGCGAGAGAGCAAGGGACTCGCGCTCGACTCACCGGATTTCAGGGGCGAGATGGCCGAAGAGGCCGCAGAGGCTTCCGCGTCTGAGTGACGCGTGCCGCGCAGGGGCGTTCGCGCGCCTGCTGACGACGGCCCCGGGCTGCGCTACGCGCGGTCCGGGGCCGCTTCGCCGGTCTCTGGACTTATGTTCCTTAATTGAGGCCATGCCGCACGTCACGCGTGGTAGGATTCCAGCATTCGTGACTGCATCGAGAATCACACACACGCATCCGGGGGGATCAGGTGACTGGAGACACACGGGTCGAAGACGCGCCGATACGCCGCACGCCGTACGGCTGGGGTCGCGTGACACTGATGCATCTGATCGTGGTCGTGCTGCCGACGCTTGTCTACTACAACCTGCGTGTGGCCGGTCACGACCTGTTCTGGCTGCACATCGTGGTCGCCACGACGTACTTCATCACCGCGGTCGTGCTGATGTGGGAGGCGCTCATCACCCTCACGCGCAAGCGCGCATCGCGTGACGACCCCGATGGATCCCGCCCGAGACTGCTGCCTCGCCTCCTCGGCACAGCCGGCGGTCGGCTCACCGTTGCCGATGTGCCGCCCATACCCTCGGCCACCATCATCGTCGCGGCGTTCCTCCCGAACGAGCGCGAGATCATCGTCGATACCGTGCGGCACCTGCTCACGCAGATCCATCGGCCCGCGGGGGGCTTCGAGGTCATCCTCGCATACAACACGCCGGCACACCTGCACGTCGAGGACGAGCTCGCCGCGATCGCGGCAGACGACGCCGCGTTCAGACTCCTCCGCGTCGAGGGAAGCGAGTCCAAGGCGCAAAACGTGAACGCAGCGATCGAGATCGCCACGGGTGCCATCGTGAGCATCCTGGACGCGGATCATCACCCGTGCCCGGACTGTATCACCCGTGCCTGGCGATGGCTCGCGCAGGGCTACGACGTGGTGCAGGGCCGCAGTGTCGTCCGCAATCACGAAACCAACATGCTGACACGTATGATCGCGGTCGAGTTCGAGTGCATCTACGCGGTGAGCCACACCGCACGGTCCCTTGCACTGGATACCGCCATCTTCGGTGGATCGAACGGGTACTGGCGCACGGACACGCTGCGCGCTGTCCGGTTGGACCAATCGATGATGACCGAGGACATCGACGCGTCGGCGCGCGCCATCCTTGCGGGCTATAGGATCGCGCACGACCGCAGCATCATCTCCACCGAACTCGCACCGACGACGTTCCACGCCTTCTGGTGCCAGCGCAAGCGTTGGGCGCAGGGGTGGCTCCAGGTGAGCCTCAAGCACCAGGGGCCGCTGTGGCGGACCAAGCACCTTACGGCGCTCCAGAAGCTTCACTGGACGTACCTGCTGTTGTACCGGGAGCTGTATCCGCTCATAACGCTCCAGATATTCCCGGTGGTCATCAGCCTCTGGCTGTACCAGGGCGACGTACCGCTCCGAACGCACTGGTTCCTCTGGCTGAGTACGGTCGCGACACTGGCCAGTGGACCGATAGCGACGATCTCGGCCATGAAGAACGCCCACATCCGCTATCACTGGTGGTACGGACTCATCTACGGGCTCACCGTCATCGTGTTCGTCATGCTCAAGAACGCGATCGTGCTCGTGGCGATGTACGACCAGCTGTTCAAGAAGACCGACTGGGTCGTCACACGTCGCGACATCTCGCACCAACTCGAAGCCGAGCTTGCCGAACCTGAGTCCTCAGCCGTATAGATACCGCCCGGGCGCACAAACCTGAATCGTGCATCCGTGGTCGCCTCGTGCCATCGTCTACGCCCGATAATGTATCTTATGGCAAGTCGAGAAGTATGGAACTCGGCCCATGTCCTCTCCGCCCGGGGGGATCTCCCACGCACCCGTTCAGACGGTCAGTCGACGCTGGCGCCGAGGTACCGCTCTTCGAAACCGGACTTCGTCATGTCCGCGAGCGCCTCCTGGCACTCGTCGAGCAACGTCTGCGCGGCGTCCGCGTCATCGAAGGTGGCGATCTCGGTCGTCACGTCTTCATCGTCCAGAAGCACGGCTTCGACCCTGAACCACTCGTCTTCCACGATTGTGGATGACTCCGGGCGGCGGTAGAGGATATCGTCACGCCACTCGAAGTCCACCGCCTCGGTCGCGTCCACGCGCATGATCCTCACGCGATAGAAGTCCGCCGCGCTACCGATCGCCTTGGCCACAATCGTCCTCCGTCACTCGACCAGTTCCGTGTAGCGACCGCCGGCCGCTACCCACCCCTCAGCACCGGCGCCATCCCTGACGCGGTACCATCCGGTACCCTTCTCCAGCAACGTCAGTCGTTGCCCCTCGGTGAGCGTCTTGACGACACCCGCTGTCGTCATCGGCCCACTTCGCATATTGAGACCCTCGGTGAGAACCGTCACGTACGGCTTGGCGTCTCCCGCATCGGCAGGTACGTCGCCACCGACACCTTCCGTGGTGCCTGCGGAACCTGCAGTCGGCGTGGTCTCCCCCGCGGGCGACTCCCCTGCCGGTACACTGCCGCCCGACGCATCACGGTACTGGCTCAGATAGCCCCACACGAGGAGCGCGATCAGTACAAGGAGCACCCACGGAATCACGATCTTGACCGCGCGCACCCCGATGCTGTCCCCTCCCGCGTATCCTCCACCCGCCATGCTCCGACCTCCCGCTGCTCAGATGTACAGACCGCCGCCGTAGACCGAGGGATCGGTCAGATCGTAGACCTCCGCCAGCCGGACGATCTCCGCTTCAGCGTCGGCAAGCGCCGTTCTCGGTGGTTTGAGATCGAGCGCCCCGAGCGCATCGAGCACCGCATCGCCCTCGGCCTCGCCAACTGCCGCCGCGGACGATCCGATGGCCGCGACGGCCTCATCCAGCAGATCCGCCAGCGGCCACAGCTTCTTGGGAAGCGGCAGTTCGGCAAGCTCTCCGCCCTGGATCCTCATCCGGGTCGCTATCTCGGCGATAACGCGCCGCTCCTCTGACTCGGAGTGCGCGAATGCAAGCACGTCATCGACGCTACCGCTCGCAAGTCCCGCGAGAACGCCGTCGATGGCCTTGAGAGATGCCATGATGGCCTCCCTGCGGCCGACGAGCGCCACGATATATCGGCGCACCTGGCGGCGCCAGGCAAGCCGCGCAAACACGATCGTGACCGCGATCAGCGCGGCGGCGACCAGTCCGATGATGAGGTACGGGACATACTCGGCGAGCACAGGGACCTCCTGATGGGACCGGGACCTAAAGCACCGGACGGTTGTCGATCACGCGGCGCGCCTTGCCGACCGTCCGCTCTATAGTACCAGGCTCTACGAGGGTGACTTTGGCCTGGAGCCCGATGACCGACTGGATACGGGCACTCACGCGGCCCGTGAACGCCACCATGTCCGACATCATGTCCGAGAACATCTCTCCAGCCACCTCGATCTGCACCTCGAGCGTGTCCATCGCACCGGCCCGGTCCACGACGATGAGGTAGTGGGGCTCGACGCCCTCGACTTGAAGGAGAGCGTCCTCTATCTGGCTCGGGTAGACGTTTACGCCACGGATGATGAGCATATCGTCGGTGCGCATCCGCACCTTGCGCATGCGCGCCAGACTTCGGCCGCACTGGCACGCCGATGTATCGATGACCGTCAGATCGTGCGTCCGGTAGCGCAGAACGGGGAACGCCTCTTTGGTAAGGGTCGTTATGACGAGTTCCCCCTCCTCCCCTTCCGACACCGGCTCGCCAGTGGCGGGATCGACGACTTCGAAGAGGAAGTGGTCCTCGGCCATGTGGAGTCCCGACTGATGCTCGCACTCGCCGGAGACGCCGGGCCCCATGACCTCGGACAGGCCGTAGTTGTCGGTGGCAATGATTCCCAGGCGGCGTTCGATCTCCGCCCGCATACCCTCGCCCGACGGCTCCCCACCGAACAAACCCACCCGAAGCGGCATCGACGCGACGTCGATGCCCATCGTCTCGGCGACCTCGGCGATGTACAACGCGTAACTCGGCGTCCCGACGATCGCGGTCGTCTCGAAGTCCTGCATCATCATGAGCTGGCGCTCGGTGTTGCCTGCGCCGGCCGGGAACACGGTCGCACCGACGCGCTCGATGCCGTAGTGCATGCCCCAGCCACCCGTGAACATGCCGTAGAGGAAGAGCATCTGCACCCGGTCGCGCGAGGTCACGCCCGCCGCGGAGGCGATTCGGGCGGTGAGCTCCGTCCATGTGTTGAGGTCGCCCTTTGTGTAGCCGACGACGATCGGCTTGCCGGTGGTGCCCGAAGACGAGTGCACGCGGACGACCTGCTCCATCGGCACCGCGAACATGCCGAACGGGTACGTGTCGCGCAGCGCGCCCTTGTCGGTGAACGGCAGCAGACGAATGTCGGCGAGCGACTTGATGTCGCGGGGCTTCACTCCCCGCTCATCGAGCGCCTCGCGGTAGTGCGGGACGCGCTCGTACACCCACGCCACCACCGATTTCAGGCGCCTGAGCTGCAGTTCCTCGAGAGCCGGACGTGACATGGACTCGTATTCGGCGTTCCAGATGGGCATGCGACTCCCCTACTCTCTTCCGTGCCAGGCGCCCAGGTAGATCAGGCGGACATCGTCGTTGGCGAGCAGATCGGCCGAGCTGCCTTCAAGCGCCACCGATCCCGTGCGCATCACGTAGCCGTAGTCGGCGTGCTTGAGCGCGAGTCTGGCGTCCTGCTCGACGAGCACCATCGTCAGGCCTCCTTCGCGGAGTCGGTCGAGCACCGCGAAGATCTCGCTGATGACCTTCGGCGCCAGGCCGAGTGACGGCTCATCGAGCAGCAACACCTTGGGATCGGACATCAGCGCCCGCCCCACAGCAAGCATCTGCTGTTCGCCTCCCGAGAGCGTGCCTGCGGGCTGCGTACGCCGTCGCGCGAGGATCGGGAAGAGCTCGAATACGCGCTCGCGCTCCGCCTCGGCCTCGCGCCGGGCCTCGCCCCCCGTCCTGAGGTACGCACCGAGCGTCAGGTTCTCATCGACCGACATCGCCCCGAAGAGCATCCGCCCCTCGGGAACGAGCACCACGCCCTTGCCGACCCGCCGGTGGACGGGGACGCTGGTGACGTCCTCCCCTTCGAGGATCACCCTGCCCGAACGCGCCGGCAACACGCCCGCGATGGCCTTGAGCAGCGTCGACTTGCCCGCGCCGTTGGCGCCGACAAGCGTGATCATCTGGCCGGCGCCCGCCTTGAGCGACACGCCATGCAGCACCGGGATCCGTCCGTATCCGGCAACGAAGGCGTCGACCTCAAGCATCGGGCGTCTCCTCTCCGAGATAGGCCTCGATGACGGCGGGATCCTTCTGGATCAGAAGGGGCGGACCCTCGGCGATCTTGCGCCCCTCGTTCAGGACTACGATCTCGTCGCTCACTTCCATCACGAGCCCCATGTCGTGCTCGACGATGACCACGGTGACCCCGGTGTCCCGGATCCGGCGAAGCGTCTCGCCGAGCTGCGCGGTCTCGACGTTGTTGAGCCCTGCAGCGGGCTCATCGAGCAACATGATCCGCGGCTCGGTCGCCAGTGCGCGCGCGATCTCGAGCAGACGGCGCTGCCCGTGAGGCAGGTCGCCGGCCGGGACGGCGTGAACGTCGTCCATGTCGACGAGCCGAAGGATCCGATGCGCCTGCTCGCGCGCAAGCCGCTCCTCGGCGTGCACGCCCGGGAGCGAGAGTGCCGCGCCGAGGAATCCCACGCGCGTACGCGCGTGCATGCCTACGAGCACGTTCTCGAGCGCCGTCATCTCGTCGAACAGCATCGTGTTCTGGAACGTGCGCACCACGCCCAACCGGACGATCCGATGCGGGCGCATGCCGGTGATCGTCGCGCCCTCGAACACGACACTGCCTGCATCCGGCCTGTCGAAGCCCGTCATGACGTTGAACGCCGTACTCTTGCCCGCACCGTTCGGGCCGATGACCGCGTGTATGGTGCCCTCGAAGACCTCGAACGACACGTCGTCGACGGCCGTCACGCCACCGAAACGCTTCGTGACCCCCCTGACCGAGAGCATGCTCATGCCCCACCGCCCTGCCCGACGGAGTCGCCGGCCCGGTCACGCTCGCCGAAGCGCGTGACGAGCGACGTGGCCCAGCCCGCGAGACCGCGCGGCATGAACAGCATGACAAGAATGAGCACCATTCCGTAGATATCGTTCGTCCAGTCCTGGATGAGCTCCACGGTGCTCCTCGGCAGACCCGGGATGATCGCGTCGACGTACGGCAGCAGTGTGAGCAGAACCGTCCCAGCGACCGCGCCTCCCAGCGACCCCATACCGCCAAGGGCCACCATCGTCACCAGGATGAGCGAGTAGTGCAGCGTGAACGTGGACGGTGACACGAAGCCGACGTAGTGGGCGTACAGGACGCCGGCGAGCCCGCCAAGCCCGGCCGAGAGCACGAAGACCTGGATCTTGACCCTCACCGTGTCGATGCCGCACGCCTGAGCACCGGTCTCGGAGCCGTGTATGGCACGCAGCGCGCGCCCCGGCCGTCGGCGGACGATGTTGGCGGCCAGAACGAGCACGATGCCGACGACGGACCACACCAGGAAGTACTTGGCCACCGGCGTGGCGAACTCGAGCGGTCCGATGCTTGCCGCCGGGATGCCCCGCAGTCCGTTCGAGCCACCGGTGACAGACTCCGTCTCGGTGAAGAAGAACAGCATGATCTCGCCGAAGCCCAGCGTCGCCATCGCAAGATAGTGCCCCTTGAGCCGGAGACTCGGCAACGCGATGAGCAGTCCACCGATGGCCGCGACCGCGACCCCGCCGACGAGTGCGAGAAGCCACGGGACGCCGGCCTTCGCGAGGTAGCCGGACGTGTACGCGCCGAGGCCGTAGAAGGCGGCCTGTCCGAGGGAGATCTGGCCCGCGTAGCCGAACAGCAGCGAGAGCCCCGCGACCATGATCAGGTTGATGCCGACGAACGTGAGTATCCGCAGGATGTAGCGGTCCGTCATGACGAACGGTGTGATAGCCACGCCAATCGTCAGGGCGACGATCACGGCCGCCCGGATCGAACTGCGCATCCGCGTCGCCCTCACGCTACATCTTCTCCCGGCGGGCCCGCCGGAACAGGCCCTGGGGACGGAGGAACAGGACCGCAAGCAAGACGCCAAGCGCCACCACGTCTTTGAGCGCGGACGAGAACGGGATCACCGCCTGCTCGATCAGTCCGAGCAGCAGTCCGCCGGCGACTGCGGCCAGCGGACTTCCGAGCCCGCCGAGGATGGCGGCTGCAAAGCCCTTGACCGCGATCCCGGCGCCGATGTCGAATCGCGTGGATGTCAGCGGCGTCACCGCGACGCCTGCGACCGCGCCGAGCGCGGCGGCGAGGCCGAAGCTGATCATCACGACGCGCGCGGTGTCGATCCCCATGAGGCGCGCAGCCTCGCGGTTCTGCATGCACGCGCGCATGGCCCTCCCGAGACGGGTCTTGCTGTACAGGAACGTGAGCCCCGCGACCGTGACAAGCACGATCCCCCAGATCCACACCGTCTGCCGCTCGATTGCAGCGCCCGCGAAGAGAAACGACGGGCCCGCGGTGAACTCGGGCAGCGGCAGCGCGTCACTGCCAAACGCGTGGCGTGCGAGCGACGCGAAGACGAGCGACCCACCGACCGTGATGATGATGAGAGCCATCGGCTCGGCATCCTTGCGCGGACGGATGGCGAGGGTCTCGAAGAGCATGCCGATGCCCGCGACCACCAGCACGGCGAGCGGCACCGAGACGAGGAGCGGAAGCTCGAACTGCGTGAACGCTAAAACGGCGAACATCCCGCCGAGCATGTAGAACTCGCCCTGCGCGAAGTTGATGACGTTCGTCGCGGCGTAGACGATCGTGAAGCCCAGAGCCAGCAGCGCGTAGATCGAGCCGTTCTTCAGGCCCGCTATGGCGAGCTGCAAGAGCTCTGACGTCTCCAAGTCGTCCCCACCCTGCCTCGCGTCGCCCTACTCGGCCAGCGCCCAACGCCCGTCTTCGATGCGGTACATCACGATGTCATCGGCCGTCATGCCGTTGTGGTCTGTGGCCGAGAAGGTGAACACGCCGCCGATGCCGGCAAATCCACTCGTCTTCTCGATCTCGTCACGAAGGTCTGCCGAGGTGAAGCCCTCGTCGAGCCTCTTCAGAGCCTCGACCACGAGATACAGACCGTCGTAGGCGTGC
>JAUSBY010000008.1 GCA_030651765.1 Coriobacteriia bacterium | reverse complement strand
GCGCGCAAGCGCTCGCACCCGCGACCACCGCCGAGCTTGCCGCCGAGGCGGGCGTGGACGGCGGCGTTGCGCGCAAGGTGCTGGGACGGCTGGCCAGCGAGGGCGCCGTGGTCCGACTCGGCCCCGATCTGCACTTTGACGCTGCTGCCGTGGAGCGTGCGCGCGAGCAGATCGTCGGCTATTTGCAGCAGCACACCACGATGCTCGCCAAGGACGCGCGGGACGCGACCGGCTCGAGCCGCAAGTACATCGTGCCGCTGCTCGAGTACTTCGACGCGCAGGGCGTAACCAAGCGCGACGGCGACACCCGCACGCTCGGCAAGCGTGGCTAGCGGGCGCGACCCGGGTTGTCATTCGGCACCGGCACCTGGACAATACCGTCCTGGAGGCGGATGGGTCCTGGTGGGCTCCGCGGTCTTCAAAACCGTAGTGGGGCGTGAAGAGCGTCCCGGGTGTGTTCGATTCGCACACGCCTCCGCCAGTGCGAATAGCTGCTGCAGCGATGCGGTGGAGTAGAGGAGCGGGGCGGCCTTGAGTCGCCCCGCTCCTCTAACGTCCGCCCCCACCCCGGCGAGCACTGGCGCGCAAGCCCGCAAGGGGGGTAAAGTGAGCATTGGATTCATCTGTGCGCGAATCGATAGGGGGCGCGATTCCATGAAGACCGAGACCAGGGTGCGGTCCATTCTGTTTCTGGCGACCATCGCCGTGGCGTTGGTCACTGCACCTGCGATCGCTGTCGCGGCCGAAGCCACCGTCAACCTCGGCACGGCTGAGGGGTTCGCGATTCTGGCCGGCACGACGATCACCAACACTGGACCGACCACGATCACCGGCGATGTGGGTCTGCATCCCGGCTCGGAATTCGTGGACACTGGCGTGACGCTGATCGGTACACGGCACATCGCTGACGCCGTCGCGAACCAGGCCAAGATCGACCTGGTCACGGCCTACAATGACGCCGCGGGCAGACCAGTCGGCAGCGCGGTGCCCGTGGATCTCGGTGGTAGCACGCTTACTCCCGGCGTCTACAGTTCTGGCGGCGTCCTCGGAATCACCGGCACGCTCACGCTCGACGCCCAGGGTGACCCCGATGCGGTCTTCATCTTCCAGAGCACTGCAACATTGATCACCGCCTCGGACAGTCGCGTGGAGCTCATCAACGGCGCCCGGTTCTGCCGGGTGTTCTGGGTCGTTCCGAGTTCGGCGACACTCGCGACGGACTCCGTGTTCGTGGGACACATCTTCGCGCTGACCAACATCACCGTGCAGAACGGCGCCGAGGTCGAAGGCCAACTGCTTGCCCGCAACGGCCAGGTCACGCTCGACACGAATGTGATAACCAACGAGATCTGTGCAGCCGAACGGATGATCGACATCACCAAGACGGCGTCGCCGACATCGCTTCCTGCGGGGGGCGGCACGGTCACGTACACCTACACCGTCACAAACCCGGGCACCGTCGAGTTCAGTGACGTGGTTGTGACCGACGACATGGTCAGCCCCGTGACCTACGTCTCAGGCGACACGAACGGCGACGGGATCCTCCAGCCGGGTGAGGCGTGGATCTACACGGCGACGGACACGCTGACGGAGACGACCACCAACGTCGGCACGGTCACGGCGATCGGAGCCGGGGTAGTGACGACGGACACCGCAACAGCCACCGTCACGGTAGCCGAAGGCGGGCTGCTCCCGGACACGGCTACGCCGTGGTACTCGATCCTGCTCGCGGGCGTCGTGCTGGTGCTTCTTGGATTCGCGGGTCGGGTCGTCAACAGGATTCATGGATAGACCGAGAGTCTGGGGCGACAGGCGTTTCCTTCTCGGCAGTGCGTCACTGGGAGTCGTGCTCTTGGGGATCGTGATCTCCGCGTGGGCACTGGCAAACATCGTCGTCGGCCCTGCACCTGTCACCGGCCCTGCCCCATACGTGCCGAAGTCCGAGCCGGTCAGGTCGTCCTCGACGCCGACAGGCTCGGCCGAGGCCACCAGCGCGGCGGCTCCCCGGCAGGCCACCACCTACGCCCTCGATCCGGCGACGGGCGACATACTCGGGACGCTTACCATCCCTGCGCTCGATCAGTCGTTCCCCGTCATCGAGGGAACCGGCACCGAGGAACTCAAGCGGGGTGTCGGGCACCTCGTTCAAACCGCGCTACCCGGGGAGCCGGACAACTGCGTCATATCCGGTCACCGTGATACCGTGTTCTCCCGGCTGGGCTCGCTTGAGATAGGCGACGTGTTCGTCATCGAGACGGCGACCGGCACGTATACCTACAAGATCAGCCGCATCCGGATCGTTCACAAAGACGACCGAACCGTCGTGGTGCCTACAGATCATGCCGTTCTGTCGGTCAGCACGTGCTATCCATTCCAGTTCGTCGGCAGCGCGCCGGACCGGTACGTTCTCATAGCGGACCTGGTGGATAGCGAGTAGCAGGGACGGAAGCGGACCATCGGTGAGGAGCAACGTTGGATGAGTGCGTACTGAGGCGGCACGTCCGTAATCTCGGATTCGCCTGTGATGAGGGACAGTGCCTGTTCTGGTCGCACTTCGGTTCGGACACCATCGAGCCGCAGTGCGCGATCCAGTACCTCCAACTCCTCGGCGATTCGGGCAGGGAGCTTGCCGAGTGGCTGCTGAGCCTCAAGGAGCGCGAGGACATCATGCGGGTCCTCGGCATCACCGGGCCGGAGGGCAGCTAGCGCCGGGCAGCTCGCACGAAGTCGTACGCGGCAAGTGCCCGTAGCCGTGCGCCCGGATGGTCGAGCACCGGAGCGGGGTACGTGCCGTCGAGCGTCACGCCCGCTGCGGCCAGCACGTCATCCGGCGCCTCCCAGGGTCGGTGGATCCACTGGTTGGGAACGTCGGCGAGCTCCGGTATCCACGTGCGCACGTACGTGCCATCGGGATCGAAACGGTCTCCCTGCGTCACAGGATTGAACACCCGGAAGTACGGCACCGCGTCGGCGCCGCTGCCGGCCACCCACTGCCAGCCGAGCGTGTTGTTGCCCGCGTCTGCGTCGGTCAGGCGGTGCCAGAAGGTGCGCTCGCCGGTCTGCCAGGGCGCCAGCAGGTCCTTGGTGAGGAACGAGGCCACGAGCATGCGCACGCGGTTGTGCATCCAGCCTGTCGCCGCCATCTCGCGCATCCCGGCATCCACGATCGGGTACCCGGTCTGTCCCTCGCTCCACGCTGCCACACCGCCGGGGTCGTCGGCCCACGGCATCGCCTCGTACTCGGCTCTCAGGGGTCGCGTGGCGGTGTGCGGGAAGTGGCGGAGCAGGTAGTTGCCGAACTCCCGCCAGTACAGCTGCCTGTCGAAGGTGTCGGCGGTCGCGCCGGCTGCCGCGCGGACGGCCTGGTGCACCCGGGCGGGCGAGATCTCGCCAAAGGCGAGGTGGGGCGAGAGGCGTGATGTGCCGACAAGGTCCGGCCGGTCGCGGTCGATCGCATAACTCTCGAGACCCTCGGAGATGAACCTGTCGAGCGCGCGGACGGCTCCCGCCTCACCGGGCGTGAAGTGCGCCGCCAGCAACGGAGGGCCGCTCACGCCGGCGGACGCGTCTGCGGGAGTGAGGCCGGATGGCAGACGCGGGGGCAGCGTCATGCGGCCGGGTAGCGGCATCATGTCCCGGGCGAGCAGGAGCCTCCTGCAGGCGTTGTAGTACGGCGTGAACACCGTGTACGGGCGACCCGCGGTGGTGAGCGGCGTCGACGGGTCGCGGAGCAGGTGCGTGTCGAAGGTGTGCATCCCCACGCCCGCTGTGGCTAGGGCGTCGCCGACCCGCGCGTCGCGCTCCTCGATCTCGGCGACGTGGGAGCCGTCGACGTAGACGGCGTGCGCGCCGATGGCGGTCGCAAGACGGGGGAGGGCGGTGCTCGCGGGGCCGGACAGGATCGTCAGTCGGGAGCCTCGTGCGCGGAGCGACCCGTCGAGCGATGCGAGCGAGAGTGCCAGCCACGCCCGCGCCGCGGGGCCGGGGTCCCATCGGCTGCCGGTATCGTCGATATAGACCGGGGCGACGAAGTCGTGGCGCTCGAACGCGGCGGCGAGCGCGGGGTTGTCGGCCAGGCGCAAGCCGCGCCGTAGCCACAGAAGCGCTATGTCAGCGGGCACGGGCGCCATCTCCTGCCGGTCGTCTGACTCACGGTACCCATGCAAGGCGTCGGGGCGCAAGCGCGCCGACGGGTAGAATCGTATGCACAGTGTCGTGCGTCGTCTGCTGGAGGTCCCGTGACCGAAGTCATCACCGACCGGCCCCGTATCGGGATCTCGGCGTGTATCTTCGACTGCCCGGTGCGCTACAACGGCAAGCGCTTCGACGAGGTCGCCAAGCTCGGCCGCGAGCGAGCGGACTTCGCGTTCACGCCGGTGTGTCCCGAGTGCATGGCGGGCCTCGGCGTGCCGCGCGAGCCGATCCACCTGACCGGCAGCGGAGCCGAGGTGCTGGCCGGTGACGCGCAGGTCAAGGACCGCCACGGGCGCGACGTGACCGGGCAGCTCGTGGCGGGCTCCCGTGCGTGCATCGAGGCGCTCGAGCGTGCGGGCGTTCGCGCGGTGATCCTGAAGGAGTCCTCGCCGAGCTGCGGTCTGGCCAAGGCGCGCATCGGTGCGCGGAGGCGCGAGAGCACGCTCGGCAGCGGGGTGTTCGCGGCGATGCTCGGCGAGACCGGGTGGTTCCTCGTCCCGTCGACGGCGTTCGACTCGGCGCTCACCTGGTGGGACTGGCGCCGGCGCCTGTACGCGTGGCTGTGGCTTTCGGACCGATCGATCGCGAGCAACGGCGACCTGACGGGCGCCTGGCACGTGGTCAAGTTCATCGTGCAGGAGACGCAGCGTGCCGCCGCCGATGCGATCGGGCGTGAGCTGGCGGGCTTGCCGAAGCGGGCCTCACGCGAGATGCTTGAGGCGCTTCGGACGCGCATGCTCGACGTGCTCCGCGTGCCCACCACGCCGCAGCGGGCGAAGGCGGCCCTGTGGAAGACCTACGTGCACCACGTCAAGCTCGGGCGCCTCGACGGCGTGGACCTACACGACCTCTCGGTGCGTTCGCCCGAGGTGCTCCGCAACGTGACGACGATCGCCGAGGAGCTTGTCGGCCTCGAGCGTATCGGGTTCGAGAACGACCTGCTCTTTGGCACGAGCCCCGTCGTGTACCGTGACGCCCGGCGCGTGCGTGCGCGCGACGCAGGACCTGCCATCCCCGACTCCGAGGAGTGATCCCATGGAAGCGCTCGAGGCCATCTTGGGCCGACGCAGCATCCGGAAGTACACCGCTGAACCCGTGTCCGAGGCCGACATCGACACGCTCCTGCGGGCCGCGATGGCCGCGCCTTCTGCGGGCAACCAGCAGCCGTGGCACTTCGTGGCCACGACCGATCGCGAGCAGCTCGGGCGCATGGCCGAGACCACACCGTACGGCTCAATGCTCCGCGAGGCGCCGCTTGCCATCACGGTCTGTGCCGACACGCGCGAACTCAAGCACGACGTGATGTGGCAGCAGGACTGCGGCGCGGCCACCCAAAACGCGCTCGTGGCCATCCACGCACTCGGGCTCGGGGCTGTGTGGCTCGGCTTCTGGCCGAAGATGGAGCGCGTGGAGCCCCTGCGCGGCGTGCTCGGTCTTCCTGCGGGGATCGAGCCGTTTTGCGTGCTTGCGGTCGGGCACCCGGCCGAGACCAAGCCGCCCGCCGAGCGCTACGATGCCGCCCGAGTCCACCGGGACCGCTGGTGAGCGGTACCCCGCTGCTCGCAGCGCGCGACATCTACGCGGTTCGCGAAGGCGACCACGGCCCCGTGGCGGTGCTCGACGGCGTGGACTTCGAGCTCGCCGCAGGAACGCTCGCCGAGGTCGTCGGGCCGTCGGGCTCCGGCAAGACGACGTTCCTGCTCGCGCTCGCGCGGCTGTTGCCCGGCGTCACGGGCGAACTCGCGCTCGACGGCGCGAGCGCCGACGGTATCGCCGCGCAGACGTGGCGCACCCGCGTCGCGCTTCTGCCGCAGCGTCCGGCGCTCGTCCCCGGCACGGTTGCCGACAACCTTCGGCTCCCGTGGACGCTCAAGGTCCGGCACGGCGAGCAGCCGCCTGCCGATGCCGTACTCGCCGATGCGCTTGCAGGGGTGGGTCTGGTCGATGTGGCCCCGGGCCGCGATGTGTGCCGGTTGTCCGTGGGGCAGATCGCGCGGATCGCGCTCCTGCGCGTGATGCTCGCCCGGCCGCGCGTGCTCTTACTCGACGAGCCGGACGCGAGCCTCGACGACGCGAGCGCAGGTGAAGTGGCGCGACTCACGGCGGCGTTCGTGGCCGAGGGCGGGAGCGTCGTTCGCGTGAGTCACGTGCGCGCCGACGCGAGCGCGACCGCCCGCTACCGCCTCGCCGACGGGCGACTGGAGGCGCTTCATGCCTGACGTCACCCCCGGCGGCGCCATCCCCATCGGCGCGTGGGAACTCGCGATCGCCACCGTGTTCGTGCTGGTGGCGGGCGGGCTCTCGCTCCGCATGGGGCTCAAGCTCGAGCGAGACCTGGCCATCGCGACCGTGCGCACGTACCTGCAGCTCTTCGCGCTCGGCTTCGTCTTGCGGTGGGTGTTCGTCAATCAGACGTGGCCGATCGTGCTCGCGCTTCTCGGGGTGATGGTGGTCGCCGCCGCGCGCGTGGTGCTCAAGCGCGCGGGCAACGCGCCTCCCGGAGTCTTCGGCAGCTCGGTGGTCGCGATGGCGCTCACCGGCTTCACGGTGACCTTCGCGGTCACCGCGCTCATCGTGCGCGTGCCGGTGTGGTACGAGGCGCGCTACGTCCTGCCGATCGCCGGCATGGTCATCGGCAACTCGATGACCGGTATCGCGCTGGCCGTCGAGCGGTTGTTCGCCGACCTCGACGCGCGCTCGGCCGAGATGCTCGGTCTGGCCGCGCTCGGGGCCGGGGTCTGGGAGTGCGCGCGGCCGAGCGTGCGGACCGCGCTCACGGCGGGACTCGTGCCGACGATCAACTCGATGGCGGCGGCCGGCGTGGTCTTCATCCCCGGCATGATGACCGGCCAGATCCTCGCCGGCGCCGATCCGCTCGAGGCCACGAAGTACCAGATCGTCGTGATGCTCATGATCGCGGCGGCGACCTCTATCGGCGCGATCGCCTCGGTCATGCTCATGTACCGGAAGAGGTTCACCGAGGACGGTGTCTATCTGGAGAAGGGATATCGGGAGCCGGCGGCGTAGTAACGCGGTACGGTCCGGGTTGCCCGAGCCACCCTCGGACCCTACACTATGACGGACCGTGGCCCGGGGCCACAGCCTTCCGGGAGGGTCATGACCGCGTTCGAGCTCTACCTCAGGCGACACCACAAGAAGTTCGACGCGTACCTTGCGGACTTCTTCGACGGTGTGACGCACGCCGATATGCGCCGGTATCTGTACGGGCCGCTCGGCGAGTACACCAAGAACGCCGGAAAGCGCCATCGGCCGCTCATCTGCCTGCTGGCGTGCGAGGCCGTGGGCGGCGAGCCCAAGCGCGCGTGGCCGTCGGCAGCCGCCATCGAGCACTTCCACACGGCCGCGCTCATCCACGACGACATCATGGATTCGTCGCTCACGCGTCGCGGCGAGCCGTGCTTGCACATCCGCGAGGGCGAGGGCCTGGCCATCAACGCCGGTGACCTGGCGCTCTCGCTCGTGACCGGCACGGTCGTCAGTGACGAGGGCCTGCCTGCCGAGATCCGGCTGCGCGTGCTCAAGGAGCTCGTGGACATGACGACGCGCACGATCGAGGGCCAGGCGCTCGATATCGGCTGGGCGCGCGACGACCGATTCGACCTGAGCATCGAGGACTACCTGCTCATGGCCAACCACAAGACGGCCTACTACTCGGGTGCGGTACCGTTGGCGGTCGGCTCGATCATCGGCGGCGGTACCGAGGCACAGACCGAGGCGCTACGCGCGTTCGGCCTGGCAGCCGGGCTTGCGTTCCAGATCCAGGACGACGTGCTCAACCTCGTGGGCACGCGCGAGGCCACCAAGAAGGACTTCCGAAGCGACCTGACCGAGGGCAAGCGCACGCTGGCCGCGGTCCACGCGCTCGCGCACTCGGCCGATCGCGAGCGGCTGCTCGTGATCCTCGCGTCGCGTGCCGAGGATCCGGCCGCACTCGAGGAGGCCGTGGGGATCATGGCCCGGGCCGGCAGCCTCGACTTCGCACGGACGTACGCGCGCGACCTCGTGCTCGGGGCGAAGGCGGAACTTGAGGCCGCGCTGCCCAAGACCAAGGCGCGCGATCTGCTGCTCTCGATGGCCGACTTCTTCGTGGAGCGCGACAACTAGCCTCACGCTCGCCGAGCGGTGTCGCGGTCTCTCCCCGCTACGGCCGGAGTGCGCGGAGCGCGGGGTCGGCGAACGCCATCCACTCGCTGCTCGGATGCAGGTCGCCGAAGTGCTCCCAGGTCGCCTGCGCGCGCTCGCGGTCTTCCATGCCGAGGTAGACGTGGGCGAGGCGGAAGACCGCCTTCTCGGCCGCCGGTGTTCCGCCGCGCTCGTCGGCGACGTGCAGGTACAGCCGCTCGGCCGTGGGCCAGTCGGAGCGGCGCTCGGCCTCGGCGGCGAGTGCGAGCAGCAAGGGATGGTCGAGTGCGAGCGTGCCGAGCCGCCCGTCTGCCTCGATGAACGTGTCGAGCGCCTCGGGCATCCGCCGTCCCTGGACGTAGAGGCGGATCGCGTGCCCGTACTCTGCGCTCGCACTGCCGGGGGCCGCTGCGATGGCGTTGGCGAGCTCGCGCGCCTTCCTCCGCCGCCATTCGGGATTCTGTGGGTCCTGCTCGGCGAGTTCGGCGTACTTGGCGGCAGCGATCTCGTGGGTGCCGGTGGCCGCGTACATGTGCGCATCGTCGGCCAGATACTCGGTCGAGGCGGACCTGATCTGGCCGGAGAGCAGGCCGATCGCGACGCCGAACACGACGCCGCCGAGGTGCGCCCAGTTTGCCACCCCACCGGCCGCGCCCAACCCGATGCCGATCAGTCCGCTCACGACGTCCCGGGCGAACCACAGCACGACACCGGCCACCGAGCTGATGGCGAACGTGCCGTACCGGATCATCGCCACGAACCAGACGAAGTAGCCCACACGGATCTTCGTCCGGTAGAAGCGGACCGCGAACAGGCCCATGATGGCGGCGAGCGCGCCGGAGGCGCCGATCATCGGGATGTCGGCTGCACCAGGCACGAACGCGAGCATCACCACGCCATGTGAGATCGCGGCTACCAGTCCTCCCACGATGTAGACGGCCACGAGGCGCCGCGGGCCGAGCGCATCTTCGACGATCGAGCCGAACAGCCACAGGAAGTACATGTTGCCGAGTAGGTGGAGGGGGTCGGCGTGCAGAAACGACGCCGACAGCCACGTGAGCGGTGCCCATGGACCCATGCGGAAGCCGAGCGTGGCGATGGTCCACTCCAGACCGATCGAGACCGAGAATGAGAACACCACGGTGTTCAACACGATGAGTCCGATGGTGGCCCACGGCATCTTGAACGCGCGATCGATTCGATACGGCAGGATGAAGAACATGAGACCCCCGGCCGGTGTGGCTGTGTACCCTCCCGCATGCATCGTAGCGGATACGGCGACGGCGGCGCATGCCACGCGCGTCTGACCAGGCGCGGGCGGGTATCATCCCCCTAGTCCACCGTCAACGACCGGGCCCGCGCGCGGGCCCATGTTCGCACCGCCCGCAACAGACAAGGAGGGTCACAGCATGCATGCTGTCCAGGTGACAGATGGTATCTGGTGGGTCGGTGGCATCGACTGGAGTCTGCGCGACTTCCACGGGTTCGAGACTCCCGAGGGAACGACCTACAACTGCTACCTCGTCGTGGGCGAGACCGGCGTCGCGCTTGTCGATACCACCAAGGCGCCGTTCGTGCCCGAGCTGCTCGCGCGGATCGAGAGCGTGATGCCGCTCGAGCGGATCACGCACATCATCGTCAACCACATCGAGCCCGACCACAACGGCGGTCTGCGCGACGTGATGGTGGCGATCCCTCAGGCACGTGTGGTCGCCTCGCCCTCCGGCGTGCGCGGCGTGGCCGAGTATCACAACGGGCTCGAGGTGGAACCGGTGAAGGCCGACGACGTCATCGACCTCGGCGGTAAGACGCTGCAGTTCATGGCGCAGCCGATGGTGCACTGGCCGGACTCGATGTTCACGTACTGCCCCGAGGCCGCCACGCTCATGCCCAACGACGCGTTCGGGCAGCACGTGGCGAGCGAGGAGCGGTTCGCCGACGAGTTCGGCATCGACGAGGCGCTTTCCGAGCTCGGCATCTACTACGCCAACATCCTGCTGCCGCTGGGTACCGCGGTGGGCAAGGCGGTGGCCAAGGTCGTTGAGGCGGGGTGGAAGCTCGACATCGTGGCGCCGAGCCACGGACTCATCTGGCGCGGCGACGACATCGGCCGCGTGATCGACGCGTACGCGCGCTGGGGCGCGGGCGAGAAGCGCGACAAGGCGCTCGTGGTGTTCTCCACGATGTGGGGCTCCACCGAGACGATCGCGCGGAGCGTGGCCGAAGGCATCGCCACGGCGGGCGTGGAGGTCGAGGTCTACGACCTGGCGTTGAGTCCGCTCGCGCACGTGACCGCCGAGCTGCTCGAAGCCAAGGCGCTCGTGCTCGGCTCGCCCACGCTGCACCACGGGATGCTCTATCGCGTGGCCGGCTACCTGCAGTACCTGTCGGGGCTCAAGCCCACCGACCGCATCGCGGCCACCTTCGGCAGCTACGGCTGGAGCAAGGGCGCCGACAAGGAGATGCGCTCGCGACTCGAGGAGATCGGCTTCGAGCTGCCGTTCGAGGACTTCCTGGTGAAGTTCCGGCCCACGGACGACGACCTCTCGGCCGCCGAGACGTGGGGTCGCCAGATCGCCGAGGCGGTCAAGGCACGGTAGGTCACATCCGGTTCAGTTCTGACTCACACGCGCTCCCCATACTGCGGGCATCGACCCGGGTGTGGGGAGCGATCGTGTGTAGCCAGCAGTCAGCGGAGCCGAAGCTGCTCGACCGGATGCGCGATGCGCTGAGGACGCGCCACTACAGCGCCCGCACCGAGAAGGCGTACCTGCTGTGGGCACGCCGCTTCATCGTGTTCCACCACGTGCGGCATCCGGACGAGATGGGCGAGGACGAGGTCAACGCGTTTCTCACGCATCTCGCGGTCGACCTCGGCGTGAGTGCGTCCACGCAGACCCAGGCGCTCTCGGCGCTACTGTTCTTGTACCGGCACGTGATCGGGCACGACCTCGGCTCGCTCGGCGACCTGGTGCGTGCGCGGAAGTCCGAGAGGCTGCCCGTGGTGATGACGCGCGGGGAGGTGCGGGCGGTGCTCGGCACGATGACGGGGGAGTGCCGTCTGGCGGCGGCCGTCATGTACGGGTGCGGCTTGCGGCTGTCCGAGTGTTTGCGGCTACGCGTGCAGGATATCGATTTCGGCGCTAACGAGATCCTGGTGCGCAACGGCAAGGGAGCGAAGGACCGGGTGACGATGTTGCCCGATACGCTCAAGGGGCCGCTGCGCGAGCAGCTGCGTCGAGCGCAGGCGGTGCACCAGGGTGACCTGGAGGCGGGGTGGGGCCGGGTGGTGCTGCCCGGCGCGCTCGATCGGAAGTACACGAGCGCGGCCGCCCAGTGGCGGTGGCAGTGGGTGTTTCCGCAGGAGCGCCGGTGGAAGAACATGCGCACCGGCGAGCAGGGTCGACATCACATGCACCCGACGGTGCTGCAGCGCGCGGTGAAACAGGCCGTGCTGCGCGCCGGAGTGCAGAAGAACGTGGGGTGCCACACGTTCCGGCACTCGTTTGCCACGCACCTGCTCGAGAGCGGCTACGACATCCGGACGATCCAGGAACTGCTCGGTCACAAGGACGTGCGTACGACGATGATCTACACCCATGTGCTGAATCGTGGCGGGTGCGGGGTCCGCAGTCCGCTCGACGAGTTCTGAGCGCGGAGGCTCCGGCCATCGATGCGGGCTTACACAGACTGTCATGCGGGCCTGATACTCGCGTGCGTTTGACGGATGAGGCCAGGGCTTCTTCCGGGATGGTCGGTCATGAGTTCCTATTAGGTATAGAAAAGGTATATAATCGGGGGCAAGCGCTTTGCAGCCGGGTATCGCGGGGGAGGCGGTACGGCTGATATCGGTTCGCAGAGCTCGTCGCAAGGAGGTGGCGCTCTATGAAAGCGAGTGAGTTCGACGAGAGGTTCAACGAAGGTGCTGAGGACATCGTCGACCACCTCGACGTGTCGACTGCGGTGCGACCGAACAAGGAGCAGCGCCGAGTGAACGTCGACTTCCCCGTCTGGATGGTGGAATCACTCGATCGTGAGGCACGACGACTCGGGGTGACTCGGCAATCGATCATCAAGGTATGGATCGCCGAGCGCTTGGAGAGGGCCAGCTGACGGCGTTGTTACGCAGAACAGCATTCCGTACACTCAGAGTGGGACTGAGACTGTGTATTTGTTGTTAGCCATAGGAGCGGGAGTCGTCGCAGTCGATGTCGTCGCAGCGCTTTGACGAAATGGGAGAGTCGATCGACCTGGCCGTCTCGGACTGGTCCGCAGCGGCCCGCTCGCTCGTCTCACTTGATGCAGTGACGTTCATCT
>JAUSBY010000013.1 GCA_030651765.1 Coriobacteriia bacterium | reverse complement strand
TGAGCGACGAACGGCCGAAGGTCTCTCGAAGTCAGAGATCATCCGATGCCTCAAGCGCTACCTGGCACGCGAGGTCTACGCCGACCTGGTGGCGGACTTGCGCGCACTGAGGGGGATTGACACGATATAGGAGCATCTCGGGCGGGGGAGGACGGGTGCGCGCTTCAGTTCGCGCCCGGAGACGTTGGGGGGACGCTGGATGTCGGATCCGGAAGCTGAGGTAGTAGGCCCGCCTTCGGTTGAGGCGGTGCCGGGTCAGTCAGCACTCGAGGTTCCGCCTCAACCGGTGTACACCATGCCTCCCGTATCGGGATTCTGGCGTCGGTTCGCCGCCTTCTTGATCGACGGACTTGCACTCGGCATCTTCTTGCAGATCATCGCCCTCCCGCTGTCGTTCGTGTGGTTCGAATTCGGACCGTACGGGCGAATCGTTGGTTTCTTGATCGCACTCGGCTACTTCGGCGTGCTCGATTCACGTGCGGGAGGCGGCCAGACACTCGGCAAGCGGCTCATGAAGATCGCCGTCCGCGGGGCGGACGGCCAGCCGATCGATGAGGGCGTGTCGGTCGTGCGTACGCTCATCTGGCTTGTACCGGCCTCCATCAACGGGTGGGCGATACCGCTCATGCACCACCCGGTCGCAGCGTGGGTCGCGAGTTTCCTGATCTTCGGCGTCGGCGGTGCGGTCGTCGTCACGCTCGTGTTCAATCGCAGGAGCCGCCAGGGTATCCACGACCTGTTGACGCGTTCGTATGTCGTGCGCCTGAATGGTCAGCCTGTCGAGTCCATGCCAAGCGCGACGAGACTTCCCTGGATACTCGCGGGGGCAGTTCTCCTGGTGACACTGATCTCTGGCGTGCTCATCACGATGCTCAACCCGGGCGGGCAGTTCGAGTACATGCGAGATGTCCAGCAGCAGCTGTTGGCGGACGACCGGTTCTTCTCGGCAAGCATCATGGACCGGACGTACTTCCAGGGTGGGGAAGAGACCAGCCACGTGCTCGTGGTGAGCGTCTGGCACAAGGGGAAGCCCACAGATGCCGAGCGTCGTTCTGCCGTCAACGACATCGTGAGGGCAGCACTAGCCATGGACGAGATAGACAACTTCGAGGGAATCATCGTCAGCGTGACGTCCGCCTATGACCTGGGTCTTGCCAGCTACCAGACCTTCAGCGTAGAGGACGAGTCTGTTGAGACGTGGCGCGAGCGTCTCGGAGTGAACTAGCGTCGGGCAGAAAGCGCGCCCGTGTGCGCTAGACTTGGGCGGGGGACGGGCGTAGGCGGTAGCGGTTCACGCCCAAGACGCCAGGCACTTCGACGGGGAACCGAATGCATGGGGGGCATGAATGAAACAGGCATTCTGCAGTGAGTGTGGCTCCTACGTACCGTTGGATGAGAGTGGGGCCTGTCCGCTCAATCATCCCAAGCCCTGCTACCGCGATGTCCGAGACAGCACAGGCCCGTCGACCAACCCGACCATGGCTTCATCGACTCTCCCGGGGTCGCCTGCGATCGCGGCACCGGCAACCAATATGAGACTCTGGCTGATCCTCGGGTCGATTTCCCTGGTTGTGGTCGCCTTCCTGGTCGTCGGCGGAGTGATGCTTGCGCGCAATCTGAGTACCAAGACAAGCGCCTCCGAAGTCGCGGTCTCCACAGTCACCACCGCCACGCCTGTGGCGACGTTGCCCGAGCGAATCGTAGCGAACCCCGATGGATCGTACCCGCCAACGCTCATGCCGGATGCGTCATACACAGCCCCCTCTCAGCAGCAGAAGTCGTGGGCGCTCGCCACGAGCGCGCTGCTCATGGAAGTCAATGGCGAGCGTCACGACCTTCTGGGCGGATGCGATATGAACGCGTCGAATGTGGCGACCGCGAAACAGGTACTGGCGCAGTGGTGGGGCATCGAGAGTCGGGAAGATCTCCTCGGCTCCCTCTCGTGGATTGAACAGGGTGGCCACCGCCGGGACTTCGACAGCGTCGTATACGTGTTAGCAGTGGCCACCCCGGACGAGCTCTCTGCGATAGCTGCCGAAACAGCTAACGACCCCGAGGCCGCAAACAAGGTGGAGATCGCGCAGCAGTACGGTACGCGCCTGGGTTCGAAGAGCATCGCAGGCTGGGACTTCTCCCGGTATGTCTTCCTCTGCCGACGCGGTTTCTTGGTCGGATATCTGAGTGAGCAGGAGGCGTGGGAGAGAATCATGCCCGCAGCCCGGCTCATGCAGGATTCGTTCTCATCATGGGATGATCTCGGTGACAACTACTTAACCGGGCGAATGTTCTGGTCGCTGCAGCAGTCTCGGGAAAGCGCGACCTGGCGAGATGCCGAACGTGAGCTGTTGACGAGTTCCGATAGCCCCTGGGTGCGAATACCGTGGGACACCGACCTCGGGCAATCCGCACGCCAATGAGATCGAGCTGTGCCTAACCCAGGATGAGCGACCAAGAGCCGTCCACCAAGCGTATCCGGCCGACGGCGCACGCGCTAGACTCATGAGCGCGGCGTGTTCGCATGCGCCCCGCAGCGCTCGGTGCGACGGCCGGCGTTTATAATTCGTCAGAATGTGGGTAGATGCCGTACATTCGCCCCCCGGCAGAGGCGACCCGCGATGCAGATGCGCACGAACATGCTTCACCTGACGCCGCTCGCACATGAGCCGATGACCCTCCGGGCCAGTTCCCAAGACTGGATGCCGGGGGGTCGTTCGTTGTTCGGGCGAAGTCCTCCCGGCGGTCGTTGAGCACGGGACGGTGGCATCGCGGCGATCGGGAGCCTGCTGTGCCTCGCAGGGCGACGAGGGAGTCGGGATCACGGCAATCCGCTCAAGGACATGCAACGTAGAGTCATCCAACTGGAGGAGTGAGGGGCGTGAGAGGAAGACCGAATCGTCTGCTGATGCTGACGATCGCGCTTGCCCTGCTCGCTGTATCGAGCGGCGGTATCGCAGCCGCCGTTTCCGGCGAGAAGGACAGCGTGGTCAGCGCGCGGGACCGATACGCGCAGAAGGTGGAGAAGGCGCGGGAGCGCCAGGATCGCGTGGTGACCCAGGAGGACCGGGACATCGCGGTGTCCAACCTGGCCAAGAAGCTCGAGACCCTCGGGCTGTCGTCCGATGCGGGACCCGAGGAGTACTTCGAGGCGATGGCGCTCGAAGCGCCGGGCCCCGGCGATGTCCCCGACTACTCGGGCATGACGCCTAACTGGGCCTACACGCCGCCGCTCCGGAAGTTCGTCGACGGGCTGCCTGGTCTCGGCCCGGACAACGCGAACAACCTCGGCCAGTACCTGTCGGTGGCCAAGCCGGACACGACCACCTATCCCGGCTCGGACTACTACGAGATCGATCTGTATGAGTACGAGGAGCAGATGCACTCGGATCTGCCGCCGACCACGCTCAGGGGCTACGTTCAGGTCAACAACGGGACCGACGCCGAGGGCAACAACACCATCGAGCCCGATCCGATCCACTACCTCGGGCCGACCATCATCGCCTCGAAGGACCGTCCAGTACGCATCAAGTTCACGAACAGACTACCCATCGGCGAGGACGGCGACCTGTTCATCCCGGTCGACACGTCGGTGATGGGCGCCGGTATGGGGCCGCTGATGGAGATGGTGCCCGAGGGCATGCCGGTGAACTACACGGAGAACCGCGCCACGCTGCACCTGCATGGCGGACGCAGCCCGTGGATCAGTGACGGCACGCCGCATCAGTGGATCACGCCTGCGGGCGAGAACACCCCGTACCCCGAGGGTGTCAGCGTCGTAGACGTACCGGACATGCCGGATCCGGGCGACGGCTCGATGACCTTCTACTACACCAACCAGCAGAGCGCGCGCCTGATGTTCTACCACGACCACTCGTTCGGCATCACGCGCCTGAACGTGTACGCGGGTGAGGCGGCCGGCTACATTCTGCAAGACGAGACCGAACTCGATCTCCTCGATCGGGGGCTCATCCCCGAGGAGCAGATTCCGCTGATCTTCCAGGATAAGACGTTCGTTGACGCTGACACCATCGGCCAGACCGACCCCACCTGGAACTGGGGGACGACGCCCGGTACGCCTAACACGGGTGATCTGTGGTTGCCGCACGTCTACATGCCTGCGCAGAACCCGTATGACATCAGCGGCTACAACGCGATGGGCCGCTGGCACTACGGTCCGTGGTTCTGGCCGCCGACAGCGGTAGAGGTCGGGCCGGTTCCCAACCCCTACTACGTCAGCCCCGAGGAGACTCCCGGCCAGCCGCCGATGATTCCCGGCGTGCCGCATCCCTCGATGGGCATGGAGGCGTTCTTTGACACGCCGGTCGTGAACGGCACGGCGTATCCGACGCTCGAGGTCGATCCCAAGTCGTACCGCTTCCGCGTCCTCAACTCCGGGAACGACCGCTTCTGGAACCTGCAGCTCTACGAGAGCGATCCTACTCCCGGAGCCGTACGGGTCTTTGGTCCGGATCGCTACGCCACGGCTGCCGAGTCCGCCGAGATGGCGTTTCCCGGCTGGGAAGGCGTTGCGCACGTCGTGGTCACCTCCGGCGAGGATATCTCACAGGTGGACGCGCTTTCCGGCGCGGGCCTTGCGGGCGTCTACAATGCGCCGCTGCTGCTGACCAGACGCGGAGCCCTGCCCACCGTCACAAAGGCCGCGCTCGAAGCGTTGCCTGACGGAGTCGTCGTGCACATCGTCGGTGGTCCCGTAGCCGTCACACCTGCGGTGGCCTCGGCGATCAACGCCCTGCCAAACGTGGCAAGCGTCGATCGCGTTGCCGGCGCCGATCGCTACGAGACCGCGGCGGCGGTGGCCACCCGGATGAAGTCCGTCCTGGGCACCGAGTTCCCCACGGGCGCCTTCATCGTCAACGGCTCCACGCCCGCCAACTTCTACGACAGCCTGATCGCAGGACCGGCCTCAGTGCAGACCCACTATCCGATACTGTTGGTGCGCAACACCTCGGTCCCAGCGCCGACACTCACGGCACTCACGTCACTCGGTCTCACCGATCGCTACATCGTCGGTGGGCCTGCGGCGGTCAGTGACTCGGTGGCGACGGAGCTCGGCGTGGCCGCCAGCGATCGCATCTGGGGTGTGAACCGCTTCGGGACCGCAGTCGCGTTCGCCGAGCGGGCTCTCGCCGAGGGCTGGCTGCGCTTCGACGATGTCGGCATCGCCGCGAGCACCATCGACGCGCTGTCCGGTGGTGTCTCACTCGGCCATCTGAGCGGCCCGATGCTTCTCACGTGGCCCGGTTCCCTACCAACCGAGACGGCCGACTTCCTGGCAACGTACAAGCTCGACATCCTCCGGGTCTATGTGTTTGGCGGAAACGTGGCGGTAAGCGATGCCGTGTTCGCGTTGGTGCTTGAGGCCACCCCGAACGACACCGAAGTCAAGATGGTGCCTGCCGACAAGAATGCACGGTATCCGGAGGGCTGGCCGGTAGACGGCCGAGATGGTGGCGTCCCGGATCCCGCGACCGCAGGTCCCGAGATGATCCAGATCGCCACCGAGGGAGGATTCCTTCCCGCGCCGGTCGTGCTGGCCAATCAGCCGATCGACTGGAACGTCGATGTGACCACATTCAACGCGGGCAACGTCAACAACGGGACGCTGATGCTCGGTCCCGCCGAGCGGGCGGATGTCATCGTCGACTTCTCGAAATGGGCGGGCAAGACGCTGATCGTCTACAACGACGCACCCGCGCCGTGGCCGGCTCCCGACCCGCGCTACGACTACTACACCGACAACGAAGACTTCACCGAGGAAGGCGGTCACGAGAGCACGCGACCCGGCTACGGGCCCAACGTGCGCACCGTCATGCAGATCAAGGTAGCCGATGCGCCTGCCGCGCCGGCCTTCGATCTCGCCGCCCTCGAAGCTGCGTTCGTGTCAACCGACACGCAGGAAGGCGTGTTCGCCTCGTCGCAGGAAGACATCATCGTCACGCAGGCCCCGTACAGCGCGGCGTATAATCAGCAGTTCTCGGCTATATGGCCGTACTGGGGCATCGTGCGGATCTTCGACAACGAACTCACCTTCAAGACCCTCGACGGCTCAGTGGTGACCCTGCCGCTGGAGCCCAAGGCTATCCAGGACGAGATGGGAGAGACCTTCGACAAGACGTACGGTCGCATGGCCGGCAAGCTCGGCCTCGAGGTCCCTAACACGGTCGCGGGTCTGCAGAACTTCAACCTGTACGACTATGGGGCGCCGCCGACGGAGCTCGTCGGTGAATCGGTGGAGGGTACCAAGATCGGTGAGCTGGGAGACGGGACGCAGATCTGGAAGATCACCCAAAACGGCGTCGACACCCACCCGATGCACTTCCATCTGTTCGAGGTGCAGCTGCTCAATCGTGTGGCGTGGGACAACAGAGTGATGTTGCCACTGCCCAACGAGTTGGGCTGGAAGGACACGGTGAAGGTCAACCCGCTCGAGGACACGATCGTCGCGCTGCGTCCGGTTGTGCCGCAGGTGCCGTTCGATCTGCCCAACAGCGTTCGGCCGCTCGACCCGACGATGCCGGAGGGCGCCATCCTGTGGGAAGCCGGCGAGATCTTCGACCCGCTGGGCGAGTCGGTCTTCCCGGTCATCAACAGGGTCATCAACTTCGGCTGGGAGTACATGTGGCACTGCCACATCCTCAGTCACGAGGAGATGGACATGATGCGCCCGATCGCGTTCGGCGTGTCACCGCGCCCACCCAGTGATCTGGCCGCAACGCTCGACCTGGGCGTGATGAACCTCACCTGGACGGACAACTCGGCCAACGAGACCGGGTTTGTGATCGAGCGCGCCGAGGACTCCGAGTTCACGAGCGCGCCGGTGACCTTCTCCGTGGGTGAGAACGAGACCGCGTACGGAGATGACACGGCGGTGCCGGGCGTGACGTACTTCTACCGCGTCTACGCCACGAACGTCATCGGCGATCCGACCGAGTACCCGGCGACCCCTGCAGCGATAGGGTTCCCGACCAAGACGTTCGATTCGGCGCCGTCCAACGTCGTCTCGATGCTCAACGACGGTGTGGGTGCCGATGCATTCCGCGCGCTCGGCAGGGAGATCTTCTTCGACACCAACCTGTCGGATCCCGTCGGGCAGTCGTGCGCGTCGTGTCACGACCCGGCAACGGGCTTCGCCGATCCAGACGGCGATGCGATCTCGCCAGGGGCGGTGCCCGGTGTGTTCGGCAACCGCAACGCGCCGATGGCCTCGTACGCGGCGTTCATCCCGCCGTTCGGCTTCGACGAACTTATCGGTGAGTTCACCGGTGGTCAGTTCCTGGACGGCCGGGTCGATACGCTCGAGGAGCAGGCGAAGGGCCCGTTCCTCAATCCTCTCGAGATGCACATGGCCGACGACGTAGCCGTTGTAGATGCGGTTGCCGCCTCGGCGTACGCGCCCGACTTCCTGGCCGCGTTCGGCCCCGACAGTCTGGACACGGGTGATGCTGCTGCCGCGTTCGATCGGATCGCCTCGGTCATCGCCGCGTTCGAGCGCACCGCCGAGGTCAATCCGTTCAGTTCGAAGCACGACTACGCTATGAAGTTCGTCGGACCTGAGCGCATGGGTGTGTTCACCATGCAGGAGATGCAGGGCATGATGCTCTTCAACGGCGTGGCCAAGTGCTGGGTCTGCCATACGACGCCGATGGGCGGCATGACCGGGATGGGCGATGGGATGGCGTACCTGCCCGACCAGACCATCCTGTTCAGCGACTATCGCTACTCGAACATCGGCACCCCGAAGAACCCTGACAATCCGTTCTATAGCCTGCCGCCGGACCTCAATCCTGACGGCGCGGCCTGGATCGATCACGGACTTGCAGCGGTGATGCCGGGAGGAGTGGCGGCCAATCCGGAGCTCGACGGCCTGTTCAAGACGCCGAGTCTGCGCAACGTCGCACTCACGGCACCGTACGGGCATAACGGGTACTTCAAGACGCTGAAGGAGGTCGTCCACTTCTACAACACGAGGGACGTGCCCGACGCGGGCTGGCCCGAGCCGGAGGTGGCGAGCAACCTTGACACCGTGAACATGGGTAACCTCGGGCTCAGCGATATGCAGGAGGACGCGATCGTGGCGTTCATGCAGACGCTCAGCGACGGCTTCGTGCCACCGGCACCGTAGCTTTCGCGCTGCTGAGCGCGTGGGGCGGCGGTTCGCGCAAGCGGGCCGCCGCCTTCGCATGCGGCGGGGCTCGGCCGAACGTTGGCCGCGTTGACTGCTGTGGCTTCCGGGGCTACCGTCGTTCCGCAGGCGTCCGCAGTCTGCGGAAGGGGTGACCATGAACGCGCGCGCGAGCATCCTCATCAAGCGGGAGCCGGCCGAGGTGTTCGCGTTCATCGCGGATCCGGCCAACGACCGTGTCTGGCGAAGCCATCTCACCTCATCGCGCGGACAGGTCACCGGTGTCGGAGACCGCGTCACGCAGGTCTACTCGGCGCAAGGGAAGACCAAGACCGTGGAGCTCGAGGTCACCGAGTACCAGCCACCCGAGCGGCTCTCGTACCGCATGCACGGTCCCATCCGGGCGCGGCTGTCGTTCCAATGCCGGCCCGAGGACGGCGGTACGCGCGTCAGCATGGCCCTCTCGGCAGATGTGGGTGGTGTGGCCGCTCTCGTGTCGGGTCGTGTCGAGGCCGAGGTGGTCAAGCTTGCGCGGACCGATCTCGAACAGCTCAGACGAGTCATGGAATCCGTGGGATAATCCTCTGTAGGGCAGAGGAGGATGCATCCGATGCGCGTGCGGCGGACGGTCTATATCGGCCAGCCCCCCGATGTCGTCCTGGCGTTCGTCGGTGATCATGCCAACGATCGCCGGTGGAGGCGTGAACTGGATACGCACGAGTTCGTGGGCGATGTACGGGAGGGCGTGGGGCTGCGCATGCATCAGGCGGTTTCGTATCAGGGCAGGAGCGCGGAGCTCAACCTGGAGGTCACCGACATCACGCCGGGGGAGCGGATCTGCTACCGCGTGCACGGCGGTGTGCGGGCGCACGGCAGCTATGATGCGAGGCCGGACGGGCCCGGCACCTTGCTCGAGGTCTCCATGACGCTCGAACTCAAGGGTGATCAGCGGATGCTCGAGCGCTATCTGCACCAGGCGCTCGAGCACATCGTGGATGAGGACCTGGACCAGCTGAAGACCCTGCTTGATGCCGAAACGCCAGAGGAGCTCATGTGAGCCGATTGGGGCGATGGAAGCGCGATCGCGCGACCACGGCACTGATCGTTGTGTCGCTGGCGTGCGCCGTCATGCCCACGCTCGGCGGGTGCGACCGTCTGTCCCCCGAGCCGGACGTCGCACCGATTCCCGTGTCGCTGGGTGTGAGCCGCGAGGAACTCTCCGCGCTGGCCTACATCGCGCGCGCCGAGGGTCTCTTCGCAGGCGCGGGTCTCGAGGTGGACTTCAAGGAGTACTCCAGCAGCCAGCTCGCACTCGAGGCGCTGCTTGCCGGTGAGGTCGACGCGGCTCTATGCGCGGACACGCCGATCGTTCTCACGTCGCTCGGCGGCAAACCGGTACGCATCGTAGCGACCGCTGCATCCGATCAGAGCGACATCAGGATCGTCGCACGCTCGGATGCAGGCATCAGCGAGCCGGCGGACTTGCGCGGCAAGCGCGTCGGCACGCGGGAGGGTACGGCCGCCCACTTCTTCCTGCACGGGTTCCTCATCAAGCATGGGATGTCCGAAAGCGACGTCGAGATCAGTTTCGACTCTTTTGAAGCTGTCACAGCTGCGCTGATCGACGGCCGGCTCGATGCCGTCTCGCTCCGCCAGCCGTTCGTCTCGGAGCTTGAGGATGCCCTCGGCGACGATTTCGTCCTGTTCGAGGAACACGGCCTGTACGAGAAGACCATGAACCTGTGCGTGCGTCCCGATGACGCGTCCCCTGCTGCCGAGACGCTTCAGCGGCTCATCGAGGCCTTGCTGGAAGCGGAGCGTGTGGGTGTCGCCGACACCACCGGCCGAACGCGGGAGGAGCTCGCCGACGCGCTCGGCATCAGCACGGATCAGCTGTGCGACTGCATCATCTCCGAGGGGGCCGTGGGACTCCGGCAGTCGCTTGTCATGACCCTCGAGGATCAGGCACGCTGGGCGGCCGGGGCAGGCATCGTGGATCCCGGCGTGCACTTCGACTTCCTGCGTCTGCTCGACACCCGGCTGCTCGACGCGGTGGCTCCCGAGCGCGTGACAGTCATCCGATGAGGATCAGGACCCGCATACAGCTGAGCGCTCTCCTTGCAGTCTTGATCGCGCTCAGCGTGACGTTCGTGCTGGTTCTTGGCATGCATGCCGTTGAGCGCGCGATCGATCGCAACGACAAGGTCGCCGAGTCGCTCAATCAGATCTTCGAGCTCTCGATGCTCACCACCGACTACCTCATCCACTACGAACCTCGTGCCGAGCGGCAGTGGCGTGCGATGCACGCCGAACTCGAGCATGTGCTTAGCGGGCTTGCGCTCGTCTCCGGTGCCGATGAGCCACTCCTCGACCATGTGCGAGAGAGCAGTGCCGAGGCGTACCTGTTGTTCGACGAGATCACGGTCGCCCACGAGCAGGGCGCGCTCGGTGAAGTCGACCCCGTGATCTCCCGGGAGTATCAGTCCCGGCTCGCTGCACGCCTGCTTGTCGTCATGCAGTCCATGGTGTCGGACTCGGTGACGCTCGGTGAGCGTTCGAGCCTGGACGCGATCACCACCCAGCAGCGCACGTTCGCTCTCGTGCTTGCGATCGCGCTTTCGGGCGTGTCGGTGATGGTCATCATCGGGGTGTCGACGAACCGCACGATCGTGACGCCGATCCGCGCGCTGCGTGATACCGCCCGGGAGGTCGGGCGCGGCAGACTCTCCGCACGGAGCGGGATCAGGAGCTCGGACGAGGTCGGCGAACTGGCGACCACCTTCGACGGTATGGTAGCCGAGTTGCAGCAGTCACACACGATGCTCGAACACGAGGTAACCGACCGCCGTCGCGCCGAGCGCGAACTGAGCGAGTATCGCGATCACCTTGAACAGCTGGTGGAGGCGCGCACAGGCGAGTTGCTTGCGCTCAACGACAACCTGCGGCAGGCGACACGCGCCAAGGACGACTTCATGGCGTCGATGAGCCACGAGTTGCGTACGCCGCTCAACTCGATCATCGGCTTCACGGACATCATGCTCAAACGGATGGCAGGTGACCTGACCGACGAGCAGGAGCGGCAGCTGACGATGGTGCTCCACTCCGGACAGCAGTTGCTGTCGCTCATCGACGACGTTCTCGACCTTGCGCGGTTGGAGGCCGGGCGGGCGCGGATCGACGTGACGTCGTTTCACGTTGCCGAGGCGATCGGCATGCTCATGGATATGATGTCGCCGATCGCGGCCGGCCAGCGGATAGCCCTGAACTGGATCGTTGCGGAGGATGCGCCGGAGATCATCAGCACCGATCGCGGCAAGCTGGAGCAGATCATGCTCAATCTGCTTTCCAATGCGGTGAAGTTCACGAATGAAGGCGCGGTGGAGGTCATGGTCAGCGGTAGCTCGGACGGGTCCGTCGCATTCGAGGTCCGCGACACTGGGATCGGTATACCGGCATCCGAGATCGAGGCGATCTTCGACCACTTTCACCAGGCACGACCCGACGCCTCGAGGGTGCATGCAGGGACCGGTCTCGGGTTGGCGATCTCGCGACGACTGGCCGAGGCCATCGGCGGGACGATCTCGGCGACCAGTGAGGTCGGCGTCGGCTCCGTGTTCACGCTCGTTCTCCCTCCGGAGCCGCCGGAGGCTGACGTACTCGTCGCCGACGCAGACTCTGCAGCGGTCCTCTAGCCGCCCGGGGCTTCCCCGGCGTTAAGCTGCTAGAATGTGCCTCGCACGTCGTTCGGGCGATTAACTCAGCGGGAGAGTGCCTCCCTTACAAGGAGGAGGTCGGGGGTTCAAATCCCTCATCGCCCACCAGCAACAGAGAGGCCGGGCCCGATCAGGACCGGCCTCTGTTCGTTGGCACCCTGCGTTGCGGGGCTGTTGCGTTCCCGGCAGTCGTCGGTATGCATGAAGCACGGGAACGAGCTCCACCGGTGTGCATGCCCCTCCCTTCGATGGCCCACCTTGGCGGGTATACTCGGGACATCGCCACTCTCTCCGAGGGGGAAACGTCATGAGAACGACACTCGTCATCGCCGCACTCGCGCTCGCGATGGTCTTCCTGGTCGCACCAGATGCGGCACAGGCCGCAGGGCCCACGAATATGGTCATACTGGCAACGGGTACCAGCTTCCCCGACGCGCTTGCGGGAGGGATCCTGTCCCAGGCCTACGCGGCGCCCATCCTGCTGACCGGGAAGGACAGTATCCCATCTGCGACGGCCGCAGAGATCTCGCGCCGCGTGAAGCCCAAGGTGATCATCTTAGGTGGCGAGGGCGCCGTCGGCCCGGCGGTCGTCAGCGCCTTGAGCACGCTCGGCGTCACCGACATCGAGCGCATCGGCGGTAAGGACCGCTACGAGACCGCAGCCCTCGTAGCCAAGCGGGCAGACGCTGCGTTTCTAGAGACGGGGATGGCCGGTGTGCTCGACCTCGCGCCCTACGTCACGGTCGAGCCTGGTACGGTCGGAGGGCTTGCAGGACCCCACGTCATCTTCACCGGCGCCAACGTGCACGTGCGTTCTGGCGCCGGCCAGACCTTCAACGCCAACGGACGCGGCAACCTCATTCTCGGCTACAACGAGATGCGCGCGTCAGCCGAGACCGAGCGCACCGGCTCGCATACTCTCGTGGTCGGACCGGGGCACAATTGGACGAGCTGGGGCGGGCTCGTCGCAGGCTCGCGTAACACCGTCTCGGGCAGCCATAGCTCGGTGAGCGGGGGCTACAACAACACCGCCTCGGGTTCGTATAGCTCGGTGAACGGCGGCTTTTCCAACACTGCCTCGGGATTGTATAGCTCGGTGAACGGCGGGTTCAGCAACATCGCCTTGGGTGAACGTAGCTCAGTAAGCGGCGGCAGCAATAACGCCGCTTCTGGCAGCTATGGCTCGGTGAGTGGCGGCCGCCTCAACGCTGCCTCGGGCAGCTATAGCTCGGTGAACGGCGGCAGCAATAACGCCGCCGTGGGCAGCTACAGCTCCGTGAGCGGCGGCTTAGACAGGACGGTCACCGGAGCCTACGACTGGCGAGCGGGCGGCCTCTTCCAGGACGAGTAGCGGCGTCCTTCGAGGACGGCTGGACCGGGCCCAGGATTCCGGTGTGCCGGCTGAGTGGATGGCCGTTCTTCACGGCGTTCGGAGCGTGTCAACTATCGCCCACCATCAGACACCCGTGCCCCGCCCGCACATCGGAGCGGGGCACGGGTGGTCCGACCTTCGGCGGGCGAGTCCGGCAGGGATACGCGCTGCCGCGGCGTATTCCACACGTACGTCACGTCCGCTCCACGACGCGCCTAAGAAGGAACACTCCGGATGCTGCCGATCGCGCTCGGGCTCATGGGATTCGCGCTTGTCGTCGCGGTGGCGTCCGCGCGCGATCCTATCGGCTGGGGTTACCTGCTCTCCACCGATGTCGCCGATGTGGCCGATGCGCGCCTGGACGAGCCCGCGTTCGGTATGCCGATGCTCTACATCCTCGCGGCGCTGCTTGCCGGCGCGGGGGTCGTGCTCGGTGTTCCCGAGGCACGGGCGGTCGTGCGGTGGGCCGTGGGCGTGTCGTTTGCGACCTTCCTGCTCGCGACGATGTGGGACATGCGTCGCCGGAGAGGTGCGCTTGCGGTCTACATCCGACTCAGGCGGGCGGAGATCAACTTCGAGCCCAAGGGTGGCGTCATCGAGGTACCCAAGCTCATGTTCCTCGTGATGAACCAGCCGACGCCGCTCGTGTGGCCCATCACCGCGATGGCGCTTGGTGTGACTGCTGCAGCGCTGTCCCCGGAGCACGATTGGGTGGTTGCCATCCCGCTCGGCGCGCTGGCACTCGTGATGTCCTGGCTGTGGTTCCGGAACCGGCTGAGTCCGTGGGAGCCTCTCGCCCGTCGTCTGCGATGGACGGCGTTCCGCGGCGGCGACCGGCTGCTTGAGCGTCTCGAGCACGCGCTCGACCTCGATCCCGAGGTCGTCATGCTGCGTCACGAGGCCGACTCGATGGCGGCGCGGCTGATGAGCAATGGTGATTGAGCGAAGCCGTCCAGCCCGTTAACCAAGGCTCAGGTCGCAGCGGGCTTCTTCATGGCGGCAGGATGGATACTCTTCGCACCGAATAGGTCACCCATGCCCCACGTGAAGGGATGAATCGCATGGGTACCGTCATCCGCCCGGATATGACCGATGAGGACCTCGGCATGCGTCTGTACGAGGTCAACCGGCAGCGCGCCGTCGAGCGTGCGCTCGAGCGTCTCCGGCATGGTCTTCGGGCCGACTGGTACTACCTCACGCAGGAAGATCTGGTGAGCCTGCGCTGGCTTCTCGGCGAACTCTGGGCTGTGAGCACGCGCGCCGAGTGGGACGAGTTGCACTTCAGCAAGCTCGACTTCGAGCACACCCGCCAGATCGTGAGTCTGGGAGACCGTCTGCGTCGGCACGGTACGCAGCGCATGGCGACCATCGATGCAGTGCGCGCGATAGTGATGGGTGTCCGGGAGTTGGCCGCAGGCACGGGCCAGGCTCTCGACGGGGCCTCTTTCGCGTACTGAGCCCCGGTTCGACCGCGATGCCCCCGCACTCGGCCCGTCACGGGTTCTCCGTTGGCGGGCCGAGTCATTTCACGGAGTGACCGGCAGCGACTCGGCCTCGATATAGACGCGCGTGCACTCCGGGTGTCGCGTTCTGATCGCGGTCTCGATGCGTCGGATCGATTCGTGCATGGCCTCGGCACGCAGACCAGGCTTGAACGTCACGCCCAGGTTCACCAGCAGGTCGTGCGGGCCCATGTACATCGTCAGGATGTCTCCCGCCCGTGCTACGTCCGCATCGGCCTCGACAATCGCTCTGAGCTCGGCGAGGTCCTTTTCGCTCATACCTTCGCCCAGCAACAGCCCCTTCGTCTCGGCGGCGAGCACGAACGCGACGGACATCAGCAGCAGGCCGATGGCGATCGATGCCACGCCGTCCAGGTACGGGTTGTTGAGTAGGTGGCCAAAGAACACGCCGAGGAACGCGAAGACGAGACCGGTCATGGCCGCCGAGTCCTCGAGCACCACGGTGTACAGACTCGGATCCTTCGACTCGCGGATGAACTCCCAGGCGCCACGCGAGCCCTTCGCCTTCCGGAACTCCTTCATCGCCACCGAGAACGAGATGCCTTCGACGATGAACGCGATTCCGAGCACGATGTAGTTCACGGTGGGATTCGAGAGCTCGGCGTTCGGCGCGACGTGCCGGATGTGCGCGATGCCCTCGTACAGCGACATGCCGCCGCCGATGCCGAAGATCGAAACGGCCACCACGAGGCTCCAGAAGTAGAGCGCCTTGCCGTGCCCGAACGGGTGTCCCGCATCGGCGGGCCGTTGAGACCTGTCCATGCCGAGGAGCAGCAGTCCGCCGTTGCCCGTATCCACGAGTGAGTGGATGCCTTCCGAGATCATCGCCGACGAGCCGGTGATCCCGGCCGCGATGAACTTGATGATGGCCACAGCGAGGTTGGCGACCACCGCTGCCACCACTGCCATCTTCGAACCCCCGTGCGTCGCCATCATGCTCCTTCGTCAGTGGTGCCGGTTCTCGACCAGCCGGCGCGTGCGTCGTCCGCCAGCCGTGACGATGCCGTTCGTCTCGGGCAGATAGGTATCCGTGACACATCCGATCCTCATACGGACGATGGTAGCGCTTCGGTGGCCCGTGCGGGTGGCCGCAGTGCTCGTCCTTTCGATGGTCATGACCGGGTGTGCCATGTCTGCCGAGCGAGCTGTCGTGGTGCTGGACGGCATCGAGGTCCGTGTCGAGATCGCCGAGAACCCCGGGGACCGTTCGCGCGGCCTGCAGGACCATGAGCCGCTCGCGCCGGGCGAGGGCATGCTCTTCGTCTTCGAGGACGCCGGGGTGCGGACCTTCGCCATGAAGGAGGTCTCGTTTCCCATCGACGTCGTCTTCATCGGCCAGGACCTCACGGTGAGCGCGATCGAGCCGCTGTCCCCCGGTGAGTCCCGCCTGGCGACCAGCCCCGGTCCGAGTGCGTATGTCGTGGAGCTCCCGCAAGGCTGGGCCGCCGAGCGCGGGATCGGCGTGGGCAGCGGGTTCGTGCCCCCGGAGTAGACGCCGGAGCGCGGCTACCGAACCTTCTCGAGCCACACCAGCGTGAGACGGTCGTTCTCGCGCTGCCTTCGAATCTCCCGGTAGCCGAGTGACGCATACAGGTGCAGCGACGACTCGTTCAGGTGTCCCGTGAACAGCTCGAAACGCTGCGCCTCCGGGAACTCGGCCTCGATGGCGGCTGTCAGCGCCAGCCCGATGCCCTGCCTGCGCCGTGAGGGCTCGACTGCCAGCCGGGCGACGTAGCACGTGCCATCGGCGCGATCCTCACCCTGTACGCTACCTACGATCGTGCCATCCGGATCGACCGCCTTGAGAACGACGTGCGTGGCGTACCGCGCTTCGTGCTCGTCGATCGACTCGACAAGCGGCGGCAGGTCGGGCTCGTCGTAGAGCCTGGCTGCGGCGGCGAACGCACGCCTGATGAGGCCGAGTATCTCGTGAGCGTCGCTCACGGTGGCGCGGATGATGGTTATCCCTTCGGTCATGTCGTGATTCTCGCAGACCGGCGGGCCTGGTGCGATGGTGCCGTTATCTAGAAGTGGAACGGGGTGGCCGAGCCGAATATCCGCTTGACCGGCCTGATGTGCACGACGGTTCCCATAGCGCACATCTGACGCTGGAGGACCACCGCCATCGCGTATCTCCGGCGGCGCTTCCTCGGATGCGTCGATGCCAGCCTGCGCATACGCTCACCTGCCTGTTCTCCGGTCGGGTCTCCACATCCGCGGACGTGGACGAGCTCGGATACGCGCGCGCGAGATGCGCACGTAGGCTGCCAGAGGGGTGAGAAGGGCACCTGGCCGGTGGCTCGTGAGCGCTGCCGGCGTGCCGGGCGGGGATGTCGAGTAGACGTGTGCCCCATCGGCCTCACTATAGCGCACGCACGCCCGCTTGGTCACGGACCGGCTGTTGCCGCGCGCAGCCGAAGGCGCGATGATACGTCCGTCCGCTGTCCAAACGAGGAGTCTCGTGCCTCACCCCTGCGACGTCATCCTGCGCGAAGTCGAGCTTCCCGGTACGCGACTGCGCTATGCCGAGTGTGGCGACGGTCCGCCGCTCATCATCGTGCCCGCAACGGTCTCGCTTGCCGAGGACTGGGCTCCCATGATCCAGTTCATGGGCCAGCGCTACCATACGCACTTCTTCGAGATGCCCGGTCATGGCGGCAGTACGCCGCTTGCCGAGGGCTACTCGAGCACCCGTCTCGCGCAGGTGATCGGCGACTTCGCCGACCACCTCGGTGCCGAGCGGTTCGCGCTCATGGGGTTCTCGTTCGGCGGAATCCTGGCGCTGCGCGCGTTGCAGCAGCTCGGGGAGCGTGTGGACAAGGTCGGGCTGCTGTCGCCGTGTGTGAGCAGCCGTGCGCTCATGCGGCCGCCCATCGACCGCGCGCTCATCTCGGCCGCGGTATCGGCGCTCGAACACCGTCTGCCGCGGCGCGCACTCGCGTGGCTGCTCGGTAACGAGCGCGCGGTGCGACTCGTGGTGTGGTTCATGTGCGACATCGGTGGCTTCGAGACCCCCACCGACCTTCGCGGCCGCCTCATGTCCTACTCGGCATCCACACTCGCGGTCCTCGTGGCGCAGGTTCGTGAGATTCTCACAGTGACCGAGGAGGATCTCGCCGGGCCGTACCCGCAACCGTGCTTCTTCGGCATGTCCGAGCATGACCCGCTGCTCGACTACGTGTGTACCGAGCGATTCGTGCGTGAGAACTTCGCCGATCTGATCTCAGAGCGGTTCGACTGGTCATACCATGCGCCGCCCGTGCCGCCTACCTTCGACGACTACGTGCGTGACTACGGTAGCCTGCTCGATGCCGACGCCGTGCGCGTGTCGGCCGATTCCGGCAGGGGTATCTAACGGGTGTCGGCCGTCAGTTTTGGCGGTCGCTCGAGAGTGAAGGGAACACCGATGCTGAACCGACTCGTGATGACGCTGCTTCTGGTCGCAGTGCTCGCCACCGGCGCGGCCTGCGCAGCCGACGAGCCCGCTCCCGCTCCGGAGCCTACGCCTGGTGAGGCGACCGGGCTGGACGGCGGGGCGCTTCTGCAGACCAAGTGCACGGTCTGTCACAACCTTGATCGCGTTATGGCCGAGGACGCGGACGCCGTGGGTTGGGCGGCGATCATCGATGAGATGATCGCCAAGGGGGCGCAGGTCACCGACGACGAGGCTGCGGCCATCGCCGAGCACCTGTCCCTCCAGTAGGTCGGGGAGGGCGGGCACGTGGGAAGGGTGCACGTCGGCACCTGCTCGTGGGCGGACCGGACCATGATCGAGGCCTGGTACCCGTCGGATATCGCCACGCCCGCCGCGCGGCTGCGCTACTACGCGGGACGCTTCGATACCGTCGAGGCCGACGCACCGTTTTACGCCATCCCTGACCGCCGTGTCGTGGAGAACTGGGCGAAGCGGACGCCGCCGGGGTTCCTGTTCCACGTGAAGGCCTTCGGCATGATGACGCAGCATGCGGTCGATGAGCGCGCGCTCCATCCCGAGCTGCGCGAGTATCCTCACGCCGTGGAACGCGGCCGCGTGAAGCGGCCCTCGCCGGAGATGGTCGATCTGGCGTTCGATCTGTTCCTCGAAGCGATGGAGCCGCTCGCGGAGGCGGGCAAGCTCGGCGGGATCCTCATGCAGTTCCCTCCGTTCTTCACCACGCTCGATGCCGCACTACTCGACGACAATCTTGCCTACCTCGAGTACGCGCGCGGCAAGCTCGGCTCGCACCGGATGCTCGTGGAGTTCCGGCATCCGTCGTGGGTGGACGAGGGCCACGTGCGCGATACGCTCAAGTTCCTGGGCGACCGCGACATGACCTACGTGAGCGTCGACGCCCCACAGTTCCCCACGCGCACGACGATGCCCCCGCTTGTGGCAGCTACGAGTGGGATGGGCTACGTGCGCCTGCACGGGCGCAATCGCGACACGTACTTCGCGCGCAACGTCTCGGCGGCCGACAGGTTCGACTACCTCTACCGGCGCGACGAACTCGAAGAGTGGTCGCCGAAGGTGCGCGAGCTTGCCGGGGAGACGGACGTCACCTACGTGATGTTCAACAACTGCAAGTACGACTACGCGCCGAGAAACGCGCTCGAACTCGCCGAAATCCTCGGCCCCGAACTGGTGGAGCCGGTGACGCAGCCGCCCGGCGACGAGCAGCTCGGACTCGGCGTGTAGGAGCCGGGCGGGAGCGCACATCGGCAGCAGCGCGCGGCGGACACTTGGGTTACCGTGTGTCAGTAAACATCGTCAAGTCTGAGTGCCATTCACGGGGGTCCACAATGAGAGTGTTACGTACGATCTTCCGGAGGAAGCTCCGGGCATTCCTCACCATCTTCGGCATCACCATCGGCGTGCTCGCGCTCGTCGTGATGGGATCGATCGCCGAGAAGCTGAGCCTGCTGGTCGACGGCGGTAGCGACTACTACGCCGACAAGGTGATCGTCAGCGGTTCAAGCGGGATGGCGGGTTTCTCGACCGAGCCGATCTCCACCGATCTGATCGCGGAGATCGAGGCTGTAGACGGCGTCACGCGCGCTGCGGGATCCATCATGATGCTGCTCGATACCGAGCAGTCGTCTGTGAACATCGGCGTGCCCGCCAACATCCAGGCGAGCGACTTCCGCGAGCAGGGCTACGAGACGTTCGAGTCCGACGTCGTGTCGGGCCGTGCGCTCGCGCCTGACGATCGGGGCGTGGTCGTCATCGGCTCGGATCTCGTCTCCAGCCTCGAGGCCGAGGTCGGTGGCACCATCGACGTCCGCGGGGAGGATTTCGAGGTCATCGGCATCCTCGGCAAGACGCTCACCGCGCCCGACAAGGCCGTGCAGATGTCGCTCGAAGACGCACAGGACCTGCTCGTGGCCGACCTGCCGGCCGCCATCCGCGATAGCATCGAGCCCCGGACGCTCATCACGTCGATAGCGGTCTACCTTGAACCGGGCGAGGACCCGGACGAGATGGCCGAAGTCATCCAGCATGAGATCGACAACATCAAGGCGATGGGACCCCAGGGCTTCGAGACGTCGGTCAAGGAGCCGCTCAAGATCTTCAACCAGATCATCTACGCCATCGCGGCCGTCTCGCTACTCGTCGGGGGCCTGTCGGTCATCAACACCATGACGATGTCGGTTGCCGAGCGCACCCGTGAGATCGGCGTGCGCAAGGCGATCGGAGCGTCGGACGGGGCCATCATGCGGCAGTTCATCGCGGAGTCGGCGGTCATGGGGCTCATCGGCGGACTGCTGGGACTTGGCCTTGGCGCGCTGATCGCGGCCGGCGGCAATCAGGCCGGTGCGGCCTCGGCCACGGAACTGTTCCTCGTCACGCCGCGGCTCGCCATCGGCTCGGTCGCCTTCGCACTCGTTCTCGGCGTGCTCTCCGGACTCTATCCGGCCTGGCACGCGGCGCGTCTCGATCCCGTCACCGCGCTTCGCTACGAGTAGCCGGTTCACGCACTCGAAAGGACACATCATGGCATCGATCGTACGAGTGGCGGAGCTCACCAAGCGCTACCGCCTCGGCAAGAACAACTTCGTTGACGCGCTGCGGGGCGCCACCCTCGAGATCGAGGAGGGCGAGATGGCCGCGATCATGGGCCCCTCGGGGTCGGGGAAGTCAACGCTCATGCACATCGCGGGATGCCTGGACGTTCCGGACTCGGGCGAGGTGTGGCTGGCGGGCGAGCGCGTCGACGGCCTGCGCGGCCGCGCACTCACGCGGCTGCGCGCCCACGAGATCGGCTTCATCTTCCAGGGCTTCAATCTGATCCCGACGATGAGCGCGCTCGAGAACGTCGCACTCGCCGCCGAGTACGCGGGCTCGTCCCGCACCGAGGCCGCCCGCAAGGCCGCGGTGCTGCTCGAACTCGTCGGACTGGCCGATCGGGTCAGGCACGTGCCGACCGAGCTTTCGGGTGGCCAGCAGCAGCGTGTCGCGATCGCGCGATCGCTCGTCAACGCGCCGGCGATCGTGATGGGCGACGAGCCAACCGGCGATCTGGATACGGCCACGTCGGCCGAGATCGTCGACGTGATGCGCGCAGTCAATCGTGAGCGCGGTACGACCTTCGTGATCGTCACGCACAACCCGGAGGTCGCGACGGCGTGTGACCGCACGATCCGCATGCGTGACGGCGTGGTCGAAGGCCAGGCCGTGACCGCAGGCTCCCCGGCTCACCCGGCGTAGTCGTTGCGCACGTCTTGCACGAGCTCGCCGTCGCGCACCTCGAGGATACGGTCGGTCTGCTGCGCCACGACGCGATCGTGCGTGACGATGAGGAACGTCGTGCCGAGCTCGGCGTTGATCGTGCGGAAGAGCTCGTAGACCGCCTCGGTGTTGGCGGTGTCGAGGTTGCCGGTGGGTTCGTCGGCCAGGATCAGCTTCGGGCGGTTCATGAGCGCCCGTCCGATCGCCACACGCTGCTTCTGTCCACCGGATAGTTGGTTGGCGTTCTTGCGCTCGAGCCCCTCCAGGCCGAGGAGCGCGAGCGTCTCAAGCGCGCGGTCCCGCTCCTCGCCCGACACCGTGCGCCGTGCGATCTGCACCGGCATGGTGAGGTTCTCCCACACGCTGAACTCGGGCAGCAGGTAGTGGAACTGGAACACGAAGCCGAGCGCCTCGTTGCGCAAGCGTGCGCGGCCCGCCCGCCCGAGTGCGGTCGTGTTCTCGCCGGTGAGCGTGACGCGACCGCTCGTGGGGGTGTCGAGCAGGCCGATGAGGTTCAGAAGCGTCGACTTGCCCGAGCCGGACTGCCCCACGATTGAGGCGAACTCGCCCTCGGCCACCGTGAAGCTCACGCCGGAAAGCGCGCGGGTCGCGGCGGACCCTTCGCCGTAGACCTTCTCGATGGCGTCTACCACCAGCAGGTCAGCCATTCTGGATCACCTCGATGGGATCGAGGCGCGAGGTCGATCGCGCGGGGATGATCGAGGAGAGCAGCGCCACCGTGATGCCGATGCCTGCCGAGATCGCGATGAACGTCGGCTCCGGACGGATCGAGAACGGCACCGGCGCGAAGCTGAAGCCCCAGATGAGCGCGTAGCCGAGCGCGATGCCGCCGAGCGTGCCGCCGGCGCCCAGGAGCGCTGCCTGCCACAAGAAGATGCGGCCCGCAGCGCCGTCGCCCATGCCGATGGCCTTCAGGATGCCGATCTGTCGCGTCTTCTGGACCGCGCTGATGGCGAGTGTGGAGGCGATGCCGAGTGCCACGGCGACGAGCACGAAGACCTGGATCATGATCGAGGATCCCGACTGCGCTGCCAGGCCGGAGAGCAACTCGGCGTTCTCCTCCTGCCAGTCGGTCGCCGTGACGTCGTTGTCGCTCCCGAGCCGGTCTGCCACCTCGGTGGAGGCGAAGACATCCGTGAGCTGGATCTGGATCGCCGTGTACTCATCGTCGGCGAGGCCCAGTGCATCCGCGGCGGATGCGGCATCTACGAACGCGACGCGCTCGTTCGCGGTCGCCTGGCCGAGGTCGAAGACGCCACTCACGGTGAACTCGGCCATCGTACCGTCAGGCAGGAGCAACTCGAGCGGATCGCCAGGCCCAACGTCGTACTTCGCGGCGAACACCGTGCCCACGAGCGCCTCTCCGGCACCCAGGCGATACGTGCCCGAGACCATGCGGTCTTCGAGATTGTAGATGAGGCCAAGATCGGTGGCGTCGCCGCCCGCGATCGAGAGCGGCACGCTGTCCTCTCCGCTGGTGTAGATCGCCGAGAGCGTGCGCACGGGGATGGCGGTCGCTACCAGAAGCTCGGACTTCGACGCCGTCGTTGCAGCCGTGCCCGGCACCGTGGACGCGCCGTCGCCCGGAAGCAGCGTGATATGCGGACTCGAGCCGACGGCCGCGTCAATGAGATCGGCCTGCAGGCTTGTGATGAGTGAGCCGACGAAGATCTGCGTGGCGATCCCCACGGCGATGCCGGCGATGATGAGCGCCGACTGCCCGGGCGAGCTCTTGAGGAAGCGCGCGGCGATCTTGAGGCTGAGCACCTCAGCTCACCTTCCCGGCGAGGGCGGGGATGGTGGCGATGTCGAGCACCATCTCGTCGGTCCAGCCGTCGTGCTCGCGCGCGAAGGCCGCACCGCCCACCCACACCTGCAGCGCCGGGCGCGCCGCCATGAGTTCGTCCACGTAGAGCCTGAGTGCCAGGCGGTGGAAGTGCGTGTACGCCGAGAGCACGACGGCATCGGCTCGCAGTTCGTCGACTGCGGCGAGCAGTTCGGCGAGCGGCAGACAGGCGCCGAGGAGGTGCGCGGTCCACCCGGCGAGCGCGAACCGGTCTGCGATCATGCGGAGTCCGAGGTCGTGGTACTCCTCCGGCGGCGTGGCCAGCACGACCGTGCGGTCGACCGGTGCGGCGGCATGCTCGGCCACGAGCGGGTGGCATGCCTCGACGATCGTGCGGATGACGGCGGTGGCGTAGTGTTCCTGCCAGACCCTGGTCTCGCCGGCCTTCCACGACGCGCCTATGTCGGCCAGGAGACCGGCGAGCATGTCGTGAAGCTGCGGGATGTCGAGTGCGCCGCTTCGCACCGTGCCGAGCGCGACGTTCACGGCGCCTGCGCGATCGTGTGCGTCGATCCTCTCAACGAGGGTGCTGTGCAGTTCTTCGGCGGCGGACGGCATGCGTGACTCCCTTCGGACTGCACCAGCATAGCGGTTCTGGTTCGCAACTGCGGGTGGGTACGACACCGTCAGTAGACAACGCGCGCCGCGCTCGTTAGAATCCGTATGCTGTCCGCCGAGGCGGATGCCCCATCCGGGGGTGTAGCTCAGTTTGGTTAGAGCGCTGGCCTGTCAAGCCAGAGGTCGCGGGTTCGAGCCCCGTCACTCCCGCCATAGAACGCACACCAGGTCGCGGCACGATGCCGCGACCTGTCCATTTCCCGGTGTTCCGGCGCCCTCTCGCGTCGCCCCGCCAGACCCGGACGATGCTGGGGATCGATTAGCGCGGTCGGTGCAGGTGTCGTTCAGGTAGAATGACCGTGCGACTTCTCAGGCTGTTCGAGCGCCGTAGGACACGGCGGCCGCCGTCAAGCGGACCGTCTGCAGCCGGGAAGCCACCGATCAGAATCCCGAGCGGCCCCGCCGCTTACCGCCAGACTCACCGGCGAAAGGACACGGTATGACAGCAGCAAGTGACTGCGCGGGTACGCCGCCCGCAGATGAGATCACGGCTCCGCCGCTCGAGCGCTGGGCCGAGCTGGCCCATTCGAGCAGCATCGTCGACGGAGAGCTCTACTCCCGCTTCGAGGTCAAGCGCGGCCTGCGCGATGTCTCGGGCAAGGGTGTCCTCGCGGGCCTCACGCAGATCGGCGATGTTGTCGGCTCGGCAGCCGAAGGCGACACCTACGTCCCGATCCCCGGCGAGCTCGTCTACCGCGGCATCGAGATCAACACGCTCGTCGAGGGGTTCCAGACCGCCGGCCGTTTCGGCTTCGAGGAGACCTGCTACCTGATCCTGTTCGGCGAGCTTCCCAACGCCGAGGAGCTCGCGGTGTTCGAGCGCTACCTCGCGACCGACCGGATCCTCCCGCGGCACTTCATCAACGACTCGGTCCTGCGGATGCCGAGCCGCGATATCATGAACGCGATGTCCCGCGCAGTGCTCGCGCTCTACACGCGCGATCCCGATCCCGACAACACCACGATCCCCGAGGTCCTGCGCCAGAGCCTGAAGCTCATCGCCACGTTCCCGGTGCTTGCGGTCTACGCCTTCCAGGCGCACGCCAACCAGTTCCTCGGCCGGAGCCTCGTGATCCACGACCCACGGCCGGACCTCTCCACCGCCGAGAACATCTTGCACATGCTGCGCCCCGACAGCCACTTCACCGACCTCGAGGCCAGGGTGCTCGATCTGTCGCTCGTCCTGCACGCCGAGCACGGCGGCGGCAACAACTCGTCGTTCACCGCTCACGTGGTCTCCTCGAGCGGCACCGACACGTACGCGACGATCGCGGCCTCGCTCGGCTCGCTCAAGGGTCCCAAGCACGGCGGCGCCAACATCAAGATGGTCCGCATGTTCGACGATCTGCGCACCACCGTCTCCGATTGGGACGATGACGAGGCGATTGAGGCGTACCTGTTGCGCGTGCTTGCACGAGAAGCGTTCGACGGCTCCGGCCTCATCTACGGGATGGGCCATCCCGTCTACTCGGTCTCCGATCCGCGCACGATCATCTTGCGCGAGTACGCGCGAGACCTTGCCGAGATGAAGGGACTCACCGATGAGTACCGGCTGCTCACCAAGGTCGAGGAACTGGCACCGGGGGCCATAGGCAAGGCGCGCAAGGTGTACAAGGGCGTGTCCGCCAACGTGGACTTCTACTCGGGCTACATCTACCGGATGCTCGACATCCCCGAGGAGCTGTACACGCCGCTGTTCGCGGTCTCCCGCGTCGTCGGCTGGTGCGCACACCGCATCGAGGAGCTGTCCAACGGTGGCAAGATCATCCGGCCGGCGTACAAGAGCGTCGCGTCACGTCGCGAGTACCTGCCGCTCGATGAGCGGTAGAGCGGTCGCGCCTCGCGCGGGTACGCTCCATCCATGAGCACGCTCTTCATAGACGCCGATGCGTGCCCCGTGACGCGCGAGGCCATCTCGGCCAGTAGGGCGCGGGGCTGGTCCGTCGTGCTGGTCGCCAATGGCACCCAGAACCTCGACCGCCACCTTGGGCGCAGCGGTGTCGAGGCCGTTCAGGTGAGTGGCGGACGCGACGCCGCGGACTTCGCCGTCATAGAGCGGCTCGCCGCAGGGGATGTGGTGGTGACCCAGGACATCGGCCTTGCCGCGATGGCGCTTGGCAAGGGGGCTGGCGCCATCAGCCCGCGCGGGCGGATCTTCCACATGGCCACGATCGATGCCGAGCTCGCTGTTCGTCATGCCGAGGCGCGCTTGCGGCGCGCTGGCGGCCGCCACGGAGGTCCGCCCAAGTTCACCGACGAGGACCGCGAGCACTTCGTCGAACAGCTCGAGCGGCTCCTCGGTGGGAGCGTCAGGTAGCGTCTAGGACAGGACGTAGCCGCTCGCGAGCAACAACCCCATCACGAGCGCGATGCCGAGCACGGTGAGGGCCTGTCCCACAGGCACCCGGTCGATGAAGACGGACACGAGCCGCACCGCGAAGTCGGCGAGCCACGCCGCGCCCACCACGGCGAAGACCACGGGCTCCCTCGTGACGATGCAGGCGACCCCGAGCGCCACGAACATGCCGCCAAAGACAGCCCTGATCTCCGAGGTGCCGAGCGGTGTCTCAGCGCTGAGCCCCACCGCGCGAAGCGATGTCGGGCGCATGAGTGCGCCGATGCCGAAGAGCGTCATGACCGCGGAGGCCGCGAGTGCGGGAGCGAGCGTCCAGTCCATGTGTCCTCCTTGTTGCGCGACGGCTGTACATGGCCTACGTACCCCGCGCGGCCCCGCGCGGCGCGCGGTTGGCGCCTCTCGGGAACGGGTACCGTAACGTTTGTTACAAGTAGCGCGAGGTCCGGTGCCCCGCGCTCTACGAGAGGGGTGTTGTCCATGCGTCTCGAGGGTAAGGTAGCGGTAATCACGGGGGCCGGCTCGGGAATGGGCCGGGCAATGGCGAATCTCTTCGCCGCGGAGGGCGCCAAGGTCGTCGCGGCCGAGTGGAACGAGACGACGCTCGCCGAGGTGGTCGACGAGGTCAAAGCGGCAGGCGGCGAGATCGTCGGTGTTCAGGGCGATGTGTCCAAGGCGGAGGACTGCCAGCGCATCATCGAGACGGCGACAGAGACCTACGGACGGCTCGATGTGCTCTGCAACAACGCCGGCATCATGGACAACTTCGCCGGCGTGGCCAACTTCTCCGACGAACTGCTGACGCGAGTGTTCGGCGTGAACGTGCACGGGCCGATGTATCTCTCGCGCCTGGCTGTGCCGATCATGATCGCCCAGGGCGGCGGTTCGATCGTGAACACCGCGTCTGTGGCCGGAACGCACGGTGGCGCGGCTGGCGTGGTGTACACCGCGAGCAAGCACGCATGCGTGGGCCTCACCAAGAACACCGCGTGGTTCTACACGAAGCAGGGCGTGCGCTGCAACGCGATCATCGCCGGCGGCGTCGAGACCAACATCATGGCGAGTGTCGACCCCTCGAAGATCGACGGCGCCGGTGCCCAGCAGGCAGGCATCTACGGTGGCATCATTCCGGCGATGCTGAAAGCGATCGACATCGCGAACCTCGCGCTGTTCCTCGCCTCCGACGAGTCCAAGATGATCAACGGCGCTCTCGTTTCAGCCGATGCCGGTTGGAGCGCCGCATAAGCACGGTTCCACACATCCGCAGCATCGGAGGGCCGCCCCCTGGGCGGCCCTCCGGGCGTACCTGGTGCGCTCGCTACTCGGCGATCTCACGCTCGACGGCGTCGATGAGTGCGAAGCGTTCTTCGCCGGAGAGTGCCTTGAGGTATGCCTCCACGTCCGGGCATGGCGCGTCGGCGGGAAGGCCGAGCGCGCTTCTGATGGCGCGGTCCACCTGATGGCGGGTTCCGGCATCGTTCTCGATCTCGAGGACTCTGAACAGCCAGCTCATGTGGCGCAGGTAGCACGTCATCGTCGACCCTCCGTCAGGCCCAACCGCGCTTCACGTACAGTTCGTACCCCCGGGAGAGCGCGTCAGCGATCTGAGCGCGGGTCTCCGGCGTCATGTGCTTGATGTGGAAGCACGACTTTCCCTTGAGTGTGGCCAGGAGTTCGGGATTCTTGACAGTCATGTGAGTCTCCGGGGACTGCGGCGTTTGGTCAGTGTGTACCCGCTACCGGGCGCCTGACTCTGCGAATCGCGATGTCGGGGTGCGCGCGCCTTGCAGTCACGCCGCGCCGGGCTCTACAGTCAGCATGCACGGCATCGGAGCGGAAGGGGCGCGTGATGAGTGACGAGAACGGATCCGGCACAGCCGCCGGGACTGCTGTAGTCGATGCGCCGCCTGCAGGCGCACCCCCGCGGGTGCCACCGTTGTCCGGACAGGTGGCCGGCAGTCCCGGACCGCGGCACAAGCGGAGAGGATGCCTCGTCGCTCTCGTCGTCGCGGTTGTGATCGTGATACTGGCGATCATCGGTGTCGCTTTCGTTGTCGGGCAGCTCAGCAAGCCGGAGGATAACGGCGTCGCGTTCACTGAAGCCGACTTCGACAGCGCGGTCGTCAAGATGGGCGTGGTCTGGCCCGAGCTGCCGGAGGGAGCCGATCCGGACGATTACGAGCGGGTGTACAGCGGGACCAAGCCCTTTGATGCGACCCTCACCGAGGCCGAACTCTCGGCGTTGATGTCCTACCGGCACAGCTCGGCGTACTGGCCGATCAAGACGATGCAGATCGACCTGACCGGCGGCGACACGGCGCGCGCGTCGGCTGTCGTCACCTACGCCGGTCGGGATTGGGCGGTGTCAGCGTCCGGCCGGGCGGGCATCAGCGACTCTGCGCTCGATGTGGACGTCGCTTCGGCGACTGTGGCAGGGGTCGACGTGCCCGCCGATTACCTGCCGCTCGGCGCGGACTTCCTCGAAGACGTGGTCAACCCACGTCTCGCCCGTATCCCGGAGTTCGGCATCGAAGCCCTTCAGGTCACCGACGAGGGTGTCCACGTCGTCGGGACCATCTGGGAGACGGCCGAGTACGTCGAGATACCGTAGCCGCCGCCGCTTCGTGGGGACGTGCTCGGCCGGCGTCACGCTTCCCGTCGGGTATGAACGTCGTGTCGCGCTACACTGTCCACAGCAAGCGTGCGCTGGCCATTCGACTACAAACATGGGGGAGCGATGACGACGAAGCGCGAGCTGGATCTCGACGAACCGACGCTGTTCGTCAATCGCGAACTCGCACTGCTCGCGTTCCAGGAGCGCGTCCTCGAGGAAGCCCTGGACACCCGAAACCCGCTCCTCGAGCGCGCCAAGTACCTCGCGATCTTCAGTTCGAACATCTCCGAGTTCTACATGGTCCGCGTGGCCGGTCTGCGTCAGCAGATAGCCGCGGGCGTGACCGGGGTCTCTGACGACGGGCTGACCGCCGCCGAGCAGCTCGCCGCGGTGCGCGAGCGCGTGCCGGACATGCTGCACCGTGCACGGGAGGCGTTCGGCGCCCTCCGCGCCGATCTCGCTGACGTCGGCGTCCACCTGCTCGACTATGCCAATCTTGACGAGGACCAGCGCGCCGCCGCCTACGAGTACTTCGCGATCGACGTGTTCCCGGTTCTTACGCCGCTTGCGTTCGACCCCGGTCGACCGTTCCCGCACATCTCGAACCTGAGCATGAACCTTGCGGTCGTGGTCAAGGGCCCGGACGGGCAGGAGCGGTTCGCGCGCGTCAAGATCCCGAAGGCCCTTCCGAGGTTCGTGCCCATCGTGACCCAGGCGACCCGCGGCACGCGCACGCGTGCGTTCGTGTGGCTCGAGCAACTTGTGGTTGCGCATATCGACACGCTCTTCCCGGGTTTCGAGGTGACCGAGGCTCATCCGTTCCGCATCACGCGCGACGCCGAGATGGTGATCCAGGAGCTCGAGGCCGACGACCTGCTCGAGACGATCGAGGCGGGTGTACGTCAGCGGCGGTTTGGCTCGGTGGTCCGCATGACGGTGGACCCCACCATGCCCTCGCTCATTCGCGACATCCTCGTGGAGAACCTGAAGATGGATGCCGCAGATGTCGTCACGATCGACCCGCCGCTCGGGATGAGCGAGCTGTTCGGGCTGGCGGGTCTCGATCGTCCCGACCTGAAGTACCCCACGTTCGTGCCGGAGCTCACCGTGGACCTCGGCGATGGCGACGACATCGACATCTTCACGGCGATCCGCGAGCGGGACATCTTGCTGCATCATCCGTTCGAGTCGTTCCAGCCGGTGATCTCGTTCATACGTCAGGCCGCGCACGACCCCGACGTGCTTGCGATCAAGATGACTCTCTATCGCGTGGGCAGGGACTCTCCGATCGTCGAAGCGCTCATGGACGCCGCGCTGGCGGGCAAGGAGGTTGCCTGCCTGCTGGAGCTCAAGGCGCGTTTTGACGAGGAGAGCAACATCGAGTGGGCTCGAGCCCTCGAACGTGCAGGTGTGCACGTGGTCTACGGACTCGTCGGCCTGAAGACGCACAGCAAGGTCGCGCTTGTCGTGCGACGCGAGGGGTCGAAGATCAGGCGGTACGTGCATATCGGCACGGGCAACTACAATCCGGTCACTGCGACGCTCTACACCGATCTCGGGCTGCTCACGAGCAACGCCAAGGTCGGCGCCGACGCCTCGGAACTGTTCAACCTGATCACCGGCTATGCGGCCAAGAGCAGCCACCGCAGGTTCCTTGTGGCGCCGGTGGAGATGCGTCACCGCCTGGCCGAACTCATCCGCCGGGAGATGCAGCACGCCGCCGACGGGGTCGCGGCGCACATCATCTTCAAGATGAACTCGCTTGTGGACCGGCAGCTCATCACGCTCCTGTACGAGGCCTCGAACGCGGGTGTGAAGATCGATCTGGTCGTGCGTGGCATCTGTTGCCTGCGGCCCGGAGTGCCGGGCGTGAGCGAGAACATCACGGTCAGAAGCGTCGTCGGCCGGTTCCTCGAGCACAGCCGCGTGTTCTACTTCGCAAACGGCGGCGAGCCGTGCGTCTACATCGGCAGCGCCGACCTCATGCCGCGGAACCTGGACCGACGGGTCGAGGTGCTCGCGCCGGTCGAGGATCCGGGTCTCGTCGCCCGTCTGCGCGACGAGATACTCGGCACGTATCTGGCCGACAACGTGCGCACGCGACGCATGTTGCCCGATGGCACCTACGAACGCCTCGTGCCTGCCAAGGGTGAGGATGCCGTCGACTCGCAGGCGGCGCTTCTGGCCATTCGTCGGGCAGTGGAGCCGAAGAGACGCAAGAAGGCCAAGACGGGGACGGTCGTGCGCAAGAAGGGCTCCCGAAGCAAGGGGTAGACGATGAGCAAGAACGGCTCGGGCAAGAAGGCAGCAGCGGGCGACGAGACCTCGGGTGGTCCGGTCAAGCTCGATCGCAAGACGTATGAGACTGAGCTGAGCCGACTGCAGCTCGAGCTGGTGAAGCTGCAGGAGTGGGTCAAGCAGGAGGGCCTTCGCGTGGTGGTGGTGTTCGAGGGGCGCGATGCCGCCGGCAAGGGCGGCGTCATCAAGCGCATCACCGAGGCGCTCAACCCCCGTATCTGCCGCGTGGTCGCGTTGCCGGTCCCCACGGAGCGCGAGGCGACGCAGTGGTACTTCCAGCGCTATGCGGCGCAGCTTCCCGCCGCCGGTGAGATCGTGCTCTTCGACCGCTCCTGGTACAACCGCGCTGTGGTCGAGCGTGTCATGGGCTGGGCTGCCGCGGAGCAGGTACAGGAGTTCTTCCGGGACTGTCCCGAGTTCGAGCGCATGCTCAAGCGCAGCGGCATCATCCTGATCAAGTACTGGCTGTCCATCTCGGACGAGGAGCAGGACCGCCGCTTCCAGGACCGTATCGACGATCCGATGAAGAGCTGGAAGTTCTCGACGATCGATCTCGACGGCCGCGACCGCTGGGAGGAGTTCTCACGGGCGAAAGACGAGATGTTCAAGTACACCGACACCAAGGAGTCGCCCTGGTGGGTGGTGGAGGGCGACGTCAAGAAGCGGGCCCGGCTCAACTGCATCAGCCATCTGCTCACGCTGATCCCGTACGAGGACGTGCTGGACGAGCCGTTCAAGCTTCCACCGCGCAAGCAGTCGGCCGAAGGCTACATCCGTCCGCCGATCGACTCACAGACCTACGTGCCAGAGGTGTACTGAGGCCTCTTCGCATCTTCGACTGTCATGCGACCCGCCACCCGGGGCTGCCGGATGCATCCACCTCCCCGGGAGGGGATACTCCATGACGCATGAGAACCGCATCGCCGTGAAGATGTCCGACGCCGAGGACTATGACCTCTGCAACGAGTGCGGCGGCCTGTGCTGCTGTCTCTACCTGGCCCACGACGAGAACGGCGCATACATCGGCGACGAGTGGCTGCCCGAGTACATCGATCTGTGGCTTGAGCGCCTGCAGGCGAGCGGAGCTCTGGTCGTCACGGACTCCGAGTACCGCGCGGGTCAGGCCGACATCGAGCCCCTTCACGACCCGCGGCTGAGCCATCTGCCCACGCCCGGGGGCGAGGCGTACCGCGCCACGCTTCCCGAGTGGGTGGACGTCCGCAAGTGCCAGTTCTGCCATCCGGACACGGGGTGCCTGCTGCCTCGCGCCTATCGCGCCGACATCTGTCGCGAGTGGGTGTGCGAGCTCTGGCGGGCATAGAGGGCACCCGGCTGGTGCATTCTGGCCGATAACCTGCTATACTGCGCGGGCGGGCCGATGGGGTCCGAAGGATTGCGACGTGACACACCGCATTTCCAGCGGCAGTCACGTCGTTTGTTTTGCCCCGATGGGGCGAGGAAGAAGGGTTCGAAAATGGCTGAAGGTACCGTCAAGTGGTTCAACGCGGACAAGGGCTATGGCTTCATCTCACGTGAGGGCGGCGACGATCTGTTCGTCCACTTCTCTGAGATCCAGACCGAGGGCTTCAAGACCCTCGACGAGGGCCAGCGCGTCTCGTTCGACGAGGCAACCGGCAACAACGGCAAGCAGCAGGCGACCAACGTTCGCGCTCTCTAGTTTCCAGAGCGCTTCAAGGTTAGCAGCGAAGGGCGACCCACACGGGTCGCCCTTCGTGCGTTCCGGGGAGAGCATGTCGCGCGGGTAGCCGCTACTGGAGGAGAGCCGCCAGGCTGACCGGCCACGTCGTTTGCGCTATGCCAGCGGGGTCGGGGATGTACTGCGCCGCGGCGAAACCCTTCTGGTGCGCTCCGCGGTTGTCGAGGTACGTGCGCAGCTGCAGCGGTACTTCGGCGGGCACCTCCACGCCTCTGCTGGTGAGGAGGTCGCGCAGGATGGCCGCGGTGGCGTCGGCCTCCGCGGCCGCGTCGGCCAGGATCCGCTGACCCTCAGCGGGATTATGGAAGCCCATGGAGTTCTCGGCTCCCATGAAGATCACCCGGTACAGCGCGCCCCGATAGTGTCCCACAGCCTGCTCGTAAGCAGGTTGAACGTCGGCCGCGCTGGTCTCCACGGAGGCCTTTGCCAGCTCGATGAGCTTGGCAGCGGTAGCGGTCTTGTAGCCGGCGGTGATGAGTGCACTCGCATTGGCATTCTGGATCTCGAGTACCGTGGTGCGCAGCTCTTCGGTCGTGTCGTAGTGGCAGCGCTTGCACGCCGCCATGTCGGCCTTGAGCGGGCTCATCAGGTTATGGCTGCTGAAGGTCCTGTTGCGAATCTTCACATCGGGCATGTGGCAGTCGTTGCATGCCATTCCCACGTTCATGTGAGGCGAGCCTGCGGTGAAGAACTCCACGTCCGGGTGACGGATGAAAGCTATCTTCAAGCCGGTGACTTCCTGCGTCCACTCGAGCCGCGAGGGGTTCGTCTCCAGGTTGTTGATGATGGTTTCGACGCTGAGAGCACCCCACTGGCCACCTTCCCAGGGGAGGTCGACGTCCACGTGTCGCTGACGACGCAATAATGACCACCCTGTGACGATTGAAAACTGACCACCCTGTAGGCTCCTTGTCACGGCGACGTGGCGAGGAGGGTCAGTTGATTCGGCTGGAGGAATGGGTGGACATCGTCTCGATGCACAAGG
>JAUSBY010000011.1 GCA_030651765.1 Coriobacteriia bacterium | reverse complement strand
GCCTTGTGCATCGAGACGATGTCCACCCATTCCTCCAGCCGAATCAACTGACCCTCCTCGCCACGTCGCCGTGACAAGGAGCCTACAGGGTGGTCAGTTTTCAATCGTCACAGGGTGGTCATTATTGCGTCGTCAGCGACATTAGGCCGCCTGGGGGCATCGGCACCCCCTCTGAGCTGCGCTTTTCCTCCGCACCGCCGCTCAACCACAAGACAATTATAGCCCGATTTCGCACTCGAAATCGGGCTACTCAGGCCTCTGACCTGCGAAACTATGGTGCCCCCAAGGGAATTCGAATCCTGAAAGTGCTTGTGACTATTGGGACTCATTGGGACTCGTTGGTACAGCGGAGCTGCGGCGAGTCCCAATAGGTACCAACGAGTACCAACAGTCACCAGGTATTTGGGCACCAAATCGGGCACCAAGTCCGGGGCGCAATCCCAGCGTGAGTGCCTCTGGCAACTCGGGGCGTTTCAGAAGAAGAAGAGAGCCACCCGGTGCAGTCCAACTTGAACCTACGCACAGGACCGCCGGCCAACCTCACCGCACCTGCCACCAATCGCCCTGGTCCTGGACCAGCACCGCACGCTCGAATGAGGGATGCGATTCGAGTGATTCCAGCACCGCCTCCTGCGAGCCGCTGGCGACGTCGATCACGAACCAAGCTTCACGCGATGGGTCGCCTTCTGGTCCCGACGTCGATGTGCCGATCGCGCTTTGCGCGTCTTCAGTCAGCATCACGTTCTCGTGGACGTAGCGACAGTCCAAGACCCGCTGGTCTGAGAGCAGCATTGACTGAAGGGCTTCAACGTCCGCGGGGGCATAGTCATCACGCAGCGGCACGACGAGAGTGACAGAGGCCGCCTGGGGGCTACAGCCGAGTGCGGCCGAGGATCCACACAGGATGACGAGGGCAAGGCCGGCCATGGCGAGCCTACGTGCAGCCATGTCGTCCCTCCTGCCTAACGTCCGGCGCTTTACCGGTGGCGCATCGCAGAGCGCTTGCCACCCGAGTCTACCCCACGCGGGCGGCGCTTTCCGCTGGAAGCGCTGGTTAGGCCCTCCCCCGGGCGCGCGCTAGAGCCTCAGTGATGAACGCCGTCTTGGCGAGCGTGTATGCCTCGCGGTCACCCGAGAAGCGTGAGGCAAGGTCGCGCTTGAGCTTCGCATACTCGAGCGCGGCGTCGCTGTCGCTCCTGAGGTAATCGCGGAAGACGACGCGATCCCACTGCGGAGTGTCATCGACGAGCGCGACGTGGATGTGTGAGACACGCACACCTGAGGCGTCGCGTCCGATGAACCACGGGTAGCGGGGTCCGTCATCGCCGAGTTCCGGCCGGAAGAAGTAGTCGTACCCTGCTCGCTCCATCGCAGGGGCCACCGAATCGACGACGAAGTCGAAGTCATCAACGCCGACGAGGATGTCGATGATCGGTTTGGCCGCAAGACCGGGAACCGCCGTGCTGCCGACGTGCTCGACGCAGCGGATGGAGCTCGGAGGGAAGTACGCGGCGAGCCTCAAGGACTCAGCGTCGAAGAGCGCGGGCCACGCGGGATCGTAGTCGACGACCTCGATGCGCTCCGCGAGGACGCGCGACAACTTGGCCTCGAAGCTCTCCATCGGTCTCCATAGATGGGCCTAACGTCCCTGTACGTCAGCCGCGAACGAGCGGCTTCATCTCAGCCTAGCGCGTGCGTGAGTCGGCCGGAAGTACGGGTTAGCTGCCCGCCTGTCGCGACATCTCAAGCGTGACGCAGTAGTCGCTGAACCCGACCGCACGCCAGAAGGCCCGACCCGCCGAGTTGCCAACGAGCACCTCGACGCGCACGCGCTCGACGCCCGCCCATGCGTTGGACCACAGCCAGTTCAGGAGCGCGGTTGCCACCCCCTGGCGTCGATCCCCCTCCTGCACGAAGAGCTGCCGAAGGTAGACATGGTCGGGTTCGCAACGATAGAGCGCGTAGCCGACTGGGACGCCGTCTGACTCACAGAGAGCGGCTTCGTACTCACCTTCGAGCCAGCCGCGCATCCGGCCCTCGAGCTCCGGCACGGTCATGGGATTGCGGTGGGCTTCGTCGCGGATGAGATCAGCGTTCAAGCGGCCGAGCGCCGAGGCGTCGTCAGCTGATGCGAAGCGGAACTCCACGTGACCCCCCGGTGTAGCTAACAACGATTCTGCACTCTGCATTACAGCATATTCGAAAGGCCGCGCACGGCCTCCCGCCCCAAGCTCATTGCAGGCGTCGTCAACTCGACAGATGCCACACTGATGCCGCACGGGCGTCGTTCTACTGCGGTCGGACCGTTCGACCATGGTGCCGACTCCAGTCAACCGCAAAGTCCGGGACCGCGGACCCTGTGCTGCCTTTCGCCGCAGTTCGATCCAAGACGCTGAGGACAGAGGGAGTTCATCTTCGCGCCATCCCGAGGCATTCGGGCCCGCCCCGTCCCCACCTTGCAGCACGTCCCGGCCTCTTTGCGCAGGTCAGTCCGCCTATTTCGCAATGGACGGGCTGCCCGTGAAATCGGGCACCAAATCGGGCACCAAATCGGACGACAAGCGGCGTCGAGTGCCGACTTGCAGCAACAGGGATTTTTGGGCACCAAGATGGAGCGGAATCGAGCGAAATGGCCTCTGAGCTGCGGTTTTGCCTTCTGCGTGCCGCTGAGAAGGGCACGATTTGGTGCCCGATTTCAAGCACGCAACAGGGAATTTCAGGCCTTTGACCTGCGGAAACGTGGTGCCCCCAAGGGAATTCGAATCCCGATAGTGCTTGTGACTATTGGGACTACTTGGGACTCGTTGGTACTCAAGAGCTTCGGCGAGTCCCAATAGGTACCAACGAGTACCAACAGTCACCATGTATTTGGGCACCAAATCGGGCACCAAATCCGGGGCTCCCCGGCAACGGGTTGAAACGATATCCGGGGCGGCACCTGCGCGTTCGCACAGCACCCGATCTACCGCCCTCGACGCCTGCTCTTGCTGACCGGAGACGATCGGTACTGCAGACTGCCAAGCGGCGATTGGGATTGTGGGTGGGGCCAGTCAGACCTGGGGCGTGTAACATGGTCCCAACATGCGGTGCGGTCGTGTGCGGCGACGGCGAAGGGATAGCCGGATGTCTGAGGGTAGGTCTTCTGGGGAGCAGCGAGCGCGAGCCTTGGCGGTCGTTCTGGTGGCTCTGAGCCTCACCACTGGGTGCTCGTCTCCTGCACACGGCGACAAGGCTGAGGGCGTCGTCACCGACGACATGCTCATCAAGATAGGTGGGCGCACCTACACGTACTACATAGAGGAGTCCGCATACCCCGACATTCTGTTGCCCGACGACCAGGTTGAAGTCATGTACGTCGACCTGAATCAGGACGGCAAGATCGCGCAGGATGAGGATGTCGTATTGATAACCGGCCTGGCAATCACGGACGCTGAGTATGAGGAGCGCATGCGCACAGCTCAGTGAGCGGTGTGGCGACGGGAACGGCTCACCTGCTGCTACCTCCTCTAGTCGAGCTCTCCGGCGGCGGGCGAAACAAGTCAGCTCGATCTCATTGTGGTGCGGGAAACACACAGGCGTTCGGGGGCTGCAACCTCACAGGCCATCCACGAGCTCCTCATAGACTGGAATCGGGTCATCCGTCCGAACAACTACCTTCTTGATGTAGGGATCCTCGAATCCACGCCGAGCGAAGTCAAGATTGTCGGTGGCGTGCGCCTCATCCGCGTAGGCCTCTATCGCGATGAACCACCCCGGCTCCAGACCCTCGAAGTTGTCCGACTTCTGCACGACGAAGTACGACTGCATGTCTCCGAATGAAGGCGTCGCATCGTCGATCCTCTGCTGGACGAGTTCCTCGAAGTTCATGCTCGCACCGATGATCATGTACAGGGTGTCACCATTGTGCGGTGTGCCGCCAAGCTGCGCGGCGTAGTCGACGGCCGATTCACTGAGGGAGGCCGACGTACTCCCGTCCGCTGCCAGTTCAGATTCGCCCCCGTCCTCAGGTTCGGACATCCCCGCCGAGTCCCCGGCATCCGCCAGGGCGCCGTCACTCATCCGTTCGTAGCTGATTCCGGCAATCATGAGCGTCTCAGCTACGCCAGGAATGCCGTCGAGGGAGCCCTCCTCGCGGTTCATGGTCGCGATGAAGTTCGCCAAGGGGCCTGCGTCCATTGGCGGCGTCCAGAAGACGAGCTTCCACCGACCCTCTGCTTTCTTGAAGATCAGCACCCGCATCAAGTCGCCGTCATCCGCGCCAACTACCCAGAAGACGCGTGCACGATCCTTGGACACAACGTAGGTCTCGGCAGCATCGATATTGACTAGATTCTGTCCGATGTTGTCGAACGCGCGCGCCTCGAGTGTCGCATTGAAGGCGCTAACCAGAACTGCGTCGTCGCTTTTCAGCATCTCCGGGGCGACCTCTGCTGCCGTCAGCACGGCTATGTTCTCTATGGAAAGCGTCTCGCGCGCGAACGCCTCCGAGTCGCCAGCTACCAGAGCCTCGCCCGCACGCTTCGCGGCCTGTCGTGCGCCGGCCAGCGCGCTTCTTTCAGCAGCTGCGCTGAACACGGAGAATCCTGCGTAGCCCACCAACACCGCCAGTAGTATTGCCGCAGCTGCGAAGAATGGCTTGAGCTTCTTCCGACGTGCGGAGACGTCAGCGCCTGCGGCGCGATTCTGCCTCAGCGGCGCAGCCTCAGGCTCAGCCCGGACCGCAGCAGGAGTCTGCTCCGGATGCTTGAGCCGAAGACGCTGATGCGCCCACTCATCCAGCTGGGGCGATAGCCATTCGAGCTCGTCCGAGGTCATCATCGCGCACACTGCCTCATCGCTCGCCGGAACGACTCCGCCGATCAGGAACTGGCCCGAATCATCGACGTGCAGGCCCTCGGGTGTGTCACGGTACGGGCCTTCATGCCTGAATCGCGCAACCTGCATCTCAATCCCCCTAGCGTGCCTGCGCCGGCTCGGTCACAGAAGTGATGCGCTTCATCTCGTCAGTCCAGGACTCATATCTGACCTCGTCACCTGCCCAGACTGTCAGGCCAGAGACCGGCTCTGCCATGTATAGCTCGCCATCGCTAGTATCGCGAATCTCGGCGACACCGAGCGAGGGGTAGACGTTCGTCACGATCGCTCGGTGACCCCGCAGGGTGGACCAGCCGATGGCGATGAGTACAATGACGGCTGCCAGCCAGGCCAAGGCCACGAGTCGTTCGTGCCGCTCCATCCATCTCTTGATAGGATCGGGCGGAGCAGCTGGACCCGCGTGCACCGGGAGCCCGACCTTGGGCGTCGACTTCGAGGACGAAGTTCCTTCTGGCCGAGGCGGCGATGCGTCAGGCGGTGCCTGCATCCCGTCCCCAGCCTGAGCGGGAACCAGGCTGCAAACCCATTGCTTCACGTCATCGCTTACCCAGGTGAGTGTTCCGAGCCGATCGTAGTCCAGCACCTGCTGTGCGCTCACGCGCGCGGCGTCTGCCATGAACAGGCCGTCGGTGTACTCAATGGTCTTCCCGCTTGACGTGAATGTAGCGACGCGCACTGCACACACCCCCAGACTTCCGTAGCCGCGCTGCTGCTCACCTGCGACCGTGCAACGACCGAACTGACCGTCGGACTCCGCCCAGCGTCTTTGGGCGTGAGCTGAAGCGCGCCGCGCCCGACTTCCCTGCCGAGTCTACCGCACACGGGCGCGCTTTCTGCTCCACGCCCGGGTTAGGTGTGGCTCCACGACCTGCGGTGCTTCAGAACGGGATCAGCTCTCCGCCGTCGTCTTCTGAGTCCTCGACCAATGCGGCCACACACGCCGGGGTCTCACCCAGCATGCGCTTGGCTCTCTCAAGGACATCGTCGTATGTGAGGATGCTGAGGTTGTGGAACGCCGTGTTCAGAACCCGGCGAGCCTTCTGCTCGCGCAGGCCCCAGCCAGATGAGCGACCGTAGACCAGCGTCCCGCGAGGCTTGAGAACGCGGGCACCGACGCGTTCGAAGAACTTCACGCTGTTCGCCTCGAGTTCTAGTTGAGTCAGGTAGTTCATCGCTTGAGTGAGAGCCTTCACGAGGTCGGCATGTGGGTACAAGTTGCCATGATCCTGGCTCACCGCCCAGAACTTCAGCCCACCACCGGGACGCTTGATCTCCACCACGTCTACGAATCCGTCGTGAGCTCGCATCAGGTAGTCCGTCACGTTGGCAGTATCGATGGCTCGCTCATCGAGAACCTCGACGAACTCGGTCCCCAGAACCCACGGGTTGTTCGTGAACCATCGCTGCCATTCATGCTCAACGTGATCGTCCTCAAGCATTGAGGCGAACTGGGTCACGGCGTCGCGTCGGTGGCACATCTCGACGGCATCAAGAAGGCCAGCTGGCATCAACTCATGAGTGGTCATGAGCTGTATCAAGGAGTCCATGTCCGAGGTGGCAAACAGACTCCTAAGATCATCGATCTCCGCCTCGCTCAGATCCTGGCTCAGGGGGATGTACCTTTGCGCCCGTTCCCTCAGGGGGCCGTACGTTTCCGAGAGGTAGTCAATCAGCGCCTCAAGCTCCTCGTTATCCAGCGAGAGGGCACTCTTGGGATTCTCAACGTCCGGCTTGCCGCTGACGCGATTGAAGCGACCCAGCCGGAGTGACAAATCCTGCTTGTCTGAGTCCCTGTGAGGGATTCGCCGAAGCGCCGCCAGCGTTTCCGTACGCGATTTCAGCTTGAGAGTCCTGGCATCCGCGTACTCAATGCCTTTCGGACTCGTGTGAATCTCGCCCACTGCACGCCTCCCCCGAGTTGTGCCCACATCTAGCAGCGATTCTGCAGTCTGCCTACAGCATATTCGAAAGGCCGTGTGCGGTCTCCCGCCCCAAGCCCATTGCAGGCATCGTCAACTCGACCGACTTCACACTGATGCCGCATGGGCGAGGCAACGCTTGCATGCGGCCAAAGGAGGCGCACGAAGCCTGACGACCAGAAGGAAGTTGAGAGCAACGGGGCTGCCCGTGAGATCGGGCACCAAATCGGGCACCGAATCGGACGACAAGCGGCGTCAGGGGCCGACTTGCAGCAACAGGGATTTTTGGGCACCAAGATGGAGCGAGATGGACCGAAATGGCCTCTGAGCTGCGGCTTTGTTCTCTGTGCGCCTCTCAGAATGGAGTGATTTGGTGCCCGATTTCAAGCACGCAACAGGGAATTTCAGGTCTGTGACCTGCGGTTTTATGGTGCCCCCAAGGGAATTCGAATCCTAGTTGTGCTTGTGCTAGTTGGTGCTACTTGGTGCTTGTTGGTACTCAAGAGCTGCGGTGAGTCCCAATAGGTACCAACGAGTACCAACAGTCACCAGGTATTTGGGCACCAAATCGGGCACCAAATCCGCGGCAGACAGAGAGTGCCGTTGGGCACTTGGTCGCTGACCCTCGCAAGTTCTGCGGTGGGTGGCTCTTCATGCAGCGTGATGCCCTCGAAGAGTGACCAGACAAGTACTCCTGCCTGGGTCGAAACAGGGCTCTCGTGCTATACCGATTAGCTAGAGGGCGCTCCCATCTGCGCTTTCGACTGAGATCGGGGGATTCATGCACATATGCGAGATGCGGTTGAGGAACTTCCGGAACTTCGAGGCGGCTCGCTTCGAGTTCAAGAAGGGCGTGAATACGCTCATTGGGGAGAACGGCTCCGGGAAGACGAACGCGCTCCACGCCCTGCGTCTCCTGCTGGACGACTCACTCTCGAGACGCGCCATCGCCTTGACCGAAACCGACTTCTGTCGGTCGATTGAGAACTGGAGAGGCCACTGGATAGTCATCTCGGTCGACTTCGAGGATCTCGATCCCTCTGAGGGCTGCCAGCTACTCAAGCACGACGCCGGGCACATGGACGGCTCGAGCGCCGGCACTCATACCTTGTACTTCCGCCCACGCCCCGAGGTGCGAAAGCGTCTGTTCGCCATGTCGAATGACGGGAGTACCTTCGAAGAACGCCGAGAGTACCTGGACGGTCTAACCATCGACGAGTACGAGCCTGTGTTGACTGGGCGTGGCCGCGCCGACATGCTCGACGACGCTCAGTACGCGGCCATGGTCGGCGACTTCGAGCACCTGCAGTTCCCAAACCCCGACGTGGACGACCAAGCCGCCTTGGGAGTGGCGATGCCACCAATCCACAACGAAATATCGTGCACTTTCGCTCCCGCGTTGCGAGACGTAGTCTCCGATCTCCGAGGCTATCGGTCCAATCCGCTGCTGGCACTGCTCCGAGGCACGGAGGCCACAATCCAGATCGAGGATGCCGAGAGGATCGTTAAGTCCGTCGAGGACCTAAACAAGGACATTTCCTCACTCACAGAGATTAAAGCCATCGCAGGGGCCATCCAGAATATGCTGCACGCCACGGTGGGACACACCTATTCGCCCTTGGTCGACATCGAGTCGGGGCTCCCGGAGCACATGGACAAGTTGCTGCAGCGACTGAACATGCGCGTCGGGGATGAAGCTGACTCGGACTTCAGGGGGGACCTATCGGAACAGTCGCTAGGTGGGGCCAACTTGATATACCTCGCACTGAAGCTGCTGGAGTATGAGACGAAGCTGGCCGGTGATCGGGTGGCGCACTTCCTCCTGATCGAGGAACCCGAGGCCCACATCCACACTCACATCCAGAAGACGTTGTTTGAAAAGCAGTCGTCTCGACGCACCCAGGTCATCGTTTCCACGCACTCGACTCACATCTCGTCGGCCGCCCGGATCCGCAGCGTGAACGTGCTAGCTCGAAAGAAGAACCACGCCGAGGTATATCAACCATCTGCCGGCCTCGAGAAGTCGGCGATGGATCGAGTCGAGCGGTATCTCGACTCAGTGAGATCCACTCTCTTGTTCGCCAAAGGCGTGGTCCTCGTCGAAGGAAGTGCCGAACTGCTTCTCGTGCCGAGCATGCTCAAAGCCGTGTTCGGCCTATCACCCGACGAGATTGGGATCAGCGTCATCTCAATGGACTCGGCGTTCTTCGAGCACATCGCGGTCGTGTTCGGAGAAACGCGCATCAAGAGGAGATGCGCAATCATCACTGATAGGGACAAAGCCTTTATTGACCTTCCCGAAGATCCAAAGAACGACAGTGAAGACCAGAGGCATGCACGGGCCGCGCAGCTGGCCGGGGAGGATCGTTTCGCAGCCTTGAGCACGATGCACGGCAGCAACCCTTGGGTCGAGCCGTTCTTCGCCGAGCACACGTTCGAGGTCGATTTTGTGGCAGCCGGGAACGACCACGAAGTGTGTGAGGTTATTAGCGACGTGTACACGCAGGCTGCAGCCATTACCAGGTCGCAAGCCCGAGTGAAAGATGCCGACGTCTCGGTCTACGGCACAGAGATGCTTCGCCTCGCAGACAAGTGTGGCAAGGGGTGGCTGGCTCTGCTACTCAGCGAGAAGCTTTGCCTGAACACATGCATCCCGGACTACATTCTGGGAGCCATCGCGTTTGCTGCTAAGGATTCCCTGAGTCCTGATGTCCTGAAGCGGATCGCATTGTTCCGAGTCCGGAGTGAGGAATTCAACGCGGATGCACAGAAGCGACTGCCGGCGACGGATGATCTGGAGGCGATGGAACCCCGGGATGCGCTACGCGAGTTCGCTGCGGTTGCTCAGAAGGACGACCTGTCCAAATTGATGACGTTACTGGGCAAGGTCTAGGTCCAGATGTTCCAGATGAATCCCGAGCAGCAGCGAGCACTCGATCAGGATGGCCACGTTCTGCTCACGGCGTGTCCCGGAAGCGGGAAGACCCGGGTTCTTACGGCGAGAGTGATCAAAGGCCTAGCCGAGCTCAGCTCGACAAAGCGTCGCGTGGTCGCCCTCACCTTCACGAACAGGGCCACTGACGAGATCAGCTCCAGACTCGATGCACTTGGAGTCGAGCAAGACTCGCTATGGGCGGGCACAATTCACGCTTTCGCTCTTGAGTGGATCCTTCGTCCGTATGCCCCATACGAGGATCGACTTCGATATGGCTTTCGGGTCGCCGATGAGCGGTACTCCGAGAAGGTCATGGATGCATTGAAGGCCAATCACGGCGAGCAGTTCTACTTCGATGTGAACACGACCAGGAACCGCGATGGGATTTGTGCGAACTTGAACCCTTGCGCCGACGCTATCGCGGAGGAGTACTTTGCTCATCTAAGGGACGAGGGGATGATCGACTACGACGAGATCTTGTACTACGCATACAAGCTCGTGATCGAAAACGAGGAGATCGCCGAGACAATAGGCCAGATCATCGAACTCTTCTGTGTCGACGAGATTCAAGATACTCAGGATCTGCAATACGCGATTATGGCAGCGATCTTTCGAGCGGCGCGGCCAACGCCGACGCTGTTCTTCGTGGGGGACTCCGATCAATGCATTTATGAGTCCCTTGGAGCGATTCTCAAGTCGCCTGAGGAGATCGCAGTCGACTTCGGATTGGACAGAATCACGCCTCTGGCGCTGAGCGGAAACTATCGTTCAACCCAGAGATTGATTGACTACTACCGGCACCTGCGGCCCACGTGTGGGCCAATCAGATCCTTGGCTCCCTACGCGGACGAGACCGGTGCGATCACGTTCCAAGACAAGAGCATCGCCAAGGAAGATCTACCGGCAGTCATTGCCGACCTCATCAACCGCTCACTGGCGGCAGGGGTGTCGCCGAACGAGATATGCATTCTCGCTCCCCAGTGGCAACACGTCCGAGTACTGGGCCGCTCACTGGCCGCATTACTCCCGGATGTGGACTTTGACGCCCCGGGACTTTCCCCACTTCACGGACAGCGAGAGAACATGTGGTTCAAGATCGCTCGGCTGCTTCTCACCCAGCCGTCGGCGTCGCTTTACCGGACGCGAAGTCGATGGGCCCGGGAAGTACGTCGCGAACTCCAGGAGCTCTATGCATGCCGCCTGCCCGAGGACGTTCAGACTCCGCGTCAGCTGCTGCGCATTCTGAACTCGCTCGAATCCGACTCACTGGACGGGCTCGAGTATCTCAAGACGGCGTTCACGCAGTTCCTCGACCGAATAAGCGTGGACATCACTGAGGCCGATCTTCTGCGGGTGGCCGAAGATGAGTTCTTCGAACACGCTGAGACCGCCTTGGCACGGCTCGGCGAAGACGCCTTCCGAGACGCCGACTACTTCCGGAAGTTGTTCCGCCATCCGGCGGGAGTTGTAATCAGTACCTGCCACAGCGTCAAAGGAGAGGAGTATGACACGGTCATAGCCTTCGGCCTGCTGAAGGGCTACGTCCCGCACTGGAAGGAGATCATCAACCAGCCGGAGGGGCTGGGTGATGCTCGTGCATCGAAGCTTCTGTTCGTGGTTTGTTCGAGAGCGAAGCGGCAACTCCACTTGATTGCAGAGTCCGGCCGTTACACCAAGAGCCACAATGAGTACGTAACCACGCCGTTGTTGGCTGGCATCGACTACGAATACGACTGATTCGCAAGTCTAACGGTGAGGCACTCTGGGTCTCAGTTCTACGCGCAGTCCACCGCTGCGAAGGGAAGGACTCAGGCCAGCGTCAGGTGCGTCTCTAGGCCGAAGATCAGCTTGTCCAGCTCACTCGGCGGCAGGTTTCGATGGACACCTACTGCTGGTTCGATCGCCGCACCCAAAGAGCCGCAGCCGACAGTATCGGCAAGCTGTTCAGTGGCGCTTTGGGGCGGTGGAGACTCAATCGGACAACAAATCCGGAGCGCAATCTCAACGCGAGGGCCTCTGCCAAACCCGGGGCGTTTCAATGAGGAGATCGCAGAGCTCTTTGCCATCAGCTAGCTTGGGATTCCGATAGCACCAGTCCGTGAAAAATGATGCTTCCGCAAGTTCGTGGACAATCCTCTCAGCGAATTCCCCTTTGAGTCTGAAACGATGTCTGTCGTCAGTCATGGTTCCTCGCGACGGGGCTACCGTCCGGCCGTTCGATGGCACGCGTCTGTCGACAACGCGGGAAGTTGACGCAACCGTAGAAGGTGCGGCCTGCGTGCGCGCCGCGTTTAGCAGTGCGAGGCACCATGGGAATGCCGCACCTAGGGCAATTCGGCCGTGAAGCAACCGGGTGCGAGTCGGGTCGCGTGGCAACGACCGGTGGTGCAGCGGGAACGTGCGGAGCTTTCGACACTTGCGAAGCAACGGGCGCAGTGCGTGGTGCAGGCATGTGTACCTCAGCGAAACCTGAGCCGAGTGGCCACAGTAGATATGGGACGCCGTGCGGGGTGGTCGCGTCCGCGAGAAGATGAGCGATCCATCCCCAGGCAAAGGGGACCCACAGCCACGACGGTGCCCCCAGAATCACTAGCCCAACCGTGAATGCCGCAGTCATGCCGGCGCCGAAAGCGAGCGAGTGAACGGGGCCACGATGACTAAAGAACAGTCCGAAAAGGAGCGACGAGATCAGGAGAATCAGGCCGACTGCAACAGCAAGGCGTGCGGCTGTGAAGTAGCCCTCGCCCAGAAGCGACAGGTTAAGCATCTGCGGGGACGTCGATCGGCTCTGAAACCCCGCGACCAGCAGAAAGACCCCGCCGTAACTGAGTAGGGCGGTTGGGATACCGAAACTAGCTTTCGAGAACGGGTGATCGAGATCCGGGGCGAGCGAGCCCGCTGCGGCGGCGCCAATGGCCATGCCATAGATGGTCGGGTCAACGTGGGCCCCGATCTCGCCCAGGCCCCAGAGGATGCCAGCGGTTGAGACGACACCAATCGAGACGTGAGCTCCACCCCTAATGACTCGGCCCTCCTCAGTCGCCTGGACACACCAGCATCATCAACTAGGGGTGTGACACCCCAGTGCCGCACTGCTCTGGGTCTAACGTCTGGCGCTTTGGCTGCGCGCCGAAGACCTCGCTTCACGCGATAACGCCTGACGCATCAGCTGGAAGCACTTGCTAGACGCCCGCGACTTGTGAGGGACCCGCTAATGCGAGTCCTCTCGAATGCGATAGCCGAAATCGGGCAACACTCGATCGAGCACCTTGTGAATGTCGCTAGCGGACGGGTTCTCTGGTATCAGGACATGAAGGGGGCGGTCATCCCGCTGAAACGGCCCGCTGATTGGATGGGCTGCGAGGTACAAGACGAGCTGGCCATCCGGGACGTGCTCCGGTACGCCAGCATCGCGGAGGAACGCCTCAAGCGAGTCAGACTCTTCCTCTTCACGGTACATGTCAAGAAGATCTTGCCAACTGTCCTCGTTCGAGATGGTCAGATCCCCGGCAAACGGCCCCTTGACGTCGTCCACCCCACACGAATCCGCAATCGCTTCCAGGACGTCCAGGACAGTGTGGCCGGAATACTCGTCGATCCGCACATCGTCCTCGTACAGGTAGTAGGTCATATCCGCCTCCGTGATTCGCGCTGGCTGAAACAAGCACCGATTTAGAGCGTAGCACCGACGTCTGACTTCAGCGGGCGCACTCGTGCGTATAGAGCCGGCGCCTCAGCTGCGCGCAGAACCCTCTCTTCGTAGCCTACACCGTGGCGCATCAGCGCGAAGGGCTTGTCAGGCACACGGCTCATCGTTCCGCTGAACATGTTCCATCAGATTACTCGGGGACTCGAAACAGTCATTCTCGACCGCCCACTTCCTTAGGGCTGCAATGCGTTCCTCGACACGCTCAGGAACGCCATCCGGATAGACTGCTGCGTTCAGTCTGCGCTCCTGAACCTCCCAGGCTTCGAACCCTCCGCCGTGTTGGATGTTTGACTTGTCCATCTCGAGTATCTGTTGCTCGACCTCTTCTTCCGTCTTACTTGGAAGGGAGTTGATCCACGCCAACAACTCCAGCGTGTGTGGATCTGTCTCTGCTGCTTGATGCAGCGCGGCGAATGCCTCGCGCCCAAGGAAGACCTCGGCCCTGTCGATCTCGGCTTCCGAGAGCCCACCGAACATCGGGACGTCGATTCCAAACTTGTCGTTCCAGTCGCCTCGCACCGTGCCAATTGGGTACTTGGCCAGATGCAAAGCCAGAATCAGCCAAACCACCTCGCGATACGTCTGCGCCCAGAGTTGGATCATCCCGGCTGACGGCCGGCACGAGATGAACGGCTGCTCGGGCTCGAAGTGATCGTTCGAATACAACCGTCCACGCGAATGCACGTAGTTACTCAGTTCACCAAACAGGTTCTGAATCCGGCCCCGCACGTCAAGTGCGTGGCTGAAGGTGGCGATGCCCTTATGCGCGGCCAATCGCTCCCAAATCTCCTTGGGACGGGGGGTGTCCTGACGCGAGTGCAACCAGCGCTTGATGACCAAGTGCCCATCATCAGAGAGATTCCAGTACACGGACAACAGACCGAGCTCCAATGAGCTCCGCAAGCTAGCCATCGACTGCTTGTAGTAGCCCGAAAGCGCAAGCGTGTAGGAGACTTCAGCCTCGGCCAGGGACTCGGTGGCGGGGAAGAAGTGACCGGACCACATACTCTCCGCCGTATGGGGCACGACATGCGTGGCGATGTGATGTGCCATGTAGGTCGTTGCTACGCCGTAGTCGGCGAAGAGGTCGCGGCTCTCAGCTGCGCACTTAAGGTGTTGTTCCCATCTGTGCTGACCGGGTAGCACTTCAGCCTCCTGAGCTGTCCCCAACCTGGTTGGCATTTGCGACGGCCCACACCTTACATCACTCTGCCGCTTGCTCCGCCCGCTCGATGCCACCGTTAGGCAACCCTGGCTGCCCCAGTTCCTCTGGCTTCAAGACGAACCGCCAAAGGTGAAGGTTCTCCCCTCTGAAATCCTCAGGGATGAGGACACCCAGATCATGTGGTTGCGCCTTGGGAGTGAGCAGGCTGACTCCGGATTCGTCGCTCGTCATCGAATCGTACTGCCGAGAGAGCATCTTGCTCAGCGTGCCGATGAACTCGAAGTCCTGCCCATCGTCGGAACGCTCCTCTGGCCACAGTTCAATCGCTGTCGCGATGAGTTCACCGTCAACGATCTCTGCAGGCATTTCCGCCGTCTGCCAGTCACCGAACAGCATTAGGAACCATGCAATGCGGCGCTCCAGGTCATTCGTGAGTAGGTGTCCGCCCGCAAGAATCTCAACGGCGCCAATGGTGAATCCAACGTGACCCGACTCATCCACACGACGATCCTTCTCTGGGTCTGCAATCAACCGGAACGTCAGAGGCGGGGTGGTGCCGAGCAGGACGTCACCAAGCATCTGCATCTGACTGTTCTTGAGCGCCTCCGCAAACGTCAGAACGTAGCGCCCTCCGACGGGTTCAAACACCGAGGGCTTGATGAGTGTCCAGACGCCCCAATGGGACCAATACACGGCGAAGTACAAGTCCGTGTCGAACACACGGGAATACTCGCACAGGCCATGCATGTAGCGAGAATTCACCCGATAGTCGCCATCGACCGACTTCGGGTGATGGTTCTTGACCTCGACCAGCAACTTCTGACCGGCACTGGTGACGAGACGGTAGTCGGGGATCACGAGATCATGGTTGGCCGAGTAGAACTCGCCCGCATCCTCGGACTTGACCGCGATACACCGACCCAACGCTGCTGTGACAAACCCGAACATGCCCTCCGTCCGAAGCCCATGAACCAGTGTCCCGCTGGCGGCGCCGAGATTGAGCGCCTTCGCTATGTCGTCGAGGAACTCAGACTGGGCGGCGGAATCGCGGATGCTCGCCCCGTGACGCCGAGCCATCCCATCGAGCAGGCGCATCAAGTCGAAACGAGGATCGCTGCGAGCAAAGCGTTTCATCTGCCGCCAACCATCGAGGGATTGCCTTACGAGGATTCTGCAGCCTGCCCCACAGCATATGCGAAAGGCCTGACACGGTCTCCTAGTCCGGCCCCTCTCGGGCACAAAGTCCGGGACCGCCAGCCTCCTGTGCTAGCTTCCACCCCAGCCCAATACAAGACGCTGAGGTCGGGAGGTGCACGTGGCTCGGAAGCCCGAGATCTGGCGAGTCGCGTCCTCCGCCGCGGTGGCGTGCCTCGCCGCCGCCATCATCCCGCTAGCCCTCTCCGCCCTCAGCGCGCCGTTCACGACCTGGGCGCACACCCCCCTCCTCGCACGCTGGTGGTCCGCCATCACCAGCCCGCCGACCCTCGCCCTCTCCCTCCTCCTCATCACAGCAATCGTGGCCTGGTGGGTCTGGATCTCCGGCCACCTCATGCGCCCGCGCACCAGCGGCACCGGCGTCGTCGCCGGCATCCCGCGAACCGCCGGTCGCGGCGAGCATGGCACCTCGAACCTCATGACCCCCGCGGCGCTCGAGACCTCCGCGGTCACCTGGTCGCCCGGTACGACCCCGGCCCTCGGCGTCTCTGGCTTCGTCATCGGCGCTCGTCCAGCTGAGCGCGGCCGCAGGGAGACCTACTACCTCTCCGGCTCCGAAGGTCACGTGCTCGTGATCGGCTCCACCGGCTCGGGCAAGACGCGCCGGATCGTTCTCCCGAGCATCTACGCGCTCGGCGAACTCGGCGAGTCGATGGTGATCCCCGATCCCAAAGGCGAGCTCTACCTGTCCACCTGCGAACACCTGGAGGCCAAGGGCTACCGCGTCGACACGATCGACCTGCGAGATCCCTCCCGGTCGGTCCAGTGGTCGCCGCTCGACCTGATCGTCGACTTGATCTGGTCGGCCGAGATCGCGCATGCGGAAGACATGGCCCACGAGCTCGCCAAGACGATCGTCTCAGCGCAGCTCGGCGGCCATGGGGGCAACGAGGCGTTCTGGAACGCCAGCGCAGAGGCGATCATCGCGGCCACGGCCCTCCTGATCGCGAGCGAGCCCAAGGGCGTCGATCCCCTCTCGCGCAACATGTTCAACGTTTATCGAGCACTCGGAACGTATGGCAAGGAGCGGACCGCTGTGCGCGCCGACAGCCTGCGACAGGAGCAGATCTACCCGCTCAAAGAGATCATCGAGGGTCTCGACGACCGACACCCGGCCAAGGTCGCCTACCTTGCCGCGAGCCTCGCCACGGGCAACACGGCGTCGAGCATGTACACGACGGCCGCCAACGCGCTGAAGATCTTCTCGAACCGCAACATGGCCGCACTCACCGCGCGCTCCGAGCACAACCTGGCCGACGTTGGCGTGCGCAAGTCGGCGGTGTTCATCATCACGCCCGACGAGCGCGACGCCTACAACGTCATGGTCACCATCTACGTGCGCCAGCTCTACCAGGCGCTCGTGAAGGTCGCCAACACGCACGGCGGACGACTCCCGGTGCCGGTGAACATCCTCTTCGAGGAGTTCGGCAACATCCCCAAGATCCCGGAGTTCGTCTCCATGCTCACGATGGCGCGGAGCCGCGGGATCCGGCTGCTCATGGTGGTGCAGAGCATCGAGCAGCTCGAGCGCTATGCCGAGGGGCGCGTGGAGGCCACGTCGCTCATCGGCGGCAACTGCTCGGCGATCGTCTACCTGGCCAGCGCCTCGGGCAAGACTCACCGGCTCATCAGCGACCTGACTGGCACGAAGACGATCATGGTGCGCGACGGGGGGTCGTCCCAGCGCAATAGCGGAGGACTCGTAGGAGCGAGCCGTACGACCTCGCGCTCCGACAAGCTGACTTCGCGACCCGTCCTCATGCCAGACGAGATAGCCCGCCTCTCGCCTGAGGTAGACGGCGCGCTGGTAATACGCCGCGGGATGAACGCGGCACTCTTCCCCGTACCCGATCTCTCGCGCTTGTCGGTCGACGGGGCCTTCGGACTCGGCGACCCGGAGCGTGCGAGCAGTGTGCGTGCCGCACGTCAGCAGGCGCGTGAGGTCCACCACATCGATCTGCCACCCATCTGGCGGGGCGAGGAACTCCTGCCCAAGGGACTCCGGCTACTGGGCCAAGCACGACCCGGACCGACGCGAGAACCGTCGGCCGATCGCGTGGGCGCGGACCGATGACGCAACGACGACTAAGGAGAGCGAAAGCGATGAGGGGATTCTTCGAGAAGGGCCGCGCTGGACTGGTGGCCGCCACGTTCGCACTGACGGCGAGCACGCCGGCGGTGGCGCTTGCAGTCACCGACATCACCGGCTTCTTCGGTAAGGTCAACGAACTCGCCAAGCAGGTTCAGACAGGGGTGACCCTGACGTTTGCCACGATCGCGGTCATCGGTGGTGGCGTGCTCGTCACCATGGCCGTGCTGACCCAAGACGACCACATGCGCCGGCAACGCTGGCAGCAGTTCTGGGGCCTCCTGGCGCTCTGCGTAGCGTTCGCCGTGCTGCCGTGGCTTGTGCCGTTCCTGATCACCTCGTTCGGCTAGAACCCCGTGGATACCATCACCGCGTGGTGGAACGGCTGGCTCATCGGCCTGTTCAGCGGCTTCTTCGACATGATCGCCAAGGTGCTCATCAGCGTCGGAACCCTGTCGGCCGGCCTGATCCACTGGGCTCCGGTCGTGAACGCCATGACCACGGTGCAGGTGTTCGCGACCGCCGTTCTCGGTCTGAAGGTCGGGCTCGACGTGTATTCGCGCTACATCCTGCAGCTCTCGGGCGAGGACGGTGACCCGCTCGACGCGGTACTGCTGCGCGCCGCTGGCGCCGCTGCACTCATCTGGTCGATCCCGCTCGCGGTCACACTGGCCGTCGACGTTGGCAACAAGCTCACGAGCGACGTGCTGACCAACTCGGCGGCCGGTGCGGTAACGAGCCCGCTGCAGGCGACAGATGTCCTGGCTCGTCTCACGTCTATCGGTCTGGCTGGAAACAACCCGACCGGGCAGCTCCTCGTGGCGGTTGTCATGCTCTTCCTCGGCATTGGACTCATCGTGATCTTCTTCCAAGTCACGAAACGCTCGGTGGAACTCGCGATCATGGTGTTCATCGGGCCGGTGCTCGCGCTGAACTTCGCCTCGCCTGACCGCTCATTGTTCGCGGCGTGGACCCGTCAGCTTCTGACGCTGGCGTTCACGCAGACGCTGCAGCTCTACCTCTTAAACCTCACGATCATCGGCCTCGTGACGGGGCTGAAGATCTCGGGGTTCGGCACCGACCCCATCCACGAGTTCGTCGCAACGACTGGACTGATGGCCTGCACGATTGCGCTTCCGGCATTCGTGCGGCAGATGACGCACCAGGCCGCGCCGAGCGGCGTCGGCTCGATGGCTCGCATGGCGACCTTCGAGTTCGCCCGCCTCGCAATCGCGAGGGCGTGAGACAGCCGTGGCGCAGCAGACGGCAGCGAATGAAGTCCTGGGATGGTCGGCGGCGTTCCTCGGCGTGGTCAGCGTGACGGCGATCGCCCGCGCCGGCATCACCGCAACGCAGGCCATCTTCTCACCAGGGGAGACGAGGCCGAGCCTCTGGAAGATCGCGAGGCCGGTCATCGCCGCGGCGGTCATCTCGCTCGTCGTGTCCGGGGGAATCCTCGCCGGGATCGCACAGATGTTCAAGTGACAGAGAGGACACGTAGGCGATGACTCCGACAGTAGACACGGAACAGCGCGAGGGCTATCTGGCCCCGTCGCGAGTGGCCCTCGGCAAGCAGGTGCTCACCCCCAACGTGCCCAGGCACAACCAGATCTACATGTACTACGTGCTCGGCACCGCGCCTTTCGCCGCGATTGTTGCCGCGATCGCCACAGGCGTGGTGTTCGTCGGGCTGCTCGCCGCAGGGCTGTGGATCATGACCGGATGGGGACTTATCACCGATTCGGTGGCCGACGTGACGGTGGCCGACTTCCTCAAGAACTCCCTGCGCTGGATTCGTGAGCCGAAGCGCTACTACCTGAAGATCGAGAAGGGCGGAATCACGCATGGCGAAGCCTAAGACTCCCGCAGCCGACACGATGGCGGACCTGATCCCGGTGACCGACGTGCTCAGATCGACCGCCGGCGACTACACGGTGCTCACGGACGGCACCTATGCGGTGCACCTGCGTGTGCAGCCGCAGGACATGACGCTCAAGGATGCCGGCGGGATCGCGGCCAACTTCGACGCGTTCCAGGCGGCGTACAACAGCGTGACGGTCAGCGTGCGGATCTACATCGGCCCTCGTGCGGCCGACCTCGAGGAACAGATGAACCACCTGCGCACGCTGATGGAGAAGGCCGCCACGAGCGGGCGGCGAACGCTCATCGCCGACCAGATCGAGTTCGTCGCGGATCTGATGAGCAAGGGCAATGCGGCCGAACGGGACTTCTTCTTCATCCTAACGACGGCTCCAGGCGCAACCGAGCCGCAGCGAAACGATCTATTCACCGAGGCCCGCAACTTCATCGCGACGCTCGACGCGCGCGGGATCTCCGCAAACTGGATGAGTGCGGCTGACGTCATCAACACACTCGTGCGCTTCAGCCTGCCATCCCCCGCCGTCACGCTGCCTTCTGGTGATCCGTCATTGAACATCGCGCCGCTCGTCGGCGCTTGAGGAGGAACGAGGACGCCTCATGGCACGCAACAAGGGCCCGGTAGCGGGCCAGGTCACGCAGATTCTGCCGAACACGCGCCTGCGCGAGCTCATCGCTCCTGTGATCGCCGACTTCTCCGACAAGAGCGCATGTAGGTTCGGCGATCAGTACATGGCCGTGCTCGTGGTGACGAAGTACCCGGCGCGGCTACCAGCCGAATGGCTGTCGCGCATCCGCCTGCCCGGTGTCACCGTCCACATCGACGCGGTGCGCCGTAACGCGGCCGAGTTCAACCGTGTCGTGTCCGACTCCCTGTCGGGGTGGAGCTTCCAGGCCGAGAGTCGCAACAAGGGCGCCTACGAGCGCATGCAGGCCTCGGCGAAGCGAGACCAGGCCGCGGAACTCCTGCACCTCTCCGGTGCCGAGAACGAGGCGATGTTCGATTCCGTCGTGTCGTTCATCGTGACCGCCGAGAGCGCCGAGGGTCTGACCGCGCGCGTCAAAGAGGTGCAGGGGCGTCTCGCCGCCAACCAGATCATCGCCCAGCGGCCGTGGTTCCTGACCAAAGACGCCATGCTGCACTCGAGCCCCTACGGCTACCGCTCGGCGCGACTGCACGAGCTCTACGCGATGCCCATGCCGTCGAGCACGCTGGCGGCGGCGGCACCTTTCTCAGCAGCGGGTATCAACGACGGCCACGGTAAGGTCTACGGGCTGGACACGACCGGCGGCGTCGTGGTGATCGATCGCTGGCGGTTCGGCTCATCGGGCTTCGCCGATCGCTCCAACGCCAACATGGTCGTGCTCGGCAACGCCGGTGGCGGCAAGTCCACGTTCATGAAGCTCGACATCCTCATGGAGTACATGGCGGGGACCAAGGTCATCATCATCGACCCGGAGGACGAGTATCGCGCGCTGTGCGCCCGCATCGACGGTCAGTGGCTCGACGCCGGCAACAGCGGTGCGACGATCATCAACCCACTCGAGGTCTGGGCCACAGAGGCCGTGGCAGACGACGAGGAAGAGGCTGACGCGAGCCGTTTCAATCCGGTGGCGCGGCACCTGGAGTTCCTCAAGACGTTCTTCGCCCTGCAACTGCCGGACGACTACACTACGCGCGAGATCCTCGAGATCGAGGTGCGTGAGCTGTACCGGGCTCACTGCCTGACTCTGGACCTCACGAGCGTCGGGCACCTGGAGAAGTGGCCCACGCTTTCGGACCTGCGCGAGCAGATCGCCTCGCGCGTCCACGCTGCCGCGGAGCTCTCGGCCGGCGCGCGTGAGGCCTATGCGGGGCTAGACCTGTTCTTCAAGAACCTCACGGAGGGCTCACGAGGGCTGATGTGGGACGGGCAAACCAACGTCACGCTCGGAAACGATGTGCTCGTGTTCTCAACCCACTCCCTGCAGGAAGCCGACTCATCCACGTACGCAGCGCAGTACCACCTCATCACGCAGCTGATGTGGCGGGAGATCCAGGCTAACCGCGATACCGGCGAGCACCTGCTCGTCGTTATGGACGAGGCGCACCTGGCCATCGACCCTAAGACGCCGGCAACGCTGGAGGCGATCAAGAACTTCGCCAAGCGGATCCGCAAGTACGGCGGCGCGCTCATGGTCGCCACGCAGAACGTGAGCGACTTCCTCGACCCGGCAATCGAGCGCCAGGGCCGAGCGGTACTCGACAACGCCAGCACGAAGGTCGTCTTCGGCGCCGACGGCCGCGAGCTCGCGCACATCGTGGATCTCTACGACCTCTCGCGTGCCGAGGCCGACGCCGTGGCGCGCAAGGCGGTCGGCCGGTGCCTGCTGATGGTCGGACAGCGCAAGTGCATCCTCGACGTGAAGCGGACGCCGAAGATGGTGCAGCTCCTGTCAACGAGCAGCGAGAAGTCGCGGACGGCGTAGGAGGACCAGGATGGCCGAACCCATCACGATCGCCCGGATCGCCGCAGCTGTGGGCCGCGGCGTCGCCGACAAGGAATCCATCGAGCGCAGGGTTCTCATCGGTGCGGGGATCGCGCTGGTGGCGGCACTCTTCACGGGCACGGCGTTCGCAGGTGCGTTCGCCGCCTCCGTGCCGTCCTTCCTGTTCGGGCACCAGAAGGATCCGGCCGCGATAGCGGCGCAGATCAAGACGTACGCCGATCTTGAGAACCGGCTGCAGAACGACGCGATCGACGACGCGACGGCCGTGGCGCCCTCCGGCAAGACAGTGCACACCAACCTTGACCTCCCGACGTGGCGCTACCTCTTGGCGCTGTCGGCCATCCAGTGCGACCAGGACTTCACGAAGGCAGACCCACAGGCCGTCTACGACCTCGTACGTCACTCGATCGCCTACACCTACACGGCCGAGGGCACGAGCACCGTGCTCGCCACGAGCTCATACCCGCCGATCGCCGACCTGGCGCCGAAGTTCGCACCGGCTGGCGCGGCGTTCACGGGCACGGAGGCTGGGCAAGCCGCGGAGCGCTACCTCGCCATCCTGGGCACGTTCGACGAGACCGGGCAGGTGCTGGATGCCTCTGGACTCAACGGCGCCGGTGGCCTCGGGGCGACAGCACTCACCCCTGAGGTACTGGGCGAGCTCGACAAGTCAGGCGTCGCGGTCAACTTCCCTCCGGTGCGGCTCGCCCTGTCCGTCCTCGGCTGCCCGTACGTCTGGGGCGCGACCGGCCCGGACACTTTCGACTGCTCCGGGCTAGCGGACTGGATCATGTGGCGCTACACGAGCTTCACCGCACGCGGCACGACAGCCTCCATGTGGAACACCCTCGGCACAAGCGTCAGCCTGTCGCAGATCCAGCCCGGGGATATGGTTTTCTGGGAGGCGGGGCACATCCACCACGTCGGCATGTACATCGGCGGCGGCAAGTACGTCCATGCGCCGCGCACGGGCGACGTCGTGAAGATCTCGGATCTGTCAGCGAGGAGCTCGACGATTGCGTCGATTCGTCGGCCGGCGTGGAAGGCATCGGCGATGGCTCCGACGCCGTAGGCAGGCGAGCCGTGCCCCGGGGCCGCCCCATCTAGGCGCTCAGAATGGCTCTCAGAGCGCCGTCTTGAGGGTCCGCGGCCATCCCCACCACGCATTGACCTGTGGTCTACGCCACTGCGGTGTGTACGACCCTAGTCGCGCGCCAACCGAGCGGGGAGCAACGCCTCCATGTACGCATTGCCGTACGTCAGCACTTCGATATCGTCTGACGACCCGTCTGCAACCCGCCAGTCGAAGGTCACCAGCGGCCCATCAGCGAGCGATGCTTGCTTCATGTCGGCAATCGAGGTCGGTGGCTCAAGAGGTGCTGCCGCATTCACTCGCAGCCTGAAGACGCCGTCGGGCCCACTCGGCACAAGACGATCACGCGTCAGCGGATTCGACGCAAGAGCCGCCTGCAGGTCGTTCGCGGTCGTCTGCCCCTCGATTGACGGCGGTGCCTGGACTGGTGACTGAGTCCCTGGAATGGGCTCGCCGAAGTCCGAGAGCTGGACGGGCCTGCGCCCTGCATCAGCAATCGCCTCTTTGAGGCTACCGAGTCTTTCATCGACCATCGCGGGCGGAACTTCCGGGGCCAGCGCGAGTTGCTCGATTGACTTCTCGATATCCGCCAGAACCGGCTGCGCGTTTCCGATGATGTCCGTGAAGTCCTCGAAGTCGCCGAGGATCCCGTCGTAGACACGCTGTTCCACGGTGTCGGCGTAGAAGTAGTTCGTCACTAGGACGGTCTCGCGTCCACCGATGCGATCGACGCGCCCGATTCGCTGCTCAACGCGCATGAGGTTCCATGGAACGTCGTAGTTGATGACCCGCCCGCTGGTCTGGAGGTTCAGACCTTCACTCATCGCGTCGGTACCAAGGAGAACGGTGATGCGCCCCTCGCGGAACATCTGCTTGATCTCAGTCTTCGTGCGTGTGTCCCAGCCGCCCGTCTCGACGTTGTAGAGTTCCCCACCGCGACCCGAGTAGCAGGCAACGGCACGGTGGTCGGCAGCCACGAGTCTCTCGCGAATGTAGTCGAGCGTGTCGGTGTACTGCGTGAAGACGACAACGCTCGGCTCGGTCATCAGGGCGTCCGTCACATCGCGCACCAATCGAGTCGCCTTGGTGTCCTCCCCCTGAATGTTGTCCAGTTCCTTCAGGAAGTCGCGGAGTTCGTCTATCTCGCCTGAGAGCAGATCCGCGGCCCTTGTGTCGAAGTCGTCGAGATCGAACAGCGTTGCATCCACGTCAGCCATGTCGTCGTCGGCGAGCAGTTCGCCGAGTGCCTGTCCCTGCTCGAGCACCGTCAACCGTCGCCGCAATGATGCACGAATCGCCTCAAATGACGACGTGAGACGCCTGCGGTACACAGTCATGATGAAGCCGAGCGCCTGATGCGTCGTAGTGGTCTTGTAGGCGTTGTAGTGACGACGAATGTAGGACTCTATGCGGTCGTAGAGGGGTCGCTCCAACGCCGTCTCCAGGTCGATGAACTCATCGTTGACGTGTCTCACGGGGATCGTGGCATTGATGAGCCCCGCGGACTTGTACGCCCGCAGAGTCGCACGCGTGTTGCGGAAGACCCGATCCCTCATTGGTGTGTGCCGTCGCAGCCACGCATCGGCAGCCCACAACGCGTTGGGTGCCATGTGTCGTGCTTGCTCTGACGACAAGGGCGTCTGGGCCAGCCCCGTTACGGTCGCAGCATCAACCCATCCGAGTTCGTCCTCTATGCGCTCTCGCAGGGCTTCGTCCACGATCGCGCCATCGTCCTTGAAGTAATCGGCGAGCATGTTCGAAAGGAGTCTCCAGTTACGTTCCGACGGATCCTCGCGCAACTGGTCGTAGTAACTGAGGAAGTTGCGAGCCGACTCGCCCCACATTCCCGGCAGTGAGAAGAGACTGATGAGGTCCCACGCCTCGTGCTGATTCATCTGCATGGGCGTTGCACTGGCAAGGTAGAGCGCCTTCCATGAGTCACGGGCGCGCATGTCGATGAGGAGGCGAAGGAGAGCGTTCGGGGTATCGTTCGCCTTCGACCCGCGCCGGCGAGCATGGTGTGCCTCATCTATGAACACGATGTCCCACGGACCGGCATCGAGGATCTCGTCGCGACGGCTGGCCCGCCTGGCCAGGTGACTCGACGCCAGGACGACAGGGAACGCGCACCACGGCGCCTTGCCGACGGGTCTCACTACCGCCCGATCGTGTCGGTCGAGGAACTGCTGACCGTCGTATCTCGGAACGTCCAGGCCAACCTTCTCGTGCAGTTCCTCTTGCCACTGCTTCATCACGGAGGCCGGAACGAGGAGAAGCGCGGATTTCGCCCGGCCAGACAACATGAGTTCACGCACTACCAGCCCGGCTTCGAGCGTCTTGCCAAGCCCTACCTCGTCGGCGAAGAGGTATCCCCTCGGATAGGTGGTGACGACGCGATGAACCAGAACCGCTTGGTGCGGCAGAGGCTCCATCGGGGCAGTGCCTGCGGCCGTGAATGGTTCCTTCCGCGGACGCTCACTGAGTTCAACGAGACGTGCCCAGGCGGTGCCAAGGTCCTCGCTTGTCTCCGGTACATCAGTCCCCACAACCCCGTCATCCGACTGCCATCCCGGCAACGGTGGGCGCTCGGGCGCGCTCCTGATGAGGTGTTCGCGAACCGCCGTGGGAAGGCTCACGATCTTCCATCCTGGATCGGGCATGCCAGCCCACATCTGCTGGAATGCGTCGACCTTCGGACGGCCGTTCCGCTCCCACACCTCTCTGAGCCACGAGGGGTATGTGTCGAACGTCTCGTGGTTCCCCATCCAGCCAGCCATCGTCGAGTTGTTCGAGCCTGAGAAGGCGACCTGGTTGCCGTGACTGTCCCTCAGAACGCCAAACTTCGAGTGGAAGTAGTTGCCGGACTCTTCGTACGTCAGCAGGCGTTCGCCGTCCGTGGGAACGCCAACCTGCATTTCCAGACGGCCCGCCTTGATCATCCACGCGAGCACGGCCAGGTGGTCATTCTTGAGCAACTCGTCCGCCGCCCACGCAGGGTCCGATAGCATCCGCTCCGCAAGGACGCTGTCTAAAGGCACGCCATGCAGCACGGCAGCAACATCCTGGTCTGCCAGCTGCGCACCAACAATCAGGCGCATGTGCCCACCGTTGGCGAGAAACGCCGCCACACCTTCTGCAGCGAAACGAATCTCAGCTGCAGACCAGTAGCCCACAACCCTGTCGTATGTAATTGCCCGTGAGAGAAGCGGCAAGTAGAAGCTCTCCAGTGGGCGGGTGGCAGGCGTGTACATCCCGAGGATCTGCAACTCCGTGAAGGGCGGCGGCGCCTCACTGCCAGTCACAAGTCGCACCTGCTCCGGGGCAGGTGGTGGAGCCTGCCCGAACAGTGAGTCAGAAGGCTTGTATGGATCGTGCTGCACCATTTGCCCCCTACTCGACGTCAAACAGGCTGGCCTGCGCCACTTCCTGCATTTCCTTCTCAGCCGGGACTTCGATGCTCGGCAGATACGCCGTGACGAGCGTATCCAGTAGGCCTGCTTCGGGATTGATCCACTGCCCCTTATGCTTCGCACGCGGAATCGCGTTCACAAGCCCCTGGACGGTGGCCAGGAAGCCCTCGTCTTCCGTCAGGCCAGCGCGATCCATGAGCGCCTTGGCCGCGTGCATCCCATCAACATCTGCAACGTGTAGAACCGTGTGGACCGCATCAATCATCGAGGCGAAGGTAGAGGCGCTCGGGTGCACGCCCGGCGCATCATCACCGATTCGGCGTACGCGCTCACGAGGCTCTAGAAGCCGGACCGTACCGGACTTCTTGGCGAGGACCTTCGCGCGTTCGAGTTCCTCTAGGTCTAAGCCGCCAACCGCAAGTGCGAGCAGTCGAGCCGTATCGAAGGAGAACTCGCGCGCGCCGAAGACATCCCAAGCGAGCATCACGAAGTCTGTGACGTCGTCGACGTGCGCCGCCCTGCCAACCAAGCGGGCGCGCCGCAGATGCACGACCTCTTGGCGCGCGATGGAGAGGGCCTCCTCCGGGCGCAGCACACGTTCGCGACCCGATTCGTCCGGCGTCGACGAGTAGACCGGCCAGTGCTGAGAGATAACCGACAGGCTTGGGCCGTAAGTGGAGAGAAGCAGGTCGACGCCGTCAATTCCGGCCTGCTGGAATCTCTGCGCAGCCTCACGAGACGCAGCGCGAACCTCCGATTCGATGTCGTCAAGGAACACCTTTCGGCTCCCGGTGTGATCCTCACGTTTCCTACAGACCAGCATGATCGTCGAGGCCGCCGAGTTGACGTTGGCTTGGTGAAGCGAGTTCTCGGCCTCCGTGTTCACAGGCCATGAGGTCTCGATGGTGAAGCCAGAGGTAAGGAGGCTGGCTCCCAGAGTATCCCAAGCCTCGGCGCGCTTGTGCGTGAACATCACGGATAGAACACCATCGTCGCGAAGGACGCGTCGGGCCTCGGCGAAGATGGCCGTCATCTTCGACTCGTAGTCCGCATCCGCGAGTTCCTTCTTTCTCCGGCCCATCGACGCGAATCGCGCCGGATTGGCGATCGCCTCGTTCTCCTTGTCCGTGAGGTCGCCCCTGAAGAAGTCCGGCCTCACCCACCCGAGCGTCCGCTTCTCCCAGACGTAGAAGAAGTCGGCGAGTTCCGCATACATCACGTTGTCATAGTACGGCGGGTCAATGCAGACGTGCGCCACGCTTGCGCTCTCGACGTCGGGCAAATCACCCGCATTGCCCTGAGTCACTATCACCTGCCGAAACAGACGCTGGCCGGTTGATGGATCAGGCGCCGTGTTGTCGAGGAGTTCAGCGATTTGTCCGTAGTTCTCTATCACATGCATCGTCCACGGATACAGCGCCTTCGAACCCTCGAACTCGGCGAACATCCACTTGAACGAGAAGTTGTGCTTGTCGAAGAAACTGCGCATCTTCTGCCGAGAAACATCCCAGGAGGTTGCCCGAGCGTTCCAGTTGATACCCTTGCCCACCATCAGCCCGAGTTGAAGCAGAACCTCATCGGCCATCGTGCCCGGAACGGAGTCGCGGACCTCCGGGATGATCCGTCGATACTCCTCGACAAACACTCCATGAACCAAGCGCTGACGCGGCGTGAACATATCCGCCCAGGTGTAGATGCCGTACATGCGGTGGCCGCGGTCGTAGTTGCCGGTAGGTATTTCTTCCGTCGGCAGAACGTCCTCGGCGGCCCACCTCCCCGACAGTCGTGCGAGTTCCTCCTCGGCGAGCGCGAGGCCGCGCATGTCGTCCGGTAGGGGCGCCCTGAAGAAGCGGTTTCCTGCGGAGTCTCGGCAGGCGACGGCGTACAGAACCTGACTCATCCTGCCGGCTTGGGCCTCCTGCTTGATGTAGTCACCGTCGATGACGAGACTATCGTACGGCGACACAGCCGTTCCGTTGGCAATCGTCCCTCTCGCCGCGTCGGCGGCATCGACTCCGCGTCCTGTGACGATTTCGAACTCGGGGGCCGGCAGCATCTCACCGTTTCGTTCAACGACGATTCGAACTGCGACCTCTTTGCCCTTGTCCTTCCGCAGCCACTTGTCAGTCATCAGTGGAACCAGCCGACCGACTCGAGGATCTGTGACGGCGTGCGCCCAGATGTAGGTCAGCACCTCTTCGCGCTCTTGGGCGGGGAAGTAGGGAGTCAGCCGGTCTCGTACCCGGCCCACCAGCAGCCCGCCCCATTCCTCAAGAACGGGCATGAGGTCCAGTCCGAGTTCCGCTGGCGCCCGCACACCCGCCTCCAGAACTGCGGCCGCCACTCCGTTGAGATCGTTTGCACGCGTCGGCAAGCCACACCGAACGGACACAAACGGAATGCTTCCGCCCCCGGCGGTTGAGTCGAGGATCAGAGGAAGCGAGCCGCCCCACGTGTGCGAGAGCAGGGCGTGGAGACCTTGAATGTGCGTTCGTGATGGGCCGTTCTTGTACGCCATTAGGTAGTTGTAGGGATTCGGGATCCTCACTCCCGACTGCACGGCTGCGTCGTACGCCCGCCGTGCAGTGACAGGGTCGCCCCACACTCCAGCCAGATGCAGTAGCCAGTCGTGATACCACGCCTCTGACGGCGCGCGGTAGTCCCGTCGTGGAAGCAACTTGGGGCGCGGACTCAGCAACTCGCGACGCTCAGGCGCGTCAAGAGTACTCAGGTAGTCCCCCATCCACGCTTCGACCTCTGCCGACCACGCTGGCAACACACCAGCCAGCACGACGGCGGCCGAGGCAGCCAGCGGTCGGCGCGCCCACCAGACATGAAGACGAGAAATCGGTGGCAGCGTCGTGGAGACGGCCCTTTCGCGACGCGACTCGATCCCGAGTTCCTCAACGGGAAGCCAGTCCTCGATCAGCACGCGGGGCTTTGAGTCAATCGTCACGTCGCCGTTCCCATTTCTACTCGTCTGCCAGAAGTATTCGGAGCGCCTTACGGGCGCGACTCGCCTCGGCCCCGACGCACTTCGAGTACCAGTAGTAGGCCTCTTCAACGCTCATCGCGTTCACACCAGCAACCATCGCCCTCAACCGTCCGCTCTTGGTCAGCGGCATGGTGGCGAACAATGTCAGCGCGAGGCGAACACCGGGAGCTTCTTCTAGCGTGATTGGAGTGTCACCACTGAAGGCCAGCGCGCTGGCGGGGTGCCCCGACGTCTTGACCGCAAGAACAATCGCGTCCTGCACTCGCGTCGTTTGCGCGCGGTTGGCGGACACAACCGGCGTGGTGAGCATGCCACCGCCGCCAGTGAACGTCTCCTCAAGACGCACGCCGAATGCATCGCCCTCGCGGTGAACAGTGAGCCGGTACTTGCGCACCGCGTGGTGCGAGTTGGCGACAACCACGCGCGCCTCTCGGTTTGGTCGAGACTCACGCTTCGATCCACGTTCGCTGCTCACTTGCCGACCTCCGCCGTCATCTCGGTGTGTCCGAGCTGCAAATCACGGAGTACCTTCTTGATCTGGCTTATCTCGGTCGAGGAGGCGTCCACCGGTTCGGAGAAGACGAAAGCTAGCGTGAGGCTACCGCTGACCTTGCTCGCCGTCTTGACGAGCCTCTGGGCATTCCCGAAGAACTGCTGGAATCCGGCTTTGTCTGCAGACGCCTGAATCCTCGCGCCGCCCGAGACGCCGGGGAACTCAGCGGTCAACTCCAAGGCCACTTTCACTTGGGACTTCGGCAGCATGCCAAGCGCGGCCGCAAGCAGATCGACATCTGCAGATCCGCGCACGGCATCCGCAGTCACTTTGACCGACATCGCCTTCATCGCGGTGATGGTGTGATCCGCAACCTGGTCCAACAGATGCTGGATTGCCGCGCCACCCGGCCCACTCGAAGTGAATGTCTTGCCAACGACCACTCGGCCCGGAACCTCCACGCCAACGCCATCCGCGTGCGAGCGGGACATCACGCTGAGGCTGTCGAGGCCCTTCGCCCTGATGTCACTCGGGGTTAGCGCCCTCACGCCGGCCGTCGGCTCAACATCAGTGACCACCAGCCCGTCGTACTGTTCCGACTGCACGGCAGTCGCGAGCGCCTCCAGCACGTCGGCCTTGGAAGGCTCGCCGCCGCATTCCGCCTCCAACGCTGTGCGGAGTTCCGCGCCGCTCATGACATCGGGGAAGAAGACCTTGCGGACGTCGCCGGGGGCGGGCTTTCGCACGAGCAAGCCGCGGCCGGTCGCCTCCTCCACCGTCATCAACTCGGCGTCCGCGCGAAACTCGACCTGCAGGTTCCCCATGCTCGTGGCCGTGTAGGCCTTCCCTGAGGCGCCGTCGTAGTAGACCCATCCGTTGTTGCGAATCCCGTTGAGGATGGCTTCCTTGAGCAGGCCTGGCTCCCGAATGATGTCAACGCCGTGGTCGATCCAGAACCAATCGGCCAACTCCTGGGTCGTAATGCTCGCCTTCGTTTCGGGCCATGCCTTTGACTGCAGGTACGACGCAGACAACGGCTGCGTCCTGACCTTGCCCTCATCCTTCAGCAGATCGAGAACTATGGCTGTCGTGGTCTTCTTGGCGTCGCCCTGACCCTGAGCCGGCAGGTCCCTGTGCCGCAGGTTCCCGTGTGCCTTGTCTGCGGTCGGATAGTAGACGTGCTTGTAGGCACGATTGACTGCTATGCGCGCGTCAAGCCTGGCCTGCTTCTCCAGCGCCTCGATCTTCGTACGTATCTCCGGCGAGAACTCCGCAAGTCGAGCGGAATCCTGCGCTAGTTGCTCTGCTGCGATGAGGCCCCGTGCACGATCTCTGAGCCCGTCCACGAGAATCTCATCTGCCGCGGCATAGACAGCGCTATTCCGATAGCGTCGAGGCGTCCCCGCAGAGCCGCTCGTCTCGAGCATGGTTTGAATGAGCGCAGGCGCCCTTTCGGCCTCGCCCGACTCGATAGTGACGACATCCGAATCCACGACCACGACGCGGAGGCTGTTGGTGTCGGGGACGTCCGCTGGACCGGAAGGGTAGATGATGGTCGACACGCCGCCATCGTTCGGGAATGCGCGCGCTATCAGGTCGTCCACCATCTGCGCCACGCGGGTATTCGGGACGTTCTTCTTCTCTTCCTCGATGATCTTGTTCACGTTCGGCTCGACGCTGAATCGCCACCGCGCCCCGTCGTAGCCGAGATGCCATGCCACCTTCTCGAGTTCCGCCAGCGCCTTTTCAAGCACGGCCGGATCTTCGCCAGGGCGCAGAGTGCCGACCAGCCAGTCGTTGCGACCTGCTCCGGCGTTTGTCTTTGACTCCAAGGAGTGCGTCAGCACGGTACGGCCCACGCGTGTCGCATACGGCTCCGTCGCCGCAAAGACGTTCTCATCGACGGATGCAGCATGACTGTTCGGGCCAGCGATGTCGGCGCGAGCCACACCTTCGAATTCCGACTTCCCGATGTTCTCGGTGAGGTGGTTGAGTACCGCCTCGTTGCTGTAGTCAACGTCCGCAACGTTGATGATCTCGACGGCGGCCTTCTTGCGATAGATCCCCGCAATCACTTCGGCCAGGAGTTTCAGTGCGCCTCTGGCGCGCTGGAAGCGGGGGATGTCGCCAAGCCGCTTGTCCAGGACGCGAACGAGTTCCGGGTGGAACGGATACGAGCGTTCGATGGCCTCTGCGTATGAGACCGGCTGCTCCGGGCCGCCTGCGAGCGTTTCGCTTCGCTGGATGAGGCCCTCATAGAGGGACTGGTAAGCGAAGGCCGCCTCCCTGGCAGCGCCGGAGTCGATTGTCTTGAAGAGCCGGCGCTTGAGGATCTCGCCAATCTCGGCGTCCTCGGCCGGACGAATGACTGAGGAAGCCTGAGCAGTACGAGTCAACACCTCGGCCGTCTCGTCGATAGCGCGGGACGTCTCCTCTTCCGCATCCCCGAACAGGTCGGAGATCTCGGTTGTCTCAGCGCCAAAGGCATTGGTCGCGGATGCGAGAGTGATTATCACAACAACCCGATTGGTCGGATCGGCCGCGACTTCGAACAGGTTCTTCAGGAACACGGGAACGGCGCCCGCCATGCGGCGCACGTCCTCATTCCCTGAGTGCGCGAGACTGCGGAGGTGCTGTGCAATCTCGTCGATGATGATCACCGTAGGCTTGCCGCCGAATGCATCGGCTATCGTCGTCTTGCCCGGGGCCTGCCGATCCGCATCGTTCGCGGACAGGACTGACCAAGCGTGATCGCCCAGTTGTGCAGCCATCTCGCCCCACAGCGTGTAGGAGTGATGGCCTCCAGTCTGAAGACCGGCGGTCGGATCCAACTCGTCGCCGACCAGCGCGGCCACCTGAACCGGCCCCTCAGGCAAGAGCGAAGCGTCCAGGAACTCGTCGATGTTGGACGGACGCGCGCCCTTGGCAAGGTGGTAGACCGCCGTCAGTCCGTGCGTCTTGCCACCACCGAATGAGGTTGCGGACCTCAGCACGCCATTCTCAGCAGCGACGCCACCCTTCGCGGTCAGCCGCCCAAAGGTCTTCGTCAGCAGCGTCTTCAGGCCGGCAGTTGGGTACGTGAGGGCGAAGAACTCCTCTGCGTCGCCGTACACGGGGTAGTTGCCAGCGTCGCGAACAACCTTGTCCAGCTGTGCGGCGAAATGGTTATCCGGTAGTCCGCCCCGCACCACATCCTCGCGGGGCACACAGGTCTCTCTGATTGATCTCAGCGTCACTCGCGTCTCCAATGCTCGATCTGGCAACGTACTCGCTGCGAGACAGCGGTCGCTAGCGCCCTTTGCCGCCCTTGCGCGTGACCTTTGCGTGCTTCTCGCGAGACGACTCGCTCAGGAAGCTCTGCGAGATCTCGTCTCGCATTGCCCTGGCCCTAGGGTCGACTGTAGCAGTACCTCCCGACATAAGCGCAAAGCGTACTCGTTGCAGACTCGCGAGCGCTCGTTTCGAGGTGGGGTGCGATTCGATGACCCGCCCCTCTAGGAGCAAGTGGAACTGTCCGTCATTGGGCACTCGATCTGTGCCCTCCTCAACGAACAGGTCCTGCTCCTCGTATCCGAATGCAAACGGCAACGCAACCTCCACGACTGCTCGATGAAGTAGCCCTATGGTACCGCTTGAGTCGACCCGTCCACTCTCGACGGGTCAGATGCGCGCCGACCTCGGATTCTCTCCAGGCGCCACGACGCACGTGGCCGAACTCAAGACGTCCAACGCGAACTGGCGAATCGACGGCGTCATGATCAAGGGACGACCCATCACCAAGAGCATCGCATCAGCGCTAGCGGCGTAGCCCGAGCCCCGAGAGGCGGTTATCTAGTCCCTCGCGTCGGTGCTGGTCGTGAAACGCCTTCGTGAACGGCCAGTCTAGTGTCTTTGATAGACCCGCGGAATCAAGCAGAGATTCGAGGGAATCACATCGCTCATCCATCCCCGCCATCACTGCTGCCTGTATTGCCGCACCGTCGCCCGCGCAGAAGATGGTGTCCTCGAAGTCCTGCCGCTCAGCGAGTAAGGCGAGTGCTTCTAGTTCGCCATCATGCAAACCGCCAGCAAAAACGTCGTCGAATCGAGAAGTGAGTGACAGAAGCTCCCCGGTAGTGGCGGCTTCAATCACTATCAGCCCCTCGGCCTCGGCATCCCTGAGGCTGATGGTAGCTCTGTCGCCAGTCACCTCGTCCCTGCTATGCCACAGCGCCTCGTCATCGGCGACGATCTCAGAAACCACGACCTCGTACCTGTCGCAGAATTGCTCCCAAACGCCCGCGCGGTGAAGGGCGATCACCGGGCCAGCATCAAGCAAGACGCACTTCGGCTTTGCCACCGGAAACCCCCAAGTCGAATGCTGCCTCCGATGGCAACGCGAACTTGATACCGCTGCCGCCCGACTCCTCAGCGATACCGTATTGGCCGAGACAACCCGTCAGGTCGACCAGGGCGCAATCAAGGTACGCGGCGAGCTTGGAGCGCGAGAGGCGACCACGAGTCGAGGCCAGGTGTGCGAGGCGGACAAATCGCTCCGGTAGAGGAGGCGGGTCCCACCACTTCCCGATCTGTGATGCCCTGTCTAACATGCGGAACTCTGCGTCTTCCAGGAGCCCCCGAACCTCGTCCGGCACCAAACCCCATCCGATATTGAGCAGCCGCCAGAGGAGCGCGTCGCTTGAAACATCGAAGTCCCGAGCGATGGCGACCAGATCAGCCTGCGACAGTGACCCAGAAGCGCCATGCGACTCCAGCTCGCCCTTCACTTCATCGGCTGGCAGGAGAAGAGCGGCCGCAAACGCATTGGCAAGTCGCTCTGCGTTGGTCGCGACTCCGGCGTCAGACTCAATCGCCGTGTTCATGGAGTCCCAGGTGAGTAGGTGGAACAGCTCATGTGCCATGTCGAAGTTGCGTCGCCACGGTGCTTCCCGCCTGTTGATGAGCATCGCGGAGCCGAAGGCGCCCTTCGCACAGGCGGCCGAACCGTCGTCCCCAAGGTCGAGATACCAGATGATGATGTCGAACTGGGTCTCAAGCGATCGCTGTAGCGACCCGGCTGGACGGGCCCCGAGGCCGAGCATTCTCGCCACGTCTATCGCCAGTTCTTCCGCATCGCGATAGCTGAACGTGTATGGATCGACTGTGGCTGTCGGAAGAGGAGACCTTCGCGAGTGCGCCGCACCGGTGGCGGCCATGACGTGGCTATAGCGCTCGCACCACGTCAGGAAGTCGGTCTGCAACTCCTCGGCATTAGCCGCAGGTCGATCTCGCCATAGCACAGTGGATCGCTCGGGCTCTATTTCGGCCAAGAGCGTGGTCGCGTCCACGCGTAATGCTCGAGCGATAGACACCAACTCGCGTGCTTTGACCTCGCGCTGCCCACGCTCCAGCTCGGAGAGAATTTGTCGGGAAGCGAAGCCCACGCGATTGGCAAGGTCTCCCTGGCTCAGATGCAATGCTTCGCGGGCATCCCTGATTCTCGCACCCAGACGCTCGTTCTGATTCATCGCTGTCACACTCCCCCTTGCGGCGCACACCGCAAGGATCATGATACCCCATTTCGCAAGAATATCTTGCAATCCGCGTGCCATGCAGCATCGGTCATCAGTATGACATCAGATTCTCGCAAGCAATCCTTGCTCAAGAGTCGCCGGGTCGAGACCGTCGTCATCTCTAGCCGGCTGGAGCACGAAGGGCCTGCCTCCAAGTCCGGAAGCGGGCCCTCGTCTAGACTCTCTCTGGCGGAGAGGGAGGGATTCGAACCCTCGTAGCCGGGGGATACCCGCTGAACAGTCTTGGAGGGCGAGAACGGCAACCACCTGGGGGGTGGGGCGGTGGCTGACCCACCCAAGGCGGGAAGCGCAGCACCCCCGGTGGGGGGCCGGGGGTTCCCCGGAGGGGGCGTCAGTCGTCGGCGTCACTGCTCGAGTAACCCTCGATCAGCTCCGCATGAACAAGCAACTTGCCGTCCTCAACGTGATACGCGCACGTGGAGAGCGTGAGCGTACGTCCGGCAGGATCCGGCCGGAAACCTGGATCCAGAATCGAGCGATCCGCCCAGCGCGCAATGCGATCCGAGTACGGCCGCATGACTGGGAACGCGAACGCGTCGTCGGAGCCATCGGCCACACGCGCCGAGTAGACAAGCCACGTCCCGCCGTTGCCGGCTGCATCAACGTACTGGATGAAGGGATGAGCCGCCCAGAAGTCCGCGTCCCCATATGAGGCGAGAACGCCGAGCATCGAGCCGTCCCGCATGTTGTGACCGTGGAGCAGCGTCGCCCGCGAGCTGTCGCCCGCATAGCGCGGCGAGCGGTAGTCGGCGAAGATCGCGCCCCGCGCATCGACATCGCCATCCGCCGCGTGTGTGAGGTACTTCACGTTGTCCGTCGTCTGCACCACGGGCTCATGGAGGTCGGTGCCGGGTATCGAGAGGTAGCCGATCACGTCCGGGTTCGCAGCCTTCGCCTCGAGGAGCCGGGAGTAGAGCTCAGCATCCGAGAGCAGCCCGTAGGCCTCGCGGTCTTTCGCCGTGAGCCGTGCCCGGCCGTCATCGCCGGTGCGAACCTTCAGCCAGTCCCCGGAAAGGGTCTGTCGGTACCAGTACGTGACCAGCAGCTTGCCGTCGACGAGCTCGGTATAGGGTGCGTAGTCAGCTGTCACGTACGAGAAGCCCTCGATCGGCATCTTGTCGAGGCCTTCGGCCCGGACACGCGACATGTACTCGGTGCCGATCTCAGCGTTGTACCCCCATGCTTTGGCGATCTCCGTGCCATCCCAGATGTTCCGGTACCGCAGCATCACCCCGCCATGGTTCACCGGCAGAACGTCGTCAGTGAGCTCAAGGGAGATCACGGCCTCGTCCTCGCGGATCTCAAAGAAGTGACGCGTGGGATTGAGCGCGTGACCGACGGGCGCGGTCGTCTCGACCGCGTAGTAGCACCCGTACTCGAGCAACTCGGATCGTGCGACACCCTGGGCGTCGGTCGTGAGAGTGGCAACCGGGTCCGTCGGGTCTTCGGCTGGGTCGAACGGTGCAACAAGCGGCGATGTGTCGCGGACGCGCCAGATTTCGTAGACCGCGCCCGGCAGAAGCCGCGCGTCTTGCCCGTCAGAGCGCTTCTCGATCCGGACTGTGCCACGAGCGCGGACGTCCATGCGCGAGATCTCGAGCGTGACCGGCGTCATCCGGTCGATGGTGAACGCGTACGGGGTGGGATCGAGCACGTGTCCGAGGGGGGCGACAGTCTCGACGAGCTCGTAGTCGCCGAACTGCAGAGGCTCGCTTTCGGCCGTGCCGTCGGCGTTCGTGGTGAGTGTGGCGACGACGCTGCCCCCCTCCTCGCGGATCTCGTAGACAGCCCCTGCGAGGGGTTCGCCAGCCTCCCCTGCCTTGAGCACACGGACCGGCCGCAAGGCACGTTCGTTCGTGAGTCCGATCGTGCCGGTGCCACCATCGGGCACCGCGACTGAGTGCGGCGTGACGTCAAGCAGGTAGCCTTGCGGAGCAGATTGCTCTCTGACCGTCCAGGTGCCAGGAGCAAGCCCGGTAAACGTGAGATCCCCTGCGGCGTCTGTCGTGCCCGAAGCCACGACGGTGCTGTTCCAGAGGAGTTCGAAGACAGCGCCGTCTAGCGGCGCGCCATCGACCACATCGGTCTTCGTGATTCGCAAGGCACCGGAGCCAGACCCAACGGGGACTGCAGCCGAAGCCGAGACCTGAAAGCTGGAGGCCTGGGCAGACACAACCCGCTGATACGACGTGTCACCAGGGGCGTAGTAGAAGATGTTTGCTGGGACCCGACTGTCGTAGGCGTAGAGCGTGAGCGCCACGGACTGACCGATCCAGGCGGGCGTGCATGGCACTGAGACCGTCAACACGTCGCCGTTGCCGCCTGTGTACCCCGAGAGCGACACACCCGGCGGTCCGTCGACGGTGTAGTAGCCGTTGAGATCGTTGAAGGAGACAGTCGTCTGGCCGACAAGCCGCGTGTAGTCCGCGTTCGGTCGGAGCGTGATGGCCGCGGCGCTCACGCTCCGGGCCGGCAGCACGCGGTTGCGCGCGCCGGTCACGAGGTCGATCGTCCAGCGGAACATCTGCTCGGATCCCGCGAGGCCCGAAGCTGGCCGCAAACGCGACCACGTCCCAGCGTCCTGCGTGTATGTGCTCATGTCCATGAACACGTATCCGACGCCGGCCGCCTCGCGCATCCATGCGCGGATGGCGTTCGCGGTGGCGTAGCGCGCCTGGGTCGCGGTGAGACCGGCGGGGGTCACGTACGGGTACCCCCGGTGAAGAATGGACTGCAAACCAACGTACGTGTTGAAGTTGTAGAGCGCCGCCGCGTCGAACAGACCGTACGTCGAGTTGTTGATAGGGAAGTCCTTCGCCTGCTCGAGACAGTAGGCGATCTGACCGTCGACCGTGTGCGGCGGCGTCTGCAGATCGTGCCATGAGCCCGAGTAGTAGGCATCGTAGTACGACGTCCCCGCACCGCCCGTCGACACGGTGGCCGCCGAAGCGGCGCCGGGCAGGCCGACTGCCGACCCGCACAGCAGCACGAGCACGAGGAGCGCGCGTGAGGTGAGCTGGCGTGCGGTCATGGGCTACTCGCCGCCCTGCACGACAGCCCAGAGCGTACCGTTGTAGAGCACGAGTCCCACGCCGAGGCGTGAACATGAGCCGAGTTGCGGACAGTGACCGTAGAGAGCGCCGGCCACGCCTCCCCCACCCCCGCCGAGCGCCGTCATGCCGTCACCGAAGCTTGCGCAGCTCTCCGGCGCGTAGCTTGAGTGCGATAGCGCCCCGGCGAGCGCCATGCGCTTCGCTTGGGCGATGCACTGGCTTTGGAGCGTGCTGTCATAGGTCGCCGACGGGTTGATGTAGCTCGCGATTGACGCGCCGTACCCGCCGACGACCTCGGGTGCTGCAGGAGCGGGTGGAGGGGCCGGCGCAGGTGCAGGTGCGGGCGCAGGTGTTGGCGCAGCGGTCGGAGCGGGTTTGCTCGGACTCGGGGTAGTCGTCTTGCCCGGTGAGCTCGCAGACCCGCCCTCGCCCGCAGGGACCGACGTTTCGGGCGCCGCGACGACTGCGACAGGCTCGGTGGCCTCGGCCACCTCGGCAGGAGCCGCTGCCGCCGTATCCGGCCACTCGTCCCAGTACACGCTATAGCCAGCAACCCCGGAGGATGCGGGATCCGCAGCCGCCTGTGCGCGCCCGGCATCGGGCCCGCTCCATGAGGCGACCACGCCAACACAACCGCACACGAGCGCGGTGAGAACAGCAGAGATCAGTATCGGGTGCTTAGCCATCTTCACCCTCCATTTCAGCGTCACCGGACTCCAAGCTGGCGTCATCCTCGTCGAGCGCCCGACGGCGTCTCCGCCGCCAGTAGACGATCGCTCCCAGGGCCGTCGTCGCGGCGACGCCGCCAGCCACAATCCACGGCACGAGCGACGTGGGGTCATCTATAACCGTCTCAACAACTTCGGCGGCGCCCTTCGTCACGACTTCCATCGGTGTCGGAGCGCGGTAGGTGGCGATCCCGTCATGGACGAGCACGTCCGGCAGGGCCACGTCCCCGCCGTAGACCGCCCGCTGCACCTCGGCGACCCGCTCCACGGTGTAGTTCGCCTCGCGGACGGTCTTGTCCCCCTCCTTGTGCGCTGTTCCCGTCCATGAGGCCTCGACCAGCCGGTAGACCGCAGGGTCGTAGTGAAGCGCTTTGAGGAGCGCCTGCGAGACCTCAACGCCCGAGATCTGTGGCGTTGGCGCATCGAAGCGAGCCAGCGCCCCCGGCGCGAGTTCGTAGGCCGCCGTGTCGTAGCTCGTGTGAACGAAGACCTCGATCTCCCGACCGCGTGTCGACGCACCGGCGCTCACCAACCGCTCGAAGCGGAGCGACGCGTCGACCGTGACCCCCGTCACCCGGTCGTGGTAGAGCGCGGCGAGCGTCGCCGGGGGCTCCACCTTGCCCACCTGCGCGCCGAAGTCGTACTCGACCTCGTGCCAGACGCTCCGGTCGCGTTCGACACGCTCGGTCCACTCGATCGTGTCGAGCACATAGACCGTGCCGCTCTCATCGACCGACGGCGCGAACAGCGCATCGTCGGGCTCTGCCACACCGATGACCTCGCGGGTCACCAACCCACCCGCGCCGAACGCAGGCGCGCAGAAGATCAGCGCCGCGACCATTGTGGCGACTCCTGCGCGAATGAACCGCAATGAGATCCCTCCCCGAGCCCGCCCGACGTTCGGAACGGAATCGTACGTCAACGCTCTGACCGTCTCTGACTTTGTGCTCAGCGCCGCAGAATCGACCGCACCGCGCTTATCAGCGAGTCGAGCTCTTGGGGGTGGCGAAGCAGCCATGTAAGAGCGAGCGAAACAGCGAGCGCGCCAAGAATCGATAGGACCCAGCCGCCAGCGGTCTCAATGGCTCGCGCGAGAGGGCTGGCGGCTCTGCGTTTGCGCGCACGGTCGCGCTCGATCGCCTCGGCAACCTTGCGTGCCTTGAGTCTCTCGGCCCGCTCGTCTTCGGCGGCGCGTGCCGCGCTGGCCTCTCCCTCACGGCGCTGCGCGAGCAGGCGCGGGCGGCGGCTGGGAAGCATCGCTAGGCCTCCCCCACGATCGCGGAGACGATCCCGGCTAGGTCGGATCGCGTCGCCCCATCCTTCCAGTCACTCGGGAAGGCGATGCGTACGCACGACAAGCCCGCCAGATCCTCGACGCACATCGCGAAATCGTCCTCGGTCGCGAGCGTCACGCAGTAGGTGAAGCCGGCGATCACATCCTCAGGCTCGCTGCTGACGATCGCGCTTATCGGGCCGAGCTCCCACTCGCAGCCGCCGAACACCAGACAACGCGCGGTGCCGAGCTTGAAGACGCCCGCGGAGTCCTCGTAGACGCCGGTGTCCCACACGACGACTTCGGCGTCGGCCAGATCGCCCGGCGTAACGTCGGTCGCCAGCGTCAGGCCATCGAAGTCGGTACGCTGCCCTCGGCCGAGTCCGTTGAAGTCGAGCTCGTAGGTGTCGCCGAGCGCAGCCAGCGTGACCGCCGGAACGATCACCGCGGCCCGCAGTCCCTGGGCTTGGAGTACGCGGCCCAGAGACAGCGCAAGGTGCGTCGTCCCTACACGGTGCTGCGCTCCGGCCACCGTAACGATCGGAGTCCCAACCCACTTGACGCGCTCGACCTCCACGACGCGCTCGACCACGTGCGCCTTGGTCGAGGCCGCAGGCCACGCGAAGCCGCTCCTGGATGGAGTCGGCGCGTCCTCGCCTCGCCAACGCATCGCGTCGGCGTAGCTGGTCTCGGTCGAGAGCACCATGGCGAGCGTGCCCGCGAGCTCGTGGGGTGACGCGGCGATGATGTCCCGCACGCCATCGTTGAGCGCAGACACCACGAGCGACTCGCCGGGGCGCGTGAATTCGTCGACCACGAGAAGGATCCGCACAGCGTCACCGCGCACGAGCCGTATGGCCGCGATCGTTGATCGCACTTCGGCTTCCGACGGGCTGCTCGCTGCATCAAGCACGAGCACGCTTACCCCGGCGTTTGCCGCGGTGCCACCCGCGTCCTTCAGCGTGCCCACGTCGGCGATGGTTGTTCCGGCGAGCACAACGCCGGCCTCAAGCGCGCCGGTTGTGAGCGCACCGACCCGGCGCTCGTCGCAGGTGATGACCCATGCTTCGGCCATGGTGCTAGACCCCTCTCTTGGCGGTGATGGCGTCCAGGCGTTCAACGATGGCGGCGATGCGGCCAATGAACGGGTCGAGCTCATCCGGCGTGGCAGCATCGAAACGCAGCATCTTGCTGGTGGCACGCTCAAGCGCGCTGACGAGAATCCCCGCATCGGGAACCTTGGGCGGGGTCGGCTCCTTGGCCGACGCCGACTCCGTCAGCGCGGCGACCTGCGCACCGCTTAGCGCGCCGTCCTCACCCGCCTCGATCTGTGCCAACACGCGTTCCTGGATATCGATGGGCTGCTGCGCGAGCTCGCGTGCCGTCGTGAACGTGATACGGCGCTCATCGAGCAATGCGCGAAGGCCCTCGATGAGCTTGGTCAGCGAACGGTAGTAGGCGACGGTGCGTGGCGCGAGGTTGACGAGTTCGGCGATCTTGCCGTCAGTGGTCGTCCCCACCTCAAGGCGCCCCGCCTCGCGAAGCTCGGCGACAAGACTCTGGGCAAAGGTGATCGTGTGAATGCGCTCCAGCGTCGAGAGGTCGCGCTGCCGAACATTGGTCGTGAGCATGAGGACGCCGGAGTCCAAGTCATCGGATGGCACGAGGTGACAGGCCACCTGCCCGAAGCGCGCGCCATGTCCCTGCTCGACGAGCAGTGAAAGCGCCGCATGGCGGCGATGGCCGGCCACGATCATGTACTCGTCCTCGAACTCGGGGTGAGGACGCACGACGGGGTAGTGGGCCAGTCCGTTGGCCTCGATGTCACGCGCTAGATCCTCGATGCCTCCGAGTTCGAACACTTCGTTGTTGCGCGGGTCCGGGTGCAGCTGGTCCAACGGCACCGTGACCGACCTGTCCGTCTTCTGGCCGAGCAGAGTGGTTGGCCGGGCAGCGCGTGCGGCCACGGCCGCCACGCGATCTCTGATCACATCGTCCTGCTTTGCGCCGCGCTCGATCCTCGGTCGCCCCATACCTAACCCTCCTGCCTGATTAGGTGCTCGACGAGTTCGGTGTAGTCGGCCGCACCGTGGCTCTTCGGCGCGTAGGACAGCACGCTTCGACCCTCGGCATGGGCCTCACCCACAGCCACGTTCTTGCGGATTGCGAGCGGGTAGAGCAGTCCGGGGAACTGCTCCTCAACGGCAGACGCGATGCTGCGGTGCAGGCCGGTACCGTTCTCGTACTGGGTGAGCAGGATTCCGGAGATCGCCAGATCCTCGTTGACGCCCGCGTCGATGGTCTCTGCGATGACAGAACCGAGCATCCCGAGGCCGCTGACGGCGAAGAGCCCGGGGGTGACCGGCACGATGACCTCGCTGGCATATGCCAGCGCGTTGGCCGTCATGATGCCGAGAGAGGGTGGGCAGTCCAGGATGATGTAGTCGTAGTCGTCCTGCACACCCGGAGCGCGGGTGTTGCTTGCGGGATCACGGCGACCCTTGAGAGCCCGGGAGAGGAGGAAGTCGCGCCCCGGCCGGCCACCGAGGTCGTAGTCCGCGCGCGAAAGCATCTCGGAAGCGGGCAGCAGGTCGAACTCCGCCCCTAGCACAACGACATCGTGAGCAGGCATGTTGCCCGCCAACACATCCCACAGACTGCGCGCGGGTGGCGTGCCAAGCACACCCGTGGTCAGGTGACATTGTCCGTCGAGATCCACGACGAGCACGTCTCGTCCCTTGGCGGTGAGTCCTGCCGCGACGTTCCATGCGGTCGTCGTCTTCCCGACACCGCCCTTCTGCGAGGCGATGGCGATCCGCCTGGTCGTTCTGTGCATCCGTATCCCCCTCATCGATTCGCCGGCAGCGCCCAACCGAGCGTACCGAGCAGCCATTGGCAGTACCTTTCCGGGAACGTTCTTCTATGACGACAGGCCGTCGCGTGGATCGAGCGTCATGCCGCGACCCCCGTCCGTACGTCCTTTCGGGCGCGTGGCTCGTCCGAGCCTGCCCCAGTCGATTCGGGCAATCTCCTGAACCGCCGGCGAACTCCGTGAAGACAGATGCCGTGACACCTGTTCCAGCAGGTGGAGCGTTGCTGCGGACTGTTGCAGCCCCGCCGAGAGCTCGGGCAGCATGTTCTCGTTGCGCCATGCAGCCCACTCGGATGGGCGGAGCGGCTGATCCTCCGCGAAGACGGCTGCGATGCGGGTCGCCGTGGCCTCGAGCGGCTCGTCGCCCCGGCACGCCTTGACCATCACGCTGGCTGCGGTGTTCTCGTCGATCCGGGCGGTCATGAGGGCACGGGCGTAGAACACGCGGGTCGCCTCGGACGTCCCTTCGAGCAGGTGGTTGCGGACAACAAGTGGAGCAGTCCGTATGATGCCCTCGGCCGTCCTCAGCAACTGGATGCTCACGGCGGCCTGCAGCACCTCGGGCGCCAGCCGCTCTCGTAGATCCGCCCCGGCGCTGGCACGGGCGGATGCGAGTTCGTCGGGATCGGCGGTGTGGTGGCGCTTGAGCTCCACAGCCGCGTCGGTATACGCGTTGGCGCGCTCGGCGATCGGCCCCGACGACATCAGCTTGTCCACGATCCGATCGGCTGCGGCCTTCGTCTCGGGTGAGACGTACTTGTACGCTACTCGGCCACGCCCGGGCAGTGTGCGAGACAAGGCCTCCAGATCGCGCGTGAGTCCTGAGACCATCGGAACGGCGATTCCCGATCCGATCCGCCGGCGTTCCTCGACGGCCAGTGAGAGGGATGTGGTGCCGAACGTGCGGATCTCGGAGCGCGCGCGACCCTTCGCCTCATACACGCCCTCGCGCACTGCGCCGTAGATCTCGCGGGTGAACGCCCCCCGAAGCGCCTTCAACCGCGGAGCAGGGATGTGACCATCCGAGCCGCCATGTGACGGGCCGACGCGCTTGTACGCGAGGCTGTCGGTCTTGTCCCAAACCATGATGTGCACGTGTGGATGGCCGGCTGCGGGGTCGTGGTGTGCTGCGACCCAACGCACGTTCTCGCGTGGAATCCCGGTAGCCGCGGACAACGCACCGACGCTGGACCGCACATGACGCTCCCATTGAGCCTTCGAGTCCAGCCCCAACTCCTCGGCATCAATCCGGTTCACTGACACGATCACGCGATAGAGCGGGGCCTGGGTGAGTCCCGCAAGCTCGCTGGTGACGGAACTGAGGTCTGGCACGCCCTGCTCGTCGAAGAGTCCGTGCGCCTCGCCGTCAGCGACCACGCCGGGGCGCTCGGCGATGTAGCGGGTATACGTGGCGTCGTCGGAGACATCCCGGCTCACCATGCGCGCGAGCGAATCTGGAGTGACGCTCAGGTCCGTGCCGGGGCGTGTGGCGATGTATTCGGCATGCGCACCGTCCTTCGCGCTCGGCGTGGCGTAGCTCACCTTGACGACGAGGGGGCCGAGCGTCATGGCGTTCTCCCTGCATCTGCGGCTTCCTCCGCCATCTGCTCGGGCGCCTTCGCGCCCATGTACTTGAACCCGTGGCCCTCGGCCTCCCGCCAGAGCTGTGTGACTGCCTGCGGCGTGAACTCAAACACCTGGCCGAGAATGTCGCGAACGAAGAACACCATCGCAGCCGTGATGCCGCCGATCCGGTAGAGCCTCTTGTGCAGACGCTCCGAATGAGTCGCCATCTCATCTCGGACGACGCCACGCAACAGGCCTTCGACGTCGTGGTAGCGCTCGCCGAAGATCTGCGGATCCATCGCCGAGAGCATGAGCTCGCGTCCCTTGGCTGCCATTGCGATGCCTTCATTGGCCGCCAATGCTGAGAGCCTGTCATAGTCCCCCGGCGTCAGCCGGATCGTCAGCCGCCTTGGCTCCCCCGTACTCCCCAGATGTGGACGCTTGTTGGACATGAGTGGCACCCTCTCGGCCGGGACTGCTTCGTAGGAGCGCATGGTACGCGCTCTGCACGAGTGCACAGGACTTTCAGGTCCGGCGGCCGCCGAGAGGGCCGATTCGCGAGCCGCTATCATGCCCGCCTGAAAGCCGCTCAGAGTCGCGACGTGCCGCTGGTAGCGGCTCCGCGTTGCGGCGAGAGGGTGGATGCGTTTCAGGTGCTCACCGGCTTAGCCGGTGATGCGTTCCCTTCGCAGACCCGCGAACTGAGCGGCTCTGCTTATCCTGCGTTCTCTCTTGAAGGTCCGGACTCCCGGAGCCCGTGCGAGCGGCCCGCGGGATGTGGTGCAGGAGGTCCGAGTCTTCGACCCCGACACAGGTCGAAGACGGTCGGGCTATCCACAGGTTGGCTGCCTGTGGTCAGGCCGGCGGACCGGCCCGCTCAGGACGCCACAAAGCGACGAGGCACCCGGCTCGATTGAGCTGGATGCCTCGTCCCCGGAGAAGTGTCAGCAAGTCCGGGAAGCACACGGCTCAACGAAGAGCCGTCACGATCATGATAGCGGGCGCAGGCGCTAAGCGCTGCCTGCCCCGCGGAACGGTCTCGATCGACGTGGGGCGACGCCCCCAAGCTCCCGTTGGCGGGGGCTTGGGGGCCGGGCGCGAACCCGACCCCCATGCCGTGTGCTTCCTACATCAGACCCAAGTCCCGAAGCGAGGCGATAGACTCGTCGCCCACGACAACGTGGTCGAGGAGTTCGATACCGAGGACATCCCCGCCCTTGACGATACGACGGGTCAACTGGATGTCGGCACCGCTCGGAGTCGGGTCGCCGCTCGGGTGATTGTGGGCGATGACGATGGAGGCTGCCGAGAGCATCACAGCGGGCTTGAACAGTTCGCGGGGGTGGACGATTGAGGCGTTCAGGCTTCCGACCGACACGGCCCACGCACCGATGACACGGTTCTTGGTGTTGAGCGCCAGTGCGACGAACTGCTCACGGTCGAGGTGGTCGAAGTCGAACAGGTCACGAACGACCTTGGCCGCATCCTCGGGCGTGCTCACGGTTTCGAGTTCGCTCGATACCGACTCTCGCACGAGGTAGGTGGAAACCATCTGCAGCGTCATGCCTTGCGGGTAGCCCTTCCTGCTTCTTGCCATTGTGGTGCTCCCTTCATTGCGACTTGCTGACAGTACCTAGTATAGCGTACCGCGCAACTAATGGCAAGCACTATTCTTGAAATACTTGCAGGTCAGAGCATGTTTCTTTGGCAGACCTCCCGACGTTTCACCGGCGGCATCGCTGCATCCCCGAGCACATCCCCCATCTTCCATGCCGAGGGTCTAGCGGCCTCAGCCGAGGCGCAGCCGGTGAGGAGTCCTCGGCCGATCGTGCCGAGGGCGAACGACATCCGGGGCGGTATGGCGGGTGATGGCGTTCGGCCCTAGCCGCACTTGGGCTATGCACGAGTGCAGAGTGGCGAGCCCCCGGACAAGCCGAGGGCCCTGGTTGCCTACAGCGCCAACCATTCCTCCTCGTCGACGATCTCCTCGAACAGATCGGCGAAGTTCATGTTGAGGGCTGCCGCGAGGTCGTCGAGCGCGTAGAAGTTGATGCGCCTCTTGTGCAGGACGACTGCCATCCACTCGGAGGACTTGCCGACCAACTCGCCCGCTTCGCGGTTGTTGATGAACCGGCGGCGTAGCACCAGCCGCAACTTCGCGGGGTCGATGGGGATCGATGTTGCCGGCCGCACCCGCTTCTTCGTTTCGCTCATCTGTCGCGCTCCCTTCGGCTCACTTGCTGACACCTCTAGTGTAGCGTATCGCTCAACCGATGGCAAGCAGACGAGAAGGGAAAGTTGCAGGTAAAGGGCACTATTCTTGGGGAGCTGCCGCACGTTCGATGATGATGTGCCAGGCCTGGCGAGTTCGGATGCTGCTCATCGCCAACTCGTCGGGGTGTGCAAGGTCGGACAGTATGTCGCGACCCGCGTCGTACTGTCTCTCGATCGCTCGCTCGATGTCCGCCAGCGCGCGCTCCGCCTCGCGCTCGTCCCCCGACACCGGCACCGCGAACGTGTCACCCGGCGCAAGCATGAGAGCCTTCGCCGCTATGGCGTCGATTCGGGCGGCTCGGTCGTCTGCGCTCACGTGCAATCCTCTCATCGACTCACAGCAGGGAGGCTAACACGCATCGCTTGCCCGCCGCTTACCTCGCCCTTCCGTTCCGAGGGTCTAGCATATACGCAGACTGCGGGAGCGGGTCGGACACGAATGGGGGCCTGGAAGAGTGGACGAGGAATGCCAGAAGCCGGTGTTCGGCGAGGCGATCCAGGAGGCCCTGGCGCGAAGAGGATGTGACCTCACCTTGGAAGAGGCGCAGCATTTCGCCCGAACGCTCCTCGACCTCATCAGTAAGGGCGGAATCGTGGCGGATTCGTCCGTGAGGCCCGGTGCTGAGATCCCTGGTGATCCGTGTCCGCCACGAGAGATGGGCCATAGTGGATGAGCTTCGTGCGCCCTGCGCGGCCCAGCTACGCCTTGCGCTTCTTAAGGAAGACGCCTAGCGCGAAACCTCCCACTCCTACAATCAGAGCGAGGACCTTGCGCACCACGCTGGCAGTTTGTGACAACACGCGCATATTCATATCAAGCCTCATCTGTGATCTCAGCGGGCGTGAACTCAATTTCGACTTCTTGGTGAAATCCGCTTCCGAGTTGTCCGATCCCGGGAGCAGCAGAACTCGCGATCTTCCAGCCACCAGCCCAGGCCCGGACGAGGGCGGTAGCATCCTCCTCTGCCAGCCAACACTTCACTGTGGGTAGATCGTCATTGAACTCGCGAGTGATGTCCTGTAGCTGCCGCAAGCACAACTCGCGCGACTTGAGGTTCCCCATGCTTTCGTATGCCACGGGCAAGAAATACGCCGACCGCAGGATAGCTCGATACGCCTCCTGCATCGGCTTGATCTTCTTGTCAACCTTGTCGTGCGGGGCCGGAAACGATAACGCCGCCCCGACAAAGCTGGTAGGCAGCTCGCTGATGTATCTAATGTCATTCCGCAGCTCCGCCAGCAGAGTCTCAAGGCCCTTCTGCAATTCAGTGATTGCATTGGCCAGAAGCAGCGGACGAGACTCATCCTCTGCCACGACAGCCTGATAGTAGAGGCGTATCCCGGCATCAACCCTAGCGATGCGGTCCAGATGCAATCCGGTTAGGACGTCGCCTATTCTCTGGTCGAGTGCCTCCAGGCGCTGCAAGATCTCAGCAAATGCTTGCTGGTTGGCTAACTGATTGACGGACGAGATGAAGTCGGGCGGGACCCTCTCGAGTTGCGCTTGCCCAATGATCTTCCCATCCGACCCGTGGAAGTTGGCGGTGTACAAACCGGGGACACGGCTTCGCCCCAAGGCCCCGCCACTAGGGGGCATCACTACTCGATAGTCTGCGCCCCTCTGCAGAGTCCTGACGACGTCAACGAACGCCGGCATCTGCCGAATGAGTCGGAGTACTTCGCTTCGACGTTCGGCGTACAAGCAGCCGTATGCGTCGTTGATACTCGCAATCGCCTGATCTGCACCGTCAGGCGTACGCAGACGGATTGCGCCGCCCAGGGTAAGGCTACCCTCTGGATTCATCGCAGCCCTTCGTCATCTTCCGCCCATGCAGATAGTGCGCCCTCCACGTCTTGCCTCATCCATAGAACAGAGTACCAAGGTGGAGTGACATACGGCCCTGGAATTGCTGCCTAACAAGGATTCTGCAGTCTGCATTACAGGGTATGACAAGAGACCCCGGCGTGTCTGCCGAGGTCTCTTCGGTAGTTGGCCTGCTCGGGTGACTAGCGAACTGCGACACCTTCTACGCGCGGCTGGCGCGCGAGACTACAGTCTCGTCCACAACCTCAAACGCTGGCATGCCGCGCTTGATCGCGTCGGCAATCGCCGCTGCAGCCTCACTCGCGCTCGAGTAGCACTCCTCGAGCGCGTTGGTGGCGAGGCCGCCGGGCATCAGCACCTGCACTCCGCCGCCACCTGCGGTGACAATCCGATAGCGGTCCTGGGTCTCGTACACGCTCATCGCCCCTCCCGCTTCTTCTTGATGGCGGGAAGCGCGTCTGGCAGAACGACCCAAGGACTCTTGTGAGCCGAGGGGTCGAGCTTCCTCGAGTACGGCACGACCCCCTTGTACATATCGGCCCGCAGCGTCTTGGCAGGCATACCGACAATCGCCGCTGCTTCGTCGGCGAGCATCAACTCCGACAGGAACAGGCCGATGAGGCGGTCGGCGTCTTCCGGTCCGAGCACTTCGCCCACAGCCTCGCGCGCAGTCTGTGGCCGGCCGGGAATCGGTTCACGTACGATCACCCAGCGGCGTTGTCCGTGCGGTTTGACCGACTCGGACATGAGCCTCGCGTGCTTGGTGTCGCCCTGCGACAGCCGGTACTCGAAGACGCTGAGCGACATGCCGAGCTCGGCCGCCGCCTCGCGCTTCGTCATGAGATCTTCCAAGAACATCTGGGTGAGGCGATCGGCCTCGGCAACTCCCAGTCGATCGACCAACTCAGCGTGCGCCGTTCTCTTGGTCATGGGCTACGACCTCCTCACTGACCCCCTCTCGTGTACCGAGGAGGAATCTCTCCACGAAGTTGAGCCCTCTTGTCACGTTCTCTTCGGTCTTGAGACTCAGCGCCTGCTCCAGAGCGTTGCCCTGGTCCGTCCAGTCGGTGAGTCTGTCGCACTTCTCTTCCATTGCCAGGCGGATCGTGGCGAACGCACGTATCACGTCGCGCTTCTTGACGTCCTTGAACTCCCTCACGTGCTGATCCTCCGCTCAGTGTAGCGTACGGCGTGACTGATGGCAATTCAGGGGATGACTCATCGACCTGCCATCTTCCAGGCCTCAGCGAGGCTCTGGATGAGGTTATCCACAGGCATTTCGCCGGTGACGGTTGAGTCTGATGTCTTGTCTGATGTACCGGGTGAAGTGGGCTTCACTCTTGCCGTGCTCGCATGGGTGAAGCCCACTTCACCCATCTTCTGCAGTGCGCTGCACCCGTCCACCGCGTCCTGTGGACAACCCCGCCGCGGTTGGTACAGCAAAGGCAGCGCTTCGATCGCTGCGACGTTGATGGCGAAGCGGTTGGAGTACCCGCGGTGCTTCTTGGTCTGCGGGTCGGTGAACCGACCGCCCTTGACGATGATCTGCAGCATGTCGGCGGCAATGAGGGCGTTCACATTGTTGATCGCGGATCGCCTGGAACAGCCGAGCTTGCCCGCGAGCTCATCGTATGACGGCCAGCAGTAGCCGTCGTCACTTGCCCTGTCGGCAAGGATCAGTAGCGTGAGCTTGAGATGGGGTTTGCCGCCGTAGCGCTTGATGACCGCGCTCATGACCGAAATGCTCAATGGTCTAGGTGGAGTCGCCAGGGGATCGTCTCGGCGCCACCTGTGAGATGGCCGCCCGCGTGACACGAAGTCCTCGCCCGACGCGATACGCTGGAATTTCGCCCGAGTGGATCTTCCTGCGCAGCCACTCGCGCGAACAGTGGATCACCTTGCAGGCCTCATCGATCGTGAGACCGTTCTCGTCGAGCTGCGTCGCGTCGTCTCCGGAATCGCGTCCGCGCTCGATTGAGGCCCCGAGCCCGGCGCCACTGGAAATGTCAGATTCGCAATTCTCTGAAATCGTGCTGCCCCCCTTCGGTTGTAAACCCCCGCTGATGCAATCCGTGTCGGTAAGCTCCTTGTTAGGCATTGGCACTGTCGCATTCAGACGAACCGGCCATCATCTGCTCCAGCGCAGCTCGAGGCGTCCGCAGCTGTCGCCCGAAACGGATGGTAGGGACGTCACCTGAACGCGCGAGTTCGTAGACCGTGTTCTTTGACAGCTGCAGCACCAGGCACACTTCGTCCATGGTCAGAAGCTCACCGTATTCGGCGAGACTACGGCCGGTCATCGGCGTCGACTTCCTCGAGAAGCTCATCCGCCTCGCCCGTGAACTCGAGGGCCTCGGCGAGCTTGTCGAGCTGCGACTGGTACGGCCGCCCGATGTAGCGGCTCTCGATCTGCCCGACCGTCGCCGCATGCATCAGGGCGATGCGCGCCAGAGCCGACCGGCTAAGCCCCCTGTCCTCCCGGAGCTTCTGAATCCTCAGCATCAATCCGCCTTTCTCTTGCGGGCATTGTCCTATGCGAAGTATGTTGTCCGTGTCTGCGGATAGGTAGACGGCTATGGAGGACAGAAACGTGACAGCGCGAATCAGCTCAGCATCACCGGCCGCCCTTGTGGACTTCCAGTGGTGGCGCATGGCAGATGGTCGATGGATTGGTCCGCGCAGCCAGCGGCTACTGGCCGGCCACCCTGCGGATGACGGCTACCAGCCGCTGAAGAGGGAGCCGGCGTTGTTCCGGAAGTTCGCCGATGTGCGAGACACCGAAGACGCCTTTGTGGAGTTCGCCATGAGGTACGGCGACCTTGAGAGCGGCGGCGTCGTGGTCGTGGATGATCACCTGGCAACCGGCAAGGAGATGGCAACCGACGATCCGTTCCTCGTGTACTCCGAGGGTCGCAGCTTCGAGATATGGCGGGGGCATCGCCGGATGCTCGCGTTCGCGCTGCGGCTCTGGGATGCGATCAACGAAGGGCGGGCTGATGAGCTCATCGGTGCGGAGCTGCTCGTGAAGCCGTACGACTCGCTCGTCGAGCCCGGTAAGCCGGTGCCCAAGTACATGGTCTGGACTCGCACGGCGTCCGCGCAACGCGACCTGGGACTGACTGCGTCGCAGACGTCCAACGCCGAGTTCGAGCCGGCCGTGCCACTCATGAGGGCCAGCCTTCCGGAGGCAGCGGCTCGCGCCGCTCTCGCCTATCTCGTGTCCGAGATGTGCGCGAGTGTGCGCGTGGTGATGCGAGTAACGAGCGCACAGCCGGACGGACTCCGGCTGACGTTCGAGGTTCGGTCGCTCATAGCGGCCATGTGGCTGCAGTTCGCGCTCGCGGTCGATGGGCAGCGAGAGTATCGCCCGTGTCCGGTCTGTGGCGACTGGTGGGATGCGACCGAGGCCCGATCTGACAGGAAGACCTGCAGCGATCGATGTCGCAAACGAATGCACCGCCAAACAGCGTCTGGAGGCAGTGGGGTATGAAGGGTCACGTACAGCCCTACAAGAGAAATGGCGTGGTAGTCCGCGATCGATGGAAGATCGTCATTGACCGGGGCCGAGACGGTGCCGGGAATCGCCATCGCGACTTCTACTACGTCACCGGCACCAAGTCCGCAGCCGAGCGAGAAATGAGACGGCTGCTCACCTCGGCCGACCAGGGCATGTACGTCAAGCCCGAAGGCCAGAGCGTGGCCGATTGGCTCGACACGTGGATAACGAACTACGCCCCGATCGGAAGAGCGGGCTCGACGCTCAAGGGCTATCAGGGAATCATTCGGCGGTACTTGAAGCCCGAGCTGGGGGCACTGCGCCTTCAGAAGTTGAGCGCGGAGGCCATCCAGGCGATGTACACGCGCATGCAACTGCCAAAGGCGAACGGCGGACTCGGGCTTTCGGAACGCACCGTGATTCAGACGCACGCGGTGCTACACAAGGCCCTCTCGCAGGCTGTCAAGTTGGACCGGATTGCATTCAACCCGGCTGACACCGAGCGCGGCGTTGAGCTGCCTCGACCCAAGCGACATCGGGTCGAGGTACTCGGCGCACACAAAGTCGCCGAGCTTCTGAACGCACTGGAAGGGAATCGGCTCTACCTGCCCGTCCTACTCGCGGTCACGACGGGCATGCGCCGCGGCGAGATACTGGCGCTTTCGTGGGATGACGTCGACCTCGTGAACGGCACGATTTCGGTCGTGCGAGCGTGGGACGAGGGGGCCAACGGCTACGAGTTGAAGGGCCCGAAGAGCGAGCGATCGCGCCGAACCATCGAAATGCCCGCGATTCTAGTGAGTGCGCTGGCGTTCGCGAAAGACGAACACGAGGACCGCCGGGCGCGCCGGGAACTCGCCGGCGAGGGCTACCAACTGGAACACGGCCCTATGGTGTTCTCGGAAGAGGATGGCGAGCCGTGGTGGCCGTCGCGTTTTGAGTGGGCCTGGCAGGAGTTCAGGAAGTCGTCACGTGTGGCGCCGCGATTCCATGATCTGCGCCACACCGCGCTGTCGCTCATGCTCAGGCAGGGCAACAGCCCGAAGGTCGTCCAGGAGATTGCCGGCCATCACTCATCGGCGTACACGATGGACACTTACTGCTGGTCCGATCGTGCCACTCAGAGAGCTGCGGCAGACAGTATCGGCGACCTTTTCAGCGGCGCCTTGGGCGCAGTGGAAACACAATTGGGCACCAAATCGGGCACCAAATCAGAGGCCGTACCCCCTCTGAACTGCGAGAATGTGGTGCCCCCAAGGGAATTCGAATCCCTGTTGCCGCCTTGAAAGGGCGGAGTCCTTGGCCGCTAGACGATGGGGGCCGGTGTGCGCTGTGGTGGGCCGTATAGGGATCGAACCTATGACCTTGGGATTAAAAGTCCCCTGCTCTACCAACTGAGCTAACGGCCCTGACAAGCACATCCCGGGCCAGGGTCAAACGGCCCGGAAGCGCAACGCGTAGTGTACCCACGCCTGGCCTAAGGGTCAAACGAGACACCGGACCGAGCCCGATTGCTATGATGGGCCCTGACCACGAAGCGGACGGAGACACGATGACCGTACTGGGTATGGAGATCCCCGAGCTGTACGTGACCCGCGGTGTCACCATCGCGATCATCCTTGTGGTGACCCTCGTGCTCATGCGCGTCGCGGGCCATCTCGTCCGTCGCTCGGTGGCCGCCTCCGAAGCACTGCCCTCGGCCAGCATCCTCGTGAACATCACGCGGATACTGGTCCTCGTCATCGGCGGGCTGACGATACTCTCGGCACTCGAGATCTCGATCACGCCGATCATCACCGCACTCGGCGTAGGAGGTCTGGCGGTCGCTCTGGCACTTCAGGACACGCTCGGCAACCTGTTCGCGGGGCTGCAGATCGTCGCCTCGAAGCAGATCCGTCCGGGCGACTACCTCCTGCTGGAGACAAAGCAGGAGGGGACCGTCGTCGACATCGCGTGGCGCACCACCACGCTCCGCACGCAGGCCGACAACCTCGTGATCGTGCCAAACGGCAAGCTCGCGCAGGCGGTCGTGACCAACTACCGGCTGCCTGCCGACCCACTGGCCGTCTATACCGAGTTTGGCGTGGTGTACGGCTCCGATCTGGAGCGCGTTGAGCGCGTCGCGTCCGAGGTGGCCGCCGAGGTCATGGCCGAGCTGCAGCCGCAGTTGCCCGGCTACGAGCCGATAGTCCGGTTCCGCGGGTTTGGCGACTCGGCGATCACCGTGCTCGCAGTGCTCAGAACGACCGAGTACGGCGACCAGTATCTGCTCCGCAGCGAGTTCATCAGGCGCCTGTACACCCGCTTCGCTGCCGAGGACATCCACTTCCCGTTCCCCACCCGCACCGTGCACCTGGTCCAGGAGTAGCGGGTCAGACGTCCCCCGCCGCGGCGCCCAGCACGGGTACCGCCTTGAGCCGCGACTCGCGCCACTCGGCTCCAGGATCCGAGTCGATGGTGACTCCGCCGCCGGTCCCCCAGCGCACGGCGTCCGGTCCGTACTCGAGCGTCCGGATGAGCACCGACGAGTCGAAGCGCCCGGGGAGCGCCACCGCCAGGGCCCCCGTGTACGCGCCGCGTGGCGAGCGCTCCAGCTCACCGATGATGCGCATCGCGGCGCGCTTCGGCGCCCCGGTGACCGAACCGCACGGGAAGGTGGCCTCCACCAGATCGCCGAGTGTGGCGTCCGCCCGCATGAGCGCGCGAACGCGCGAGACGAGCTGGTGGCAGTACGGCGTGGCGAAGACTTCGAGCATCGGGTCCACGTGCACGCTTCCCGGGACCGCCACCCGGCCGAGATCGTTGCGTTCGAGGTCCACGATCATCACGTGCTCGGCGCGCTCCTTGGCATCCCCGGCCAGCTCGCGCGCCGCCGCGGCGTCCGTGACCACATCCGCGCCGCGCGGTCGCGTCCCCTTGATGGGCTCGATCCACACGTGCCGGTGTCCGTGCGCGTCGGTCTCGATCGCGCAGAACCGCTCGGGAGAGACCGAGGCGAGCGAGCCGCCCGACGCCTCGCCCCACCAGGCCGACATCGGGCCGGCGGCCCGCTCCACAAGCACGCCGAACGCATCGGCGGCGACGAGCGCCGGTTGGCCGGCGATACGGTAGGTGAGGTTCAGGACGTACACGTCGCCTGCGGCGATGCGCTCGCGCACGCGCTCGACCCGTGCGCGGTAGCCCGCCTCATCGAGGTCGGCGGTCGGGTCGAGGATCAGCGGACCGGCCACGCGCGGCGCGAGGTCGATGTCGAGTGCCGCCGGCAGCGCGGTGACGGTGCTGCCCCATGCGCGCCACCCCTCGGCAGTGCGCACGAGACCGCCGGTGTACGTGCGGACCTCGGCGAGACCGTCGTAGGGCAGGACCGCCGCCGCAAGCAGCGGGTCCGGGCTCGACATCGCCTGCTCGAGCAGCCCCGCGGCAACCGACAGCGAGAGGCCGCCGCGCGTCTCGGCCGGATCCCAGCACACCATGTGCGCTCCGCCGAACCAGCCCCGCGCGTCTGACGGCGCGAGCGCGAGCGGGCGACGCTCGGCGGGAATAGCGCGGACGAACGCTGCCGCTTCGGCCGATGGCGGGGCGAGCACGGGCCCCTCGGCACGCAGCGGCCCGCCGCTCACGCGCCGCCCGCGAACAGTCGCGCGAACTCGGTGGCGAGCGCGTCGGCGGCGGGCCCGCCCCTGCCCCGCACCGCGCGCGCACCCGCCACGGCGGTGGTGAGGATCACCTCGTCGGCCGAGTCGAGATGCGCGGGGACGAGTGGCGCCTCGGCAGCCTCGTAGCCGAGTGCGGCGGCGCGGTCGAGCACGACGCCGCGGGACACACCGGCGAGCGCCGGCGGAGAGGGCGGCGTCAGCAGCCGTGCGCCCGTGCGGACCCACAGCGTGGCGTGCGTCGTGTCCATCAGGAGGCCGGTCTCGGAGACGAGGATCGCCACGTCGGCCGCACTGGCCACACGCTCGAACGCACGGTCCCACTGCGAGCGGTCGGCGGGCTTGGCCGCGCCCGGCGGGAGCTGCGGCTCGGGCGCGAGGACGAGCGCAATCCGGGGGCCGCCGGGGACGTCGATCACCGACGGGCGCGCGGAGACCTCGGCTGCCGCCTCACCGTCGGTCGAGACGACGAGCGCCATGCGACCGTACGGCTCGGCCCACGCGCGCGCGGCGCTCTCGGCGGCCCGGCGGGCGGATTCGAGCATCGGGCCGTCACACCCGCCGACAGCCAGGCGCGCAAGGTGCCGCTCGAGCAGCGGGATGCGCCCGTCCTGGACGCGGATGGTCTCGCGCAGCGCTTCGGCGAGGTGCGCACCCATCGTGCGGCTAGTGCCGGAAGTGGCGGTATCCGGTGAAGACCATCGACACGCCGAGGCGGTTGGCCTTGGCGATCACCTCGTCGTCGCGGATCGAGCCACCCGGCTGGATGAATGCGGTAACCCCGGCCTCGGCACACACCTCGAGCGTGTCGGGGAACGGCATGAAGGCGTCCGAGGCGCAGACAGCGTTGCGCACCTTATCGCCCGCGGCCTCAACGGCGATGCGTGCCGAGTTCACGCGGTTCATCTGGCCGGCACCCACACCGACGGTGGCGAAGCCTTTGACGAGCAGGATCGCATTGCTCTTCACGCTTTTCACCACGCGCCAGGCGAAGAGCAGCTGCTCCATCTCCTCAGGCGATGGCTGCGCGATCGTGGCCACGCGGAAACGCGATGCGTCCTCTTCCACGCTGTCCGAGGTCTGGATGAGCATGCCGCCTTCCACCGCACGCGACTCGTAGTGCCCGCCGACGGCGCGGATGCCGCCGGTGGAGAGCACGCGCACGTTGCGCTTCTCGTCGAGGAGCTCGAGCGCAGCGGGCTCGTAGTCCGGCGCGATCATCACCTCGACGAACTGCTTGTTCTCGTAGATGGCGCGGATGACGTCGGCGGTCACCGTGCCGTTGAACGCCATGACGCCGCCGTAGGCCGAGACCGGATCGCTTTCGTGCGCCCGCGCGTATGCGGTCACGAGGTCGTCGGCGATGGCAACGCCGCACGGATTCGTGTGCTTCACGATCACGCAGCACGGCTCGGCGAACTCACGGACGGCCGTCCAGCAGGCGTCGGTGTCGAGGATGTTGTTGTAGGAGAGCTCCTTGCCCTGAATCTGCGTGGCGCGCGCGAGCGTGTGCTCCTTGCCGTCGCTGAAGCGGTAGAACGCGGCGTCCTGGTGCGGGTTCTCGCCGTAGCGCAGATCCTGCACCTTCAGCAGGCGGAAGCGGACCTCGTCGGGGAAGCGCTCCTTGCCGTACTCGGAGAGATACATCCAGATCGCGCTGTCGTACGCGCTTGTGGTGCGGAAGACCCCCGTCGCGAGGCGCTTGCGCGTCTTAAGCGTGGTGCCGCCGCCGTTCGCGCGCATCTCGTCGAGTACCGCGTCGTAGTCGGCCGGGTCGGTCACCACCGTCACCGACTCGAAGTTCTTGGCCGCCGAGCGCAGCATGCTCGGCCCGCCGATGTCGATATTCTCGACCGCGTCCTCGAGCGTGACGCCCTCGCACGCGACGGTCTGCTCGAACGCGTAGAGGTTGACCACCACGAGATCGATCATGCCGATGCCGTGCTCGGCGGCGGCGGCCATGTGCTCGGGCACGTCGCGGCGCGCGAGAAGCCCGCCATGCACCTTGGGGTGCAGCGTCTTCACGCGGCCGTCCATCATCTCGGGAAAGCCGGTGAGGTCGTCGATCGGGCGCACCGGCACGCCGGCGGCCTCGAGCGCGGCGGCCGTCCCGCCGGTGGAGACGATCTCCACGCCGAACTCATCGACGAGCACCTTGCAAAACTCGGCCACGCCCGTCTTGTCGGTGACCGAGACGAGCGCACGCTTGATGGTGACCTGGTCCACGGTGATGCCCCTGTTCTACTCGGTGTGTTCGATGTGCACGACGCGGCCGTCCAGAAGCACGCGGCCGTCTGCGATCATGCCGATGGCCTCGGGAAGCAGCCGGTGCTCGACTTCGTGGATCTTCGCCTCGAGTGTCTCTACGGTGTCGGTCTCCTCGACGCGGACCGGCTCCTGGCAGATGATCGGCCCGCGGTCGAACTCCTCGTCGGCGAAGTGCACCGTGACGCCGGTGACCTTCACGCCGTACGCGAACGCATCGCCGATGGCCGAGGCGCCGGGGAAGGCCGGCAGAAGCGCCGGGTGCAGGTTGATGACCGCGCCCGGATACGCGCGCAGGACCTCGTTGCCGAGCAGGCGCATGTAGCCGGCCATCACCACGAGCTCGACGCCGTGGGCGTCGAGCGCCTCGCGGATGGCGTGGTTATACGCGCGGTAGTCGGCCATCGCGGCCGCATCGATGTGCACGGCCGGGATGCCGGCCTTGCGGGCCCGCTCGAGGCCGAGCGCCGCTTCCTTGTTGGAGATCACCACGGCCACACGCGCGTCGAGCGCGCCGCTCGCACACGCGTCGATGACCGCCTGGAGGTTGGTGCCGCTGCCCGAGATGAGCACGCCGAGGACGAGCCGTTCGTCCTCGCGCTCCTCGGCCTCAGGCGACGCGGCCAGCACCTCGTCAGACATAGGTCACCGCACCCGAGCCCTCCACGATCTCGCCGATCTCGTTCACGGCCTCGCCGTACTCGCGGAGGCGCAGAGCCGCCGTGGGCGCGTTGCGCTCGTCCAGCACGATCGCGAAGCCGATTCCCATGTTGAACGTGCGGTACATCGCGTCGTCATCGAGACCGGCGGCTTGCTGAACGAGGCCGAAGACCTGCGGCACCTTCCACGTCCCCCGGTGTACGCGCGCGTCACACCCCTCCGACAGAATGCGGTCGAGGTTCTCGGTGATGCCGCCGCCCGTGATGTGCGCCATGCCCTTCACGGGCACCTCGGCGATCGTAGCGAGCACGCTCTTCACGTAGATGCGCGTGGGCGTGAGCAGCAGCTCGCCGAGCGTCGTGCCGCCGAGATCCACACGCGGCAGCGACAGTTCGTCCTCTCGGCCCTCCACGAGCACCTTGCGCACGAGCGAGAAACCGTTTGAGTGCAGACCGCTCGAGCCGATGCCCAGGATCACATCGCCCGGCGCCACGGTCTCGCCGGTCACCATCTTCGGCCGGTCCACCGCGCCGACGCAGAAGCCGGAGAGGTCGTAGTCGTCAGGGTCCATCGTGCCCGGGTGCTCGGCCATCTCGCCGCCGACGAGCGCGCATCCGGCCTGCTGGCACCCCTCGGCGATGCCGGCGATGATGCGCTCCATGCGCACCGAGTCGAGCTTGCCGACGGCCACGTAGTCGAGGAAGAAGAGCGGCTCGGCGCCGGAGACCAGGATGTCGTTGGCGCACATCGCCACGAGGTCGATGCCGACCGTGTCGTGCGCGTCGAGCAGCTGCGCGAGCTTGAGCTTGGTGCCCACCCCGTCGGTGCCGGAGACCAGCACCGGGTCGTCCATCTCCTTGAGCTTCGCGGCCGAAAACAGCCCCCCGAAGCCGCCGATATCGCCGATGACCTCCGGCCGGTACGTCGCGCGCACGTGGCTGCGGATGCGCTCGACGGCACGTGCGCCCTCGGCGGTGTCCACGCCGGCGGCGCGGTAGTCTACGGGACCCTCGCGGTGGTCGCTTCCCATGATCTCCCCTCGGGAATGGCGCGGATGGCTGCGCGCACGAGCATTGTAACAGCCGAGGTACGGAAGCGGGGCTCGCGTCAGGACAGCGCGCCGACCGCCGCGGAGATCGCGGCCGACAGACCCGCTGCGACGGCGGCGGCGGCAAGCCAGCCGGTGCCGTGCGTGACGCGTCGGCCCACCGCGGTACCCGCGAGCACGGGCAGCACGTAGCCGAGAAGCAGCGACCCGAGCGCCCAGAGCACGAGGACGGTCCATGCGGACCAATCGGGCGCGCCGGCCACGTCGTAGGTGTCACGTGCCCGACCCAGCACGCGCAGGCCATCGCCGAACAGCCAGCCGAGAGCGACGATCAGCTCGGTCCAGTGCTGGCGCTCCCGCGGCGCGCGGGGGTAACCCGAGACTGCGGAGGCGATCGCGGCAGTCACGATGGCCACGAGCGGATTGAACTGCACGGCGAGCCGGATGCCTTCGAGCAGGGCCGCGAGCGCCGCGCCGGCCTCGGTCACGCGCCGGGCTCCAGGCTGAGCTTGCCGCGCCGCACCGACTCGGGCACCTCGATGGGGTAGTCACCGTCGAAGCACGCCGTGCAGAACTCGCACGCGGGTCGGCCGGTGGAGGCCACGAGTTCCTCCAGCGGCAGGTAGGCGAGCGAGTCCGCTCCGATGAAGTCCCGGATCTCGTCGAGTTCGTGCGTGGCGGCGATCAGCTGCTCCTGCGTGTCGGTGTCGATGCCGTAGAAGCACGGCCACACGACCATCGGCGACGTCAGCCGCATATGTATCTCCGTGGCGCCGGCCTCGCGCAGCAGTTGCACGAGTTTCTTGGACGTGTTGCCCCGGACGATCGAGTCGTCCACGACGACGAGCCGTTTGCCGGCGATGATGTGACGCAGCGGGTTGAGTTTGAGGCGGATGCCCTGCTGCCTGAGCGACTGCGTGGGCGAGATGAAGGTCCGGCCGACGTACCGGTTCTTCACGAGCCCCTCCCCGAACGGGACGCCGCTCGCCTGTGCGTAGCCCACCGCGCCCGGCACGCCCGAGTCGGGCACGCCGATGACGAGATCCGCCTCGACCGGCGCGGTGGCCGCAAGCGCCGCGCCCTGCCGCCTCCGCGCCTCGTACAGCGAGCAGTCGTACAGCACGCTGTCCGGCCTGGCGAAGTACACGAACTCGAAGATGCACAGGCTCGGCTTGCCGGGCGGAACCGCCTGCTCGCTTGTGAGCACGCCGTCCTTCACGCGGATGAGCTCGCCCGGAGCGATGTCGCGTACGAACTCGGCCCCGATGATATCGAGCGCGCACGTCTCGGAGGCCACGACCCAGCCCCGCTCGTCGGGAAGCCTCCCGATGACCAGCGGGCGCACGCCGTTGGGGTCGCGAAACGCGTAGAGCGCCTCCTCGGACATCATGGCCACCGCGTAGGCGCCGCGCATCATACGCATCGCGTCGCGAATGCCGCCGCGGATCGACGAGTGCGCCTGGGTGAAGTGATCGACGAGGCGCACGATGACCTCGGAGTCGGTCGTGGAGCGGAAGCGCGCACCGAGCGACTGCAGTTCCTCGCGCAGCGAGGCCGTGTTGACGAGGTTCCCGTTGTGCGCGAGTGCGATGGTGTTGGGGCCGATCGACGAGATCATCGGCTGGGCGTTCTCCCACTTCTTGGAAGCGCCCGTCGTCGAGTACCGCGTGTGCCCGAGGGCGATGTGGCCCTGAAGCGACGTCAGATCGCTTTCCGTGAAGACCTGCGTCACGAGGCCGAGGTTCTTGACCACCATGAGTGAGTGGCCGTCGGCCACCGCGATGCCAGCCGACTCCTGCCCCCGGTGCTGGAGCGCGTGCAGTCCGAAGTACGCGAGGTGCGCCACGTCCTCGCCCTCGGCGAACACGCCGAAGACGCCACAGGCTTCTTCGGGACGTTCGGGGCGGTCGCTCAAGATCCAATCTGCCGGAACGTGCTGCTCTCTCATGGAGACCCGCGCTTCTCGCGTCGGAGGGGCCGAACGCCGAGTAGGATAGCACGGCGCACCGGCAGCACTGCTATCCGTGAGATCCGGACTACCGGTCTCATCCGGGGAGGGCCTGCGCGATGAGCCGCGCTAACAGATGCTCGGCTGCTTCCCGCACTTCGGGGTTGTCCGAGGCGAGCGCCTCGGTGACGATGTCCCGCGCGCTCTGGCCGACAACATCGCCGAGTTGCGCCACGGCCCGTTCCTGAATCGCCGGGTCCGCCGAGCGCAGATCGGCGCGAAGCGCCTCGAGCGCATCTCGATCAGGCAGCATACCGGTCGCCCGCCCGCCGACTCCAGAGTCTCCAGAGCCCGTATCCGACGATGACGACCACGCCCGCCACCAGGATGGGAGCGAGTATCGCAACCGCCGACAACACGACGGCGCCCGCGTCTTCGACGACGCTTGCGACCGGGGCGCCGGCACCGGCGGTCGTCGCATTGACGACCGGGCGCGCGGTCGCCTTCGCGGCGTGTACGCCCCCGGCGAGCAGCACACCCGCCAGCACGAGCAGCCACGGACTCACCTCGGTGGCGCTGCCCGCAGCCGCGACCGCCACAATCCCGCCCGCGGCGGGCCTGACGAGGGTCTGGATGACGTCGTTGACGTGGTCGACGGCTGGCACCTTGTCGGCCACGAACTCGATGACGAGCAGCACCGCGATGATCGCGATGAGCCACCACTCGCCCATCACGTCAAACGGCGCAGTCAGCTCGAGCAGCTCGAACCGCTGCGCAAGGGCCACAGCCAGCAGCGGTACGTACGCGTTCAGCCCCGCGGGGATGGACAGGCCGAGTGCGGTCAGCAGCTCCACGCGTCCCCCTTACGCCTCGCCGTGCACCAGCCGCTCGAGCGTCGGTGCGTACGCAGCCCGCATGTCGTCGAGCGAGACATCCGCCTCATCACCGATGACGAGCCCGTCACCGCCGACCGTCCCGATGCGCGTGCATGCCGTCCCGTGCGCGGCGGCAAGCGTCTTGAAGGCGCTCACGTGATCCGCATCAACCGTGACGATCGCCCGTCCCTGCGACTCGCTGAACAGCGCAACGACGCCGGGCAGCCCGTCGCCGAGATCGATCCGGGCACCTACGTCACCGGCCACACAGCACTCGGCTAGCGCGACGGCCAGACCACCCTCGGCACAGTCATGCGCGGAGCTGACGATCCCGGTACGTATGGCCGTCACGAGCAGTTCGCCGAGCAGTCGCTCGTCGACCAGGTCGACTTTGGGAGGCCTGCCGGACACCATTCCGTGCACGACCTTGAGGTACTCGCTGCCGCCGAGTTCGGGCCTGGTGCGGCCGAGCATCAAGATGACGTCACCGGCGGACTTGAACGCGAGCGTGCAGTGATCCTCGATGTGGTCGAGCAGACCGACAAGACCGACGGTGGGCGTCGGGTAGATCGGCTGACCGAAGCTCTCGTTGTAGAAGCTGACGTTGCCGGAGATGACCGGGACGCCAAACGCGGTGCACGCGTCGGCCAGACCACGAACGGATTCATGGAAGGTCCAGAACACGTCGGGCTTCTCGGGATTGCCGAAGTTCAGGCAGTCGGTGATGGCCGCAGGGCGCCCACCCGAGCACGCCACGTTGCGGGCGGCCTCGACGAACGCGATCTGCGCGCCGGCATAGGGATCGAGGTAGCAGTAGCGACCGTTGCAGTCGGTGGAGACCGCGATGCCACGCGTGGTCATCTCGCCTCGGCCGGTATCGCCGATGCGGAGCACGGCTGCGTCGCTACCCGGTAGCACGACGGTGTTGAGCATGACCTGGTGGTCGTACTGCTCCCAGATCCAGCGCCGCGAGCAGATGTTGGGGCTCGCCAGCAACCTGAGCAGCGTGGCCGAGAGCGCCTCGCGCCCCTCGGGATGGTCGAGTGATGCGACCGGATCGAACGCCTGGACCTCATCGAGGTAGGCGGGACGCTCGGAGGCCGGGTCGTAGATGGGCGCGTCGTGGGCAAGCGTCGCGGCGGGCATATCGGCCACCACCGCGTCGCCCTCACGCACCACGAAGCGCCCCGTGTCGGTGACCTCGCCGATCACGGTCGAACGCAGGCCCCACGTGTCGCACACGCTCTGAGCGGCATCGAGGTTCGTCGGCGTGACGATGGCGAGCATGCGCTCCTGACTCTCGGAGACCATGATCTCGAACGGCTTCATCGCGTCTTCGCGCTGCGGCACCTGAGTCACGTCGATGTCGAGGCCCACGCCGCCGCGGCTCGCCATCTCGCTTGCCGACGAGGTGAGTCCCGCCGCGCCGAGATCGCCAAGGGCGACGAGGAGCTTTCCGTCGAGCAGCTCGAGGCACGCCTCGATGAGCAGCTTCTCCTCGAAGGGGTCGCCCACCTGCACGCTCGGACGCTTGTCCTCGGCCTTCTCGTCGAACTCCTGGCTGGCGAGCGTGGATGCGCCACCGATGCCGTCACGCCCGGTTGTGGAGCCGATGAGCAGCACGTGGTTGCCCACGCCGGCGGCCACCGCACGCGTGAGGTTCTCGGCGCGCATGAGGCCGATGGCCATCGCGTTGATCAGGCAGTTTCCCTCGTAGGCCTCCTCGAAGTAGACCTCGCCACCGACGGTCGGTACGCCGAGACAGTTGCCGTATCCGCCGATGCCGGCCACCGCGCCCTCGAACAGGTACCGCTGCCGCGGCTTGTCGAGCGTGCCGAAGCGCAGCGAGTCAAGGCTCGCGATCGGCCGCGCGCCCATCGTGAAGATGTCGCGGATGATGCCGCCCACGCCGGTGGCCGCACCCTGGTACGGCTCGATGGCCGACGGGTGGTTGTGGCTCTCCATCTTGAAGGCCACCGCCCAGCCGTCACCCACGCTGATGACGCCGGCGTTCTCGCCCGGCCCCTGCAAGACGTGGTCGCCCTGGGTGGGGAACATGCGGAGCGCTTTGCGGGAGTGCTTGTACGAGCAGTGCTCGCTCCACATGAGCGAGTACATGTAGAGCTCGGTCACGCTCGGCACGCGGCCGAGGATCTCGACGACCTTCTCGTACTCGTCGAGCTTGAGTCCGAGTTCGACGGCGAGCTTGGGGGCGATCTCGGGGGAGAGCGTCTCGGGAGTGTTCATGGTCTAGCTCACCTCCGCAAGGCGCTGCGCGATAGCGGTGAAGAAGTGCTGCCCGTCGGTGCCGCCCGAGACGGGGTCGACCACCCGCTCAGGATGCGGCATCAGGCCGAACACGTTGCCGCGCTCGTTGCAGATGCCGGCGATGTCATCGAGCGCGCCGTTGGGGGCGCTGCCGCCGGCGGCACGCGAGCCGTCCGGTTCGCAGTAGCGCAGCACGATCTGGCCGTTGCCCTGGAGACGCTCGAGGGTCTCGGCGTCGCAGATGTAGTTGCCCTCGTTGTGGTTGATCGGCACGCGCAGGACCGTACCGGGTGCAAGGTCGAGCCACTCACACGCGCTCTCCTCGGCCCGCAGGTCGACCGTGGTGCAGATGAACTTGAGACCGCGGTTGCGGAGCAACGCGCCGGGCAAGAGGTGCGCCTCGGCAAGGATCTGGAAGCCGTTGCAGATGCCGATGACGGGCCCGCCGCGTTCGGCGAAGCGCATGACCTCGGCCATCACGGGGCTGAAGCGCGCCACGGCGCCGCAGCGGATGTAGTCGCCGTAGGAGAAGCCGCCGGGCAGGACGAGCGCATCGTAACCGGCGAGGTCCGTATCGCCATGCCACACGAAGTCGGCCTGCATCCCGAGGTGCCGGATCGCGTGGACGGCGTCTTGTTCACAGTTGGAGCCGGGGAAGATCACCACACCGAAGCGCATACGCTTAAGCCTCCCCGACCCGCTCGATGCGGTAGTCCTCGATGACCGGGTTGGCGAGCAGCTTGTCGCACATCTCACGGACCCGGGCCTCGGACGTACCATCGGCCACCTCGAGCTGTATGTACTTGCCGATCTTGACCGAGGCGACCTCCTCGTAGCCGAGGTTGACGAGTGCCCGCTCGGCCGTCGCGCCGGGCGGGTCGAAGATGCCCTTCTTGTACGTCACGTGGATCTCGAACCGTGCCATGATCTCCCCCTTACGCGTCGCGCCCGTCGGGCGCTTCGGCGGCTGTATCGGTGTCGGTGGACGCGAGCGATTCCCGCGTCTGCCGGGTGCGCTCGGCCACGGCGGCGTTGAGCGTCCGCCGGCTGTACCACATGATGGCCAGCCCGATGAGCCACGCGCCGATCGACGCGTAGGCGACCACCGGGATGTCGGTGTGCACGTCGATGGCTGCCTGGGTGGCCGAGGCGACACGCCAGAAGCTCAAGAAGAAACCGACCACGCCCGCGCCCGCAAGCGCCATCCCGAACCAGAAGAGGTAGAGATGGGCTCTCACGCGCGCGGGCAGGATCTTGAGACTCACGAACGGTCCTTGCCGGGTTTGGCTCCTTCGGCCTTCTCCTTCTCGGCGGCCTTGACGCCAGCGTCCTTGGACGGCCGCTTCTTGGCGCCCTGCGCCTCGATGAGCTGCTTGCGGAGCTTACGGATCACGAAGATGTCGATACTCACGGCTACCAGTGAGAAGCCGAGTACCGTCGTGGCGATCACCCGCTGCACCGCCATGTTCTCGCGAAGCGTAGGGACGGCCCACCCGATGCCGATCAGCGCCAGGCCGCCGAGCAGGAGCACCCACCACACCCGGCGCCACTTCTTGATCTCCGGCGACGTAGGAAGACCGCTCCAGTCCTTGTCCTGGCCGGGCTTCTTCTTGGGCTTGGACACGGTGCCCGCGTCCACGGTCCCTTGCTTGCGGACCGGCTTGGCCCCGGCCGCGCTCTTTCTGGTGGAGCCGATCTTCGCGCCCTTGCGGTAGCGATCGTTGCCATAGCTGCGCTGTGACACGGGACCTCAGTCCCCTTCCGGAGAGAACGGCATGCCGGTTATCGTCTCGAACGCCTCGACGTACTTCTCGGCGGTCATCACGATCACATCTTCAGGAAGTGCCGGCGCTGGCGGCGTCTTGTCCCACCCGCTCGCCTCGAGCCAGTCGCGCACGAACTGCTTGTCGTAGCTTTGCTGACCGCTGCCCGGCACGTACTCTTCGGCGGGCCAGAAGCGCGAGCTGTCGGGCGTTAGGACCTCGTCGATGAGCGTGATCTCGCCGTCGACCAGGCCGAATTCGAACTTCGTGTCCGCGATGATGATGCCGCGCGAAGCGGCGTGGTCGCGCGCTGCCGAGTACAGCGCGATCGAGACGTCACGCAGCCGCCCGGCATGCTCGGCGCCGACGATCTCGACCATCCGCTCGAAGCTGATGTTCTCGTCGTGATCGCCGATGGCGGCCTTGGTCGACGGCGTGAAGATCGGCTCGGGCAGACGGCTCGATTCGACGAGGCCTTCCGGGAGCTTCTGACCGCACACCGTGCCGCTCGCCTGGTACTCCTTCCAGCCGCTTCCGGCCAGATAGCCGCGAACGATGCACTCGACCGGGAAGACCTGCGCCTTCTTCACGAGCATGAACCGGCCGCGGAGCGACGAGGCGTGATCGGTGAGCGCATCGGGAAGATCGCACTCGTCGGCCGAGATGAGGTGGTTCGGCACCACGTCGCCGAGCAGGTCGAACCAGAAGAGCGAGATCTTCGTGAGGACCTCACCCTTGTAGGGGATCGGATCGGGGAGAACGACGTCGAAGGCACTGATGCGGTCGGTCGCGACGATGAGAAGCTCCGAACCCATGTCGAAGATGTCGCGGACCTTACCCTGAGCACTCGGCTTGAGATCGATCGGCTGCACGCAGACGTCCTTTCTGATCGGGCGTCGCGGGGCGGACGGCGGGGAGACGACGCGGGCGCCCCTGCCCGCGCGTCATGGGTGCATTGTAGGCGATACGGACAGGCGCGGTAAGGGCACTCGCGGCCCGTCAGACCGCCACGTCCGGTACGGATGCGGGGCTGCCGAGTCCGTAGGCTGTCCGCGTGTACCCGGCCCACAAACGGTACGACACGAGCGCCGCAAGAACGCTCACGAACCCGGTGAGCACCGAGGAGACCATCTGCGCGGGCATGACGAGCATCCACACGAGTCCGGCCATCTCGTCGGGCAGCAGAACCGCGGCCCCGAAGACCACGCCCCCGACAACGATCAGCATGCCTGTGAGCACGATGAACGAGGAGAGCAACCCGACCGCGAGAGCCCGCCAAAACACCGAGCGATACGCCGCCGCATGCTCGCGGATCCGGTCGAAGATGCGCCGCAGATCGAAGCCGGCCTCGATCGAATCGTACAGTGCGACCTGCGCGAAGACCGGCCAGATAGCGACCCCGTAGACAACCGACACGAGGGTCATGCCGACCGTGAACGCGATGAGCGGGACCACGAAGTCCCACACGCTCGCCATCTCGGCAAGGCCGAAGGCACCGCGCGCGATGAGCAGGAAGATCCCACCGATCATGAGTGCGGAAAGCGGTAGAGAGTAGATGAGGCTCACCACGAACGCGATGAGACCCGTGCGCAGGCGCGGACCCACCGGCTGCCACTCGGGCAGTTGCGCCTCAGGGTCCCAGGCCGCTGCACGAACCCAGGCGAGCCCGTAGCCCATGAACCAGATCGCGCCGACGTACGGGATCATCATGATGCCGACGCCGATGGCGGTCTTCTTGAACCACGACCGGTCGGCCACCACCGCACGGAAGGCCTCGCGCACCGTTATCGCGTGGTCATCGCGACCCACGCTCACCGGGGCAGTCCGACCCGCCGCAGCGCGTCTGCGTCGAGCGACATGGAGCGCGCCGTCATCCCGAACATGTCCCAGATCAGGTTCTCGAGCGAGTAGTCCTGGCCGTAGGTCATGATGTACGGCTCGCCCTCGATACCGCCGAGTTCGGCGGCCGCATCGACCGCGTCGTCGTAGTTGCCAAGCGTGTCCACGAGCCCGAGCTCGATAGCCTCGCTACCGAGCCAGACCCAGCCCGTGGCGAGTTCGCGCACCTCGGCCTCCGACATGCCGCGGCCGGTGGCCACGTCCGCGATGAACTGCTCGTAGGCGATCTCCATCTGACCCTGGAGCATCGCGCTCTCGGTGGTCGTCACGCTCCTGTAGGGGTTGCCGACGTCCTTGTGCTCGCCTTCCGTCAGGACGGTGAACTCGACGCCGAGCTTGTCGAGCAGGCCCGCGACGTTGGGGATCTCCATGATCACGCCGATGCTGCCCACGGAGGATCCGGGCGAGGCGACGATCTCGCTGCACTGCGATGCAACCATGTACGCCCCAGACGCGCCGATGTCGCCGATGCTCGCGACGACCGGCTTCTCCTCGGCGGCACGACGTACCGCGAGCGATATCTCCTGTGAGGCCGCGACGGTCCCGCCGGGAGAGTCGATGCGCAACAGGATCGCACGCACGCTGTCATCGGCGAGCGCCTGGTCGAGCTGGTCGAGAACGTACTCCGGGGATGCCACGCCCTGGTAGGTCGTGCCGCTCCCGGCGATCACGCCACCGATGTGGATGAGCGCGATACTGTCGCCGTACGATCCCAGCGCAGGACCGTCCGTGGCGGCGACCACCACGAGCCCCACGCACGAGAGCAGCGTCAGGATGACAAAGCCGATGGTCAGACCGATGGCCCACTTAGCGCCGGCCGACATCGGCGCCTTCGCCGGGGCGGGAGCGAACGCGACCGGTGCGGCGGGCGGCGAGAATGCGGGCTGCTCCGGTGACGGGTCTGAGGGGGTATCCATTGTTCCTCCGGTGGTCGGCATGGTCTAGAGCCGGACGACGTTGACGTAGACGAGTCCCGCAAGCGCGTGCAGCACCGCAAGGACGACAAGCGTGTACGCGCTCATGCGGTGAACCTTCATGTGCAGCGGGCCCTTGAATTTGATCTTCCGCTTGCCCTGCATGACCTGGAACAGGATGAGCGCCAGGATCACGGCACCGCCGGCGATGAGGATAGTGCGGGTGATGACGATGCCGAAGAGCATGGACCCTCCCTGCGTGTCGGCCGCGCGTGCGCGATCATCGTACCGATAAACGCGCGCTTCATGCTACACCACGCAGCAGCCTAGACCACGCACGCGCCGCCCCATCCGCAGAGGTTGTCGCCGAGGACGTTCGGCAGGGCCGCGACCAGATCTTCGGCGTGCATCGCAGGTGTCGCCCCCATCGCCCGTCCCGCCTCACGGTTGGCCAGACACGCGCAGCGCGCCGCATCCACCGTGGGGAAACCCGCAGCGAGAAACGCCGAGGCGAGACCCGTGACCGTGTCGCCCGTTCCGCCGATGGCCTCGAGCTCGGGTACGCACGGCTCCTCGACGACCTCGGCGATCGCACCGTCGAGCGTGATGTGGTCGCGCACGCCCTTGATCAGCAGCACGCGGGCGGCGCCACCGGTAGCATGCGCCGTCGCGGCTAACGCGATGGGATCGAACCCCTCGTTGCCGAAGAGGTAGTGAGAGACGTAGGCAGGGTGCGTGACGTCGGGATCGGCCAGGAAGCCGAGCTCTCCCACGTCCGGAGTCATGAGCTCGAAGCGGCTCGCCAGCCCTGCCGCCTTGGCCGCGTACATCCCGCCCGCATCGGCGACAAGCAGCGCCGCAGGAGCTACCTCGGCCAGCTGCTCGACCGCTCTGCGCATCAGTGCCATCACCGGCTGCATGTAGTGGAACGCGATGACCGAGGGACGGATGCGCGTCGCTACCTCGGCCAGGCGCTCGTATACGTGACGCGTTCCATCGCCACGTCCGATGTCGCCGGCAACGAGCGCGTGCGGCGCCGGCGTGCCGAGGTGAGCAGCGACCCGGGTCGCCGCACCCAGCATCGCCGAAGTCCCCTGGGAGCTCGGCACCCGCGTCCCGCCGATGGCGATGCCGCCGTCGGCCTCGAGCGTGACCGGACCATCGAGGACCGGCCCTTCGACGACCGGATAGGTAGCGATGACCAGCAGCGTCATCGGCCATCAACCTCAAGCAGCGCGCGAACCTCCACGTACGCCCGATCGAGCATCAGCCCGCACAGGGTGTAGCCGAAATCCTTGGGGCGCGGCACCTCATCGAGGCGCCTGCCCACAAGCGCGAGGTTCAGGTACGGGATGTCCGGGCAGCCGCCGCCGGACGTGTTCACGATCACGCCGGTGGCCTTCTCCACGACGATCTTCATGTTCCCGGCGCGCACCATCAGCCAGTCGCCGAAGTCCACCGTGGTCACGAGGTCGCACACGCTCGCGGTGCCTTCGGCGTCATTCACCCACTCCCGAACGTGCACACCCGCCTCGGCCAGCACACGCTCGGCACCGACGTGCTCCACGCGCTCGAGCGCGACCGAGAGATCGCAGCCGGCGCGCAGGTGCGGCGGCGGCGCGACCAGGTGCACGCCGTAGCCCGCCACCTTGAGCGCTCGCTCGGCGGCGATCGCGTCGTTGACGGCATCGAAGAGGAACAGCCCGAGCGCCTCCTCGGCGCCCGGGCTCGGATCCGCGTCCTTGCGGCCGAACAGCCTCACGCGCGAACGCCCTTGATGCGGTACTCCTCGCCCGACTCCTCGATCGTGACCGTGTAGCCTTCGTCGGCCAGCAGCGCCGCGACGTTGGCCTTGGCGGTCCCGCTGTCGGCGTGGACCACGATCTCGGCCGGGTCGCTCTCGAGTGCCTTCTTGGTGTGCATCAGCGGCATCGGACACGACAGCCCGCGCACGTCGAGTTCAGTCATGAGGTCTTCCCTTCTCTCGCGCTATGCGGTTGTGCGGGAGCCGAGAACGGCCACCGCGACGAGGACGACTGCCATCACGCCGAGCGCCGGCCACGCGATGTCGGCAAGGCCGGCGGCGGACGATGCGAGCTTGAAGAAGTGCGTGGCTCCCGCGCCCACGAGCATGCCCGCAACCGCCATGAACGAGTCGGCATCGCCTTCGGAGCCCATGATCACCTGACGGAACGGGCATCCGCCGAGCAGGATGGCCGCGAAGGTGGCCACCGTCATCGCCGCGAAGCTGCCGAGCGCGTCGTTGTGCGCCACGGGCTGGCCGGTGAAGCCGAGGTTGTACTGCCCGAAGATCATGTTCACGACCGTGGCACCGATGAGCAGGCCTACCACGCCGAAGAGCAGGTCGAATCGGCGGACGAGAATCGCGTCGCGGATGCCTCCGATCGAGCAGAAGCGGCTGCGCTGCGCCACGACGCCGATGGCAAGGCCGGCGACAAGCGAGATCCACAACGGCGCCCGCTTACCGCCAGGCATCGGCTTGGTCGCGGCCACCTTCTCGGCGTCGGCCAGCACCGTCCCGTCGGCGGCCACCACGGCGCCGTCCACGAGCGCGGCGTCCGTGGGCTTGATCACGGTGCCGTCAGTCGTGACGACGACCTCACCCGGCACGACCGCCTTGCCGTTGGCCGGAGTGACGGTGGCCCAGTCGGGCTTGGCGCCGTACGTCGAGAGGAGCAGGAAGGCGAGCATCGCCACGCCGACGGCGGGAAGCAACCAGCCGAGTGGCTTGGCCAGGTTCTTCGCCCGCCCCATGTTGAAGCCACGCTTCAGGAATACGATGCCGACGATCACGCCGGCGACGATTCCGGCCACCCCCCACAGCGCCGACAGGTCGCCGCCACCGAGGCGCAGCCACGCGCGCACGGTACACCCGAGGAAGATGAGCGCGCCGGCCATGAAGATGAACCCGAGCACGAACCTGACGATCGGCTGGCTTCCGCCGCGCGGGCGGAACTCGCGCGTGACAAGTGCGGCGCCCATCGCGCCCAAAATGATGCCGATGATCTCGGGCCGGATGTAGGCGACGGCGGCCTGGTTGGTCGATCCGCCCACGAAGAAGCCCATGATGTCGCGCAGGAAGCACGCGATACACAGGCCCATGTTGCCCGGATTCCCCTGACTCACCAGCCACGCGGCGACCGCCCCGATGAACAGGCCCGCTCCGCCGAGTATCCAGGCGGTAGGGCCGATCACACGACGCTTGGTCATAGAACTCCCCTTTCTCGGACGCGGCATAACCCCTGCCGATGATTGCTATAAGCATCGGTCTGTGTCAAGAGCGGGTCCTCTGCTCTACGCTACTTGTGTAAGGCCTCCTCCCTGTGTATCGTTCATCTACGATTGACGATGAAGGAGGCTCCGTGACCGACGAACAGCTGGCCGGGATAGCCAAGGCACTCGCCCACCCCGCGCGTGTACGTATCGTCCGACTGCTGGCAGCGCAGAGCGAATGCCGCGGTCACGACGTGTTCGCCGGACTGCCGCTCGCGCAGTCGACCATCTCGCAACACCTGCGCGTTCTGAAGTCCGCCGGTGTCATCAGCGCGCACGCGGTCGGCACCTCGATGGTGTACTGCCTGAGCAAGCCCGTGCTCGAGGAGTTCCTGAACGCCTTAGGCGGGATCGCCTCCGACGCGGCAATATGTGACCCGGGACAAGGAGACGACCGATGAGCGGAACCGCACCCGCAGCACCCGCCGAGAAGAAGCGCATGAGCTTCTTCGAGCGCTACCTCACGCTCTGGGTGGCGCTCTGCATCGCCGCCGGCACGTTCATCGGGAATGCCTGGCCGGGCGTAGCCGACGGACTCTCGCGTTTCACCTACGCCGAGATCTCGATGCCGGTGGCCATCCTGATCTGGCTCATGATCTTCCCGATGATGCTGCAGATCGACTTCGCATCGATCAGGCGCGTCGGCGAGCGCAAGAACGGACTGATCGTCACGACCGTGGTCAACTGGCTCATCAAGCCGTTCACCATGTTCGGCATCGCCTGGCTGTTCTTCAACGTCATCTTCAAGAATCAGATCACGCCCGAGCTGGCGCAGCAGTACCTTGCTGGTGCCGTGCTCCTGGGCGCCGCGCCGTGCACGGCGATGGTGTTCGTATGGTCATATCTGGCCGACGGGGATCCCGCCTACACGCTCGTCCAGGTCGCCTTGAACGATCTGATCATGCTCGTGGCGTTCGTTCCGATCGTGTCGTTCCTGCTCGGCGTGGGTGGCATTCCGGTGCCGTGGGACACGATGGCGCTCTCCGTCGTGCTCTTCGTGGTCGTGCCGCTCGCTGCCGGGTGGCTCGTGCGCACCCGTCTGATCGCGGCCAGGGGCCTGGCCTGGTTCGAGCGCGACTTCCTGCCGCGATTCGGCCCCGTCACGATCATCGCCCTGCTCGTCACACTCGTGATCATCTTCATCTTCCAGGGTGAGATCATCGTGGACAATCCGCTCCACATCCTCCTCATCGCGATCCCGCTCACGATCCAGACGTTCCTCATCTTCGCGATCGCCTACGGATGGTCGTGGCGCTGGAGGATCCCGCACCGGATCGGTGCGCCCGCAGGCTTCATCGGCGCCTCGAACTTCTTCGAGCTTGCTGTAGCTGTGGCGATCGCGCTCTTCGGCCTCAAGTCAGCCGCGGCGCTCGCGACCGTCGTCGGCGTGCTCGTCGAGGTTCCGGTGATGCTCTCGCTCGTGTGGATAGCCAACCGCACCCGCACGCGCTACATGGAGCGCTCGGGCGAGGGGTCCGTGTGTGTGGAGCCGGTCGCCTTGGTCTCGTCTCTCGTGGAAGGTGAGGCGTGCGACTCATGAGGCGCATCGCGCTCTTCTCGGACATCCACGCGAACTCCCTTGCCCTCGAGGAGGTCCTCGCAGACATCGCGTCGGCGGAGATCGAGGAGACCTACTGCCTCGGCGATCTGGTGGGCTACGGGCCGGATCCGTCCGGCGTCGTGGAGCGCATCCGCACCCTCGGCATACCGACGATCCGCGGCAACTACGACGAGGGCATCGGCACCCGGCGCGGCGATTGCGGCTGCTACTACGCCACAGAGCAGGCGAAGTCAGACGGCGCGGCCTCGTATGCGTTCACCGACGAGGCGCTCGACGATGCCGACCACGAGTGGCTCGCAACGCTGCCGACGGAGTTCCGGCTCGTGCACGAGGGAGCCCGCATCCTGCTGGCACATGGCAGCCCACGCAAGATCAACGAGTACCTGCTGCTCGACCGGAAGGACGCCCAGCTGGCGAGACTCGCCGACCAGGCGGTGGCCGACGTCGTGTGCGTTGGCCACATCCACATCCCTTATCACCGGGTGCTCACGGCCGAGGACGGCCGCGCGGTCCACTACGTGAGCAGCGGCTCGGTCGGCAAGCCCAAGGACGGCGACCCGCGCGCGGGATGGGTCGAACTCGTCTTCGGCAGCAAGGCCGAGGTGAACGCCGCGTGCCCTGACGATCACGCCGCAGGACCCGCCGGCGCACCGGGCGGCGAGCGAGTCTGGCTCGGCGTGGTCGTGCATCGAGTCGCTTACGACATCGAGCGGGTGGCAGAGGCGGTCGTAGCCGCCGGCCTGCCGCCGACGCTCGCCGAGGCGCTTAGAACCGGCTGAGCAGCTACCCGAGTTCGCGAATGGCCGCGCTGACGGCGTCCGGGTCCAGCGAACCCGTGCACGCGACTCGATCGCCCACGAGCACCAACGGCAACTCGGCTCCACTCACGAGAACGTCGACAGCGGCGGTGCGCTCAGTGCCCGCGAGATGGTACAGACTCCTCTGAACGACGCGTACCGGTCTGCCGATCCGCTCTTTCAACTGTACCTCCAGCACGTGGAGGCGCCACTGCAGCGGCATCTCTCAAGTCGCTCCCTCGGTGATCTCACCGGGCAGCGACTCAGGCGTGTCGCAGCAGTCGGTGCCGCCGCCTCAACCACAGGCGGGTTCCGGCACGACCTGGATGACGATCTCTTCCATACATCCTCCTTTGAACATCATGCAAGATAGATGAGATACGCAGCCGCGCCCAGCAGACCGATGCCGCCGATCTTGGTGAGCACAGGCGTCACGCGCGACACCTTTCGCATCAGACCGAGTGAGCCCGAGGCGAGACCGAGCAGCAACAGGGGTACGCCCTTGCCGAGTCCGTACACGAACAGGAGTGCACCGCCCTTGGCGGCGCTGCCGGTCGTCGCGGCAATCGCCGCGATGGCCGCCAGGATCGGCGTCGAGCACGGGGACGCGACGAGGCCGAACAGCATCCCGAATATGAAGGCACCGATGACGCCGCGCCGCTCAGGTCGCTTCATCGGCAACAAGGCGTTGAGTCTGTCCACCGGAAGATCGATCAGCTCCAGCATCTGCAGCGCGATGACCACACAGATCGCCGCGATCACGTAGTACGCCCACGCGCCGAACATGAGTGCGCGCCCGAGGAATCCTGCAACCGCGCCGATGGCCGCGAACACGACGCTCATGCCGAGCACGAAGACCATCGAGAGCCCCAACGCCCGAACGAGTAGTGCGCGAGGCTCCTCGGCCGAGGCGTCGCGAGTGACCATGCCGGTGACATAGCCGAAGACCGCAGGCAACATCGGCAGGATGCACGGGCCGAACCCCGCCACGAGACCGCCCAGGAAGGCGACGCCGAACGCCGCGATACCGCCAACGTTCCCTGAAGTCAGACCGGATGCCAGGCTCTCGATGTTCACCGGGCCTGCACCAGTGCGTCCAGGTAGGCGCGCATCTGCGGCTCGTCCATCGCCCCGGTGAACGAGTCAACCACCTCGGCACCGCCGGGCGAGAGGAAGAACGATGTCGGGATGTACTGGAACGCGAAGTTCGCAGCCAGCTGCTGCCCGGACGGATCGTCAGTGATCGCGTTGACGAATACCACTTCACCCTCGTACTCAGGCATCACGACATCAGCGACTTCCGATATCTCGACGCACGGAACACACGTGAGCGAGTGGAAGAGCACATATATCGGCCTTCCCGATGCGACGGCCGCATCGAAGTCGGCCACCGCGTCGTTGCGGACCGAGGTGATGGTCGTGCCGGCCGGAGAACCCGTATCAGCGGGCGACACGGCTGGCGCGGCGCTGTCGAGCACCAGCTTCATCACGATGAAGCCCAGGAAGATGGCGACGATCAGGAGTACGATCGGGCTCTTCGAGCGCCCGGTCGCTACGAGGTCATCCGAGGGTTGCTGCCCCTTCGTTGCCGTCCGCGCGGGTTGCGCCTTCTCACTCATCGATCACGATCCTCTCGTCAGATTCGATTGCAGCAACCGGGCGACGGATGCCCATCACCCATTCCAGCAGATAGCCGATCGGGATTGCAGCAAGTGCGACCAGCGCGATGCGCGCAACGGAGAAGCGCAGGCCCAGCATGCCGATCTCCATCGGCACCATGGGTACCTTGACCGCCCATGCGGCAAGTACCGCACCGATGACGGCCCATCTGGCGCCGTGCTCGCGTACCGCTTTCAGGAGCGGGAAGATCACGTACACAGGGCCGACGAGGATGGTTCCGGCCAGACTCGCGATCGCGACCGCCCTTATGCCGCCACCCTTGCCGAGCACGGCTGCGATCTTCTTCTTGTCGACCCACACGTTGAAGAGCCCCAGCGCCGCGAACACCGCCGCAATGATCGGCAGGATGCCGAGGAATGTCCGCCCGCCGACAGCAAGAGCCTGAAGCGCCTTGTCCGGTGCGACGGCGAACGCCCACACGTACAGCGCCACCGCGAGCACGAACAGCAACTCGTCTCTCATCCACTCCAGCAGCCGCTTCACAAGACCCACCCCATCAAGAGTCCGATGATCATCGCGAAGACAAAGGAAAGCCCGTTGCGCGCGAGGGCGAACCTCGGGCCGAATGTGCGTGCCTCGAACGGAAGCGAGACGAAGCCGACCAGTGTCCACGATACGATGAATGCCGCAACCGCAGGCGCCCAGGCGCCGCTCTTGAGCAGCGAGGCCGCGATCGGATAAGCAGCCACGGGCGGCCCCGCGGCGACCGAGCCCAGCGCGCTTCCTGCGAGCAATGACATGAACCCGCCCTGAGATCCCAGCACGCGCTCGATGAACGCCGGCGGCACGAAGATGTCGAGAAGTCCGACAAGCCCGAACACCCCCGCGAAGGTGAGCGCGACACCGCGGAGCGCCTTCAGGCCTCCTTGCGCTGCCTTGCGGGCCTTGTCATGGCTCTTCGCGTACGTGTACGCGAACCCGATCGCTGCCAGAACCAGGTAGGCGTAGCCGATGTAGCGCTCGAGCATCCTAGTCCTCGGCTTTCGGCGGCACGAGGGCAACGAGCACTGCGGAGGTAGTGGAGCCCTCCGGGATGTTCGGACTATCCATGAAGCGCCCTCCTTCGTCTGGGGTGAGGCGTGCCTACAGGAGCAGGCCGCTGAACGCGTTGAACGTGTAGCCGATGACGAGGATGCCCGTTACGACGATTCCGAAGAACGTCGCGAGTAGCGGCGTCTTCACGACCTTCTTGAGCATGATCAGTGACGGCAGCGAGAGCGCGGTCACCGCCATCATGAACGCCAACACCGTTCCGATCCCCACGCCCTTGGTCACGAGGGCCTCGGCGATGGGCAGTGTCCCGAAGATGTCCGCGTACATCGGCACACCGACGATCGTGGCGAGCACCACCGAGAACGGATTGCGGTCACCGAGGATCGCGGAGATGAACGACTCGGGGATCCATCCATGAATCACGGCCCCGATTCCCACGCCTGCGAGCACGTACGGCCACACCTTCTTCACGATATCGAGGACCGCGCGCCAGGCGAACGACAGTCGATCGCGCCTCGTGAGTTCTGGCATGTCGGCCTCGGCCATGTGCGTTCCGTACACGAACGGCTCGACGAAGCGCTCGAGCTTGAGCGCACTGATCAGCGTTCCACCGATGACAGCGAGGATCAGGCCGACCACCACGTACGCGATGGCGATCTTCCAGTTGAAGATGCTCGCGAGCAGGATGACCGAGGCAAGGTCCACCAACGGCGAGGAGATCAGGAACGAGAACGTCACGCCGATGGGCAGACCTGCCGACGTGAAGCCGATGAAGAGCGGTATCGAAGAGCACGAACAGAACGGCGTGATGGTACCAAGGAGCGCGCCGAGCACGTTGGCCCACACACCAGAGAACCGGCCGAGGATCCTCCGGGTGCGCTCCGGTGGGAAGAAGCTCTGCACGTACGAGATCACGAAGATGAGCGTGGAGAGCAGCACGAAGATCTTGATGGTGTCGTAGATGAAGAACTGCACGCTTGCCCCAGCGCGGCCGTCGAGCGGCAGCCCGAAGACCTTCTCGACCAGCTGGCCTACGAGGTCGTTCAGCCACGTCATCTTGAGCAGTGCGTCGTTGAGCCAGCCGAAGAATGCGACTACACCGCTCACGTGACTGTCCCTTCCGGCTATGCCCGGAGCGCGGCTTTGACCTGATCGAGCGATGGCACGAAGCCGGCGATCTTCACCTGTTCGTCCACCACGAGAGCGGGCGTCGACATGATGCCGTAGGCCATGATGTCGGCGTAATCGTCCACCTTGACGATCTCGGCGTCCAAACCGAGCTCATCGACGGCCTTCCGTGCGAGCGCCTCCAGCTTCTGGCAGTTCATGCACCCCGGCCCCAGGATCTTGACGACCATGTCGTCCACCCTTCTGTCATGTACTTCATTTCGATATTCGTCGAATCACTCGACCGTAAATCGCCCGTGCATGACTCGCCGGGGTGTCTAGAGCACCTGCACCGCTTCCGCGACTGAGGAGAGTACGTCCGTGCGGGCCGTGTAATACACCCAGGTTCCGTCCTTGCGGGAGGTGATCAGTCCGGCGGCGCGCAAGACCGACATATGGTGAGAGATGGTCGATGCCGCAAGCCCGAGCCGCTCGGCGAGCGTGCATCCGCACATCTCATCCTGGGCGCAGCAGGTCTTGCCCGGTACGTCGGTACTCGCGGCGAGGATGCGCAGGATCTCACGCCGCTGCGCTGAAGCCAGCGCCTTGAGCGCTGCGTCCAGCTGTGCCTCGGTGAGTGCGGGTCGCGTAGCGGTGGTCATGTGTCCTCACATGTCAACTTCGATGAGTTTCGAAGTTTATGCCTTCAGGCACGCAGATGCAAGTGGGGCAGGTGGGCGGAGTGCCAGAGTCAGGGGACTGAAGGATCACCCAATGTGGAACTACTCGGACCGGACCATCACTCCGGAAACCCGAGCGCTGCGATGAAGCGGTCCTGGAACTCCGGGTGTGCGGCAAGATCGATCGCGAGGACGCGACCCGCCAGCGTGGTCGCCCGCCTGCGCCAGGCATCATCGCCGAGCGTGAGGTGTGCGCCGGCGAGTGCGGTGTTGCCGGCGAAGGTGATGCGATCCCGCCACTCGGCAGGCAGGAGCCCGATGCGCGTGACCGATGCAGCATCGATGTGGAACCCGAAGCCGCCGGCGACGATGACCTCACCGATATCGGACACGCGCACCCCGGCATCGGCGAGCAGCAGCTCGATCCCGGTGCGCACCGCCGCGACGGCGAGCTGGACCTGGCGCACGTCCTTCTGGGTGAGGACCACGTCGCGCCCGGGGTCCAACTCGAAAACGCGCTGACCGTCGCGCTCGGCCACGCGCGCGCCGAGCGGACCCGGCACCTCGAGCAGCCGTCCGCTCGCATCGAGGACGCCCGCGTCCAGCAGCGCAGCCACAAGATCGAGCACGCCGCTCCCGCAAATCCCGGCCGGCGCCACGTCTCCGATGACATCGAGTGAGAGGGCGTCTCCTTCGAGCCTGACGCGCTCGATCGCACCTGTCTCGGCAAGCATGCCGCACTCGATGGCCGCGCCCTCGAGCGCAGGTCCGGCCGCGGTGGACGTGGCCCGCATACGCCCGGCTCCGGCGAGCACGATCTCTCCGTTGGTGCCCAGGTCGACGAAGAGCGTCGGGGCGGTGCGCTCGTCCAGGCGCGTGACGAGCAGCCCGGCGGTGATGTCGGCACCGACGAAGGCCGAGATGCCCGGAAGCACGTACGCCTCCGCCCGGTCGAAGCCGGGCAGGCCGAGCGCGCGGGCGGTCCCGGCCGCCCCGGAGATGTCGGCACCCTCATACGGTGCCGCGGCAAGCGGTGAGATGTCCCGCCCGAGGAAGATGCCGGTCATCGCGGTGTTGCCGCAGATGGCCAGCTCGATGAGGTCATCGGCCGAGGACCCGCTCTCGTCGAGCGCTTCGGCCACGAGATCCCCGACCTGTTCGAGGACCGTCGCGCGCAGTTCCGCGGTGGCTCCATCGAGCGCCGCGGTCACCCGGCTCATCACGTCGGCGCCGAATGCGTCCTGCGCGTTCAAGGCGCCCCGGCTGGCGACAACGTCCCCGGTTGCCATATCGACTATCGCCACGGCGATGGTGGTCGTACCGATATCGACCGCCGCGCCGACGTCTCCCGACGCCTCCGGCCCTGTGCCCTCGGACTCTGCGCGCCCGGAGCCGATGACGACCTTCGCCTGGCCCCGCACGCGACCGAGCGTGACGACCGCGTCGCCGATCGCGCGGGCGCGGCACGCGAGCCGCCTGCCGGCGGCCACACTCGCGCCGCCCAGGATGTCGGCCTCCTCGGGGGTGAGCGCCGAGACCTCGCCGCTCACGCGCACCCGGCACGCCCCGCATCGGCCCACACCACCGCACGGCGCGTCGATACTCGCACCGGCGGCGTGAGCCGCATCGAGCAGCGTGGTGCCGGGTGCGACATCGGCATCAAGCCCACCAGGCTCGAACCGCACGCGAATCGTCCTGTCACCCACCGGCGCCACCTCCTCTCGGATGCGATGGTACCGCGACGGCACTGTGGGCACACGCGCGGCGTCAGTCGTCCGCCGAGTAGTAGACGACGTCGCTTTCGTCTCGGCGATAGCGAGGCCGGATGCGTTCGAAGACGATGACCGCGACCACGAGCACGACCAGGAGCGACAGCCCCGCGACTCCCTCGGCGACCAAACCGAGCTGGAAGAGCATCGCGCCCGAGTTGAGCAGCGCGTGCGCACCCACGGCGGCCAGATAACCGATGACCGGACGCCCGCGCGCGGCGAACCACATGAGCAGCGCGGTCATGAACCCGTGGAGCAGCACCACGACCAGACGCTCGCCGAGAAAGCCCGAGAACATGTACCAGGCGTACTGCTCGTAGGCGCTCGAAAGCGCGATCTGCCAGCCGAGATACGCCGCCTCCCCGATACCGAACCCCATGCCGAGCGCCAGGCCCGTCCACAGCGCGTCGTCCGGCGTGGTCGCGTGCGGACGCACCGACGGCAGGAGCGCGGGGGCGACCTTGATGAGCTCCTCGAAGACCGGTGCGAGCAGGAACAGGAACACGAGGAACCACACCGGGGTATCGAGCCCCTGACCGGGATCGATGCCGGCGAGCGCGCCCACGCCCTGCCCGACCGGTGACTTCACGAACAGGTTCACCACCGCCGAGAGCGGCAGGCCCCACACCATGAGCCGGACGAAGCGCCAGGTGCGACCGGAGTAGGCGTAGAGGAACGCGCCCCACAGGAGCGCCGAGGCGACGATCGTGATGATCGCCATGGGCAGGATCGTCGGCACGTCAGTGGCCGCGCTTCGGCAGCATCATCATGAGCGCTGTCACGAACGCCTGCTCGTCGGCGGGTGTGATGCCGTACCGCATGCCGCCTGCCTCGATGAGCAGGATCCCCGTGGCCATGCGTGTCGCGCACATGCGGACACGGCCGATGTCGGCGTACGGCACGGTCCACAGCGCAAGCCCCGGCATGCGCATGCTCGACCACAGCGACGGCGTGAGGTCGGCGCGACGGACGTCCGTTATCTCCGAGAACGGGACCCGGTACCGCAGCATCCGCCCGCAGGAGATCACGAGCGCGTCTCGCTCGAGGTCGTAGCGCATCTGCGGTAGCGAGACGAGTGCGAGGAGCATGAGCGCGACGATCGGCGCTATGACGGCGATCGCGATCCACGCGCCCACGGCCTCGTCCCCCGAGAACACGCCGGGCTGGACAAGTATCGGCGCCATCGGTGCCAGCACCAACGCCATGATCGCCATCAGCCACGCCCACCCGAACGAGCGGGCGGGGCGAAACGAGCTCAGAGCCGCGTCACTCATGCGTTCACCACCTGTTCGACATCACCGAGAAGACGGCGGCTCCCGCCGCGAGCGCCATACCCAGGTAGCCATACCCCGCCACGAACGTGCCGATCAGGACGGCCGTGCCCGCGACAGCGGCCACCGACCCATCGCGATGACCGCCCGAGGCTCGCCGGGCGGCCTCGGCCGTGAGCACGCCGAGCAGGAGCGAAACGAGCCAGAAGCGGAAGCCGAGCATCGCGGCAAGCAGCGGTCCGCCGATACCGACAGCGCCGGCTGCGAGTGCCGCGAACACGAGCTGCCGCGGCTTGACCGCGCGGAGCGCCGAGCGGGGCAAATGCCCGCACTCGGGACACTTGTAGCCCACCGGCGTCGGCACGAAGTCCTTCGGGCAGATCGGCCGCTCGCACTCGACGCAGCGAACGCTCGTCTCCACACCGGGATGGAAGGCACACTCGCCCATGTGGATCCGCCGCCTCTAGCGACCCGCGGACGCCGTGCGCGCCCGCTCGATGCCCGTGCCGCAGCGCGCGCCCCAGCCGTCGAGAAACTCGCCATCGCGGAGCACGTAGACGACCTCGCAGTTGTTGGCACAGCCGCCACACTCGTCGCCCATCGTCTGGAACTCGAACTCGCGCACGGCGAAGTCGAAGTCGCCCTCGAGGCCTGAGGACTTCGCGAGTAGCGCGATGCCCACGGCGCCCATCAGGTGCCCCACCTCGTCGACGATCACGTCGTGACCGGTCAGTCGCTTGAAGGCCTCGACGACACCGACGTTCTTGCTCACGCCGCCCTGGAAGACGATCGGCGGCTCGATCTCCTTGCCCTTGCCGACGTTGTTCAGATAGTTGTTCACGATGGCATTGCACAGCCCCGCCACGATGTCCTCGATCGCGTAGCCGATCTGCGCCTTGTGCACGAGGTCCGACTCGGCAAAGACCGTACAGCGGCCCGCGATCTTGGTGGGACGCGTCGAGCGCAGCGCGTAGTCGCCAAAGTCCTCCACCGGTATGCCGAGGCGACGGGCCTGCGACGAGAGGAAGGAGCCGGTCCCGGCGGCGCACAGCGTGTTCATCGCGTAGTCCACCGGCACGCCATCGCGGAGCACGATGATCTTCGAGTCCTGCCCGCCGATCTCAAAGATCGTGCGCACGTCGGGGTGCATCGAAAGCGTCCCCATCGCGTGCGCGGTGATCTCGTTCTTCACGACCTGCGCGCCGAGCACCGAGCCGATGAGCTCCCGTGCCGAGCCGGTGGTGCCGACGGCCACCACCCTCACGTCGGTACCCGCGGCCTGACCCTCGATCTCGCTCAGGACGCGCTTGACCGCCCCGATCGGATTGCCCTCGGTCCATAGATACGCCGAGGCGACGATGTCGCCATCCGCGGCCACCACGACTGCCTTGGTCGAGATCGATCCGATGTCGACGCCGAGATACCCCTTACGCACTGGTCCTCCCTTGAACACGCATTGCGAGCATGTCGGCAAACGCCTCGATCCGCGTGCGGATGCCGGTCTCGGCGGTCTGCGCGTCGTAGCTTACGAACAGGACCGGGAACGTGTGCTCCCGCGAGATGCGCTGCAGAACGGACATCGCGCTGACCTCGGGCATGCAGCCGAACGGCTTCAAGTGCGCCATACCGTCGAAGCCCTCCTGCATGAGCTTCCAGGTCATCGCCACGCTCTCGGTGCCGTCCGCGCCGAGATGATACTTCACCCACGGGTCGGCCTCGCCGAGGAGCGCGCGCACGTGCGGCCGGTGGCGGATGCCGTGCTCGATGAGTTTGGTGAGCGTCACGAAGCGATGCACCTCGACCCCGTGTTCGGCCAGGCGCCGCTCGATGCTGTGGTTGGCGAACGGCTCCATGAGGACGTACAACTCGCCCACCACCCCGACACGAAGCGGGCGCTCGGGCTTATCGAGCGGGAGGGCCGCGAGCTCGGCGAGGGTGCGCTCCTCGAGCCGCGCCACATCGCGAAACGCCCCCGCAGCCCGCAACTCGCGATGGAAGCGCCCGACGATCCGGTCGTGCGCACCATGCTCGCTCTCGAACCCGACGTTCTTGCGCACCCGATCGTCTATGGCCTCGAGCGCTTTGGCCTTTCGGTACGCGATCGCAAACGCGCGCGCGATGCGCAGCGTGGACACCCCCGGTGCGATGCGCTTGAAGTCGGCGATGAACTCACCGATGCTCCACGAACTCGTGAGGTTCACCATCTCGAACTCGTAGCCCAGGTCCCGCAGGATCGCCTCCTGCACCTCGGCATAGTAACCGAAGCGGCACCCACCGCCCGCCTGGCCGATCACGCTCGCGCCGGCATCGAGGGCTTCGATGAAGTTGCCGAGGTTGTACTTGAACGGCACGCACACGAACTCGGGGCTATGCCGGGCACCCACCTCAAGCGTGTGCTTGGTCATGCGCGGCGGTACGAGCGGCGTGGCGCCGAGCTCGAGCACGAGCGTCTCGAACGCGATCCAGTACTCGCCCATGTGCGGGAAGGTGACGAGCCGCTCGCTCACGCGCCCACCACCGTGAGATGCGCGCGACGTCGACGCTCGCGCAAGATGTCGACGAAACTCTCGAGGCGCGTGCGCGTGCCAGCCTCGCCGGCAAGCTCGTCGAGCACGAGCGTCGTCATCGGGATGCCGGTGACGCGCCGGGCGCAGAGCTCGGCCATGAGCGAGTCGGGCCCGCACGGAAACGTCACGACGAAGACGATGCCGTCGACCATGTCGCGGTAGAGTTCTACCGAGCCGAGCAGTTCTTTGTTGTAGCGCCACTTCATCGTGGGCGACATACTGGCACCGGTGCGCCTGGCGAGCGCCTTGTCCACCTCGTCGGAGGTGACGACCTCGGCACCCAACGTGCGCAGGTAGCCGAGGATCGGCGCGCCGATGAGCTCGTCGGCCAGGTTGTAGGAGTGGCCGACCACCAGGATGCGCACGTCGCCGGAGCGCGGCGAGTCGGCGACCGACTGCTGCAGGCGCGCGAGTTCAACCTCGTGTGCGTGCTGAGCGGCCTCCGCAAGCACGTAGGCGCGACGTGCGACGCGCGCCGGTACGCCGAGCGAGCGAGCCATCGCGATCATCGAGCGACGCTCGTCGACGCCGTGGTCGGCATTGACGTCGTAGGTCACGAGCCTCAGGTCGGGAATCGTGTTGCGCACGATGTCGTACGCGCCCATGAACTTGACGCACAGGTGCTCGCCGCGCTCGAACGCCTCCTGCCGGGGCACGAAGACCGCGTCACAACGCCCGGAGAGCGATTCGATGTGACCGAGCAGCACCTTCATCGGCAGGCAGGACTCGTCGACCGCAAGGGCCACGCCGCGCTCCAGGATGCGCCGGTTGGTTGGCGGACTCACGACCGTCGTGAAGCCGCACTCCTCGAGGAACGTCGTCCAAAGCACGTGGTATTTGTGGTAGAGCAGCGCTCTCGGCAGACCGACGCGCACAGCCATCCCCTTCGGACACATTTCGCGTGCATAGTGTGCCCGAGACTATACCACCGTCGCGGACGATCCACTGCCGGGATGCCGCACCCGGATGTGGTCAACGAAGCGGAGGGCCGCGTGACGCGCGACCCTCCGCCGTGTTTGTGCGACCGCCGCGCCTACGGCGCGAGCAGGCCCATCAGATAGTCGTAGACCGAACCCGAAAGCGCGGCAGGCCCGCCGAGAATCTGAAGCGCTACGATCTCGTCCGCGTGATCTTCGATCGCGGACTCGCAGGCAACATTCACACTCGTGCTCGGATTGAGAAGCAGCACGCCGTTCCTGCTGCCAATCCCCGCCCCGCCGGACAGCGCGTCGGCGAAGTCGTCGCCGGTTGCGATGCCCGTGGTGGCAAACCCGGCCAGGTAGTTCTCCCACGCCCACTCGGCGATGTTGGCAGCGGTTTCGTAGCGGTTGGCACCGTCGATCCGCGTCACGGTGACATCGAGCGCGCGGACCTCGGCGGCTACTGCGCCGCTCACGGCGATGTTGCCACCAAGCACGACCGCGCTGGTGATCCCGTACTCACCGAGCACGTCCACCGTATGCGCCGGCAGTGCGTCCGGCTGGACGAGAAGCACGGGCATGCGATTGGCGTATGCGACAGGCGCGACCGCAAGCGCATCGGCGAACAGATCGCCGCGCGCTATGAACGCTTCGCTCAGCGGTTCCGTGAAGAACATCAGACCGTCCCTGTGCTCCATCACGTGGTCGGCGATGAGCGCGGCCGTCTCGTAACGGTCGATACCGCCGATACGCTCAATCTCAAGGCCGAGACCGACGAGCGCCGACTCGACTGCAGGGCCGACAGCCGCCGGGCCGCCGAGGATGAACGCACGGGTCGCGCCCAGACGGGTTATCTCGGCTGCCACATCCGCGGGCAGCGCGCCGGGCTCGGTGAGCAGAATCGGCGCGTAGTACACACCGGCCAGACCGGAGCCGGAGAGCCCGTCGGCGAACTCGCGGCCGGTCGCGATCACGACCGTGTCCGCCGTGCCGAAGTGCTGCTTGGACACCTCGACCGAGGTGGCAAAGCGATCGAGCCCGCTCACGCGGCCGTCGATCAGAAGCTCGATCGCGCCGATGTCGTACGCGGCCTCACCGTCACCATCCCCGTCAAGCGGACGGCTCAGGTTGTACAGGTCCCACGGGCGCAGGTCCCAGGCAAGCCCGGGCTCGCCTGCGGCCTCAGCGACGTACTCGGGGCTGCTCGTTCCGGCGTCGATGCAGGGCGAACCCTCGGCAAGCGAGAGGTCCGACTGCAGCATCGGATCGTCGCTGAAGCAGTCGACCTCGAAGCCCGAGTCGAGTTCGCCCTGGTAGCACACGTTGAAGGCGTCGACGTTGGATGCGTCCGCGAACGGATCCCACTCATCGTTGTCCCACAGAATGGTGTTCACGAGCGATGTGTAGTCCTGGATCGGTCCGACCACGGTCGCGTACTCGACAGAGTTGCCGACCATCGTGCAGCCTTCTACGGAGCTGTTGATCGACTCTGCGGGCTGGAAGGTGACGTCATTCAGCGCCAAGCCGCCAGCTTCGATCGCAACCACGGCCATGGCCCCGTTCTCCGAGAAGAGGGAGTTCGTGACCCGCGTCGGGTGACTCTCCGAGTAGACCGTGAAGACCCCGTCATTGAGGATGATCTGACACCGGTCGATGTCCAAGCCGGTCGGATAGTCGGTGGGCTCGGGCAACGCAATGGCGGCCCGGTACCCGGCATCCGCAGATCCGAGCAGGAGCCCCTCGGCCACACTGACGACCGCGGTGCCCCAGTTCATGCCGATGCCGCACTGATCCAGCTTGGTACTGCCGGCCTGCGTCATGACAGCCGCGCCCTGATTCGACTGGTTGAGTACGAAGAAGGAGCGCTTCGCGATGTAGGTGCCGGTCAGGTTGCTCACGGCACCTCCGCCGAACGGATCGAGGAACTGCGACGCGAGGATTTCGGCATAGTCGTCCAGTTCGGTGCCCCTGAACTCGGCGCTGTCGATGAAGCCGCCTGCCGTGCCGTTGAGGAAGAACACCGAATCAGTGGTGGTGCAGGTTCCGCCGTCGATCAGGATGGCACCGCCGGAGGTATAGGCGTAGTTCGCAAACAGCACGCAATCTCGCATGTCGAGGTCCGTGTCGACACTCCAGATCGCGCCGCCGTAGCTGGCCGTCTGCGTGAACTGGGCGGACGCGCCGTCAACACCCGCCGGGATCTGGTCCAGGCGGAGTGAGTCCATGTCGATATCAAACGGTATCTCCTGCTGTGCCAACAGTGGGGCGGAGTTTCCGCCACCGTTGCCCACGAAGATCGAACGTGACACCGACACGTCGCTGTTGTGCGCGTCGATGGCCGAGCCGAGATCCGCGATGAGCTCGGTGAACGCGCAGTTATCGATGTCGACCTGGGAGTTGTAGACGCCGAGCCCTGCACCGGCATCGCCGAACAGGTTGCTCGCGAAGAGCAGATTCGCGAGCGTGACACCCTCGACACCCTCCCCGACAACCTCAGTCACGCGGGCGTCGAACGTATCCACGCGGTCACCCAGCACCATGATCTGAGTGTCAGGCGCGATCTGCGCCGCCGGTTCGGTCATCGACAGGCCACCGCTCAAGATGGTCTGCCAACCGATGCCCTCGGCGTACGTGCCGATTACCGAGACATCAGAAGGCACCACGAACGGGAGCGTCTCCCCTGTGTAGGGACCGTACTCGCCTGGCGCAACCATGACGGTGTCGCCGGCGTCCGCGGCGGCGAGTCCGTCGCCGAGCAGCGCGAAGGGGTCTTCGGCCGAACCCGTACCGGGACCGTCAACGCTGTTGTCGACGTAGATGACGTCGCCTTCGGGCACCACCTGCGCGCGAATCGGCGCAGCGGCCACGGGTACGATCGGCACCAGCGCAGCAACAAGCGCCAGGATCGCGATCAACACCACCGGCCGTACGCGTGCGTGAGAAGCCGATAAGCCGTGCATGCGTGTCTCCCCTCGTCGCCCGTACCACAAGAGCCGGTCTGCGCTCGCGCGCGGACACTGCGCCCCTAACACTTCACTGTAGACCCAACGCTCCGTACTGTCGCCCGCTTGTCGACGGACCGTCCAGGCACATGACGAGCGGCACTCAGCTGCCGTTCGCATCCCCCGCGTCACCGTTCGTCGGAGGCTGGGAGTCCGACTCCTGATCCGTCTCGCGTCCGACACGCTCTTCCATCCGCTCGGCAGCCCTGCCGAGCCGCTCGGCTGCGGACTTGAGTGCGCCCGTCAGGCGTGGCCCCACCTCCTCGGACAGCCGCTCTCCCGCCTTCCCGAACGCCTCGCCGGTCTTGTCGGCCGCTTCGCGGAACGACTGGCCCACGTCCGAACCCGCAGCCTCCTTCACGGTACCCGACACGTCCGACATGAAGCCGTCCAGCCGGGATGACAGCTCATCGGCTCTCCGTTTGGTGTCGGGGTCGTTCACTGCGGCCTTGGCCCACCGCCCGATCGCTTCACCGAGTGACTCGAGTTCGGCGACCACCTCGCGCCAGGCGGTCGAAGCGTCGCTTGCCGCTGCCTCGGATACCGGTGGCGCGGGGTCGCCTGTGAAGACCTCTTCTGAGTTCTCGCTCATGTCGTCTGCCTCCCTCCTGGTGTTCGTAGACAAGTATGCCCGTCTGCGGGTGCATCGAGCGCCCGAGATTCTGGCACTATAGGCAGAACCGTCCGCGCTCGCTGAAGGGGCACCGATGTTGCGACTGATCGTGTTCGGGTGCGGAGCCGCTCTCATGGGCCTCGAGATGGTGGCCGCGCGCGTGCTGGCCCCGTACCTCGGCAACTCCATCTACGTGTGGGGCGCTGTGATCTCGGTCGTGATGGTCGCCCTCTCGCTTGGCTACGCCCTCGGCGGACAGATCGCCGACCGGCTCGGCGCCGCGCGGGCGCTGCCGCTCGTGATCGCCGCAGCGGGACTGGCGACGGTCGCCGCACCACTGGTGGCCGAGGCGGTCCTGCCGTCAACGGCTGCCCTCGGCCCGCGGCTTGGTTCGCTTGCCGCCGCAACCGCCATCTACTTCGTCCCGGCGATCCTGCTCGCGATGGTCTCGCCGATGGGCGTGAAGCTCGCCGCCCGGGCCGATCTCACGCACCTGGGCCGCTCGGCAGGCAATCTGTATGCGGTCTCGACCGCCGGAAGCATCGTCGGTACGGTCGCGACATCGTTCTGGCTCATCCCGCTGCTCTCCATCGAGCCGCTCGTCGTCTGGACAGGCTTCGTGCTGCTGGCCATGTCGCTCGTGGCACTCCGCCTCGCTCCCGACCAGCTACCGGCACAGGCTACGCATCGCTCGGCGCTCGCGACCTTCGCGCGAGTGGCGGTGCCCGGCACGCTCGTACTCGCGGTGGCGGCGCTCGGCGTCGGCGGGTGGGTGCTGTGGAAGATCGCCCCCGCACCGGCCACGAACGAGCTCGGCGAGACCGTGCTCTTTCGCGCCGACACCCAGTACCACCGCATCACCGTGACCGAGGACGACGAGGTGCGGCACCTTCGCTTCGATCGCAGCCACCAGTCGGCCATCGCGCTCGACGACCCGTACGAGAGCCTCATCCGCTACCCCGACTACATGCACCTCGCGCTCGCACTCAAGCCCGACCCCGAACGGGTGCTCGTTCTCGGCCTCGGCGGCGGGGCGATCACCAAACGCTTCTGGCGCGACTATCCCGGCGTGCGCGTGGACTCGGTCGAGATCGACCCGGTCGTCATCGATGTGGCGCGACGCTACTTCTGGCTGCCCGAAGACGAGCGGATGCGCGTGTTCAACGAGGACGCGCGCCGGTACGTACAGCGCACGGGAGACACCTACGACATCATCGTCGTGGACGCCTACACGTCCGACTCACTGCCGTTCCACCTCACCACCGCCGAGTTCTTTGCCGAACTCGAGGCGATCATGTCGCCCGGGGGTGTGGTCGCCTACAACGTGATAGCGGCTGCCGAGGGAGACAGGAGCGATCTGTTCCGCAGCATGTACCGCACCGCGGAGACCGTCTTCGACGACGTCTGGGTCTTCCCTATCGGCCTGGCCGGGGACGACTCGCCCGCACGCGTACGCAACATCGCCGTGATCGCTACCGACACCCGGCTGCCCGAAAGCGAGCTGCGGGCGCGGATCGGCGACCGGGTGGGCGACACCGTGACGATCCCCGGGTTCGACTCGATGGCCGATGACCTCTACACGGCGCCGGTCCCGGTAGCTGACGTACCGCTGCTGACCGACGCGCACGCCCCGGTCGACTCGCTCATCAAGGTGCAGTAGCGCTACGGCTTGCGCGCCGTCAGCGTGAACATGAGCGGCAAATCGGGCTGTCCGTCGGGCTGTCCGAACAGACCCGGCTCTCGCTCGACCATCGCGGGCGTGTACTTCCACGCGAGGAGCGGGAACTCCCTGAGTTCCTCGATCACGAGCCCTGCGCCGACAAGCACGCCGATGATCTCCTCGAACGTGTGCTGCCAGGAGTGCGACGTGCCGACGCGCTCGTCACCCGGCGCGGCGTAGCTGCCGAACTCCTCCCACTCGAGCGCGTCGCGCCCGAAGTACGAGTACCTCACACGCAGCTCGGGATCGTCGGCCTCGTCATCGAAGACCCACAGCGTCGGGTGCGAGTCGGCGAGCTTGAAGACGCCACCGGGCGCGAGTCGGCTTGCGATCGTCTCCGCCCACGGCCTGAGGTCCGGCAACCACGAGATCACGCCGTACGAGGTGAACACGAGGTCGAAGGCCGCCTCGGGCACCTCGGCAGGCGGCTCGAGCACGTCGCCCTCGATGAAGGTGGCCGGCACGCCCATGCGCGCCGACAACTCACGGGCAGCCTCGATGGCCGCCGGGGAGAAGTCGAAGCCGGTCGCCTCGGCGCCGAGCCGCGCCAGGCGGATGGTGTCCATGCCGAAGTGGCACTGCAGATGCAGCGCGCGCCGGCCGGAGAGGTCGTTGCCGACAAGGCCCGCCACGATCGAGTCGAACGGGCGCGCGTCGGGGTCGGCCACGAAGCCCTCGACATCGTAGAAGTCCGAGGGGACGTGGAGCTCGGTCCAGCGCTGCCAGATGGCGCGATTGGCGGCGATGCGAGAGGTGGTGTCCATGGAGAGGGCCTTTCGGGGGAGGGGAACCAGCCACTCAGGCGTTAGAGAGGGCCTCGGCGTGCCTGCTCCGAATCACCTTGCCGATACGCTTTGGCAGCCCCACCACAAGCGCGTTGCCCATACAGAATGCACGCTCTCTGTCGGACATCCCTGTATCAGTCCAGCCCTTGGGGAAGCCTTGGAGTTGATCGAGCTCATCCGGCACGAGTCGGCGGAAACGTCCGTCGTCGGTGCGGATGATGTGCTTGAACCGTGACGGGGTCGCCCCCCCCTCCCCAGTCAGTATCGTCCTAGCAGGATTCGTGTGCTGATCAGGAAAGGCCATGCTTCCCTCTGAATAGCGATACTTGTGTCCGGCCATTGACACCCTTTCGATGGCCTTCTTGTCCTTGAGAATTCTCCATTGACTGAGGGCCGCGTCCGAGACGTAAAAACCAGCAGGAACCTGGTCTTCGGGTACGAGCACATCACCTAGGACCCGCTTCTTGCCGCGATAACAAGGTGTCACTCGTGCGGTATGGACACGCCCGCCCTGCATGACGCCAGCATCCTGAAACCTAGAGATCTTGTCTCCTACGCCGAAGCTAGCCGAGACACTCCGCACATCGTTGGGGATGACCACCTGGCCTTCCCTCTCGCACAGCCCACGGATAGGAAGCGCCTCTGCGAGAACCCCTTCATCGACCAGGCGCAGTCTCAAGTCCCAAGTCTCAGCGGTGTGCTCTGCGTATATGAAGACCCTCTTCCGCTTTTGCGGAAACCCGTAGTCTGCAGCATTCACTACCCGCCATTCGACAGAGAAGCCTCGGTCGTTCAAGCACGACAGCATAATGGCAAAATCGCGACCCCTCTGGTACGCCGGTGACTTGAGTAGTCTGTCAACATTCTCCAATAACAGATAACGAGGCTTCTTCAGATCCACAAGACGGAGAATCTCCCACCACAACACACCCTTCTTGCCTTCGATGCCGCCGGCCTTCGAGAGCGTCTTCGCGACCGAGTAGTCTTGACAAGGGAACCCCCCGACAATCATGTCGCAACCAGGAATCTCGTAATCACCCGCTTCGGCCCTGTCAAGGACAACAGCGAGGTCATCGTTGACGACCGAGTCAGCAATAGTCCCTTCGACCTGGAAGCGCTCTCGATAGCACTCGAAGGCGAACTGGCGCGACTTGGTGCCAGGGGGCTCCCACTGGTTCGCCCAGACGGTCTCAAAGCCGCCCGCACCCCGCATCTTCCACTTCTTGTCAGGATGACCTTCCAGGCCGAGGCGGAAGCCTCCGACGCCCGCAAACAGCTCAATCACCCGTATCTTCTCACTGGATTCCATGCGTCCCTTATCGATAGTAGTCCTACTGGAGTGATTGTAATGAAAGCCTCTGACTCGATCAAACCCCTGGGCTACCGCGCCTGACAAACCGCGCGTAAACTCGGATGTCTAGAGTCCAGCACCTCTGAGGATGTTCGCCACGTAATGGCTATTGAGCCAGAAGCTCTGTTTCGTCATCCATTGCCCGTCAGGCAACTCATGAGCATGTCGAGCGACATCCCCGATTTCCGTGCCATCCGCTAACCGGTAAGCAGCAAGACCGGTATGGGGTCGAACATGCGCAACGGCATTGTCGGCCCTCTTAGGTAGATTGTTATAGACAATCACCTTTCCATCCTTCCGGCGACGAGGTGTCAACTCCACGCCCTGGCGGATGGTCCGCTTCGTGCACTCCCAGCAATCCCTCGCGCTGCCCAAGACATCCGAGACAGGCATGCTCCAGAAGGTCGCTCCCTTCAGCACTGCCACTCCCCGACACTTCTCAAACACCACGAAGAAGAAGCGAGTTTGCTCCAAGTACTCGAGAAGCGCGGATTCGTCCCAGTTCTGCGTGGCGATATCCTCGAAAGTGAAAGTTGCAAGCGACAAGGACTCCTTGATCTTCCCACTTGGCTCCTTACGCACAGTGCGCACACTCACATTCGCTTTCTCGAACTCCTCAGCATGCGCTCCTCGTACACCGAGCATGAGATACGAGAGCTGCGTCCATTGCGCCTTGTTCCCTGAGTAGTCGATGTCGAAGATCTCACACAACTCCCGGTCGGTCTTCCCGGCATAGCGGCCGATGACCGAGACAACGAACTCCTCAAACGTCTTGTCGCCCAGTACTTCGATGTCCTTGATGATTGGCTCGGCGGGCTCGCTCTCCACGGAGGCATCAGTGTCTTGCGCTGGCATAACGTGGTTGTGCAAGACATAGTCCATGTACTGGCGCTTGAAGCAGAACGCGCGTCGCTTAGCCTTTGTGTGTGGGGGGTAGAACTGCTCCACCCACATAGTGGCTTCGGTTGAACCCTTAGTCGCGGCGCCAAGATAGGACGTCAGACTCTCACTCAACTCCTCGGCTTTGCCCTCCTCGATGATGCTACATATCTTCTCGTAGTCGTCGACGATGATCTTCAGGTCGATATCCGAGGGTGTGAAGAGTCTCGTGAACCAGATGCGCTGGTCGTAGGTGTCGACACTCCTGTCGCGCTGATAGTAGACAAGCAGAGTCTTCTCAGCCTTGGACCACACGTGAGACCTGTAGAAATCAGGTTCGACTTCTCGGTTGAACGGGATCATCGTGATGGAGACCCGTTCTCCTGCGGAGTAGTCGCCGTTCTTCTTGACGTCGAAGCACGTGGTCTTCAGCTCAACACCCGCATTCGGGAAATCAGGACGATCATCACTGTTCGCCCTATAGCCGAAGAAACGTTCCTCGATGAGAGTCCCAACACCGCCTTTGTACTCTTTCGGACTGTAATCACGAGAGCTGAGCGCCGGCGCCTCCTCTTCCCCCACAAACCCTGCCTCAAGGACCTCTCGGAAGGTCATCCCTTCCAGCTGCTTCGAATACGCCTCAAGCTCATCGGCGTCCATCTCATCAACATTGCGAACCAAGTAGTCGGGATTCGTAGCGCGGCTGTCCATCTAGTCTCCTATGCGAGAATTGCCCCGATTATGATTGGCACCGCCTGCTCAGACCTGTGCAGGGCGACTCTGCTTAGCCGGAGTCCGAACACACCGTCTAGGCTGCGTGTCCACTTCGGCTCGAGGCCGTGGCTCTCTCAAGTGGCGCTCGGATTCCGCTATCGCCATCCTGATAGTCTGGACACACGACGGCAGGTCATCTCTCACCTGGCACTCCCAGACAACCAGAACCACCCACCCCAGGTTCTCAAGCTGTGACTGCTTCTCCCTGTCGCGGGCGATGTTCCGCTCGAACTTCCCATTCCAGTACTCGGCATGCGATTTTGGCATTCTCGGTTTGCACACTGCGCATCGATGCCACCAGCAACCGTTCACGTAGATCGCAATGCGCTTGCCAGGGTAGGCGATATCCGGACGTCCTGCGGGGGTCTTCCAGTGAATCCGGTATCCCGACAGGCCTGCTTCGCGCAGCGCACTTCGCAGGGCAAGCTCGAGTGACGTGTCCTTGCCTCGATTACCGCGCATGGAGCGCGAGGTGTTTTCGTTGGTTGGGGGAGGAATGGAGACCATGTCACCAACTGGGCCTGTCGAAGAGCGCTTTGTGAGCCTGTCTGGACTCATCCACTATAACCCGGAGCGGCCGATGGGCTGCCAGGCCCCCCACCTCTCTCCCCCAATCCAGGCACCTACCTAACACAGCCCCGCCGAGAGGAGCACCATTGCCCGGGAACTCCTTGCTAGCACTGGCGAAGAATGGCGAGCTCTCGGTCCCAACTCGCGGCCAGCAGCGGCCAGGAGAGTGGCCACGGCCAGACGTACGACACGAACACGGCCATGGAGAGGGGCATCGCCTCGTTGCGTATGGGTCCGCTGCTACTCCCAGGGCCCCACGGACAGGCCGTAGCAGACCGCGGTGACACACGGATCGTCGGCCAGCCGCAGCAGGACGTCCGGGCTGCCGGTGAGGACCGCGCCGAAGAGCTCACACCCCCGCGCCGCCAGGTGAGGCCCGGCTTCTGGCAGCCGATACCGCTCTCCGCTACGCTGTTCGTCGGCGCCGCGGGGGCGGCGCGATTCGGACGGGACGACGACGTGGCTGACTTCCGAGCGCGACAGACGTTCGCCCACTCGACGGCGGGAGCGGCATACCGGCGCCTCAGGCGCGAACTGCAATGGCGGACTGCCGGCGGCCACTACCGCGTCCGTCGCGCCGTTGAGGGTGCCTTCGGGCACACGGTCGCCGAACACGCGACGCCCCTCGTCCGCGACCTTGTCGGACTCGACCCCGCTCTCCAGCGCAACAAGGTGACCAACCTGCGACTCGCCGCCGAGCGCCTCGATGGCATCGTGCTCGAGCCGGGCGTGCGGCTGTCGTTCTGGCGCGAGGTGGGAAGACCCTCGTACCGGCGGGGCTTCCTCGACGGGCTCGTCCTTGATCACGGCCGCCTCACGGCCGGCGTCGGCGGCGGCCTGTGCCAGCTGACGAACCTGCTGTACTGGATGACACTGCATACGCCGCTTCAGGTGACCGAGCGCTGGCGGCACAGCTACGACGTGTTCCCGGACGCCGGGCGCACGCAGCCCTTCGGCAGCGGCGCGACCTGCGCGTGGCCGTCTCTCGACCTGCAGATCGAGAACGTCACCGGCGTCCCGTACCGGCTGCGGGTCGCGCTGACCGACACCCTCCTCACCGGCGCCTGGCAGGCGCCCGGACCGCCCTCGCGGCGGTACGTCATCGAGGAGCGGTCCCACCGCATCACGCATGAGGGACCCGGCGCCTATGTGCGCCGCAACGAGCTCTGGCGTCTGGAGCACGACCTCGACGGGCTCCTGGTGACCCAGAGAAGGGTCGCCGTCAACGACGCGCTCATGATGTACGAGCCGTTCCTGCCTCCTGCCGTACCATAGGGGGATGAACACGGCCCGTTCCGATATCCGCTCGCTGCTGCCACCCGGCTCGGTCGTCCTCGGCCCGATGGCCGGCGTGACCGAGGCGCCGTTCCGCGGCATCTGCAAGCGCATGGGTGCGGCCCTCACGTACACCGAGATGATCAGCGCGAAGGGCCTGCACTACAACCCGGACGGCGCCGTCACGCGCGCACTGCTGACCTTCGACCCTGCCGAGACTCCGTGCGGCGTGCAGCTCTTCGGCTCCGAGCCGGTGGTCATGGCCGAGCAGGCCGCTCGCATCGTGGCCGAGTACGGCCCCGATGTCGCGCTGATCGACATCAACATGGGCTGTCCGGTCAGCAAGGTCGTCGCAAGAGGCGAGGGCAGCGCGCTCATGCGGACTCCCGCGCTTGCCGCCGAGATCGTCGAGCGCGTTGCAGCCGCTGTCAGCGTCCCCGTGACCGCGAAGTTCCGCAGCGGCTGGGACAGCTCCGAGATCAACGCCGCCGAGTTCGCCCGCGCGATGGAAGCGGCGGGAGCGGCGGCCGTGTGCGTCCACGGCCGGACCCGCGCGCAGTTCTACCGGGGAGAGGCCGACTGGGGTGTCATCGCCGCAGTCGCAGGTGCGGTGTTGATCCCCGTGATCGGCTCGGGAGACGTGTTCTCGGCCGCTGACGCCAAAGCGATGCTCGAGCAGACCGGCGTCGACGCGATCATGGTCGCCCGCGGCGCGCAGGGCAACCCGTGGATCTTCCGCGAGACGCGCGCACTGCTCGACGGAGGGGAGGAGCTCGCGTCGCCCACCGCGCTGGAGCGCGTGGCGATGGCGCGCGAGCACGCCCGGGCACTCGTCGCCTTCAGCGGCGAGCACGCCGTGACGCGCATGCGCAAGCACGTCGGCTGGTACATCGTCGGCATGCCAGGTGCCGCGCGGGTGCGCGAACAGGTAAACTCGGTCACGTCGCCCGAGGGGCTCGACGCGTTGCTTGCCGAGTACCTGGCGTATCTCGAGGGGAGCGGATCATGAGACGGACCGGGCTCGTGATGATCATCCTGTGCGCACTCGTCATCTCGGCGCCTGTCGCGCTCGCCAACGACTCGGCGGTAGGCACGCAAGGCGCGGCCGTGCGACCACTGACCGACACTGATATCCGCATGGACTCGGAGGCGGTCCAGATCATCTGCATGCGCGGCTACGCGCTGTACCGCATCGACTTCAAGTTCGTGAACAGCTCGGATGCCGACAAAGCCCTCAAGATCGGCTTCCCCTTCCCTGACTTCGAGAACGAAGAGGGTAACCGCGGCGTCCCGCCCGCGGCGTTCCGGGCGTGGCTGAACGGCCAGGAACTCGCGGTCACACAGGAGCCGGGCTTCGACTCGGACGGCGATGCCGAGTGGCCGGTCATCTGGTTCACACGAGACGCGGTCTTCCCGCCCGGCGAGTCGATGATGACCGTCACCTATCTCGGCACACCCGATGTCTCCGTGATGAGCGGCGAGCTGGCCGAGGCGCTGAGCCCGGCGGGGTCCGAGGCGAGCGGAGCGGGCTACTACCCGTACCTCGTACACACCGGAGCCGGCTGGGCCGGCACCATCGGCAAGACCGTGGTCCGCTACACCCTGGCCGAGGACTTCGACGGCGAACAGGTCGACCTCGTCATGGAGACCGAAGCCGGGTACGAGTGGACCGAGCCCGAGCGCGCGCGGCTGCTTCGTGCGTTCGGTAAACCGGCACCGAACGTCTACGAGTGGGTCTACGAAGACTACGAGCCCACTCGCGACCACGATCCGCTCCTCGCCTTCGCATGGTTCTCCGAGTGGACGCGGGAGTTCGATCCGGTCGAGGCGACGAAGGCCTCCGGCCACCTCGAACTCGGAGAGTACACGTACGATCCGTACGCGATCCGCGACGGCCAGCCGTCGACGGCCTGGGCCGAGGACGCCGACGGCCCCGGCATCGGCGAGTGGGTCGACATCGGCTTCGGGGAGAGCCGGGACGTACGCGAGATCCGCGTGCTCCCCGGCTACCAGAAGCGCGCGGATCTCTTCGCCAAGTACAACCGCCCCAAGACGCTCAAGGTCGATTTCTCCGACGGCACCGGAGTGGAGCTCCCGCTGGCCGACGAGATGGGGCTCCAGGTCTTCACGGTACGGGCCGAGGCCGACTCGGCCAGAGTGACGATCGTCGACGTCTATCCGGGTACCAATGAGCGCGACGAGACGTACATCTCGGAAGTCACGTTCTCCGAGGCGCCCCTGCCGAAGCTCGCCACGTTCGAAGCGGTGACGGGGATCGCACCGCCGGCCGCCTTCGAGGAGCCAGCGGCGCTCGCGCAACTCACGGACCCGTCCGGGAGTCTGCCCGACTCAGGAGAGCCCGCAGAGTCTGAAGAAGAGACCACCGAGGCGCCGCCAAAGGGAGTCAGCACCAAGCCGTACCTCGGCGCTCTCGTCGCTGTCGGGCTGCTGGCGGCTGCCGCCGTCATCGTCGTCGGCGTCAGGAGAAGCGCCAAGTGAGCGCGATCGTGGTGTACGAGTCGTTCTGGGGGAACACCGCGCACGTCGCCCGCGCCATAGCCGAGGGCATGGGACCGGGGACCCCGGTGCTCTCCACCGACGAGGCGACCGCCGAGGCGCTCGGCTCCGCCGACCTCGTCGTGGCGGGCGCTCCGATCCTCGGCTTCAGCCTCACCACCGCCAACATGCGCAAGAGCATCTCCCAGGACCGCAAGGCGCCGCAGGCGGCGGACCTGTCGCACACGCCGATGCGCGAGTGGTTAGACGACCTGCCCCGGGGCAGCGGCCGCTATGCCACGTTCGAGACGGGGTTCACCTGGTCGCCCGGAAGCTCGGGGCGTGTCATCGGCCGGGGACTCGCGCGAGTCGGCTACCGGGCCATCGCCAAACCGGAACGCTTCATCGTGGCGGGCTCGTACGGACCGATGCGCGACGGCGAGATCGAGCGGGCACGCGCATGGGGCGCGTCGCTCGCTCACCTTCCGCTCGAGGGTTGAGACGCACCCTCCTCGGCCATAATCCCCGGAGACCCCCTCGGCATCCGGAGGTCGGGGCATGGACGACGAGCACGCAGGCCACACACAGAGCGGTGACGCGGCACACGGCGCGACCGACGGCGCTCACACCGGGCATCCCGCCGGTCACGAACGTCATGCGGGACACAGCGTGGCGATGTTCCGCGACCGCTTCTGGCTCTCGCTCGCGCTGACCGTCCCCACCGTGGTGTGGTCCGGGATGGTCCAGCACCTCCTCGGCTACTCGGCCCCCGTCTTCCCGGGCTCGGCATACATCCCGCCGGTTCTCGGCACCATCGTCTTCCTCTACGGCGGCCTGCCATTCCTGCGCGGCGCACTCGCCGAGCTGCGTGACCGCCTGCCGGGGATGATGACGCTCATCTCGCTCGCGATCTCGGTGGCGTTCGTCTTCAGCATGGCGGTCACGCTCGGCGTGCCCGGCGACGATCTGTGGTGGGAGCTCGCCACGCTCGTGACGATCATGCTCCTCGGACACTGGATAGAGATGCGCTCCGTCACACAGGCTCGCGGCGCGCTCGCCGAACTCGCGAAACTCATGCCCGACGTGGCGGTTCGCCTCAACGCGAGCGGCGGGACCGCCGAGGTGCCGATCCACGAACTCGTGACCGACGACCTCGTGCTCGTACGTCCCGGCGCGCGCCTGCCTGCCGACGGCACCGTGACCGAGGGTGAGAGCAGCGTCGACGAGTCGATGATCACCGGTGAGTCCCGGCTGGTGGACAAGACTCCCGACGCCCGCGTGATCGCGGGGACCGTCAACGGCGCCGGGTCGCTGCGCGTGCGGGTCACCCACACCGGCGACGCGACCGCGCTTGCGGGCATCATGCGGCTCGTGGCTGGCGCGCAGGCCTCGCGCTCGCGCGCGCAGGACCTAGCCGACCGCGCCGCGCGTCTCCTGACCTTCGTCGCCATCGGCTCCGCGGCGCTGACAGCCGTGATCTGGTCGGCCATGGGCGCCGAGTGGGCATACGTGATCGAGCGGGTGGTCACCGTGCTCGTCATCGCATGCCCGCATGCGCTCGGCCTCGCCGTGCCCCTCGTGGTGGCGATCTCAACGACGCTCGGTGCGCGCAACGGGCTGCTCGTCCGCGACCGGCGCGGCCTGGAGGAGGCGCGACTGCTCGACATCGTCGTGTTCGACAAGACCGGCACGCTCACACTCGCCGAGCACCGCGTGGTGGACGCGGCCACAGACGGGATCACGCTTACCGAAGCCCTGCGTCTGGCCGCGGCTGTGGAAGGCGACTCCGAGCACCCGGTGGCACGCGCGATCGCCACACGCGCTGCCGAGGAGGGCGTCGACGTGCCGCACGCGCAGGGCTTCGCGGCGCTTCCCGGCACCGGCGTCCGCGCCACCGTGGACGGTCGCGAGGTCGCGGTCGGCGGACCGGCGCTGCTCGCGTCGGAAGGGCTCGACGTTCCGCAGGCCCTCGCCAATGCCGCCTCACGTGCCGCCGAGGCGGGCCGCTCGGTCGTATACCTGGTCGACGCGGGCGCGGTTCGCGCACTCTTCGCGATCGCCGACGCGGTACGCCCCGAGTCGCGCGAGGCCATCGAGCGCCTGCACGAGGTCGGCATCGAGGTTGCGATGCTCACCGGCGACGCGGAGGCCGTGGCACGCTCGGTGGCCGACGAACTCGGCATCGACCGCGTGCTTGCCGAGGTACTGCCCGCCGACAAGGCGGCCGAGATCGAGAAGCTGCAGGCTGGCGGCAAACGTGTGGCGATGGTGGGCGACGGCGTCAACGACGCGCCCGCGCTCGTGACCGCCGATGTGGGCATCGCCATCGGCGCGGGAACCGAGGTGGCTGTCGAGGCCGGCGACGTGGTGCTCGTGCGCTCGGACCCGCGCGATGTGCCGGCGATCATCTCGCTCTCGCGCGCTACGTACCGCAAGATGCTTCAGAACCTGTGGTGGGCGGCGGGTTACAACATCGTGGCCATCCCGCTTGCGGCCGGCGTGCTGGCAGGGTGGGGGATCGTGCTCTCACCGGCGGTGGGGGCGGTGCTCATGTCGGCAAGCACCGTGATCGTGGCGGCAAACGCGCAGCTGCTCCGGCGTTGGACCTCCGCGCGCTGAGATGTCCGGCTCAGATGAGCCAGGCAAGCCCGCCGTCGTCACTCACGCCCCGGAACCTGACCTGCGTCCCGTGAGGGTTCGCTTCATCGGTACGCTTCTCGCGAACCGGGCCGGCCTTTGCGTCGCTGCCGAAGCCGTTAACGACCTCCTCGAAGACCGCCTGGGCGTACTCCTGCCGCCAGTCTTCGAGCGAGAGATAGAACGTCGGGTAGAACGGCAGCCCCATGGCCTTGAGGAGTTCCACGACGTTGCCGAGTATGGCCGGCCGCTCCATGACAAGGTCGATGATGTCGGGGTTGAGGAAGTCGTCTTCGCTGCACTTCGGCATCCACATGAGCGTGCGATGCTCCGTACGCACGACGATGTCGTAGCAGTGGTTGCCGTCACCGAGGAGCGCGATGCTGAATCCGCCGTCGGTGTCTTCGAAGGCGCGAACCCACGCCATGCCCTCGCGCGTGAGTTCCCATACCTCGGCCAGTCGCTCGAAGTCGAGCGCCATCGAAAGTGGGCAGCGCGGGAGCTCCTTGATGGCCTCACGGATGTTCGCGAGCGTCACGAGCGCCTTTTCCGGCACGGCCTCGGCGAGCAGCTCCAGCGCGAGATTGGCCTCGACCCACGAGGTCGCGTTGAGCGCCACCCGGCCGAGGTCGGGGTCGGACGCGTAGTGCGACCGCGCGTCTGCAAGCATGGGTTCGACGGAGCGCACGGCCACCTCACTCCTGATCCGTGGGAAGTACCAGGTGTTCGAAGTATCGGCGCGATCGTCGGATCAGATGAGCGTCGTCCGACGGGCGGTCGGCCGCTCGCGGTAGCCTCGGGATACACCACGAGCCCGTCGAGGATCCATTCGAGCTTGGCCAGGAGGTAGTCGGTGGCGATGAAGCTGTCGCCGAGCACGACGCGCTCGGCGGTGGCGACCACGGTGGCACGCACCGCGAGTACGGGCGCGTGACGGTCGGGGCTCTCCGCACGCTTGAGCGCCTGCGCCCAGGTCGCTCGACGTCATGCCGTAGTGCACCCAGCGGCCGGGCTTGGACTCGCCGTCGGTTCACCTGCCGAGAAGCACTTGCGGTCCGTCCTTCGGGGGCGTATTATGACTGACGGTCAGTCATAATACCTGCGAGAACCGAGTCCCCGTGCCCAAGATCGTCGACCGTGCCGCCCGTCGCGCCGATCTCGCCTTGGCGGCCGCGACCGCTTTCGCCGAACGGGGCGTCGCCGACACGACGATCAGCGATATCGTGAAGGCGGCCGGGGTCGCCCAGGGCACCTTCTACCTCTACTTCGACTCCAAGAGCGATGTCCTCGTCGCCGTGGTCGACCAGATCGCGAACGCGATGCTGGCGGCCATCGAGGCCGCCGTCAGCAAGCCCGGGGCGACCGCCGTCGAGAAGCTCCTCGGCCTGCGCGATGTGCTCACCGGATTCGACGCCGATCGCGGAGTTGTGGAGCTCGCCGACTTCATCCACCGCCCCGAGAACCGTGCCCTGCACGACCGGCTGACCGAGCACCTCGCGACCCGGATGGTGTCGCTGGTGGAGGAGATCATCGTCCGGGGCATCGCGGAAGGCTCTTTCGACGTCCCCGATCCTCACGCCGCGGCATGGTTCGTGGGGGCGGGGCTCCAGAGCATCGAACTCGCAGGTACCGCAGCCGCCGACATGCCCAAGGCCATCGAGGCGGCGACCGATCTCGCGTTGCGTACACTCGGCTACAGGGGAGCGACCTCATGAGTGCGGACACCGTCATCGCCACAAGCGCACTCACCAAGCGCTATCGGGAAGTACTCGCGGTCGACGTCCTCGATCTCGACGTGCGGCGCGGAGAGATCTACGGCTTCCTGGGGCGCAACGGAGCCGGCAAGACGACCACCATCCGCATGCTGCTGGGCCTGATCCGACCCACGAGTGGAGAGGTGAGTGTGCTCGGTGCGCGTATCGCCTCCGGCCGAACGGACGTGTTCGCGCACGTGGGCTACCTGGTCGAGAGCGCGAGTGCCTACCCTAACCTCACCGTTCGCGAGAACCTGGATATCCAGCGCCGGCTCACAGGTGCGCCGGGAACCCGCACCGACGACGCCATAGATAGGCTCGGACTCGCACCGGTGGCGGATCGGCGCGCTGGACGCCTGTCGCTGGGCAACAAGCAGCGCCTCTCGCTCGCCCGAGCTCTGCTGCACGCGCCGCAGGTGCTCGTGCTCGACGAGCCCGCCAACGCCCTCGACCCCGCAGGAATCGTCGAGGTGCGAGAGTTGCTGCGCACGCTGGCCGATCGCGACGGTGTCACGGTATTCATGTCGAGCCACATCCTGGCCGAGGTCGCGCACCTCGCCGACCGCATCGGCATCATCCACGACGGCCGGTTGCTCGAAGAGCTCGACCGCGAGGAGTTGCACGCCAAGGCCCGCGCGTACGTGGAGATCGCGGCCAAGGACATCTCCCGCGCCGAGTCTCTGCTGCTGGGCAGTGGTTTCTCGCACGTCGAGCGCGGCGGTGACGGGACCCTGCGTGTCTTCGATGCCGAGAACCGCGCTCCCGAGATCGCCCGGCTGCTCGTGGGTGCCGGTCTGGAGCTCACGCAGCTCACACCCTCGCGCGAGGACCTCGAGGCGTACTTCCTGCGCCTGACTGGGGGCGAGGCCGTCACGGAGACGGCATCGCCGGCCGAAGGGAGCGCGGCATGATGCTCACCGCAGTCCTCACCACCGAGTTCATGAAGCTTCGTCGCTGCAAGGTCACGTGGGCCACCCTCGGCGGCCTCTCCATGGGCCCCCTGGGCATCGCGCTGTTCATGTGGATCGTCCGCGAGCCGGGACGAGCGGCTCAGATGGGCCTTCTCGGCACGAAGGCAAACCTGGCCGGGCTCGAGGCGACGTGGCCGTCGTACCTGTCCATGCTCACGCTGATCGTCGGAATCGGCGGGATGATACTCCTGGCATTCATCGTGGCCTACGTCTTCGGCCGCGAATACGACAACGAGACCGCGAAGAACATGCTCGCGCTACCGGTAGGGCGACACTGGTTCGTGGTCACGAAACTCGCGGTCACGGCCGTGTGGTGGGTGATCCTCGTTGCGTTCGTGCTCGTCGAGTCCATCGCGATCGGGTTCGCGCTCGGACTGCCCGGCTTCTCGGCAGGTCTTGTGACGGGCGCGGTGGTCAACTTGCTTGTCGCGGCAGGGCTCTCGTACCTGCTCGTGCCCGTTATTGCCTGGATCACCGTGTGGGGCCGCGGGAACACGGCTCCCATCGGATTCGCGATCGCCATGCTGGCGCTTGGCAACCTGTTCGGCAAGACCGGATGGGCGGTGTGGTTCCCGTGGTCGATCGTACCGCTGCTGATAGGCATGGTGGCCGATCCGGTCGAGACGCTTCCGGCGGGCAGCTACGTGATCCTCGCACTCACGTTCGTGATGGGCATCGCCGCAACGACGGCGCAGCTGCGCTTCGCTGACAACGCCCAGTAGACCGCCCTACCCTCCCCACAGCTCGCAGCGGTACTCGTCGCACAGCAGCGGATGGTTCAGGCACCAGCACGAACCACCGCACGCGTGGCAGAACCCGATTCTAGGCATCAGGATCGGGCGTGGGTCCGGCGGGCGTCACGTGCGCCATCCCTAGAACTCCAGCCCTCGCACTCGCTCGAACACCACGCCGGCCCGCTCGAGGAACGCGTGCGGGTCGAAGATCGCGTCGAGCTGCTCGGCCGTGAGCACGCACTCGGCATCCGCCTCGAGCCGCTCGCGATAACTCGCGCCCTCGCGTGCGTGCTGGATGTCGTCCCACACGGCCATCGCGTTCCGCTGCACCACGAGGTACGCCTCCTCGCGCTTCATGCCGGCGTCCACGAGCTCAAGCAACACGCGGCTCGAGTAGATGAGTCCGCGCGTCTTCTCCAGGTTGGCCCGCATGACCTCGGGATACACCACGAGCCCGTCGAGGATCCACTCGAGCTTGGCGAGCAGGTAATCGGTGGCGATGAAGCTGTCGGCGAGCACGACGCGCTCGGCCGAGGAGTGGGAGATGTCGCGCTCGTGCCACAGCGCCACGTTGTCGAAGCCCACCTGCGCGTTGGCCTTCACCACGCGCGCCAGTCCGCACACGCGCTCGGCGGTGATCGGATTACGCTTGTGCGGCATCGCACTCGAACCCTTCTGGCCTTTCGTGAACGGCTCCTCGGCCTCGATCGTGTCACTCTTCTGCAGCGCGCGGATCTCGGTGGCGATCCACTCGGCGGTGGCGGCGATAGTGGCGAGTACGGCAAGCACGTGCGCGTGACGGTCGCGCGCGATCACCTGCTGCGAGGCGGGGTCCGGCGTGAGGCCGAGCTTCTCGCAGACGTAGGTCTCCACGTACGGGTCGATGTTGGAGTAGCTGCCCACCGCACCGGAGATCGCGCCCCACGCACACGAGTACTTCCGCGTAGCGATCAGTCGGCTCTCGGCACGCTTGAGCGCCTGGGCCCACGCTGCCCACTTCATGCCGAAGTACATCGGCTCGGCGTGGATGCCGTGCGTGCGGCCGACACACAGGGTGTCCTGGAACTCGGCGGCCCGACGCTGGCAGATCCGGCCGAGGCGGCGCACGTCGTCGATGATGATGTCCTGCGCCTGCGTCATCTGGTAGCAGAGCGCGGTGTCGCCGAGGTCGCTCGACGTCATGCCGTAGTGCACCCAGCGGCTGGGCTTGGGGTCGTCCGGGCCGTAGCCGGCGTCGATGTGCTCGGCCATGTTGGTGAGGAACGCGATCACGTCGTGGTTGGTCTCACGCTCGATCTCGGCGATGCGCTCCACCTCGAAGGCGGCGCGATCGCGGATGATCGCCACGTCGGCGGCTGGCACCACGCCGAGTGAGGCCTGCGCCTCGCAGGCGAGGACCTCGATCCGCTTCCAGATCTCGAACTTGTTCTCGAGGTCGAAGATGGCGCCCATCTCGGGGCGGGTGTATCGCTCGATCATCGTCGGCTCCTTATGGGTGAGTCGGCGCGGGGCGGAAGCGGGCAGATCAGATTCGCCCACGATACGGCACCCCTCCGTGACCCCCATTATCGCCGAGCGCGCCCGCAGGCGCGAGGCGCTATGCGACGAGCGGCGTCCGATCACGATCGGCAGAGCCGATTCGGCGGGCTGCGCTATGCTCGGGGACATGGCTGAGTACTCACACATCTCCTCGTTCCACCACCTCCATGTTGCGGACAACAACGGCGTGCGCACGCTGCGCTTCGAGCGCAACCAACAGTCATCGATGCGACTCGACGCGCCCTACGAGACCGACATCGAGTACGTCGGCTATCTGCATCTCACGCTCGCCATCGCGCCGCATGCGTCACGCGTGCTTGTGGTCGGTCTCGGTGGCGGCATGCTGGTGAAGCAGTTGTGGCGCGATCACCCGGCGATGCTGATCGATGCGGTGGAGCTCGATCCCGAGGTGGTGGCAATAGCGCGGGAGCTCTTCGCGCTACCCGCCGACGAGCGCGTCCGGGTTCATGTGGCCGACGGCCGCACGTTCCTCGACGGGTGCACGGACGCCTACGACATCATCGTCATCGACGCGTTCGACGACGATCACCTTCCCCGACCGCTCACTACCGAGGAGTTCATGCGGACCGCATACGAACGGCTGACACCGGGTGGCGTGCTCGCCTACAACGTCATCGGCACGATCAGCGGCGCCCACAGCAAGCCGCTGCGCAGTCTGCACCGCACGGCACGCAATGTGTGGCCGCGGGTGTGGCTGTTCCCTGTCGGCACCATCGACCCCGGCGGCATCGTTCCGGAAAACGTCGTGATGCTCGCAAGCGACGCGGAGATCTCCGATGAGGCCCTGCACGAACGCATCGCCGACCGCGTCAGCGGCCGGGTGACCGTCCCGGGGTTCGGGTCCTTCGGCGAGCGCCTCTTTCGCGGCGCCATCAGAACCGGCGACGTGCCGATCATCACCGATCCTCCGGGCAGCCGCCGTCGGCCTTAGGCCGGTCGCACGCATCGTGGGCATCGCCGATACCCCTCGCGCACTCGATTCGCGTGGCGTATCATCGCCACCGAAGGGGAGTAGCAGCCCGGACGAACTCCGGGCGGCAGGCCGTCATCACGGGCGAACGCGCCCCGGTCCTGCCAACGAGACACCTCGCGTGCGAGACCTTCAGGAACGGCACCGTCCTGTCCTGAGAAGCTGCACCGGAGGTCCACATGCCCAAGCTGACTCCCGCGCCGGCCGAACTGCCTGCCGAGTTCGCCGTCCCGGCGCCCCACACCACATCCGTTGACGAGGTGCTCGGCCACGTCGGCAGCACGCCCGACGGTCTTACCGACGCCGAGGCCGCGCGTCGCATCGCGATCATCGGCGGCAACACCCTGCCCGAGGGCGAGGTGCGCACCATAGCCGCGATGGTCCTCGACCAGTTCAAGGACTTCCTGATCCTGCTGCTCCTGGGAGCCGCGCTCGTATCCGGCTTCCTCGGCGAGTTGGCCGACACGATCGCCATCCTCGTGATCGTCGTGCTGAACGCCGTCATCGGCGTGGTGCAGGAGTACCGCGCCGAGCGCGCGATGGAAGCACTCAGGCAGATGGCCGCGGAGACAGCCACCGTCCGCCGGGACGGCCGCGTCGTCGAGATCACCGCCGCCGAGCTCACGATCGGCGACATCGTGCTCCTCGAGGCCGGCCGCATCGTCCCTGCCGACCTGCGTCTGGTCGAGTCGGCCGGGCTGCGAGCCGCCGAGGCCGCGCTCACCGGCGAGTCCCTGCCGGTGGACAAGTACATCGATCCGATCGAGGAGCCCGACGCCCCTATCGGCGATCGGACGAGCATGGCGTACCGGGGCACGCAGATCGTCCACGGTCGCGGCGCAGGCGTCGTCACCGGCGTAGGCCTTTCCACCGAGCTGGGCCGCATCGCGCATCTGCTCGGCGGCGCCGGCGATGTGAAGACGCCGCTGCAGAAGCGACTCGCGCAGTTTGGCAAGCAGCTCGGGCTGGCGGCTCTCGGCCTGTGCACCATCGTCTTCGCGGTCGGCGCGATCCGTGGCGAGGACCTGCTCGTCATGTTCCTCACCTCGGTGAGCCTCGCGGTCGCGGCGGTGCCCGAGGCGCTCCCGGCGGTCGCGACCATCGCGCTCGCGTTCGGCGCGAGCCGCCTGGTCAAGACGAACACGCTCGTACGCAAGCTGCCCGCGGTCGAGACGCTTGGTTCGGTCACGTACATCTGCACGGACAAGACCGGCACGCTCACCCTGAACCGGATGACGGTGGAACACCTGGCATCCGGCGACGCCGAGACCGGCCTGGATATCTCGCCCGACGCTCCCGTCGAGAGCGCGCTGTGGTTCGCCCGGGCACTGGCGATCTCCAACGACGTGGAGGGCCCGACGGACGCTCTCGTGGGCGACCCCACCGAGATCGCCTTCTACCGGGCCGCCGAGTCCGCCGGGTTCGATCCGACCGCACTCCGTCTCGAACTTCCCCGCTCGGCGGAACTGCCGTTCGACTCGGATCGCAAGCTCATGACCACCGTCCACGACTCACCCGGCGCCGGGTACACGAGTTTCACCAAAGGCGCCGCCGAGGCGGTACTCGACCGGGCCACCGGCGTGCTGGGTGCCGATGGAAGCATCCAGCCGGTCGACCGCGCTGCCGCCGAACGCCTCGTCGACGACTGGTCGGCCAAGGGCCTGCGCGTGCTGGCCTTCGGCATGCGCCGCCTCGACACGCTGCCCGGCGCCGACGGCTTCGACGAACTGGAGCACGACCTCACGATCATCGGGTACGCCGGTCTGGTCGACCCGCCACGCGAGGAGGCCCGGTCCGCGGTAGCCGAGTGCGTGGACGCCGGCATCGTACCGGTCATGATCACCGGCGACCATCCCGCCACCGCGCTCGCCATCGCCCGCCGGCTCGGCATCGCCGAGAGCGCGAACCAGATGGTCACGGGCGCCGATCTCGACGCGCTCAGCCTCGAGGACTTCGAGGGACGCGTCGAAGGCATCCGTGTCTACGCGCGCGTCGCGCCCGAGCAGAAGCTCAAGATCGTCCAGGCGCTGCAGGACCGCGGCGAATATGTAGCGATGACCGGCGACGGCGTGAACGACGCGCCCGCGCTCGCACGCGCCGACATCGGCGTGGCGATGGGCATCACCGGCACTGACGTTGCCAAAGAAGCCGCGGACATGGTGCTGCTCGACGACAACTTCGCGTCGATCGTCTCGTCGGTGCGCGAGGGTCGTCGCATCTTCGACAACATTCGCAAGTTCATCAAGTACACGATGACGTCCAACTCGGGCGAGATCTGGACGATCCTGCTCGCGCCGCTGCTCGGCATGCCGATCCCGCTGCTTCCGATCCATATCCTGTGGATCAACCTCGTGACCGACGGCCTTCCGGGACTGGCACTGGCAAGCGAACCCCACGAGAAGAACATCATGAAGCGGCCGCCTCGCGCGCCAAAGGAGTCGATCTTCGCCGACGGGCTCGGCACGCATCTGCTCTGGGTCGGCCTGCTCATGGGTGGCGCATCGCTCTTCACCCAGGCGTGGTCGATGGGCCAGGTGACGGGCGAGCACGACCTCTACTGGCGCACGATGGTCTTCACCGTGCTCTGCCTTTCGCAGATGGGCCACGCCATGGCCATCCGGTCGGACCGCCAGTCGCTCTTCGACATAGGGTTGCTCTCTAACAAGCCGCTTCTCGGTGCCGTGGCGCTCACGTTCGCACTGCAGATGGCCACGATCTACGTGCCGTTCCTGCAGCCGGTGTTCAAGACCGAGGCGCTCTCCCTGCCCGACCTGCTACTGGCGCTCGCGATCTCGACCGTGGTCTTCTGGGCCGTCGAGATAGAGAAGGTCTTCAAGCGCCGACGCGATGCGCAGGCCGAGGCATCGGTGGCCTAGTGGGCTAGTGCGTCAGCCACCCGATCAGCTCGGTCATACGCACGGCGTCATCTCCCTCGGCTAAGGGCAGGGCCGCCCGGAGGAGCGTGAGCGCGCGGGTACGCTCGGCAGCCGCCTCGGCCACCCGCCCGAGTTCGCCGTACGCCTCGGCGCGCGCGACGAGCAGTTCGCCGAGCATGTGTGCGCGGAACACGTCGAACTCGCCGCCCGCGGACAGCAGCGTCACCAGGCCCTCGCCGGTGAGCGCATCGATGATCGCGGGATCGCTCTCGAGGAGCTCTCCTGCCGCCTCGCGCGAGATCTCCACGGCATCGTCGGGCCGGTGCTCGCGTATCGCATCGAGCAGTCGGCGGAACGCCAGGCCCATCATCTCGATCTGCCGCAGCAGCCAGTCGCTCTGGTACACGCTACTCGCTCGAACCCGTGAAGCCGGCCTGCACGTGCTTGCCATCGCACAACGGCTTGTTCCGCGACGCGCCACAACGGCACAGCGTACAGTGCTCGTCATGTGCGCCCTCGGGCAGGTTCGGGTCAACGACCCCGACGCCGCCCTCGAGGAAGTAGGGCCCCCCGGCCGAGACGACCACCGTCGGCGGGCGATCCGGGGAAACACCACGCACGCCGTCGATCGAGTAGCCGAGTGCTCCGGACGGACACTTGTCGCACAGGGCGATGATCTCCTCGACGCTGGCCCCGTCGGGGTTCACCCACGGACGCTTGCTCCGATCGAAGACTCCCGGGAGCTCGAGCACGCAGTACTCCACATGGGCGCAGAGCGCCCGGTTGTCGTGAATGGTGATGTTCGTACCGTGGTGGTCGATCTCCGACCCCGCGCCCGGCTTCCACTTTCGCGCGCTCGAGAACCCGACATCGACGTGCGAACCGTCACAGAACGGCTTGCGTTCCGAGGCTCCGCACCGGCACAGGAGTACCGGGTCCCTGCTCGGGATGTCGTCGCGATCGGAGCCGCACAACCGTGCGCGCGTATCGGTCTCGCTTCCGCGTCGATACCGAAACGGTCCGTCTTCGATGGCCTCGACGTGTGGGCCCTGGGTGGGATCCGCGCTCATCTCGTCAACTCCCGCCGTTCTCGGACTGATGTGCCTAGGATACCGCCGAGAAAGGATGCGCGCTCGTCTCGCGACACGCTCCCGTGCTACCGTCACGTCATCGCACGACGAACCGTCCGTCCGGAGATACGCATGCAGAAGCCATCCCGCGCAACAGAGGCGACACGGCCAACCGACGACGGCATTTCGGGCAGACTCGACGTGGAGCTGCACCGGCGGGGCCTGCGCGCCACGCCCGCCCGACGGTACGTCCTGTCCCACCTGCGCCTCTCAACGGACCACCCTACGGTCGAAGAGCTGATGACACTGCTCGCGGCGCACGGACACCCGCTCAGTGCTGCCACGGTGTACCAGAATCTCGAGCGTCTGGTCGAGGTCGGCCTCGTGTCGAGATTCCTCGACGACCGGGGCCGCTACCGGTTCGATGCCGACCGGTCCCACCACCACCATCTGGCCTGCACGCGCTGTACGCGCATCACGAACCTCGAGACCGACGCACCGGTGACCGAGTGTGTCGGCCAGGTGGCCACCGAGGTGACGATCGCCACGCGCGAGTGGCGCGTCGAGGACGTGCGGCTCGTGGTCCTCGGCGTCTGCCCCGTCTGTCAGCAAGCCGAAAAGCACTCGGTGGCGGCGTCGCGGTAGACTGTCAGGTACGTGACCCGATCGAGAGGAGCCACCAGGGCATGGGCATCAAGGGAACCCGCACCGAACAGAACCTCCTGAAGGCGTTCGCCGGCGAGAGCCAGGCACGCACGCGGTACACGTACTTCTCGAGCGTTGCCAAGAAGGAGGGCTACGAGCAGATCGCGGCGCTCTTCCTCGAGACCGCGGACAACGAGAAGGAGCACGCCAAGGTCTTCTTCAAGCACCTGGAAGGTGGCATGGTCGAAATCACGGCGATGTACCCTGCCGGCGTCATCGGCACCACCGCCGAGAACCTGCTCGCCGCAGCCGACGGCGAGCTCGAGGAGTGGGGAACGCTCTACCCCGACTTCGCAGCCATCGCCGAGGAGGAAGGCCTCCCCAGAGTCGCCGAGTCATTCCGCGAGATCGCGGACGTCGAGCAGCACCACGAGGCGCGGTACCGCACGCTGCTGGCGCTCGTTGAGAGCGGTGGCTTCTTCCAGCGCGAGGGCGTTGTCCGCTGGAAGTGCCGCAACTGCGGCTACATCCATGAGGGTCCCGAGGCGCCTGACCTCTGCCCCGCGTGCGCGCATCCGCAGGCGCACTACGAGCTGTTCTGCGAGCCGTACTAAGGCTCGGACCCGCAACGCACGACGGCCCGCCCGGGATACCCGAGGCGGGCCGCTTTGCGTTAGCCGATGAACCGGCGCACCAATGCGGCTTGCAACACGAGGTCGGGCACGAAGGTGTCTTGGCCCGAGGCGAGCGCTTCACGGATCCGCCGAACGAGTCCGAGGTGGCCGTCGTCGGGCTGCCAGTCGTAACCTGCCCGCAGGACCGCGTCGCGGACGGCCGAGGGCACGAGTGGCCCGTCGAGATCGGCGTACGTCAGTGCTTCAGCAATCTTGGCATCGAACGACGGGTAGGTCTCACGCACGAACGCCAGGTCGTCGGCGGATAGCGCCTCGAGCGCGAGCAGCTCCGGCGGCAGGCCGCCGGTGTACAAGGCACACGTGAACGAGATGGCGCGCGGCAGGGTCACGCCGCCGAGCTGTCGTGCATAGCCGAACAGCCCCACATGCAGCTTGCGCGCCCGGCGGCGCGGCACGAACACCGCGAGCCTGTTGACCGCATCCGAGAGCTCAACGACGCGCGCGCGGTACGCCGCGCTGTAGCGGGTGATGAGCTCGCCGGCCCGTTCCTCGTCGATCGGCCGCGCGGATCCGATGGGCCGCGCCTCGAGGTGCCCCACGGCGGCCCGCACTTCATCAGGCGGGAAGTCGAACTTGAACGCCGACTGGATGGTGAACGTCACCACACTCGGATACTCGAGGCCCACGCGCTCGGCGGTGTCAGGTCTGAGACCGCCCCTGAACGGTGCCGAGCCCATGCCGAGGATTGGATGCAACCGCACGCCGATACGGGTCGAAAGCGCATCGAGGCGCGCAAGAGCGATCTTGTTGGAGAGCGCCGCGCTCACCAGGCCGTAGTTCATCGCGGTGTCCGAGCGCGCCAGGAACACGCGCTGGTCGGCGACGTCCTTGTCGGCCAGGTAGCCCTCCACCACATCGGCGGCGTTGTACATGCCGTCGAGGTCCTCGAACAGCGGGATCACCGAGATGCGCTCGGGACACGTGCGGCCGACCCACTCGGCCACCGACACGTCACCGTTCCGGAGCGGCAGGTGCTGCCTGCCGACGATGAAGTCGGCGTAGTAGTGATAGATGCGGTCGATGTCGGCGACCGACGTGGTCATCGGCAGGATGACCTCGAAGATCGGGTTCACGTCGCGGCCGTAGAACAGGCGCGCTGCGTCGAAAGAGCGCGGGATGGACTCGAGCGTCTCGAGCAGGACCTTCGCCTCGGCGGTCTCCACCGTCGGATTGGGCACGCGGAGCGTCAGGTAGACGTCCTCGCCCAGCGTGTTGGTGCGGAAGTACGGCTCGTAGTAGCTCAGGAGCTTCTTGACGACGAACGAGTCGATCTCCTTGCCCTCCACGTCCCACATCTGCTCGTCACAGCCGAGGTGCGAGTATGCGTAGAAGGCCTCCTTGATCTCGTCTTCGCCCGCAAGCACCTGCGTGGACGCGAAGAACGGGACCGACGCGTTGTCCGGGTGCTGGGTGCTCATGCAGCGGGGGATGCGACGCATACGGCCTCCTCGGGGTCGCGCGTGTGCCTGTGACGTTACGCGACGCGGCGATTCCCCACAACATCACCACACGCTCCCGACAGCCGCTCCGCGACCGCTGGCTAACGTGGACTACCAGCAGGACTCATCTTCGGGGGAGGGGTAATGGCACCCAGGAACTGGCTCCGACGTCATCGTGGGCAGGTGGCGCTTGGCGCGCTCGTAGTGGTCGGCGCGGCGACGTATCTCGCGCTGCGCGGCGGCGGTACGACCGCGCCGGCCATCTCGTACGAAACAGAGGCCGTCACGCTCGGCACGATCTCGGTCACCGTGGCCGGGACCGGAAACGTACAGGTCGACGGGACAACGGAGGTCTGGCCCGACGCAGCCGGAACGATCGCGTCGATCGCAGTGGCCGAGGGCTCCACCGTAGCGACCGGCGACGTGCTGTTCACGCTCGACGCGGCCTCGGCGGAGGCGGGCACCGCCAAAGCGCTCGCCAGCCTTCGGCAGGCGCAACAGGGCGTTGCACAGGCGAAGCTCCAGGTAACCAAGGCCGAGTCCGCGCTCTCGACGCTCGAGCAACGCAGCGCGGACCCAAGTCGCACCGTGAGCGCGGCCGAGGTTGACGTGGCCGAGGCAGACGTGACGGTCGCCAAGGCGCAACTCGCCTCGGCGCAGGCACAGCTTGTCAACGCTTCGGCGGAGTACGCGGTCGCACAGTCCGCCGAGGAGGACCTCTCGGTCACCGCGCCTTGCAGCGGAATCGTGCACGCGCTCGGGATCGAGGAGGGCGACAGCGTCACGATAAGCGGCGGCTCTGGCGGCGATGACAGCTCGTCGAACACCCCCGCAAACGACAGTTCATCCGGGACTTCGAGCGCCCCTGTCACGATCGCACCTGAACAGCCGCTGGCGGTGCGTCTCACGGTGAACGAGGTCGACCTGCCGTCTCTCCTGCCAGGCCAGCGGGCCGATATCGAGTTCGACGCGCTTCCCGACCTGGCCGCTACCGGCAAGGTGTATGACATAGCGAGCGAGGGCGCCAACTCCTCCGGCGTGGTCACCTTCGACGTCTGGCTGTCGATCGACGTGGCCGATTCAGCGTTGCGCTCGGGCATGTCTGCGGCGGCCACCATCGTGACCGAGGTCGCGCGCGACACGCTCATCGTCTCGAACTCGGCGCTTCACTCCGACGGCGACGGCGACTACTACGTGCTCGTCATGGACAGCGGTGCGATCGAGCCGCGTCAGGTACCGGTTGAGACCGGACTGGCAAGCGCCACGCAGACGGAGATCCTCTCCGGCCTGGCCGAGGGCGACGTCGTGGTGACCCAGACGATCGACGCCACCGACAGCGATACCGGGACTCCCGGCGGAGGCGGCATGATGGTTCCGGGCATGGGCGGCGGCTTCCGTGGGTAGCGCCGCGCCGGTGACGCCGGTCATCGAAGCCCGCGACCTCACCAAGGTCTACGACGGCGCAGGCGCCGAGACGCACGCCCTGCGCGGCGTGTCACTCGCGATCGCACCGGGTGAGTTCACCGCGATCATGGGGCCATCCGGCTCGGGCAAGTCCACGCTCATGCACATCCTCGGCTGCCTCGACATACCCACCACCGGCACGTACGCGCTCGCCGGGCAAGACGTCTCGGCACTCGACGACTACGAGCTTGCCGAGGTGCGCCGGACGACCGTGGGGTTCGTCTTCCAGGCGTTCAATCTCCTCCCCCGCTCGACGGTGCTGCGCAACGTGCTGATGCCGATGCTCTACACGCGCGTGGCGCGCGACGAGCGCGACGAGCGCGCAGCGGCGGCGCTGCGCGCGGTCGGGCTTGAGGAGAAGCTCTGGACCCACCGCTCCAACGAACTCTCCGGTGGACAGATGCAGCGCGTGGCGATCGCCCGCTCGCTCGTCAACGACCCCTCGCTCGTGCTGGCCGACGAGCCGACGGGCAACCTCGACACGGCAACCGGAGACTCGGTCATGGAGCTCTTCGGCAGCCTCAATGCCGAGGGACGCACGATCGTACTCATCACTCACGAGCCGGACATCGCCGCCCGAACGCACCGCATCGTTCGCCTGCAGGACGGCTTCATCGTCGAGGATGCCGCAATCGCCGATGCTCACGTGCGGCAGTACGGCGCCGGCGCGATACCGGTCGCGGACGACGCTCTCCACCCGGCCGCGGCTCCTGACGGTGACGTATAGATGCGCTTCGCCGACCTCATCAGCGAGACGCTCTACTCGCTTACCGCCAACAAGGTGCGAAGCGGCCTGACCGTGCTTGGCATAGTCGTGGGGATCGCCTCAGTCATCGCGATGGTGGCGATCGGTCAGGGAAGCCAGGCATCCATCGAGCAGAGCATCCAGGCGGCCGGCTCCAACCTGCTCACGGTCTCGCCCTCGGCGGGAGGCATGAGCGGTCCGGGCGCGCGGGCGTCTGGCGCCTCTGTCGAGTCGCTCACCCGTGAGGACGCCGAGGCGCTCGCGGGCCTCTCGCTCATCGCCGGCATCGCGCCCGCCGCACAGGGTCAAGGACAGCTGGTGGCGCCCGAGACCAACGCAAACGCTCAGTTCATCGGTGTGACCCCCGCGTACGCCGAGGTGAGCGGACTCACGCTCACCTCCGGGGCATTCATCTCGGAACGCGACGACGCAGCCAACGCACAGGTGGTCGTTCTAGGCGCCACGCTCGCTGCCGACCTCTTCGGCGAGGACACCGATCCGGTGGGCGCCAGGATCCGCTCGGGCAACATGCTGCTCACGGTTGTGGGAGTGTTGGAGGAGAAGGGAGTCTCCGGGTTCACCAGCGTGGACTCGGCGGCCTTGATCCCGCTCTCGACCTGCCAGCGATACGTCACCGGCAGCGAGTACCTCTCGGCGATCACGCTCACCGTGTCCGACGAGGAGCAGATGGACGCCGCCGAGACGTCGGTTGAGGGCCTACTCCTCGAGCGCCACGGCATCGCCGACGCCGACTACGCCGACTTCTCCATCATGAACATGTCCGACCTGATGGAGACCGTCTCGACCGTCACGGGTACGTTCACGACGCTGCTGGCAGGCATCGCCGGGATCTCGCTGCTGGTGGGCGGCATCGGGATCATGAACATGATGCTCACGACCGTGACCGAGCGAACCCGCGAGATCGGCCTGCGCAAGGCGATCGGGGCCGACAGCTCCGCGATATCGGCACAGTTCCTTGCCGAGTCGATCACGCTCACCCTGATCGGCGGCGCGCTCGGCATACTCGCTGGCTGGGGCATCGGCGCACTGGCGGCGAACCTGCTCGGGGCCACCGCGATCATCACCCTCGACTCGGTGCTGCTCGCCGTCGGCGTGTGCGCGTTCATCGGGATCGTCTTCGGCTACTACCCCGCACGTCGGGCGGCAGCGCTAAGCCCGATCGAGGCGCTCAGATACCAGTAGAGGAGTGTCCGGCCGCGACGTCACCTCGCAGCCACGAGAGGAGTTCTCATGAAGGGTCCCGTGAAGATCGTCGTCCTGATGCTCGGCATGCTCGTAGTCGCCGGCGTGGCGTTCTGGGGCGGCACAGCGTACCAGCGCGCCCAGAGCCCCACCGGGCTCGCCCGGGGCGGCCTGCTCGCTGCCGACGGCGCAGTGCCCGGCGGCGGACCGATGGCCAGCATGACCGATGAGCAGCGAGCCGAGTTCGAAGACATGACCGACGAGGAGCGCCTCGAGTTCATGCAGGAGAACTTCGGCGACGACGCCGCGCGGGCGGGCGGGCCGATGCGCGGCGGCACCCTCGAAGGCGAGGTCATCGAGGTAGCGGACGACACGCTCACGCTGTCGCTCGAGGGTGGCGGTTCGCAGACGGTCTACACCGACGAGGACACGATCGTAGCCTACGCCGAGGGCGCGGGAGATCTCGCCCCCGGCGCGCAGGTCACCGTCATCGCCGAGCCCGCGGCCGACGGCGTGACCACGGCCTCGCTCGTCGTGGTGGAGTGACCGCCCGGCGCCGCGCGCCCTCGGGCACCGGCGCCGCGTATCACTCGGTCAAGTACAGGTTGATCACGATCTCGGTGCCGTCGTCACCGGCACTGATCATCAACGCGACCTCCCTGTCGCCCGACTCCGCAACCAGCTGCGCCAGCTCACCATCCCCCGTATTCATCTTCACATCATCTTTGAGCGTCCAGCCGGCCGGCTCCAGCTTCGACCTGTACCAGTCGTAGACGTCGTTCACCGTGTCACCGGTGCTGAGCAGGACGTAGATATGCTCACGGCCGCTCTCGCTGAACATCGTGGAAGTCTCCACCTTCGCGTCATAGAGCGGGAAGTCGTCGGGAAACTCCTGAACGAGTACGGCTTCACCACCGGCAATGGTGGTTTCGCCCTCATCCGTCTCGATCGTGACACGATCCTCGTCGACCTCGACGTCGGCGCCGACGACCCCTCCAGCGATCTCCTCGCCGATCTTCTCCGAGACGCTCTTGCAGCCGACAAGCCCGAGTGCAAGAACGATGACGAAAGATCCTATCAGTAGTCTCCTCACGACACTGCCTCCCCACTCGACGCACGTCCTCCAAGAGACACCTTCGGGAACGAGCCAGCCCCTCCTGCATCCTGCCAGAGGCGCTCTCTTCCGGGCATATACCCGCGAGGAGGTCGCCGACATGGAGGACGCGCACCGCACACCAGTCATTCCTGCCGACACGCTGGACTGGCTGACCTCGGAGGAGAATCCGGCGGTCGCCGTCCTCACCCGACGGGCGCTGCTCGGGGAGTCGGACTCGACCGAGCTTGAGCAGATGTGGGCGCGACGCGGCACCTACGAGCCGGTTGCGCGCATCCTCGACCTCATGCAGCCGGACGGGTCGTGGGCCCCGCCCGGTCGTGACTACCAGAAGTACGGCGGCAGCCTGTGGCAGATCCATTTCCTCGGCGAACTGTACGCCGACGGAGATGACGAGAGGGTGCGCGCGGCAGCCGAGTACGCCTTCACGCGTCAGCTTCCCGACGGATCGTGGAGTTGCACCGGGGGGCGAGCGGCAGGCTCGATTCCGTGCCTGACCGCCAACGTCGCCCGCGCACTCGCACGTCTCGGCTACGCGCGCGACGAACGCGTGATCGCAGCGCTCAGATACTGCTCGGACCTTCACGACGAACTCGGCTGTGTCGACTGCCGGGGCGGTAGAGGCTCCCACCTCAACGGCTACTGCCACATGCTCACACCCAAGACGCTGCTCTTCTTGGCCGAGGTACCGCGCGACCTGTGGCCCGCAGGCGCCAAAGAACTCCGGGACGCCTGCGTGACGGCGCTCCGCGACAGACAGGTGTTTCGCAGTCTGCCAGCCGAGGCTCGCGCGTTCCAGGACGGTGCGTTCAACATGCCCGCTGCCGAGGTCGAGGACTATCGCGCGCGTTTCTTAGCCGAGCACGCGCCTCTCACCTACGGCCCCAAGCCCGGCTGGCTGCGCTTCGGCTACCCGCTGTCGTACAACTCCGACGCGCTGGAAGCGCTCCATGCGCTCGCGCTTCACGGCGAGCCGACGCGACCGGAATACGATCTGGCGCTCGAAGCGGTCCGCTCGGCAGCCGACACCCGGTCACGCTGGACGCTGCGCACCACGTTCAACGGCAAGATGCTCTCGGACGTCGAGGAGAAGGGCCAGCCGAGCCGATGGCTTACGTACCGAGCGCTCATCGTCCTGACCCACTACGCGACCGCCTGACGGCCGGTCCCTTGTTTGCGAACCCCGCGGCGCCGGGTACCGTCTGAATGCCTGGAAGGACCTGCAACCAGGGAGGTGCACCATGTACGCGCGAATAGCGGCACTCATTCTGACGCTGGCGCTCGGCGCCGTTCTCGTCGGCTGTGCGTCTACAGCCGAGCCGGAACCGGCTGTCGACGTGCCTGGCGACGCCGCCGGACTGCGGCTCGCACCCGGCATGTACGATCTCGACGACGGTACCGTCCAGGTCATCGGCACGCTTGAGTATCGTGACCTCGAGGGTGGCCTGTATGCGATAGCCGGCGGCACCGAGGCAGACGGCGGCCCCGATGCGGTCATCGCGGTCGTGAACAACGCCGACGAGTTCGCCTCGGAACTCGAGGCGCTCGAGGGCAAGACCGTCTCGATCCTCGGAACCCGCTTCGATGGAGCATCGATCCGCATGGCCGGCCCCGAGGTCATCGTCGACTCGATCGAGGAGCTCAGCGACACGGGTATCGCCGAGTAGCCCAGAGAACACCGTCTCGCGGCGGCCCCCTTCCGGGCGCACACTGTGCATGCCATCGACGGAGGGGGGCCGCTTCCTGCGCTTCGCGCTGCTCTCCGCGGCTTTGTGAGGAGTCGCGCTCCGGCACCCGGAACGGGTATAGCCAGTCCGGAGGTGGTTCTCATGTTCGAGGCGGAAATCAAGCAGTCCGAGGCACAGACCGTGGCCTACCTTCCGATGCGGGGCGCGTATTCGCAGACGCCCGAGGGCTACGGGCAGCTCTACGGTTGGATCGCCCAGCACGGGCTCACGCCTGCGGGGATGCCCGCCGCGGTCTACCTCACGATGCCGCCCGAGACGCCCGAGTCAGAGGCGCGCTGGGAGCTCTGGGCCCCGATCGCCGGTGACGCCGCCGAACAGGAACCGGATGCCGCGGGGGTCGGCGTGAGACACGTCCCCTCCACCACGGTCGCGAGCACCGTGCATACTGGGCCGTATGAGACCGTGGCGCCCACCTACGACGCACTCTGGACGTGGATCGCCGCGCAGGGCTATAGGCCGGCCGGCCCGCCGATGGAGGTCTACTACTCGGATCCGGCAACGGTCGCACCGGAGGACTACATGACCGAGATCCGCATCCCGATCGTCGCGGACTAGAGCGCCGATGGCGTCCCCCGACTCCCTCGAACTGCTGGAGCCGAAGGACCGCGCCGAGTGGCGTGCGTGGCTCGTCGAGCACCATGCAACGTCGCCCGGGGTCCGGCTCGCCATCGGGAAGAAGGGCAACCCGGTCACCGCGCTCACCTACGAGGATGCGGTGGAAGAGGCGCTGTGCTTCGGCTGGATCGACTCGATGGCCCGGCGGCTCGATGAACACCGTTACACCGGAGCGATGACCCCCAGGCGTCCCGGCAGCGTGTGGGCAAAGAGCAACAAGGAGCGTGTTGCGCGCCTTTCCGCCGCAGGCCTCATGATGCCCGCTGGCCAGGCAGCCGTGGACCGCGCACGGGCCGACGGATCCTGGGACATCCTGAGCGATGCGGACGACCTGATCGAACCGGACGACCTGTCTCGAGAGCTCCATGCGCACCCCGGGGCCCGGGCAGGTTTCGACTCCCTCGCCGTCTCCGCCCGGCGGATGGCGCTCTTCTGGATCGCAAGCGCGAAGCGGCCGGAGACACGTGCGCGGCGTATCGCCGAGACGGTGAGCGCGGCCGCCGATGGCCGACCGCCGCGCTAGTCGGGACGTAGCCGCCTCACCCGGCGCGCCGCACGCCCGCGAGCAGCGCGCCGGCTGCCACCGCGCCGACGAGCGTCCATGCGGCCCACACGGGTATCTGTGCTGCGGTGCCCTCGATGCCGCGCGTTGCAGCAACCGCTGACGACACGGTCAGCACAAGCGTGTACGTCGCCCCTTTGAGGCACATGATCGCGCCGAGGATGTAGCCCCACGGGTGACTCCGCCACAGTAGTGCCGCGCCGAGAACGAAGTAGGGCACCATGAGCGACAGGTCGAGAGAAGCGATGAGCTTGAACGCCTCCTCGCCGATCGCAGGTTCGATGCCCGAGAACACCCATCCCGCCCATTGCGCGAGCCAGGCCATCGCCAGACCGACGCCGGTAAGCGCCATGTACCCGGCAACAAGGCGTCGCGGCGCCCGCCCCGAGACTGCAGCCGCAAGCGCGGTTGCGTCGAATCGGCCGAGCGCCAACACGAGCGCGACTGCCGGAGCGACGAACAGCGCCACGTACAGCGGGAAGAGCTCGTTCATCCGTGCGCCAAAGACGTAGTACGCGTAGTTGTACAGCGCGTAGCCGAGCATCGCGAACCAGACGAGTTCGGCGCGAAGCGAGCCCCGCCGGGCGAACACGAGGGCGCCCACGAGGAGCGGGACCGCCACCGCGAGTGTGACGATGTCGTTGCCGTACCAGGCGGCCCTCGCCCACTCGGCATCGCGGTACAGCGACGGCACGAGCAGCCCGCCGGCCGCCTGCACCGCCATGAGCGCGGCTATCATTGCGGAAAGACCGAGGGCCTGGCGGCGCATCGCCTGTGTCACGACGACCCCGGTCACGAGAGCCCCAACGCGTCGGCCACGCTGCGCGTCCACTCGGTCACGGCCGCCATGTCACGGAAGTCACCCTGCGGCGCCTTCATCGCCTTCATGATCAACCGCTCGGGAAGCGAGAACTTCTTGGGTTCGTTCATGCCGGCGAACAGACCGACGCCCACAGGCGTGATACCGGTCTCGGCGATGAGCGGATCGGTGTACGCACGCACCTCATCGGCCTTCTCGGGATCAGACGCCATCGTCAGGCACGCGGTGAAGAACGCCGTCGGCCGTGTCTTGAGCACATCGGCCTGCGTCGCCACCCACTCCTTCACAGCGCCGTGCCAGCTGCCGACACGGACGCCGCTGCCGACGACCACCGCGTCGTAGCCCGACGCGTCGGGTTTGTCCTCGGCTCTGATCACGTCGACTCCGGCGCCCGCCTCGGCCAGCGTGCGTCCGATCTGCTCGGCTATGCCCGCCGTGCAGCCCGTCTTCGTCCCGTAGACCACCAGTACCGTGCCCATTGCGTCCTCACTCCTTCACCTGCCAGCACCTGCAATAGTAGCGCGGCGCACCTACGCTGGGATGACCTCGATCCCGGGTCCCTCGAACGCTCCCCGGTCCGCCGCCATGCCGAGTCGGGCCTTCTGTTGCATCGGCCAGCCCCCTACCGGTCCGGCCGCGAAGCGGACACCGCCGGACTGGCCACAGGTGGCCTCGGCACGTAGTCCTCGCAGAAGAAGCCGCGCCACCGCCTCACGCGCCCGCCGAAGCGCTCGGCCACATCGGACGTGATCTCGAGCGGCACCTCGATCGTGATGTCGTCGCGCAGCGGATGGTTGGGGTCGTACACGCGCACGAGCACACTCCCGTCGCCAAACTCGGCGGCATACGCGAGCACCTGGTGATTCCGCGCGATATGGGGCAGTCCGAGCGCACTCACGAGACCGAGCGGCACGGGCCGGCCGGAGCGCAGAAGGTCGAACAGACCGAGCAGCTCACGCCTGGTAGCGGGACCGATGCCGAGTGGATGTGTCGTTGGGAGGTAGGTGAACCGCGCGAACTTGAGCGCGTTCTCGCCCGGCGGCATGAGGACGCTGTCCATCTGGCGACGCCAGATCCAACGCGCGAGCGCCGAGTCGTGCGCTGGCAGGGAGTGCTTGCGAGAAGCGCCGGGCAAAGGCGTGTCGGCGGCAAACGCGTCGAGGGCGGCGAAGATCATGCCGCCACACCGTCCGCGCGACGCGACCACGCCGAAGAGCGTGTCGTGCCACGTGTTTGGAAACGAGAAGCCGTGCTCAGACGGACGAAATCCTGTATCGAGCTCCACCGACAGCCCTCACTTGTCTCGGAGTGACCACTACCCCGATGATGATAGTCGTTGTCATCCGCTCTCACACGGTCTTGGAGGCACCATGAACACTCGCCGCCAGCGCCTTCGGCGCCTCCTGCTCGCGGCGTTCTTCCTGGTGCTGCCGATCACGCTCAACTACTACTCACCGTATCTGATGCTCTCGGGCACCGCCGAGGGGATCGCCTCGTTCTCGCTGGTGTTCTGGCTCGGCGTGTTCATCACGTCGCTCGTACTCGGTCGCTCCTTCTGCGGATGGGCATGCCCGTTCAACGGGCTGCAGCAACTCTGGGAGTCGGTGGGCATACGTCCACTTCGAACGATCCGCGGTCTCCCGATCGTGAAGTACGCGCTGTGGACAGCGTGGGTGGCGGGACTCGGCGCGGCGCTCGCGTCGGCGGGGCTGTGGTCACGCTTCGACGCTCTGTACTTGACCGAGCACGGCGTGTCGCTGACCGAGGCCGGGAACCTGATCACGTACTTCATGCTCGTCGGCCTGACGCTCGCGCCTGCGGCACTGGGCAGACGCGGCTTCTGCCGGTACCTGTGCCCGTTCGGCGTGTGGGGCATCGTTGGCGAACGCCTGGGCCATGCGCTCCGGATACCGCGCTTGATGCTGCGTGCCACACCGGATGCCTGCAACGCGTGCGGGAAGTGCACCCGCGCCTGCCCCATGCAACTGCCCGTGGCTGAGATGGCAAGCTCCGGCAAGATGCGGACCACCGAGTGCTTCATGTGCGAGACGTGCGTTGATGTCTGCCCACGGAGCGCGCTCGGCGTCGGATTCGGCCGAGCACGATAGCCGCGAGCGCCGCACCCAGCACAGAACAGGCGGCCGCCCGCTGTGGGTGACCGCCTGCTTGCACTTCTCATCGGATTCTGACGCTGTCGGGCACGTGGTAGTCGACATGGCTTCTGCCACACGGGCCGATCCGGCTGCGGGGCAGTACCGAACTGCCTGCCGACAACGCGCCGAGCACACGCCGCGCGTATGCCGAGAACGTATCCGCCGAATGAGCGATCAAGCCGGACAGATCGACGGTGTAGCTGGCGTGCGTGAAGGCACGCGTGTTGGTCTGGTCGAACATCGCGGGGCTCCTCCCCTTGCAGGGTGCCCGCGCGGCTCAAGCTGAAGGTCAGGCGGCGCGGCACACCGGAGTACGGACGTACAGTCGTGTGGGCGACAGTGGCGCCCTTCTCGGAATCGCAGTCTTCACGTGTAGTCCCTCCTTCCGGTGGCTCGTGGTGCAGCTGACAACGCGTTGCATCATATCATCTCTGGACTGCATGGCAAGAGACTCCAGCGAGCCGTTCAGACCGAGAACTCGCCACGCGCCACGACAACCGCGCTCCCGCCGACCTCGACGCGCGTGACACCGTCGGCGCTCCCCTCGGCTGTCGCGTACAGGGTGCTCGGACGGCCGATCTCGGCGCCCTGCGAGATGACGATCTCCTCTCCCCACGCGATGCGGCCATGCCGCGCCAGGTGCAGCGCGAGCGGACCGGCCGCAGAGCCGGTCGCCGGGTCTTCGAACACGCCGAGCTCCGGCGCGAACATGCGCGTCTTGACCCGGCTGCCCGACTGCGCGAAGCAGCTCACTCCTAGTGGACCGACAAGTGCGCCGAGCTGCGTGAAGTCGGGCGCCACGGCCGCCACCTCGGACTCGGACCCGAGCATGACGTAGACGTGCGGCGTGCCGTTGTCGTACAGCCCGACCGGCAGCAGCGAATCGCTGACGCCGAGTGCCGCGAGCAGGTCGGCGCGCCGCTCGAACAAGCCGATGGTAGGGAGCGGTTGTTCCATTCGCCCGAACACGAGCTTCGCACCCTCGCGTTCGAGTGCCACCGGCACGATACCCCGCCCGGTCTCGATTCGGAGCAGGCTGCTCTGCAGCGGCCCGGCAAGCGCGAACGCGGTCCCGAGCGTGGGATGCCCCGCGAATGGCAGCTCTCTGGCCGGGGTGAATATCCGCATGCGGACATCGCCACCCGACTCGGCGGGCAGGACGAATGTGCACTCGGAGAAGCCGAGCTCGCGGGCGAGTGCCTGCATCCGGTCGTCTGAAAGCCCGCGCGCGTCGGTGAACACGCCGAGCTGGTTGCCGGCGAGCGGAGCGTCGGTGAAGACATCGACGATCAGGAAGCGGTACGTGCGGGACATGGCGGCTCCTCGCGTTGGGGTCGGCCCCAATAGTACCGCCACCGTATACTGATAGCCGACGAGACCGATTCGTGCACTGAGGGGCTCGGGTACGCGGAAGGTAGACAGACGCGATGAGCTGGTACGAGGAACTCGCCAAGCCCGCGTGGGCGCCGCCGGCGTCGGTCTTCGGCATCGTGTGGAGCATCCTGTACCCGATCATCATCGCAGCGTACGGCTACGTCATCTACCGCATCGCTCGCGGCGAGTTCCCGTCGTCGCTCCTCGTGCCGATCCTCCTGAACATCGTCGCCAACGTCGCGTTCACACCGATCCAGTTCGGTCTGCGGAACCTCTGGCTTGCCGAGATCGACATCGTCGTCGTGCTTGCAACGATCGTCTGGTCGATGATCGCGATCTGGCCTCACGCGCGCTGGGCGTCACTCGCGCTCACCCCCTACCTCGTGTGGGTGATGATCGCGACCGCGCTGCAGTCGAGCATCACGTGGCTCAACCGGTGAGCGGTTCGTGGGGTTGACAGGTGACCTCACTCAGTAGATTCTGATTCTACTGATTGTGCTGAATGGAGGTCGCATGTCTGCTCCGGATGACTGCACCAGCTGTACGCCCGGTTGCTGCGCGCTCGAGGCGGTCGTGAGCGTGGACGATCGCGGCCAACTCGTGTTGCCGAAGGACCTGCGCATGCGTGCCGGCATCGGAGCCGGCGAACGGCTCGCGCTCGTGAGCTACGCAGGCGAAGACGGCGGCATCTGCTGCATCACGCTTGTGAAGGCCGACGCCGTTGCGGGCGCCGTACGCTCGGTGATCGGCCCGGCGCTCGGCCTCGATACCTGACACCGACGCGGCATGCTGCCGCCCGAGAGGATGTCCTATGAGCACGCGCGACGAGACGACCATCAAAGAAGCGGTCCGCGACCGGTACGCCGGGCATGCGGTGACGAAGACGTCCTGCTGTGGCGGGGGTTCGTGCTGTGGCGGTGGGAGCGCGACGGGTGCGACCGCCGTGATCCCCGGCTCGTACGACCCCGCCGAGCTAGCGGCGCTGCCGGGCGATGCGGATCTCGGCCTCGGGTGCGGCAACCCGCTCGCGCTCGAGTCGCTGACCGAGGGCGAGACCGTGGTGGACCTCGGCAGCGGCGGCGGCATCGACTGCTTCCTCGCGGCTGGTCGGGTGGGCCCGACCGGTCGCGTCATCGGTGTCGACATGACGCCCGAGATGATTGCGCTTGCGCGGCGGAATGCGGCACTGGGCGGCCACGCCAACGTGGAATTCCGCCTCGGCGAGATCGAAGCGCTGCCAGTGGCCGACGGGACCGCGGACATCGTGATCTCCAACTGCGTGATCAATCTCGTGCCCGACAAGCGCCGCGCGTTTGCCGAAACGTTCCGGATCACGAAGCCGGCCGGCCGCATCTCGGTCTCGGACATCGTCACCACCGAGCCACTGCCCGAGCTCGCGCGCGAGTCGGTGGCCGCGTACGTGGCGTGCCTCGGCGGCGCCTCCACGCTCGAGGACTACCTCGGCGCGATCGAGGAAGCCGGGTTTGCCAACGTGCGCGTGGTGAGCGACACCGCCTACGCGATGGACGACGACGAAGCCGACGCGCTCGCATCCTCGTTCGGCGCGGACCTGCCCGGCACCCTCGATGCCGATGGGGCCCGTCGCGTGGCGAGACTCTTCCACAGCGTCACTGTCCAGGCGCGTCGGCCGTAAGCCGCGGCGTCCGACGCCGCCTCAGGCGGTAGCCGCCTGGGCGATACGCTCCACCGCCCGCTCGGCAGCGTCGGCAAATGGCAGCAGCACGAGGTCGGCGCCCGCAGCCCTCAGCCGATCCGCGGTCTGGACGTCGTGTGCCGTCGCGGCGAACGAGCCTGCGTAACCGTTCGCCTCAAGTGACTGCATGAGCTCGAGGTTGACCGCAGCGTCGGGCAGCGTGCTCACCACCCAGGAGGCGCGTGCGAGCGGCAGTATCGACGCGATCTCCGGGTCCTCGGCGTCGCCGTACTGCGCGTCGATGCCCCGCTCGAGACCGCGCCTCACCCGTCCCGGGTCGAAATCGACCCCGAGCACGCGCATGCCGCCCTCGGACAGGCCCACCGCGAGGTCGTCGCCGTATCTGCCGAGACCGAGCACGATCGCGTCGACCCGCGAGGGGCCGGTGGTCGACTCGGCGCGCTCGCTGTGCGCGTGCTTCCGCTCGAAGATGCGCAGCGGGCCGGCGAAGAGCTCGTAGAGCTTGTGCGAGTACAGGATCAGGTACGTGGACAGGCCGATGGTGATGATCCCCACCACCGTGATGAGGCTGAGCGTCTGCTGCGTGATGTGCCCGAGCGTGACGCCGAGCGCGCCGAAGATCAGCGAGAACTCCGAGATCTGCGCCACCGTGAGACCGGCGAGGAGCGACGTGCGGCGCCGGTAGCCCATCAGACCCATGATCGTGAGCACGATGAGCGGGTTGCCAACGAGCACGAACACCGAAAGGGCGAGTGCGCGTGGCAGCTGGTCGCCGATCGACGTCACGTCCAGCTTGGCGCCGAGGTCGAGGAAGAAGAACAGCAGCATGAAGTCCCGGATGCTCACCAGGCGCGTGGCGAGCGCCTCACGGTAGCGCGTCGACGCCAGTGAGACACCGGCGATGAATGCGCCGACCTCCTTGCTGAACCCGAGCGTGTCGCCAGCCGCCGCGAGCGCGACGGCCCAGGTGATCGCGAAGAGCATCAGCATCTCGGGCGAACGCGCCAACCGGTCCAGTAGCCACGGCAGTACGAACCGTGAGAGCACCGCTACCGCAGCCACGAACGCGATTCCGCTGCCGGCGATCCTGAGCGCGTCTTTGGTCGCCTCGCCCGGATCGCCGGCGAACGCGCTCAACAGCACCATCACCACGATGACGACGATGTCCTGGACGATGAGAAAACCGACAGCGATGCGCCCGTGAAGCGAGTCGATCTCTCGTTTGTCCGACAGCAGCTTGACGATGATGATCGTGCTGGAGAACGTGAGCGCGACGGCCACGTACAGCGCCGCCATCGGCTCGAGGCCAAGCAGGCGCGCGATCACGAAACCGAACCCCGAGGTGAACAGCACCTGCCCTATGCCGGTGGCGAGCGCGACACGCCCCACCGAGCGCACGAGGTCGACATCAAGCTTGAGGCCGACCACAAAGAGCAACACGGCGATGCCGAGCTTGGCGAGCAGGTCCACCGCGTCTCGGTCCTGAACGATGTCGAAGCCGAGCGGTCCCGCAACGAGCCCCACGGCGATGAACGCCACAATGAGTGGCTGCCGCAATGCGGTCGCAATACCTACCGGCGATCGCGGCGAGCGCCAGGATGAACGCGATCTCATGGAAGATAGACGGCATCGGCGCGATCCTGTCGGGTCGTGTCGGGAGCCTGTGCCCCCAGGATACCCCAACGTCAGGAGAACGCCGCCCTCACTTCGCGCAGCCGATGCGCGCTATCGCCCACTGCCGCCCTCGGCAGGTCAGTCGGCAAGGTCCTCGGCGGTGCGCTTGAGCCCCGCGAGTGTCTTGTACGCGAACGCCGACCCGCCCATGTCCAGCGGGTTGTCGAACAGCCACCCTACGAACCCGCCGAAGCCCGAACCGCCGTTGCGGATGCGCAGGACAAGCCGCGTCGTGTCATCGTCGACCGGCTCGGCCACCCACGCCCAGGACATCGCGCTCTGTGCCGAGGGATCGTTCGGTCCGAGTTTCTTGCCGTCGGCGGCCATCGCATCGAACAGCACGAGCACGCCCGGCTCGATCCGCACGACCTCGTAGCCGACGGCCTTGTTGATGTACACGGTGTCGCCGACCGCGAGATCCTGCAGCTCGGGCACAACGCGACTCGAGTAGGAGCCGTCGATGAACTCGGCCGAGCCGGTGGCCTTGTAGAACCAGTCCCAACCGTACCAACCGGCCCGTTGGTAGCCCATCTGTACGACGAGCTTGTGCACCAGGTCATAGGGCGCCTCGATGGTGACCGCCCTTGTCGAGGAGCTGGTCGCCTCGGCGATGAGGTCGTCTCCGGGCAAGACGGCCTCGACCTCGGCATCTGTGGCGCTGAGCCGGTTGTACCAGCCACGCAGGAGCGGCGGCAGGATCACCGATCCGACGATCAGGGCCAGGACAAGCCCACCGATGACGATGCCGGTCCACTTCAAAGTGCCGAGCAAAGCGTGCCTGACGTTCACGACGACTCCTTAGGCCGCGGCGATCGATGCGAGCACTACGAACACGGGAAGCGACAGATCGAGCAACCAGTGCACCGGAACCATGTACTGAAGCACCGTGGGCCGGCGGCTCAGCACCCACGCAAGCCAGAGCGCGAACGGCAGGAACATGACCGAGCGCCAGACGACGAAACGCCAGTCGAACAGCAGCGGCAGGAAGACGTGCTGGATCGACAACACGAAGGCGCACAGGAGCGCCGGCCACAGCCGTGTTCCCGCGATCGCCTGCAGCCGCGGCATCACGTAGCCGTAGTAGGTCGGCAGCTCGGTGAACGCATGGATGATCGGGAAGATGACGAGGATTGCCCAGGCCGCGGCTACCGGCAATGCCCGGAACGTCAGGTCGGCGGAGACCTGGACGTCACCCCACAGCGCAGTCGCCAGGAGCGGGTTGGGAAGTGCCGCAAGTGGACCGCTCACCACGAGCGCCAGCACGAGCCACCGCACGTCGCGCTTCCACTCGGTCCTCCCGGAATTGAGCAAGTCCCAGTAGCGGAGCCCCTCACGCCGGGCAAGGCGCACGAGCAGCCACAGGTTGATGAACTCTCCGAGTGCGAACGAACCGAGCCACCAGTCGGCCGCGGCTCGCCAGGGATCGGACGCACCGGCAAGCAGGTAGCCGAGTGCGAAGAAGCACTGAAAACCGAGTGCAAGGCCCGGGCGCAGCGCCAGCATCCCCCAGACACTTCGGCGAGTGATCGTCCCGTCCGCAAGGCGGCTCTCGAGCGCGGGCAGGGCGTTGGGCGACGCGGTTGCGGTCATGGATCCCCCCGGTCACTGGTGTCGCTCTACCGATCCGTAACGGAGTGTACGCGCTTCACCCGCTCCCGTGATAGCGTGAGAGCCCCGATTTCTTCCTGGAGAGACACGCATGAGACCCGCGATACTCGAAGCCTGGCGCGCCGGCCTGTTCCGGCGCGAGCAGTGGCTCGCGAACCTGGTTGGCGGCGTGGTGGTTGGTGTCGTCGCCATCCCCCTTGCGATGGCCTTCGCGATCGCGGCGGGTGCCAAGCCCGAGCAGGGACTCTACACCGCCATCGTGGCGGGACTGGTGGTCACGCTCTTCGGCGGCAGCCGGGTACAGATCGCCGGCCCCACCGGCGCGTTCGCGGTCCTGCTCGCGGGGGTGACCGCCCGATACGGCGTGGCGGGCCTGCAGACGGTCACGCCTGCTCGCGGGCGCGATCTTGCTCGTGTTCGGCATCGCGCGTCTCGGGACGGTGATCAAGTACATCCCGGAGTCGGTGGTACTCGGATTCACCGCAGGGATCGCGATCGTCATCTTCGTCGGCCAGTGGCCCAACTTCTTCGGACTTGAGGCGCCGGTTGGTGAGCACTTCGCCGAGAAGCTCGTAGGGGTCGTCCGTGCGCTGCCCTCGCTCGACCCGACGACGACCCTGCTCGCGCTTGCGAGCGTACTCGTGATCGTGGTGTGGCCGAGGATTCCGGCCCTTGGTCAGATCCCGGCGCCGCTCGTGGCACTCGTAGGCGGCACGGTCTTCGTCACGCTCGCACACCCCCAGAGCGTGGCCACCATCGGCACCGCGTTCGGCGGCCTGCCACGAGGGCTGCCGTCGTTCGCGCTACCGGGCATCCCGCTGGCGGACCTGCCCGACCTCATCCGGCCGGCGTTTGCGATCGCACTCCTCGGCGCGATCGAATCGCTGCTCTCGGCTACAGTGGCCGACGGCATGACAGGCACGCGGCACGACGCCAACCAGGAGCTCCTCGGACAGGGTGCGGCCAACGTGGCCGCGTCGCTGTTTGGCGGGTTCGCGGCCACCGGAGCGATCGCACGCACCGCAACGAACATCCGCCACGGGGGCAACAGCCCACTTGCCGGCATCGCGCACGTTCTGACGGTGCTACTCGTGGTGGTTGCGCTCGCGCCGCTCGCCACAAACGTGCCGCTCGCAACGCTTGCGGCCATCCTGTTCGTGGTCGCGTTCAACATGAGCGACCTCGGCCGGGTGGTGCGCACCGTGCGCAACGCTCCCCGATCGGACGTGGCGGTGCTGCTCGTGACGCTCGCGCTCACGGTCTTCGCCGACCTGGTGGTGGCAGTCGAGGTGGGCGTCATCCTGGCGATGCTGAACTTCTTCCGTCGCATGACTGCGGCGGTCGGCGTGAACCTGCTCGATGCCGAGACCGCCGCCGAGCACGCTCCGGAACAGGTGGCGATCTTCGAGGACGTTCTCATCTACACAATCGAGGGCCCCTTCTTCTTCGGCGCTATCGAGCAGTTCGAGGCGGCCCTGCTGCACACGCATACCGAGCCGCGCGCCATCGTCGTGAGCCTCGAGCGCGTGCCGTTCATCGACCTCACGGCACTCACCAGTCTCGAGGAGACGGTCCACAGGCTGAAGAAGCGGGGGGTGGGGGTTGCGCTGTGCTGCGCCGGAGAACGTGTCGCCGAGCGCATCGTGCGCTCGGGTGCAGGCGCCGGGTTGCCGGTGCCACCGACCGCAACGCTTGGTGAGGCGATCGCCGCCGTGGGCAGGGTGCAGGAGACGGCGCCCGGAACCTAGGTTCGCCGGGGCCTTACGCGATCCACATCTCCGGAGCATCGAGCGGCGGGGCGACGCGCAGGATGCCCGAGGGCCCGAGCACACACTCGGCGAGTTCAAGCGCCTGCCATCCCCATGTCGGCTCGGTCGGGTGAGGGGTACGGATGCCCTTGGCCCAGGCGTCGGTGAATCCGAAGCGGCCGTAGTACGCCGGATCGCCAAACACGAGCATGCCGATCTCGCCGGACTCGCGGGCAAGTGCGATCGCGGCCTCGACGAGCGTGGTGCCGACGCCTTCGTGCTGCGACTCGGGCACTACGGCGAGTGGCGCGAGCACCAGGAGCGGGAACCCCGGCTCGCCGTCGTCGCGCTCGAGCCACGACCGGGAGAAGAGCACATGGCCGAGGAGCCGGCCCCCGTCCTCGGCGACGAACGACAGGGTGCGCACGAACCCGTCGTCGAGCATCAGCGCACGCGCGAGGTCCGCCTCGACATCACTGCCGAACGCGCGCCGGTGCACGTCGGCGACCGCCTCAACCTCGGATGGATCGATCGGTCTGAGCAACATCGGGCCTCCCTGTCCGGTGGACTCAACGGTAGCGTAACAGGTCACCGGGAACGCCGGAGGGGCCGCCTCTGATCGAAGCGGCCCCTCCCATCGCTGCATCACAGCGACGTTCATCCGTTGCAGGTGGCGCCGTGCGGCCGAGACGCGAACGTCCCGGAACGCCGCCGTGCTCAGGAGGTCCTGACCTCCACTCTCTCAGCAGCGGTCAGAACCAGCGCAGCGATGTTGGGACTACTCAACGCTGGATCACCTCCTCCCTTAACGGCGGTGCGCCGTATCGCGCCCTCGGGACCTCGCCCGTGAAAGTGCGCAAGCGAGAATCATGCCGAGGTGGAGGGTCTCGGCGCACGAAACGTATATGCGCGCCGCCGCATACCTCACGGACCGCCTATCCGGCGGCTGCACCTCTCGTCGTCACCGCTCGTCGAAAAACCCGCCGCTCACCGAATCGCCACGGCGCCAACGCTGCGCCACGTAGACATAAGCGCTACAGTCGAGGCGAGCGGCGCCTACGGGGGGTAGGGCGCCGCTGCTGTGCGCTATGGGGCCTCGATCACCTGCTTCACACGCGCGCGCACCGCAGGCGACAGCGCGCTGGTGCCGCCGAAGTAGCGGACGTCGTCGATCGCCGTGCGGTTTGCGGAGAGCACGCTCTCGGTCTCGGTGGACAACGCCGCCGGCCTTGAGAGCATCAGCACGGTGCGGAATCGCCCGAGCGTCGCGCCCGCCGACAGCGCGTCGGGGAACGCCTCGCCCGTTGCGATGCCGACACCGTTCCACGTGAGCTTGTCCTTCGCGCAGCCGTAGGATGCGACCTCAGCAGCGGTCTCGTAGCGATTGTCTCCCGAAAGCCGGTCCACGCGGCCGGTGCCGAACTCGGAGGTCAGCGCAGCGTACGTCGCGCCAGTCACCACCGAGGTTCCGCCGAGCACGTTGACGCTCGAGACGCCGTCGGCGTCCATCGCCGCGATCGTGGCTGCGTCGCCCGCGCCGTTACTCACGAGGTAGATCGGCATCCCGAACGCTGCCGCGATCGGCCCGGCGGCAAGCGCATCGGGGAAGTTCTCACCCGTCGCCACGAAGGCGACGCCATCGAACAGCGGTCCGATCTCATCGATCGCTCTGGCTGCCACCTCTCGGGCGGTCTCGTAGCGGTCGCGTCCGTCGATCCGTTCCACCGTCGATCCCGAGCCCATCGCCGCTATGAGTTGCGTCCGGACGGCGTCGGTCACAGCCGCCGTGCCGCCGAGGATGATCGCGTGGTCGGTGTCGAGCTCGTCGAGCACATCGGCGACGCTCGCGGGAACGCTCGCGGTGTCGACCAGCAGGAGCGGTGCATCGAGCGCACCGGCAAGCGCAGAGCCGCCGAGCGCGTCCGGGAAGTTGCGTCCGGTCGCGATGACCGCGGTCGGAGCGCCGGATGCGGCGAACCCGGCACGTGCGGCCTCGGCACTCGTCTCGAACCTGTCTGCGCCCTGGATCGGGATGTAGTCGTGAACCGGCGCGACCCGGATCTTGACCGTTGCCGGCGCAGAGAACGCACCGTGGTCGTCCCACAGCCGATAGGTGAACGAGTCGTACCCGTTGAAGTCGGGCTCGGGCGTATAGCTGAAGGCCCCGCCAGAAAACATCGAGACGTGTCCATGGCCTGCTTCGGCCCAGTCGGCCACGCCGAACCACTCCATGTCGGAGTCCCAGTCGTTCCACAGGACGCCCGGCGCGTCCACGTAGAGCACCGCGTCCTCAGCCACGGTGTAGTAGGAGTCGTAGATGTAGGCCTCGCCGCTGTTCTCGGCGGTCGGGCTCGCGCTGTAGGCGCCCACGACGCATGTGGAACCACTGATCGCGACTGCAGAACCGTAGTACGCATCGGCGGCGGCATCCGAGGCAGACAGGGCCGACACCTCGGTGAGACCCGTTCCGTTGTAGGTGTAGACGTACGCCCGGCCGGTCGCCGCGCCGAGCTGCGAGGTCTTCTGCGCGCCGATCACGGCGCTCTGCCCGTCGAATGCGACGTCAGAGCCGAACTCATCTTGCGCGGCGCCATCAGAGGGGAGGATCTTGTCGAACTGCGTCCAGCTGCTACCGCTGCCCTTGAACAAGTATGCGGCACCGGACCAGTTGCCGAGATCGTCGTCCGCGCGGGCGCCAACGAGCGCCACGCCGCCATCGATCGCCACTGCCCCGCCGAAGTAGTCGTTCGCCGCACCATCACTGGCGACGAGCTGGGCGCCGTACGACCAGCTCGCGCCTGAACGCGTGTAGATGTACGCCGCCCCCGAGTCGGAGCCGAGCGCGTCGTCATTAGGGCAGCCGACAAGCAGCGTGTCTCCATCAATGTCGAGCGACTCCCCGAACGCGTGCGACCCCGACGAGGCAGGGCCGATGACCGCCTGCTGTGTCCAGGACGAACCGCCTCCCTGGAACACGTACGCTCCACCGGCATAGCCGCTGTAGCCGTACGAGCCGATTGCGATCGTGTCGCCTGAGATAGCCACGTCGCAGCCGAACTCGCCGTTGTCGACACGCGGACTGGCCACGAGCTTCGCCGCATGCGACCACGCGCCACCGCTGCGCGTGAATACGTGGACGGCACCCTTGGCAACGTTCACGTCCAGATCGCGGTGCTCGCCCACGACGATCGTGTCGCCCTCCACCGCGACCGACGCGCCGAAGCGCTCATTGGCCCCGGGGTCGGTGCTCACGAGCTTGGCGGTCTCGACCCACGTGCCGTCGATCCGCTCGTAGACGTACGCCGCTCCGGCGCCGTTGTTGCCGGATAGCGCTCCGACCACGGCGACGTCCCCGTCGATCGCAACGGAGCCGCCGAGCTGATCCCATGCGACGAGATCGTCGGGCTGCATGATCGTTTCAGCGTCCATCGTCAGTGGATCGCCCTGAGCAACAGGCGCAACGTTGCCGGCACTGGTCACCGCCCCCGCCGCCTGCGTCCCGAACGTCAGGAGCGCGAAGATGAGTGTCAGGACGAGCGAACGAGAACGCACCGTGCCATTCATGGGTCCTCCCCCTACGCGAACCAGCACAATGCCGCGCGTCGCTTGGGGGCGCGCGGTGCGGGAGGAATGTACCCCTTTGGGGTGTGCAAGAGCCGCCATTCACCGACAGGCGAAGGGCGGCTTACGCGCGGCGCGACTTCTTGCGATCGTTCTCGGCAAGCAGCCGCTTGCGCAGCCTGATGCTCTTCGGCGTGACCTCGACGAGCTCGTCGTCCTCGATATACTCGAGCGCCTCTTCGAGCGTGAACGTGATCGGCGGCGCGAGCTGGATGCCTTTGTCGGCCGAGGCCGCGCGCATGTTGGTGAGCTGCTTGGCCTTGGCCACGTTCACCACGAGGTCGTTGTCCTTGGCGTGTTCGCCGACGATCATGCCCTCGTAGCACATCTCGCCCGGGCCGATGAACATCTTGCCGCGCGTCTGCAGCGCGTCGAGCGCGAAAGCGACGGACTTGTCGGTGGACATCGCGATGAGCGAGCCATTGATGCGACCGCCGATGTCGCCGCGGTACGGTCCGTACTCGAAGAAGTGGTGGAACAGTGTGGCCTCGCCACGCGTGGCGTTCAGGATGCGGGTGCGCAGACCCATCACGCCGCGGGTAGCGATCTTGAACTCCAGGTGCACGTGCTCGTCGCGCTGCACCATGTCGGTCATCTCGCCGCCGCGGCTGCCGAAGATCTCGATGACTTTGCCGGCATACTCGCTCGGCACGTCGACCACAGCCTGCTCGATCGGCTCGAGCTTCTTGCCGCCCTCGTTCTTGATGATCACCTGCGGGCGGCCGACCTGGAACTCGTAGCCCTCCCGGCGCATCGTCTCCATGAGCACCGAGAGGTGGAGCACGCCGCGGCCGGCGACCTCCATCCCGCTCTTGTCCTCGCTCTCGGTGATGCGCATCGAGATGTTGGACTCGGCCTCGCGGAGCAGGCGCTCCTTGATCTGCCGGCCGCCGACGATGGTGCCCTCCTGGCCGACGAGCGGGCTCGTAGAGGCAGCGAACACGACCGACATCGTCGGTTCTTCAACGTGGATGGGGTCGAGCTGCACCGGCTCGAGTCGGCACGTGAACATATCGCCGATGTCGGCATCGTCCACGCCCACCACCGCGACGATGTCGCCTGCGTGCGCCTGTGTCGCCTCGGCACGGCCAAGCGCCTCGAACGTGAAGAGCTGCTTGACCTGCGCCTGGTAGCGACTCCCGTCGTTCTTGATGACGAGGATCTTCTCGCCGTCGTGCAAGGTTCCCGAGAAGATGCGCCCGATGCCGATTCGGCCGACGTAGTCCGAGTGGTCGATGGTGCAGACCTGCATGGCCACCGGACCGTCGGGGTCGACGTCCGGACACGGCACGTGCTCGACGATCGCGTCGAGCAGCGGCGACATGTCCATGTTGCCGTCGTCGGGCTCGAAACGCGCATAGCCGTTCACGGCGCTTGTGTAGATGATCGGGAAGTCGAGCTGCGAGTCGTCCGCGCCGAGGTCGACCATGAGGTCGAACACCTCGCCGATGACCTCGAGCGGACGGGCGCCGTCCCGGTCGATCTTGTTGACGACCACAAGTGGCTTGAGTCCGTGCTCGAGCGCGTGGCGCAGCACGAAGCGCGTCTGGGGCATCGGGCCGTCGAAGGCATCCACGATGAGCAGACACCCGTCGGCCATCTTGAGAACGCGCTCCACCTCGCCGCCGAAGTCCGCGTGGCCGGGCGTATCGATGACGTTGATCTTCACGTCGCCCCAGCGCACGGAGATGTTCTTCGCGAGGATGGTGATGCCGCGCTCGCGCTCCTGGTCGTTGCTGTCGAGCACCTGGTCGACGACCGTCTGGTTATCGCGGAAGACGTGCGTGGACTGCAGCAGCCGGTCCACGATCGTGGTCTTCCCGTGGTCGACGTGAGCGATGATAGCGATGTTGCGGATGTCAGCGGCGCGCATGGGAACTCCAGATGCTCGGTCAGTGAAAGGGCGGTACAGGGTAGCACGCCGAGAGGGTAGAGCGCACGCGAGGGAGTCGCCAGACCTAGCGCACCTGCCGCCGCTTGCTCTCGTACATCCGGCTGTCGGCCTCGGCCAGCACCACAGAAGCGGTGTGGTCGCCGTCTATGGCAGACGCCCCGATGCTGAGCCCGATGTCGAGACCGTACCTGGCTCCGCACTCGGCAACCGCGTTGCCCAGTCGCTCCTCGATGTCCCCGACCTCCGCTCCGCTCTGACCGCGAAGCAGAACCCCGAACTCGTCACCGCCGATTCGCGCGACCATGTCCATGTCTCGAACCGTGAGCCTCATGACCTGTGCGATCTCCACCAGCACGGCGTCGCCCTTGTCGTGACCGAAGCGATCGTTGCACTCCTTGAACCGATCGAGGTCCGCGAACAGGATGGTGGAGTGCATGCCTCGCCGGGCTGCAGCCGTGGCCTCGATAACGGCAACCTCAAAGGCGCGCCGGTCCGGCAACCCGGTTAGCGGGTCGTGTGCTGCCAGATGCGACAGGTCCTCGGCCAACTGTCGCAGGTCGTTGATGTCAAAGCACGCCCCGATGTAGCCCATGAAGGTGCCATCGGCGGCGCTTACGGGTCTGCCGAAGTCCCGGATCCAACGGTACTCACCCTCGTGGTGCATGAGGCGGTACTCCATGACGAACGGTCGGCGAGCTGCGAAGTTCTGGAGCCATGTGTAGATGCACCGCTGCCGATCGTCCGGATGCACGCCTTCCAGCCACCCGTCGCTCAGTTCATCCTCGAGGGTCCGTCCGGTGAACTCGAGCCATGTGGCGTTGAACCAGTCGCACGCACCCTGGTCGTTGCTGCGCCAGACGAGGGCAGGAAGCTCCTGTAGCAGGGTGAGGGAGATGCCATCCGATTTGGGACCCGCGCCACCGGCGGCATTGCCGTGCCTATGAGCACGCGAATCACCCATGCTCTGCCTCCGAGTCGGGGTGTTGAGCGCCATCCTGCAGCCGACGGTTCGTATTCGTATGGTATTCCCCGATGGATGCGTGTTCACCGCATGCGGCGCTCGCTCAACATCCTGGTGCAGGGCGTGATCTGGCTGCTGTTCCTGCCGTGGATGATCGCCCTCGCGATCTGGGTCCTGCCGTGGGCACTGCCGATCAGGCTCGTACTCGTCATCGGCACGCTCGGCTTCACCACGTGGCTACTGTTCCCCTGGAAGGCGTAGGGGCTGCTACCGATCCAGCTCGGCTGCAAGCGCTGCGGGGGTGACGAACCGCGGTGCCCGCAGCTCGAGTGCCAGCAGGTGCTCGTCCCCGGTGACCACGACGTCCGCGCCCGCGAGGATCGCCGCCTCGACCACCGGATCGTCGTCGGCGTCCCTGCTCCAGGAGGCAGCAGCGCGCTCGACTGCGACCACTTCGCAGAAGTCGGCGACCTCCTCGGCAAGCGCATCCGCGAGCGCGATGTCCACGCCGAACCGGGGGCGGGTCAGCACGTCCCTGAACTCGCCGAGGATGTGGAGCGAGACGACGCCGATGATCGAGCCGGTGCGAGCAGCGTCCAGGATATCCTCGGGCACGCCGCCGAACAGCACGCCCGAGACGAGCACGTTCGTGTCGATCAGCACGCGAAGCGGACGCACGCTAGCCGGCGCTCTCGTCATCCGCGTCTGGCACAGAGCCGCCGTAGCCCGGCCGCACGCGGCGCATCTCCGCCTCGACGTCTGCCTCGTCCGCACCGCGGGCCGCGGCCCCGGTACGCACCCGCTCGACCAGGCGCTCCCAGCGCGAGACGACCGGCTCGAGTACGACCGCCCCCTCACGCACGAAGATGTTCATGTCGGTGTCCTCGGCCAGATCCATCTCGGTCACCAGTTCCTTGGGGATGGTGACCGTGAGGCTGTTGCCGACCTTGCGTGTCTTCACCCTCATGACAGCTCCGATGCGTCGCTCGTGTATATCGAGTGTATACTGCGCCCGATGCAACAGCAAGACTACACGCCCTTCGGCTAAACCTCGTCAGGACCCTACTGCGCGGTATAGCTGACGAGCGCGAGATTGTTGCCGGCCTTCGCGTTGACCTGCACCTGGACTCCCGTCTTGCAACTGTAGGGAGTCGCGCGCACGCTCACCGATGCGATCCCGGATGCGTTTGTGGTGGCGCTCGCGTACCCCTTCGGCTGTGAGGCGGGAAGGCCACCCTCTCCGGGATACGGCATGTAGCTGCTGATGAAGATCACCGCGACGCCCGGCAGAGGGGCACCGGCCGAGTTGATGACCTTCACAGAGAGCGTGACCGACCCACCGATCGACGGGCTCGCCGGAGATGCCGACGCCGTGCACCGGCCAAACGGGTAGACCTGCGGACTATCGGAAGAGGAGCTCACGGGGGACGTCCCGGTCGTCTTCGCGGTCGGCTTCGCGGCCGACGCGGTACCAGCAGACGGCACGACCGCAATCGGCGTCGGCTTCTTCTCGGCGCGAACCACCGGCGCCGCCGAATCGGTCGGTTCAACGCTGTCTGATGCCGCGAAGCCGGGTGTGGATGTCGCCTCGCCGGCAAGCAGGCTCGTGTATCCGGGCAGCTCGGCAGAGGCGCAGCCGAACACGAGCCCTACCGCGAGCACGATGATTGATGCCGTAGTCGTCCGGATGATCGCCATCGCTCGTCCCTCCCTCCCGCAGCGTATCACTGCGCGCCCCCGTTTGGCTCGCCTCTTGCACGGTGCTACCCTGTTAGGGTTCGCTAAATCGCCTCGTCGGCACGGGGCCGCATCCGCTCCGTCGGCAGCACGCATCGCTCCTCTACCAGGAGGCCCACCGCATGGCACACGTCCGCTCGCTCTTCTTCGACGGTCCTCTGGCCGACGTCGAGAACAAGGCGCTCAAGGCCGCAGAACTCGGCCGTCCGTCCGACGTCATCTGGAACATCACCAACCGCTGCAACCTGCTGTGCGACCACTGCTACATGGCTGCCGACGGTCACGCGCTCCCGGACCAACTCTCCGACGAGGAGACGATCGATCTCGTGCACCGCATGGGCGAAGCCGGCGTGCCGGTGGTCTTCCTCTCGGGCGGCGAGCCGATGATGCGCCCCAACTTCTGGGAGATCCTCGCCGAGGTCAACGCCCAGGGCGTGCGCCCGACGATCTCCACCAACTGCACGATGATCGATGAAGCCGCGGCCAAGCGGCTTGCCGAGTACGGCGTGCGCTGGATCGCCACCTCGATGTACGGCCCGGCCGAGTTCCACGACGCGATGGTAGGCGTGCCCGGCACGCACGCGCGGGTCGTCTCGGCCATCAAGGCGCTTCGAGCCGAGGGCGTGGGCGTCGTGCTCAAGTCGGCGCTCTCGGTGGACACGTGGCCGTACATCTTCGACATCATCCAAATGGCCAAGGACCTCGACTGCGGCCTCGTCTACATCTGCGACCTCATCACCGCCGGCCGCAGCGAAGGCGGGGACGACTCGCGCGTAACGGTGGAACAGTGGCGCGAGCTCGCGGACTTCGTGGTGAGCGACATGCTCGACCCCGACGTGAAGCTCGAGTACGACATCGGCGCGATCCCCTCGGTCATCCCGTATATCGCCGAGCGCTTCATCGAGCGCGGCGTGGACGTGAGCAAGGGCCTCGAGCGCCTCAAGATCATGAGCGCGTGCCCCGTGGGCAAAGGCCACATGAACATCAACTCGGAGGGTGGCATCATGCCCTGCCAGTTCGCGCAGGACTGGGTGGTGGGCAACGTCCGCGAGATGAGTCTCGCCGAGGCCACCGCCGCACTCTACGAGATCGACCTCGAGGAGTCCACGGGCATCTGCGCGCCGGAGAACTGCGAGTACTCGCGCATCTGCCGTGGCTGCCGCGCCAAGGCATGGCAGCGCGAGGGCGACTACATGGCCGAGGACCTCACGTGCATCCTGCACCCCGAACGGGCGCGCACGATCCCGGTCGGGCGCCCCGCGGGCCACTCGCCGAGTGCGCCGTGCGCGGTGCCGGGCGGCTGCGGGTAGGCCGCTGATGAGCGTCCGCGCACTCGTCTTCGACTTCGACGGCCTGATCATCGCGAGCGAGACCAACGCCGTCCGCTCGTGGCAGGATCTCTACGCGCGCTTCGGCCACGAACTTCCGCTCGAGAAGTGGGCGACGCTCATCGGCACGTGGGACGCCGAGTGGGACCCGGGCGCCGAGCTGGCCGAGCGCGTCGGCAACGGTCACGACTGGGAGGCGATCGAGCGCGAGCGCCGCGCGGCCGAGCTGGCGGGCGCCCACCAGCTGCAGGCGCTCCCCGGCGTGATCGACCGGCTGGACGACGCGAGGCGCCTCGGCCTGCCGCTTGCCATCGCGTCGAGCTCGGACCGGGCATGGGTGGTGGGACACCTGACGCGGCTCGGCATCGCGGACCGCTTCGAGGCGGTCATCACGCGAGACGACGTGACGAGGACGAAGCCGGATCCCGAACTCTACACGCGCGCTGTCGCGGCTCTCGGCATGACGCCGGAGCACGTGGTCGCCCTCGAAGACTCGCTCCACGGCGTCGTGGCCGCGAAGGCTGCGGGCATGCGCTGCGTGGCCGTACCCAACCCGCTCCTGGCGCACGAGGACTACTCGGCAGCTGACATCTGCGTGCCATCGCTTGCCGACTCGACACTCGAAGCGCTTCTCGCCCGGCTCGGCTGACACCTGTTTCGGATGTGAAGAAGGGCCGCCCGCGGGGGCGGCCCTTCTTCCGTTTCGGGGTGAACCTGTGACAGCCTACGGCAGCCAGTTCAACCAGTAAGCATTGAATGCATCAAACGCCGCGGTGCCGAGTGCCGCCTCGCCACCGACGACGTAGCTCGGCTCGGCGGTCGGGCCATACTCATCGAGGAACGTCTCGACATCGGCGGAGAGCATCGCCGGATGCGTGAGCAGCATCGGACTGCCCATGTACCAGCACATCACGCCTGCGGAAAGCGCATCCGGGAAGTTCTCGCCGGACACGAGGACCGCACTCTGGCCGTTCCACTCGCCGTAATCGACGTTGTCGGCAACGCCGTTCATGCCGTAGTCGTCGACGCCCTTCTTGGCGACCAGGTAACCGGTCTCGTAACGGTTGTCACCGGCGATGCGCTCAACCGTAGGCGAGCCCGTCAGGGCTTCGATCTCGTCGATGACGTCATCAGAGATCACGGCGTCACCACCGACCACGAAGCATGTGGTCAGACCCAGAGCCTCGATCGCATCGGCGGTCGCCTCGGGTAGCGCGTCCTTCTCGGTCGTGAGCACCACGCCACCGGCGTATGCTGCAACCGGCCCGGCAGCCAGGGCATCCGGGAAGTTCCGGCCACTCACGATGAACGCGGTGGTGCCGAGACCGTAGTAGTCATCCGCCTCTTCAGCGATCAGCGCCGCGGTCTCGTGCCGATCGACTCCCGCGATGCGCGTCACCTGTGTGACGGACCTGAGCGACGCGATCTCCTCCTCGACATCGGCGCTCACCGCTGTCTCGCCGCCGAGGATGATGACCTCGAATTCGGCCTGATCCCAAAACGCGCTCTGCCCGAGTCGCTCGATCTCGGCCATGGTCTCGGCCGGAAGCGTTCCCCCTCGTGTGAGCAGCAGGACCGACTCGTGATACGAGGCGAGCACAACGCCGGCAAGCGCGTCCGGGTAGTTCTCTCCGCTTGCCACCACGATCGCATCGGGGCTGTAGTCGGTTCCCCACCACGGATGATCGGTCTCGCTGCGGAGACGCTGGGAGACCGCGACGGACGTGGCGTACCGATTGTCTCCGGCTATCCTGCGCGCGATACCCGTCGAGCGGCGCAGAATGTAGGCCATCGGGTTGTCCGTCGTCAGTTCGACGTAGTAGGTGCCAGGCTCCGGAGCGATGAAGTAGATCAACTCGTCGTAGGTGCCCCAGTTCGTGTCGTAGTCGTCGTCTGTGGCGAGCAGGGCCATGGGGCCTCCGGCGTCGTAGAGGCGCATGGTCATGTCGCCCTGGCCACCACCGGCGACACGAACCGTGTCGAGGATCACGGGTGTCGACGTGTCCTCAACGGTGAACTTCATCCAGTCGACATCGGCATCGGTATGAAACGTGTGCAGCGACTCCGCCGGCATCGCCGGCGCGGTCAACGCTACGTCATCGGCATCCTCGTACATGTCCGGCAACGGCACGGCGGTTGCCGTGACGGCCGATGCGATCGCCGGCGTCACGGCAAGCACCAGTGACGCAGCAACCAGCACAGAGATCAAGCGTCTATGACGACCCATACAAGTCCCCTCCTCGATCCTCGATTCTCCGTGCGCGGCGTTTTGCAGCGCACGCGAGATGTATGCCCCATCTCGTGACGAGACACTCTCCACGTACGGTCGCGCCCTAGCCGATCGTCTTGCCGATCGTGTACGCATCGGCCACTTTCTCACCGAGCCGCCGGTACTCCCGGCTGCCCGCGATGTAGACGAGCGGATCGAGGAGCGCCACGTCGACCTTGTCTCCGGTCGCATCGAGTACACCCTCTTCAGCGTGGCTCTCCACGACCTCGGCGATCAGGAGCACGTGGCTGCCGAGCTCGACCTCCTGCTCGACGCGGCACTCGAGCTGGTACGGGCACTCGGTGATGCGCGGTGCCTCGACGAGGGCCGACGGCTCGAGCGTCCAGCCACTCTCCGCGAACTTGTCGCGCTGGTGACCCGACACGATGCCGAAGAAGTCAGCGAAAGCCGCGTCGTCGGCACGCGGAGTGTTCACGGTGAAGGTACCGGTGGCGCGGATGAGTTCGAGCGTGCGGCGACTCTCACGCAGGGCGACGGCCACCCGTGGCGGGTTCGTGGCGCAGATGCCCATCCAGGCGACCGCGCACGCATCGGCTTCTTCGATGGTGCCGCCGCAGATGAGGGAGGCCGGCATCGGGTACAGGCGGTCGCTCGGACCGAGGCGCTTCTTCATCTCGAGACCTCCGGGCTCAGGCGGATGCTACCGCACGATCTTGCTGATCGGGATCTCAAGTATATCCTCCGCCCCGGCGGCCTTCAGTCGCGGGATGAGGATGTTCACGGTGGCCTTGTCGGCCACGGTCATGATCTCGTAGCCGTCCGAGCCGTACAGCTGGTTGACCGTAGGCCGCTTCATGGCCGGCAGCTCGGCGATCACCGCGGGAAGCCGATCGGCCGCGACGTTCATGGACAGCAGCACCCGCCCGCGTGCCTCGATCACGCCGAGAAGCAGCGTACGGATCTCCTCGATCGCGCGCCGCCGAACCGGATCCTCCCACGCATCGCGGCTCGCGAACAGGCGCGTCGTGGACTCGAGGATGACATCCACGATCCGAAGGCCGTTGCGCCGGAGCGTGGAGCCGGTCTCGGTCAGATCCACCAGCGCATCCATGAGCTCGGGCACCTTGGCCTCGGTGGCGCCATAGCTGAACGACACCTCCACGGGGATGCCGAGCCGCTCGAAGAACGCGCGCGTCACGTTGGGAAACTCGGTTGTGACACGGCTGCCTGGCGGAATATCCGCGGCGGTCTGAACGGCAGAGTCGGCACATACCGCGAGCACCATCTTCACGACGCCGGCGCCTGTCTTGGCATACGGCAGCTCGGCCACCTCGACCACGTCGGCTCCCGACTCGGTCACCCAATCATGCCCCGAGATGCCGAGGTCGAAGTGCCCGTCGGCCACATACAGCGGTATCTCCTGCGGGCGGAGGATCTTCACGCGTGCGATGCGCGGATCGTCGATCACGGGATTGTACTCGCGGCTGGACTTCTTGACCGGCAGGTCGGCTTCGGCGAACAGCAGGAGGGTCTGCTCCTCGAGGCTTCCTTTGGGCAGGGCGATCGACAGCATGGTGTCTCCTTGGGTGCGCGGCAGCGTTCACTCTAGCACTCTACTGCGCTAGAGTGCGCTGTGGCAACCCCGTCGCCGTGTCGCGTTGACAGTATCTTCATGCTTGGACACAATCCATAAGTGACTGGTTTCACGACCCGGGTCGTAGTGGGCTAGGGGACGGCCAAGCGGGGACGAATCGAGGGGGAGCCGTGTCCACACTGTCTGATCGCATCGTCTCGACACTCGGCCCGTACGTGGGCGATACGGTGGCCGACACGTGCGTCAGGGCGACCGCCCTTTCACTCGGCAAGACCACAGACGACCTCACGCCGTCCGACTTCCCCGCCCTCGAGGCGAACGTCCGTCGCCTGCTCGGGCCAGTAGCCCCCACCGCCGTGGTAGACCAGTTGCTCGCTGACATCGAGAGGGGGCTCTGATGACCGCGACCACCGCTCGCTCCCGGACCCCACGTGCGCTCTCGGCCGGAACGATACTTACCGGCGGTGCCCTCATCGCGCTTGTCAGCCTGTTCGCCCTCCTGAGCGTGCAGATGTATGCCGGGGCCCTTTCGGACGCGGCATACGCGGCGTCCTACTGGTTCGGCACATCGCTGCAGATCCTGTTCGCCCTGGTGATCATCTTCGTGGCCCTGCGCATCGGGTGGGGGCAGCACGTCGGCAAGCAGTGGCTATTCGTGGGTCTGGGCGTGACTGCGTACGCAGTCGGAGACATCGCGTGGACGATTCTCGACCTGCACCTCGGACTCGACCCGTACCCGAGTGTCGCGGATGTCTTCTACACCCTCGAGTACGCCTTCTTCTTCATCGCGATGGTGCTGGCCGTCCGGTCCTACCGGTCGATCACCGACCTGCGCACGCCTTTGATCATCGGCGCTGTCATCTCCGTCGTGGCTGCTGCAGCTATGTACTTCCTGCTGCTCAAGCCCTACATCTTTGCGGCCGGAGTCGAAGAGCTGGGCACCTGGGGGCTGGTCATCAGCACGCTCTACCCGCTCGGTGACGTGTTCTTCATGCTCGCCCCGGCAATGACCCTTGCGATCGTCATCATGCGGCTTGGCGCCGGAAGACTCGCGTGGCCATGGTGGATAGTCGTGGTTGGTGCGCTCGTGTTCTCGGTGGTCGACTCGCTCTACTCGTACGCGGACTGGTCCGGCGCCGGATCGAGCACCCTGCTCGAGATGGGGTGGATGTCCGCGAACCTGTTGTTCGCGCTCGCTGCCCTCGTCGCACGAGACGTCTACCGGGTGCGCTAGAGCCGTTACCTGCGGCCGCCGTCGCGGTAGTAGCGCTTGATCGTCCGGCCGAGCAACTTGTCCTCGCGCTTGCGTGCCTGTCGGGCTCGCACGTCAAGCTGCTCGGTCACGAACTGCACCTCAGCCTGCAGTTCGCGGTAGCTCTCGAGGCGGCGCTCGGGCAGTTCGCCACGTGCCACTGCCGCCTCGACCGCGCAGCCTGGCTCGCCCGAGTGCGTGCAGTCGCGGAAGCGACATGCTGAGGCCAACTCGGCTATGTCCGAGAACGCCTGGTCGATGCCATCGGCAGAGTCCCACATCCCCACGGCACGCAGCCCGGGTGTGTCTATGATCAGACCGCCGTCCGGAAGCGGAATGAGCTCGCGGCTCACTGTCGTGTGACGTCCGCGCCCGTCCGAGACCCGGACCTCCCGGGTGAGCTGCAGATCCTCCCCCGCCAGCGCGTTGACGAGCGTAGACTTGCCGGACCCGGACGGCCCGATGAGCGCAAGCGTCTCGTCGTGCTCGAGGTACCCTCGCAACTCGTCCAGGCCGAGACCGCTCACCACGCTCGTGACGTGTACCGGGACTCCCGGCGCGATCTCGCCGACCGCGGCGATGGCGCCCTCGACGTCACCGCTCAGGTCCGCTTTGGTCAGCACGAGAACCGGCCGCGCACCGCTATCCCATACGAGCGCGAGTTCACGCTCCAGTCGAGACAGGTTGGGCGGCTCGGCGATGGGGTGCGTCACGAGGACAAGGTCGACGTTGGCCGCGAGTACCTGCAGGCGTGCCGCCTTGCCGGGATCGCGGCGAACGATCGAGGTCGTGCGCTCGAGAACGACCTCGACGAGCGGCTCGGCCTCGTCGCCGCCGATGAGCACCCAGTCGCCCACCACGGGAAGCCCGCCGTCGTCGGCCGCCTTGAGCAACCTCGTGGCCGGACGCGCGAGCATCACGCCGTCGTCGGTCATCACGAAGACGAAGCCCCGGTCCGAGCGGACGACTCGCCCGGGCTTCCAGCTCTCAGTGTGCCCGGCTACGAGCGCGGCGACGCGTTCGTTCATGCCGACTGAGACCAGTCCCGCTGACCCGCTCAACCGCGCTCCTTCCCGCCGACGCACCCCATCCTAGCGGCATCGGCAGACCCGCGCCACGGATCAGGCTCAGGTTCGGTCAACCAGTTCTGCGGGCGGGATCAGCAGCGTGAATGTCGAGCCCTCACCCGGCGTGCTCTCCACGATCATCCGGTAGCCGAGCAGCTCGCTGAGCTCCCTGCAGATGGCCAGACCCAGACCGGTGCCCTGCGGCCTGGCCCGGTCTGTGGAGTCAACCTGCTGGAACGCCTCGAAGATGCGCTCCTGATCCTCCGGCGCGACGCCGATCCCAGTGTCGGCCACGGCTATGGCCACCGCGTCTGCCCGCGCGACTACGCTGACCGTGACAGAGCCTTCACGGTCGGTGAACTTGATAGCGTTGGAAACGAGATTCCTGACGATCTGTCCGAGCTTGTCCGTGTCGGTCATGACCACCACGTCATCAGGGTGGTCACATGCGAGCCGGACGCCTCTGACCTCGGCAAGTGCGCTCATCGACGCGATGAGCGCACAGATCCTGGCACCCAATTCGATCTCCGAGAGCGTGACGACACCGTGGCCCGACTCAACCCGCGCGAGTTCGAGCACGTCATCGACGAGTCCCAGCAGTTGAGCGCTCGACTCCTTCACCATCCCGAGCTGGATGCGCTGCTCGTAGGTCACCGGACCCGGCAGCTCGCGCAGGAGCAGGTCTGTGAAACCGATGATGGAGTTCAGCGGCGTCCGAAGTTCGTGGCTCATGTTGGCGAGGAAGCGTTGCCTCGACTGGTTGGCCTCTTCGAGCTCACGGTTCACCTCAAGCAACTCGCCTGTCCTGCGGTCCACGAGCTGCTCCAGGTCCAGCCGGTACCCCTCGAGTTCGCGCTCGGTCAGCACGCGCTCGGTCACGTCTTCGAGCACGACGACCGCGCGCGCGACGTCCGTATCCTCGGTGCCGAGCGGCATGGCCCTCACCGAGATCCAGGTCCGTGCGGACTCCTCCCCGATCGAGACCAGCAGCCCGGGCACGGGAGCCGACCGGACGATGGCCGAAAGCTCGAGGACCGGGTCCGCACCGGGCGACTCGCCGCCCATCGCCTGCTGCAACAGCCCGACGATCCGGCGCGCCTCGTCGTTAGCAAGCGAGACGTCTCCGTCCCCATTCGCGACGAGGATTCCCGCCGGCGTAGCCTCGACAACACTCATAAGCAGCGAGTGCTCGTTGCGCGCGCACCGCTCGGCGCTCTCCGCAGCAATCAGCTGCTCCGAGGTGGAACGAGCGTACAGGGCGTACGCGACCAGCGGCACGAAGAGGACCTCGGCGAAGTCCTCGTACGCGTCGAGAGCGGAGGTGATGCCGGCGTGTTCAAGCACATTCGACACACTCACGAACAGGTACAGGCCCACGCCGGCCATCAGCAGGTACTTCAGACTGGCGCCCACACCACGGGTGTGGGACCTGATCGCGAGCGCGGCGGCGAACGCTCCGAGAAACGCCAGCGCCGCAACCAGGTCGATGGCAGTGACGAGGCTCATGGCGACTCGGCTCGCACGCGGGACGCATGCGCCAGAGCGACCAGCCCGGCAAGGAAGCACACCCCGCCGACCGCGTACGCAGCGTGCTCGAGCGTGTTGAAGAGCACGGGGGCGATGTAACCCTCGGCGATCGTGAAGACGTATCCCGAGGCGATGGCGAGATAGCCGGCGATGAACCACCGCTTGCCCACGACATGGATGGCCCGCACGCTCACGGCCATGATCGGCGTGAGAAACAGCACCATCAGCAGGTCGACTATCTCGCTTTCCTGGTACATCCCGGCCTATCCGTCAGTGGACTCGAAGTTGAGTGCCGCCGAATTCATGCAGTAGCGTTGGCCAGTGGGAGCCGGGCCGTCCTCGAAGACGTGGCCGAGGTGCGACCCACACGTACCGCAGCGGATCTCGGTGCGCGACATTCCGTGACTCGTATCGGTGAGTTCCTCCACCGCGTCCGAAGCGACGGGCTCGTAGAAGCTCGGCCAGCCACAACCCGAATGGTACTTGGCCCCCGAGCGGAAGAGCGGATTCCCAGACGCGCCGCATCGATACAGGCCCTCGTCGGTCGTGTCGAGGTAGATGCCGGTGCCTGGACGCTCGGTCCCCGCCTCGCGCAACACCCGGTACTGCTCGGGCGCGAGAAGCTCCCGCCACTCGGCGTCGGTCCGCTTGATCTCGTAGCGCTTCACGTCAGCCGACCTCCCCGCGACTCCGACCCGCCGGCACGAACGACCGGAGACGCCCCTGCGCCGCCTCGCTCAGCCCGAGCATGCCGATCTCGGCATCGAACTCGGGGCGCGTCCCGTACCCGTCACGATACCCGTTCACCCGGGCGGCCGCAGTACTCTCGCGAAACCCCGCAGCATCGGGATACATCCGCGCGAACTCGGCCGCGAGGACACGATCGCACCGCAGGCGGTACTTCTGGTGATAGTCCTCGGCAACGTAGAAGCGCGCACCGGCGACGATATCGGTCGTCACCGCGCCGAGCAGTCCGGTGACGGTCGCGCACGAGGCACGCGCTGCCGCCTCCTGCTCGTCGGTTATTGGAAGGATCATGGATGCGTACTGCCGCGAGTGCGCCGAGGCGGCGGGCCGATGGGCCGACCAGAAGACGGCGAGCAGGTCCTCGTACGTGACGATCGCGGGATCGAAGTCGACCTGGAGCGACTCTGTATGATCCCCGATCGCGCGATATGTGGGGTCGGGGGTCGTGCCGCCCGCGTAGCCGACACGGGTGTGGACGACTCCTGCCATCTGCCCGAACCGGGCATCGGGTCCCCAGAATCAACCGAGTGCGAACGTCGCCCGCTCGAGCACGCCGTGGTCGACGGTATCAAGCCGGGGGCATTGGACCGCCTGTTCGGACATGTCAGCTCCTCTCGCCGTGCGCTTGAACAGCACACGGCGTGCCGCCTTCCCCCTCTCGGCATCGTGCTTCATCCGCGCTCCAGCTCGTCGGCGAGCATCTCGAGGAACAGCCCGACGTCGGTCACGATGCCGATCGTCTGGAAGCTGCCGCGATCGGCCAATTTGGTGACGACCGCGGGGTTGATATCGACGCATACCGTGGTGACCGAGGCGGGCAGCATGTTGCCGGTGGCTATCGAGTGCAGCATGGTCGAGAGCATGATGCACGCGCCGGCCGCTTGACAGTGCGCGCGCATCGCCGCCTGCGCCTGCAGCGCATCGGTGATCACGTCGGGCAACGGTCCGTCGTCGCGTATCGAGCCGGCGAGCACGTACGGGACGTCGGCCGTCACGAGCGTGTGCATCAGACCGTGCGTCAGCACCCCCTGCTCGACAGCCTGCGCAATGCCCCCGCATCCGCGGATCGTGTTGATGGCCCGCAGGTGATGCTCGTGCCCGCCTACGGTGGGCATACCCGCCTCCATCGAGACGCCGAGCGACGTGCCATAGAGCGCCGACTCGATGTCGTGCACCGCAACGGCGTTCCCTCCGAACAGAACCGAGACGTAGCCGGCACGCACCAGCCGAGCGAGGTGTTCCGCTGCGCCGGTGTGCACGACTGCCGGTCCGACCACAAAGATGATGCTCTGGCCGCGCTCGCGGATCTTCTCGAGCATGCGCGCCACGTCCCTGATCACGAGCGCCTTCGGCTTCTCGGAGGATACCTCCGAGTTCATGAACTCGAACTCCTGCTTGTCGCGCGGACGCTCCAGCGGCTTGACGCGGAGGCCGAGGTGTCCCACCACGATCTCCTGTCCTGCGCGCACATCGGCCATGGTCACGGTACGCGCCGCGCCGTCGTCGATGACGACACCAAGGTCCATCTCGGGTCCGGCGACGGGGACCCACCTGCCGCCGATGCGAACGGCGGTCTCCAGGTTCGTGGTCGCGTAGAAGCCCTTTGGGAGCACCCCGTCTGCCGGCGCTGGTACGGTGCGGGCGTCGGAGGCATCGACGGGTTCGGCCCCGTGCTGGCCGATGACCGCGAGGATGTGATCGAGGTGCCCCTCGTCACTCCCGCTGATGCGCAGCAGCGCCGATGACGCATCCTCGTTGGTCCTGCCGACCTCGAACGAGAGCGTCTCGAAGCCGCCGTCGAGCGCGACGATATCGTCCATGATCCGGGACATGATGCCCGAGTCGATAAGGTGTCCGGTGATGCGGACGTCTTCGTAGTACCCGTGCGGCATGGTGACTCCCTCTCGGTATGTGTGGCGGGTAGCCCGATTATTCACCAACCGCTGTGTCCATGCATCCCTGACGCTTCAGCCGGCCGCGTTCGGAACCCTGTGACCGCACCACCCGTCAAACGGGGGATGAACACACTCACGACCGGAGGTGTCACTATGACCAGGCCAGCAAAGACGACGATCGGAGCGTTCCTCCTGGCGCTCGCGCTCGCCTCGGCGCCCGCACTCGGCGGGTGTACCTCCGGGCTCCCGACCGAAGACCCGGCCATCCGCGGCGAGATCACCACACTCACACCCGCTCCCGGGGGCGGGTCGTTGCTCATCGAAGCGCTGGGCGTCGCGGAGTTCGGGTACGACAAGGCTTCGGTGTGGATCACGAGTGAGACCACGCTGCGGCGGCTTGATGCGGACGGCGCGATCGAGCCGATCGACTTCGGCGATCTGGAGGTTGGCCAGACCGTGGACGTGTGGTTCGAAGGTCCCGTAGCCGAGTCGTACCCGGTGCAAGCCTCTGCGGGAACGCTGCTCCTGCGACCGTAGCCGACGCCGCTCGGGGTTGTGGAATGCGTCAACCCTGCCGATACTCCCGAGGTAGGACCTCATCGTCCGACGGGAGAATCCGTTGCATCGTCGTAGCCCCTTCCGCCTTGGAGTCGCGCTCGCCCTCACGCTGACGATCGTCGTGGTACCAGCGGCGCCGGCGTTCGCCGCGATGTCGCGCTCACTCGTGATGGACCGCGCCACGCGTTGGGCCGACGCCGTGATCCCGTACAGCCAGTCGGGCTGGGCCGATCTCGATGGCACGATCGTCTCCTCACCGTCTCTCGGCTGGCGGCGCGACTGTTCGGGATTCGCTTCGATGTCATGGAACCTGCCGAGGCCGGGCGCGTCCACGCGTTCGCTCGCTTCGTATGCCGACCCGACTCCGAAGGAGGCGCTGCAGCCGGGCGACCTCATCCTCAAGAGCGGCGAACACGCCGTCATCTTCGGCGGCTGGACCGACGCGACACGCACGGAGTACTGGGCGTACGAGATGAGCAGCACGCAGTCGAAGAACACCACTCCTCCCGACGGTTCCCGGCGCCGGGCGACGCCCTACCCCTACTGGGGTGAGGACTACGGGTACCTGCCGTACCGACTGCGCGGTATCACCGAGAGCATCAACTACTCTGCCTACGTCTCGCCGATAGCGGGTGCCGACAGGTACGCGACCGCCGCCGCCGCCTCGCGGGCCGCGTGGGCGGACGGCTCCGCTGCGACCGTCATAATCGCCTCAGGCGAGAACTGGCCGGACGCGCTCGGCGCATCCGCGCTCGCGGGGGCTCTCGAGGGTCCCGTGCTCCTTACGAGGCCGGGCTCGCTTCCCGCCACGGTAGCCGAGGAGATCCGGCGGCTGGGCGCGTCCGAAGCGATCGTGATCGGAGGCGAAGCGGCCGTCTCGCCCGCAGTGGTGCAGGCGCTCGACGCGCTCGAGGGTGTGGAGACCACCCGGGTCGGCGGGACCGACCGGTACGAGACCTCCGCTGCGCTCGCACGCGAGACTCAGGCGCGTGCCATCGCAGCCGGCACAACGGTCGACACCGAGGTCTTCGTGGCCACCGGCGCGGACTTCCCCGATGCGCTCGCCGCGGCCCCGGTCGCGTACCGCCACCTGCGACCGATCCTGCTCACGACTCCCGGTGAGCTGGCGGCCGACACCAGGCAGGCGATCGAGGACCTCGGCACCACGGGAGCGATCGTACTCGGAGGCCCCAGTGCGGTGTCCGAGCAGGTACGCTCGGATCTCTCGGCCCTGCTCGACGACGCACACGTGCCCCGGATCAGCGGCGATGACCGGTACGAGACGGCGATGGAGATCTCAGCCCATGCAGCCGAGTCGTGCTGCATGACGTACCGGGGGGCGGCGCTCGCCAACGGCGCCGGGTTCGCCGACGCGCTTGCCGGTGGCGTGATGGCCGGACGGCTCGGCGTACCGCTCCTGCTCACACCCGCAGCACGCCTGCACAGCGGAGTCGCGGAGCTCCTGGCCGGAGAAGCGGCCGAGTTCGGGTACGTGCGCTGCCTCGGGGGGAACTCGGCGGTCTATCCGATCGTGCGTGAGACCATCGCCCTCATGTTGCAGAGCGGATAGCGCTAACGGGTAGGTACCTTCCATCCAGCGATGGAGGTCACCTGCGTGCGAGTCGAAAGAATCAAGCCGGGTCCGGGCCAGGAGTCCGTGTGGGACTATCCACGTCCGCCGGCTGTCCAGAAGACAGAGCGACACCTCGAAGTGGTCCTGGGTGGCGAGATCATCGCCGATACCAGGCGCGGGCTGCGCGTGTTAGAGACGAGCCACCCGCCCTTCTACTACTTCCCGATCGAGGATGTGCGGCCCGGCGTCCTCGAGGCGAGCGCACGCGTCCGCTACAACGAGTTCAAGGGCGAGGCCCGCTACTACTCGGTCCAACTCGGTGAGCACCGGGCCGAGGAGGCTGCGTGGGGCTACGTCACACCTGCGCCGGGATATGAGGCGCTTGTCGGCTACGTGGGATTCCGCCCCGCGCTCATGGACGAGTGCCGGGTAGACGGTGAAGTGGTCAGAGCGCAGCCCGGATCGCACTACAGCGGCTGGATCACGAACGACGTGGTGGGACCGTTCAGGGGCGAGCCGGGTTCGGGCGACTGGTAGCCGCCTGCGCCCCTAGCCTTCGGCCATCGCCCGCTTGTAGTCGGCGATGCGCTCCCGGTACTCGGTCAGCCCGGCACCGAGGATCTGCGTGGCAAGGATCGCGGCGTTACGCGCGCCATTGATCGCCACGCACGCGACCGGCACGCCCGTGGGCATCTGCACCATCGAGAGCAGCGAGTCGAGCCCGCCGAGGTCCGAGGTCTTCATCGGCACGGTGATGACGGGTAGTGGCGTGTATGCCGCCACCACACCGCCGAGGTGCGCAGCCTTGCCGGCGGCAGCGACGATCACGCGGATGCCGCGATCGGCGGCACCGGATGCCCAATCGTGCACGCGGTCAGGGCTGCGGTGTGCGCTCGCCACCAGCATCTCGTAGGGAACGCCGAACTCCTCGAGTTGCTCGGCGCACTGCTGCATGACGTCCATGTCGGACTTCGAGCCCATGACTATCCCAACCAGCGGCGTCTGCTCGCCCATCACGATCTCCTTCACTCGCTCGCGTCGTCACATCCCGCGCCGCAGTCGGCGCCGCCATCCCCGAAGAGCAACTCGCGCTCGTCGGCGGCCAGCGCGTTGCGCGCGGTATCACGGAGGCTGTTCAAATGCGCGAACATCGAGCGCTGCATGACGACGGTCAGATACCGCCCGCGCTCCGTCAGAGTGAGCTCCTCGTCGTTGTTCGTGGCAAAGGCACCGAACGTCCGGAAGAAGATCATCTCCTTCCAAAGCCCCCGCTCCACGCTCATCCCGAAGTCCTTACGAAACTTCCGCTTGTCGAGCCTGAGGCCGAACAGCTCCATCAAGAACCGGTACCGCATCCGATTGGCCAGACCGCTGTCGGCGCTTCCCACGGCCACCGGCATCCGGCCGTCTGTGATCGCACGTCCGTAGTCGCGCAGCGAGAACGTGGTGAGGTAGATGTCTCCGCGCAGGTAGCTGAACGCGCCGCTTCCGATACCGATGTACTCCTCGTAGTCCACGATGTACTCATCGATCATTCCGCCGCCGACGCGCGAGAACGTCCACGCGGTCGAGAGTTCGAAGGTGTCCGAGAGTTCGTCTGCGAGGATCTTGTAGTAGCGGCCTTCGCGGTCGTAGTCCACCATGCCGACGGTTTGCTTGAGTTGCGTGGCCACAGCGCGTGACGCCATGAGCGGGTAGAACGTCGTCTGGTTACCGCCGCTTGCCTTCACGCACTCTATGTCGCGACGCAGGATCTCTTCGGTCTGGCTCGGGAAGTTGAAGATCATGTCCACGTTGAGCGAGTGGAAGAACCCCTCGAGCGACTGCAGCCGCTCGAGGATCTCGGCACCGGAGCCGTACTTGTCGTAGCGGTCCATCTGTCGAAGCAGCCCGTCATCGAAGCTCTGCACGCCCACGCTCATGCGCTGTACGCGCTCCTTGAGCGGATCGAGGATCTCGGGGACCAGATGGTTGGGGTTGGTCTCGGTCGACACCTCGAGCTCGCCAAAGAGCTCACGTGCGAGATCGATCGTCTCGCACAGCTCGTCGACAAGGATCGTCGGCGTGCCGCCGCCGATATAGAGCGAATCGAACGAGTAGCCGAGGTCCGCCACCATGCGCATCTGCTCGCGCAGACTCGTGAAGTACGCGCGCGCGGGGTCCTCGGCGAACGGATAACGGTTGAAGCTACAGTATGGGCACAGCCGCTCGCAGAACGGCACGTGCGCGTAGAGCAGGTACGGCTTGCCCGGCTCGGGACCCGGAAGCGATGACACCGGGCGCGGCGCGGCGGCGAAGTACCGCTTCTGCGCGATCTCGACCGCAGTCGAGAGCAGCCGCTCGGCGAGCACTACGCGCCCTCCGCCGTCTCGGCTGCCGATCGCGCGATATCGGTGCGGTACTGCATGCCCTCGAACGAGATCCTCGACACCGCCTCGTACGCGCGCTCGCGCGCCTGGCCGAGTGTCGGAGCCGTTGCCGTCACGTTCAAGACACGGCCGCCGGAGGTGACGATCGCGCCGTTGTCTCCGCGCTCGGTACCCGCGTGATAGACCGTCACGCCCTCGAGCGCCTCGGCATCCTCGATGCCCGTGATCGCTTTGCCGGACTCGTACTTGTCGGGGTACCCGCCGGAGGCGAGCACCACGGACACGACCGAGTCGTCCGACCACTCGAGCTCGATGTCGCCAAGCGTGCCCTGCGTGACGGCGAGCATGGCATTCACGAGATCCGTCTTGAGCCGCGGCAGAAGCACCTGCGTCTCAGGATCGCCGAAGCGCACGTTGTACTCGAGGACCTTCGGACCCTCGGCCGTGAGTACGAACCCGCCGTACAGGACACCGCGATACGGGATGCCCTCCTCGGCAAGCCCCGCCACCGTCCGCTCGAGGATGTCGACCATCGCTGCCTCGGTCGCTGCATCCACGTCCGGCACCGGCGAGTAGACGCCCATGCCACCCGTGTTCGGGCCCTCATCGTTGTCTTGCGCGCGCTTGTGGTCGCGCGCGGGTGCCATCGGCCGCACGGTCGTGCCGTCGGTGAACGCCAGGAGCGAGCACTCGGGGCCCTCAAGGTACTCTTCAACCAGGACGACGTACCCGGCCTCGCCAAAGTCACCCTCGAAGCACTGCTTCGCAAAGATTCGCGCGGACTCCTCATCCTGGGAGACGGACACGCCCTTGCCGGCTGCCAGGCCGTCGGCCTTCACCACGAGCGGCGCACCGAGAGTCTCAATGGCCGCCACCGCATCCGCCTCGTTCTCGCAGTAGGTCGCGCTAGCGGTGGGAATACCGTGGCGATCCATGAAGCGCTTTGCGAACCACTTCGAGCCCTCGAGTTCGGCTGCGGCCGCGCGCGGGCCGAACACCGGCACACCGTCGAGCGCCAGGATATCGGCCATGCCGGTCACGAGCGGCGCCTCAGGCCCGACCACCACGAGGTCGACCGGATTGCGTTCGACCCAGAAAGCCACCGCGCCCGGATCCTCGTACTCGATCGTCACGTTGACACCCAGGGCCGCAGTGCCGCCGTTGCCAGGAGCGAAGAAGAGATCTGGCGAGTGTGCCGAGCGGGACAATGCGACGCCGATAGCGTGCTCCCGACCGCCGCCGCCAATGATGAGAATGCGCATACGAAACAACCCCCGAGTCTCGGGAACGACAGTGTCCTCGATTGTAGCCGATAGCGCCATCGCGCACCGTCGGCCGGACTAGACTCGGCCTTCCCACCGCCGCATGATCGTCTGCTCGCGGCTCGGGCCCACCGCGATCATCGCAATCGGCACCTCGGCGAGGTCCTCGAGGAACGTGATGTACTCCTGTGCCGCCGGTGGCAGTTCGTCAAAGGTGCGGCAGTGCGTGATCTCGGTCTTCCAGCCGGGGAGCTCCTCGTAGATCGGACGCGCGTGATGGAAGGCCGTCTGGTGGCACGGCAGCTCGTTGTAGCGGCGGCCCTCGTACTCGTAGGCCACGCAGACCTTGATGGTCTCGAGCTGCGAGAGGACGTCGAGCTTGGTGATGACGAGATCCGTGAGGCCGTTGATCTGCACCGCATAGCGGGCGATAAGCCCGTCGAACCAACCGGCACGACGCTCTCGCCCTGTCGTGGTGCCGTATTCGTGACCGACCTCGATCAAGTGCTTCCCTGTCTCGTCGTCAAGTTCGGTCGGGAACGGCCCGGAGCCGACGCGCGTGATGTACGCCTTGGCGATACCCAAGACGCGATCGATGCGCCGAGGGCCAACGCCGACTCCCGTGCACGCGCCCCCCGCTGTGGGAGAGCTCGACGTCACGAAGGGATACGTCCCGTGGTCGAGGTCGAGCAGCGCCCCCTGCGCCCCTTCGAAAAGCACCCACTGACCGGCGTCGAGCGCCCTGTTGATGATCGCGCTCGTCTCGGCGATGTGCGGCTTGATGCGCTCGGCGTAGATCAGATACTCGTCCACTATCTGCTCGGTCGTATAGGTCGGCAGTCCGTAGACCTTGTGGAGGATGTCGTTCTTCTCGTGGAGCGCGGCCTCGACCTTCTTCGTGAAGATGTGCTCGTCGGTCAGGTCCTGCACGCGAATGCCCATGCGCGAGGCCTTGTCCATGTACGCCGGGCCGATGCCGCGCCGCGTCGTGCCGATCTCGAGCGAGCCGAGACGACGCTCGGACGCACCGTCGAGATCGCGGTGATACGGCATGATCAGGTGCGCGTTGCCGCTTATCAGCAGCCGGTGGGTCGACAGTCCGTCGTCCTCGAGACGCTCCATCTCCTCGAGCAGCACCTTCGGGTCGATGACGCACCCGTTACCGATGACAGGCGTGATGTGCGGGTACATGATCCCGCTCGGAATGAGATGCAGCTTGAGTGTGCGGCCCGCGTGAATGACGGTGTGCCCTGCGTTGTTGCCGCCCTGAAAGCGCACGACGTAGTCGAAGTCGTCGGCGATGAGGTCGGTGATCTTGCCCTTGCCTTCGTCGCCCCATTGGGCGCCGACGAGGACGATGCCGGCCATGTGACAGACCCCTTAGAATGCTCGGCCCCGCGGACCCTCGCCGCCGCTCCCGGGCCGGGCGCACCGCCTGACGGGGCGGGACGCTCATGCGTCCGCTGCATGGCGGACGCCCGCGCTAGTATGCCAGCAGACGGGTCTTCGCGCTAGTCGAATGCACGCTGCAGCAAGTCATCGGCCTCCGCATTGCAGACTGCGCATCCGGTGCGAGGGTCGCCGCCTATCGGCCCGTGCAGCGAGCACCACGCCTCCACGTCCACACGCCGGCCAAAGCCGAGCATGCCCGGCCGAACGGTGATGCGAACGTCCAGATACGGGCTCCCGTTGGCCGCCAGGATCTCCGGAACCGGGCAGCGCGCGCAGTCGGTCGGTTGCCAGTCCGCCGAGCGCGGGTCGGTGACCGCCCGGCACTCCTGGACGTTCGCGCCACGCCTGAAGTCCTCGTAGTACAGGGCGCACTCCGCGCCGCCGGGTGTGATCACGTTCGGCTCCCTGCTCGCTGATACCGGGAGCATACACCGCCAACCTTACGCGCGTCGGCGACCTCAGTGGAACGATTCGGACACGCCGCGCGTCGGTACATACAGAAGAGGTACTGTCCAACGAGCGGGAGGCTCTTCATGTCACGGTTCCGGTACGTCATTTCAGCACTCCTGTTCGTCGCCTTGCTCGCCACCGTCGCGCTTTCCCTCGGTTGCACGAAAGACCAACCAGCCGACGAGACCACGGGTGAAGCTACGGAAACGCCCTCGGCAGATAATGGCGAGGAACCGTCCGACGACACCGCGCCCCCAACCGTCGATCCCGAGGCCGACGACGGCAGCTCGGATGAGGAGCCCGGCACCACCCCCGAGACGATCACGGTGCGACTGTACTGGGTCTCCGCCGGCGAGAACGCACTCGGCGTGGAGCGGACGGTGCCCTACACCCAGGCGGTCGCCACCGCAGCGATGGGCGAGCTTCTGAGTGGCCCGACCGCCGCCGAGAAGAGCACCTGGCCCGCGATCAGCACGGCTATCCCCTCGGGCACGAAGCTTCTCGGGGTAACGGTGGACGACGGTGTAGCGAAGGTGGACCTGTCGAGCGAGTTCTCATCGGGTGGTGGAACGTTCTCGGTCACCTCACGCCTTGCTCAGGTCGTCTACACGCTCACCCAGTTCCCGACGGTCGATGCTGTTGAGTTCTACATCAACGGCACTCGCGTCAACGTCTTCTCCGGCGAGGGCCTCATACTCGACGGGCCGCAACGCTTCGAGGACTACGAGGACCTACTGCCGGTCGACGCCTGACCCGGCGTCAGGCGGCTTTGGCGAGGTCGGGTGACGGCGCCGGCCCGAACACCCTGTCCGTCTTCTTGACGTACCAGGCCGCCGACTGCACCTGCACGACATAGGCTGCCGAGAGAACGAGTGCCGCCTCGGCACCGAAGCTCGCCATCGCGATGCCGAGTGCGATCGAGAGGTTCCGCATAGCCGTCCCGTACACCACGGCTATCGCGTCGCCACGGGGCAGGAACCGTCGTCCGATGACCGTAGCGATCAGATAGTTGAGCGCGTAGAAGATAGCCAGCGGCACCATGATGCGCAGCACGAGGGCGGGTGATGACACGATCATGCGTGCCTTCAGCGCGATGGCCAGGAACACGATCGCCAGCACGCCTATCGTCGACAGGCCCGGGAAGACCGGCGCGACGCGCGCGCGATACCGCTCGGCGCCGTAGCGACGGACCAACGCACTCCGCGTCAGCACGCCTGCAGCGAGCGGAATTCCCACCACGAAGAACACCGTGCGGGCCACCTCGGCTACGTCGACCGGCACGACGGCACCGGCCATCAGCAGGAGATACCCAGGCGCCAGGAGTGACGCGGCGATCAGGCCGATCACGGTCATCTTCACGGCTGCCGCGACGTTGCCCTTGGCAAAGCCGGTCCAACTGATGGTCATGCCGCTGGTCGGGAAGAGTCCGGCGAGCACCATACCCACGAACAGGCCAGGCTCGTGACGAAAGAACAGCACCGCAAGCAGCCACGCGATGGCGGGCAGCACGATGAAGTCGAGTCCCATAGCAAGACCGACCGCCCGACTGTCGCGCATGTCCAACGCCTCGCGGATCCGGAAGTTCACAAGCATCGGGTAGACCATCAGCATCGTCATCGGCAGCACGAGCACCTTGAGGGCGCTCACGTCAGCGACGATGCCCACAAGGAGGCCCGCGAGCATGGCGAGGGGGATCAACGCCACCAACCGTTTGGGCAGGCCGCCCAACACGCGGACGATCGAATGTGTTTCGAGGGAGTTCGCCACCGGTGACCCTTCATGGACAGCGCGTCACGTGCTTGACAGTATACCCCCTGGGGTATACCACACGTTACTTGTCACTGCAAGCAACAAAGTGGTACCGTGCCTCAAGGCCAGCCGCTCGGGGAGCTGGACGGTCGATTCTGGGCGACAGCCGCGATCTGCTGCGGATGCGTCGGGCGATTGACTACGGCAATCAGCACCTGCCGAGGGATGTGCACATGGGTTCCGGAATGTCTCTGCGAATGAGGCTCATCTTGAGCCTCGTGGCCATCGTCACGGGCGTGCTCGTTCTCGCCGCCTGGTTCGGCATCGCGCGGTTCGATGCTGTGGTCTGGGAGCAGGCGCAGCGCGTGGTTGACACCAACATGGCGGTCGCGGCCGGTACGCTCACCGACGCGACGGCCTCAGTTGTTGGGTCGCTCAGCGAAACGGCGGACGATCGCGATCTTCCGGATGGGACCGGAGACACCCGCGTAGCTCTCATAGGCGAGCTCTCCCGTCGCGCGGACCTCACGGGCATCACGTATTTCGCCGTCGTGGCGCCGGACGGCAGCGTGCGCCTCACAAGCCTCGGCGGAGCGGGGTACACCACGACGTGGGATCTCATCCGATCCGCGGCCGGTGCGGCCGATCCCATGGTCGGCCTCGCGGTGGTGCCCGAGGACGAACTCGCCGCCGTCGGCCTGGCCCAGAGGATGCGGCTCACGCAGAAAGAGACGCCGAACGGGACGGTCGTCCCGGGCGAGGCCGATGGCGCTCTCGCGATCGTGGCTACCGCTCCGTTTCACGACGGCACGCTCGTGGCGGTCCGGATTCTCAAGCTGCGCTTCGAGATCGTCGACTCCATCGTGGACAAGGTCGGGGGCACCGCGACCATCTTCCAGGCAGGAACGCGCATCTCGACCACCGTGCTGACGGAGGAGGGCGAGCGCGCGGTCGGAACGGTCATCTCGGATACGGTCCGCGCGGCAACACTCGAGGGCGGAGAGACCTACCGCGGCGATGCGTTCGTGGTGACCACCCGATATCTGACGGCATACGAGCCGCTGCGAGATCCTCATGGGACCATCGTCGGCATGCTGTACGTTGGCGTCGATGAGTCACCGTTCACCGCCGCCACTCGCGGGTTCGCGCTCACGTTCGGCGGCGTGATCATCGCGGCCTTTCTCCTCGCCCTCCTCGGCGCGGTGAACGTGAGCCGGGCTCTCGCACGCCCCCTGGCCGGACTCGACGAGGCAGCCCAGACGGTTGCTTCCGGCGACCTTACCGCCCAGGTACCAACGACCGGCTACCGGGAGATCCGGGAACTCGGAACCGCATTCAACACGATGACCGGCGGACTGCGCAGCGTCATCGCGCAGGTCGAGGAGTCGGTCATGCATCTCCGGTCAGTCTCGGCCGAGATCTCCGCAGCATCCCGCTCCTCGGCTGAACACGCCACGCATCAGGCGTCGTCGGTGGCCCAGACCACGTCGACGCTCGAGGAACTCACCGCGAGCTTCCAGGCAGTCGCCGACGGCGCGCGACACGTTCTTGATGCTGCCGAGGACGCACTCGAGTCGGCCCAGGGCGGTGTCGCCACCGTCGATCGCGCGCACGAGGCGATGGGCGGTCTGGCGAGCGGCGCACACGACATGACCCAGGCCGCGGACGCGATGACAGCTGTCGCCGACGACATCACCGAGATGACCGGAATGATCGCGGGCATCGCCGAGCAGACGAAGATCCTCGCACTGAACGCGGCGATCGAAGCGGCGCGTGCGGGAGAGGCCGGGAAGGGCTTCGCCGTCGTCTCATCCGAGATCCGCGCGCTCGCCGACTCCGTCGGGCGCTCGGCCGGACGCATCTCAGAGCTCGTCTCCGGTATCCAGGTGGCAAGCGCGCGTCTGCGCGACGCGGCCGGCCATCAGGCTGTTCTGACCGAGGGGACCGTGGAGGCGAGCCGGGAGTCACGACAGACGTTCGGGTCGATCGTCCGGCAGATGGAGGAGACCGCCGCCGCCGCACGTGAGATCGCCGAAGCGACGGTGCAGCAGAAGCGGGCGTCAGACCAGCTGGTCGAAGCGATGCACCCGGTGAATGTGAGTTCCTCAGAGACCGCAGCCGCGGCACGTCAACTCGCCGACTCGGCCGACTCGGTCGAGGTCGAGGCCGAGAGCCTGCTTGGAGTGCTCACCCGCTTCAAGACGCGCTGACCGGACGACCCGCCGCTCTCCCGGATGGGCCTCGCCTAGACTGCCATCCCGGCCAATGCCGCGCGCGCCGCAACGAGTCCGCTGGCGCTGGACTGCACGAGCCCACGCGTGACACCCGCTCCATCACCCACGGCGTACAGCCCCGAAACCTGCGTCTGCAGGCTCGCATCGAGCTCGAGTCTCGAGGAGTAGAACTTGACCTCGACGCCGTACAGCAACGTGTCATCGGCCGCTACACCCGGCGCGAGTGCGTCCATCGCGTCGAGGAAGTCGAGGATGTCGACGAGGTGACGATACGGCAGTACGAACGACAGGTCCCCGGGGGTAGCGCCCGGCATCGTCGGTTCCACGACCGACTGCGCGATCCGCTTCGCTGTCGAGCGTCGCCCCGCTCGAAGATCACCGAGCCGCTGGATCAAGATGCCCTCGCCGAGCAGATTGGCCAGGCGTGCGATCGAGGTACCGTAGGTGATCGGCTCCTGGAACGGGTGCGTGAAATGCTGGCTCACGAGAACGGCGAAGTTGGTGTTGCCGGTCTTGCGATCCGCGTACGAGTGCCCGTTGACGGTGATGATATCCCCGTAGCTCTCGGCCGTGACCGCGCCGTAGGGGTTCATGCAGAACGTGCGCACCTGGTCGCCGAAGCGACGCGAGTACTGGATCAGTTTCGCCTCGTAGAGGTGCTCGGTGAGCGGCTCCATCACCGGTGCAGGGACCTCCACGCGTACGCCGATGTCGACCGCGTTGCTCACAAGCGAGATACCGAGGGAGCGCGCCTGGGCAGCGAGCCAGTCGGCACCGTCACGACCAGGTGCGGCGATCACGACGTCAGACCTGACCTCGGTACCATCGGCCAGCTCGACGCCGACGACGTGGCCGGAGTCCACCACGATTCGCACGGCTCCGGTTCCCGTGCGCACCTCGACTCCGACGGAAACGAGATAGTCGTACATCGCCTGCAGGACCGCCGGTGAGCGGTCGCTCCCGATGTGACGCACGCGCATGGGAATGAGCCGCATGCCGGCAAGCGTCGCTGCACGCACCAGGCGCTCCTCGGCCTCCGGCGAGGGCGCGTGTACCTCGACCGTTGCGCCGAACTCGAGCCACAGCCGGTCGCTGTCGTCGATCAGACGCTCGAGCGCCTGCGTTCCCACGAATTCGCCGAGCCAGCCGCCGACGTCGGTGGAGAGCGTGAGCTTGCCGTCGGAAAACGCGCCAGCACCGCCCCAACCCGTCATGATCGCGCACGTCGGACAGCTGATGCAGTGCGTCTGGCGCGCCGGACACGAGCGCTGCTCGATCGGCTTTCCGCGTTCCACGATCAACACGGACAAGTCGGGCCGGCTGCGAATCAACTCGGTCGCGGCGAAGATGCCCGCCGGACCGGCGCCGATGATGACCGCGTCGTAGCGCTCTCGGCCCATGTGCCCTCCTCAGCGCCCGCGGACGTGCGGGCGGGTGCCCTATGGGACGTTGCTCGCCAACGGCACGAACCGCGTGAAGCGCTCGAGGTATGCAAGCTTGCAGTTGTCGATGGGTCCGTTGCGGTGCTTGGCGACGATGACATCGGCTTCGCCCTTACCGGGCCGCCCGGGCTCCGCCTCGGCCGAAGGGTCCGTGTTGCGATCGATGAACATGACCACGTCGGCATCCTGCTCGATCGCGCCCGATTCGCGCAGGTCAGAGAGTTGCGGCCTCTTGTTTGCCCGCTGCTCTACAGCACGCGAGAGCTGTGAGAGGGCAAGCACGGGGCAGTCGAGCTCCTTGGCCAGGATCTTGAGCCCCCGAGAGATCTCGGCGATCTCGACCTGCCTGTTCTCCGATCGGCGGCCGTGCGGCTGCATGAGTTGCAGGTAGTCGACGATGATCAGCCCGTCGGGCTTGTCCCGGAACAGGCGCCGCGCTTTGGCCCGGACCTCGAGGATCGAGATCGACGGCGTGTCGTCCACCCACAGCGGCACCGAGCCGAGGCGGCCCATCGCCTGCATGATGAGCGGCCAATCGCTGTCGGCCAGATGCCCCGTGCGCAGGTTCTGTGAGTCGATCCGTGCCTCGGCGCACAGGATGCGCTGAACCAGCTGTGCCGACGACATCTCGAGCGAGAACACCGCCGTGGGGTGACCCGCCTTCGCGGCGTTCACCGCGATGTTGAGGGCGAACGCGGTCTTTCCGACCGACGGCCGCGCGGCCAGGATCACGAGGTCCCCTTTGTGGAGGCCCGCAAGGATCTTGTCGAGGTCCGGGAAGCCCGTGGGGACTCCCGTGATGTGGGCTTTGCGGTCGTAGAGCAGCTCGATCTGCTTGAATCCCTCGGTCATCAACTCGTCGAGCGCAAGGAAGTTGGACGAAACCCGCTTGTTGGTGACGTTGAAGATGAGCTTCTCGGACTCTTCGACGACGGAGTCGATGTCGTCGGGACTGCCGTAGCCGATGGCCTGGATCCGGGTGGCCGCATCGATCAGCTGGCGCAGCATCGAGGTGCGCTTCACGATTCCGGCGTAGTACTCGGCGTTGGCAGCCGTAGGTACGGTGCCGGTGATGTCCAGCAGATACGGCTTGCCGCCCGCCGCGTCAATCTCTCCCGTTGACTCGAGACGAGCCGCGACAGTGATCTGGTCGACGGCCTCACCGCGAAGGTGCAGGTGCTTGATGGCGGCGTAGATCTTGCGGTGAGGAGGCCGGTAGAAGTCCTCCTCCTCGACCATCGTCACGCAGTTCTCGACCGCATCCACGGACAGGAACATGGAGCCGAGCAGCGACTGCTCGGCTTCCACGTTATGCGGTGGCACTCGTTCCGCCAGAGCTCGTGCTCCGTCGTCGGCCATAGTCGCTCCTGTCATGTGCACGCGGCGCCGGATCTCCGACACCTACGCGCCCGTTTGGCGATCCTACGCGTCGGCGTCAGCGTCCTCGGCTTCGACCTCGACATCGGTCTCGACCGCGTCGTCGGCTGCCGTGGTCTCGTCGGCCACGTCTTCAGCATCGTAGGCGGCCACCTCGTCGGCAGCGGCTTCCGCTACCGGCTCGCTGACCTCGGACGGAACCGCCGCCGGGGCCAGCACGCCGCCGAGCGGCACCACGCTGAGAACCAGCGACGCGGTCACATCCTGATAGATCCGGACGTCGATCTCGTGCTGACCGACCGTCTTGATGTGCCCGTGAAGATCGAGGCGCTTGCGATCGACCTCGATGCCGAACTGCGCGGAAAGCGCATCTGCAACCATACCTGCGGTGACCGAACCGAACAGCTTGCCTGCTTCTCCGGCCTTAGCCTCGATCACGACGGTCTTGCCGGTGATCTGCGAGACAAGACCCTCAGCCTCGGCGCGCTTGGCCGCTTCACGCTTCTCGATGTTGTGCATGCGAGCCTCGAGCTGCTTGAGGTTCCCGCGCGTGGCCTCGATGGCCATCTTGCGGGGCAGCAGGTAGTTGGCGGCGAAGCCGCGGGCGACCTCGATCACGTCGCCCTCTGTGCCCCGTCCCTTCACGTCTGTCAAAAGGATGACCTTCATTGTATCTCCTCGTCATTTCGCGCCGCCCCGCCGATCACGACGGCGCGGTGACACTCACTTTAGTCCGTGTCCGAAGGTGTCTCAACAGCCTCCGGAGTCGACCCGTCACGCGGCAGCCGCCGCATGTTCAACCATATGTCCGCCAATCCCGTCAGGCTCACGAGCGGGAGCAGTGCCTCAGTCACGCCGAGTAGAGCGTACCCAAGTGCTCGAGTCGTCCGCGAGAAGCCGGCCCGTTCGTACAGCCCCGCAAAGGCGGCTATGCCCTGCAGGAAGAACACCCACCGCGCCACGATCAGCACGTTCATGCCTATCACGTCGAGCGCCGGACCGATCGAAGCGGGGATGCGACCCGCAGCAAGCAACGCTATCGCGGCGATCGGCAACACCGCCATCCGCGGATCGAGATCGAGTCGGGCCAACGGCGGAATCGGACGCACCGTCGCCCCGCGGCGAACGCCGGCCCGGCCCACGATGGCGGCCACGAGCACAGCAGCGAACGCGTTCATCGATACGAGCAGACCCGGCCACGACGCCGCGAGCGCGTCCTCCATCTCGATGAGCGCACCCGTCTGGGCAGCCACCTCGGCGATCACAGCGCCGATGAGTGCCGGCACCGTCTGTCCCGCCATCGCAGCGAACGACAGCAGGACCGCGGCCTGCATGGCGCTCAGTGCAAGCGCCGCGATCGCTATGGCCCGGAGCGGCGAGCCCGAACGCATCAGAGCGACCATGCCGGGACCGACCAACGCGAGTGACGCCACGGTCAGCGCCGTGAACACGTACGGTCCCGCTCCGCCGACCACCGACCCGGTGAGCGGCAGGACGATCACATACACGTTCGCCTGGTGAGCCACGAGACCGGTCAGCGCCCCGGCGACCGCCGCCACCGCGAGCGCGAGAACCGTTCGGTTCCCGTAGACGAGCGCCGCCAGACCGCCAGCGGCGATCGGCAGGCCTATGACAGGGTGCAGCAGAACCATCGACAGAGAGCCGATGGTCGCGCCGAGCGCGAACCTCGCGGTCTGAGCGACTCCGAGCCGCTCGCCGCTGCTACCTGCGACCTTTGCCATCGACCTTGTTGCTCACAACCGGGACCGTGTACGGAACGAGCGCCATCTCGCGAGCGCGCTTGACCGCGGTCGAGAGCTGATGCTGATGCTGCGCGCAGTTGCCCGAGACACGGCGAGGCTTGATCTTGCCGCGGTCGGTCATGTACTTGCGGAGCATATTCACGTCTTTGTAGTCGATGTACTCGGTCTTGTCCTTGCAGAACGCGCAGTAACGGCGCTTCGGCTTCCTCGAGTAATCACTCATGCACGTACCTCCTTCCAGTACCCCTGCGGGGTCGGTGTGTGTCCGCCGGGCGGGAGGGACCCGCCCGCGGTGTCAGTTCGATTAGAACGGGATTTCCTCGCCCGGATCGTCGGTGCCTGAGGCTGCGGGGGCCGAGGTAGGCGCGCTATAGCCTCCGGAGCCGCCGTCGCGCGAGGACATGAACTCGATGTCGTCGGCTACGACCTCGAGCTTGGAGCGCTTCTGACCGTCGGTCTCCCACTCGCTCCAGCGCAGCTTGCCCTCGACGGCGAGCTTCGAGCCTTTCGAGAGGAAGCGCGACACTGACTCCGCACGCGACCCAAACATGGTCACGTCTACGTAGTTGGGCGCGTCTTCCCATTCGCCGGTCTGCGCGTTCTTGCGGCGGTCATTGACCGCCATGCGCATCTTGAGGACACTCATGCCGCTGCCCGTCGCCTTAAGCTCAGGGTCACGCGTCAAGTTGCCGGAGATCACCACTCTGTTGATACTCATCTGTGCCACCTCACTCGTTGATACCGGTCGTTGCAGCCCGATCAGCCACAGGTGCGCGGCTAAGCCAGATCGTCACGTCGGACGATCATGAAGCGGAGTACCTGATCGGTGATGTGCAGGACGCGGTCGAGCTCGGCGACAGTAGCGGTACCGGCATGAAAGAGGATCACCTGGTAGTCGCCCTCTTCTGTATGGGCGATCTCATGGGCAAGACGACGCTTGCCCCAGACTTCCTCGGAATCGACCGTGCCGCCCTCGGCAGTGACGATGCCCCGGACCTTGGTCAGGACACCCTCCCGCGCCTCGTCTTCGAGGTTGGGGCGCATGATGAGCATGAGTTCATAAGCCTTCAACTTTTCACCTCCCTTGGACTGATGCGGCCCCGGGACATGTGAAGGCTCTGCCCGGAGCAGGAAATGAAGCTTCCGAAGTGTACCAGAGGCCCGACCGACCCACAACACGGTAATACCCCACCGCTCTGACACACCTCGGACTTCCCGTCATTGTGCGAACACCCGCTCCCTGCGCTGCCGCAGGATGAGAACTGCGCCGACGATCCCACACCCACAGACCGCCACGGCAACCGTCCCGCGACCAAGCGGCGTCACCAGGGGGACCCAAAACGCGCTTGCTCGCGCCCCGCGCGCCGCCGAAACGAGCGCGGAGTCTCCGACGATGCCCGCGCCTTCGGGCAGCGGATGTCGTAACACCTCTGAGCGCAGCCCAGCGGGCTCGGCGCGCATCGGAGAATCTTGAACGCTGACGGAGTCGGGCACGAACGTAGCTCCCGCGTCTGCCTGCCCGGAAACGGGCATCCTGGCACCCGGGACAGCGATGGTTTCAGGCGCGTGGCCGGAGGCCATGGGTGCAGGCTGACGCGCGGGGTCTGCGGCGGCGCCATCGCCCGCCGTGTCCACGACCGGGTCCGCAACAGCCGCGGGCGCCGAGGCTGCCGCAGGCTCGCTATCGGGCACGTCAGGCGTCGGCTCCGACGACGGAACGGTCGGCGCGACCGCATCCACGGTCGGCATGAGTCCGGTGGGGTCGAGATAGACCTCACCTCTCCTCAACCCGAGGTGCACGTGCGACGTGGGACTGGAGTCATCGCCTGTGGCGGCCACAGTCCCGATCGTCTCGCCGGCAGCAAGCTCATCGCCAGCGGTCACGAACACCTCGGCGAGGGGCAGCAGGCTCACACGCAGTCCATCGGGCATCTCCACCGTGACGGCGCCGCACGTCCCGCCGCCATCGGCAGGCACGCGGCCGGCAAACGTCACGCGCCCCGCAGCCGGGACACAGGCATCGGCGCCCGGCTGCGCGCACACGTCGACGCCACGATGCGTACCTCCCGGATACGGCTCGCCGAACCCCGTGATGATCGTGCCTCCGGCCACGGGCGCAACCCATACCGTCCCGTGCGCGCTTGCAGCAGGAGCCAGCATCACACACGCGAACAACAGCACTCCGAGAGCCGATCGCCGAACGGCCATGACCGCTCCTCTCCGCGTGCCGCAAGAGAGGGGGTCGCGGCGCATCGAACCTATGTTCGCCATAGTAGAAGCCAGGTCGCGCCCTTGCCAACCACCACGTCGACGGACGGCGAGATGGGCGGACAGGCGGGGCAACATGACAACAGGGGCCCCGCGGGCCCCTGTCAGATCCTGCTGGAGCGGGTGACCGGGCTCGAACCGGCGACACTCGGCTTGGGAAGCCGATGCTCTACCACTGAGCTACACCCGCGATAGCCTGCATAGTGTAGGACACCCTCGAAGCGGTGGGCAAATCGACGCTGCACCGTGCGCATCGGCGCTCTCTATCGGGTCGTCACGACCCCGTGAGCGCCTTCTTGAGCGCCCGCTCATGCTCGACGTTGGTGAACGCGATGACCGTGTCCCCCGGCTGCATCTCCGTGTCACCATGCACCGCAAACGCATCGTCGCCGCGGACGATGGCGATGATCAGGCAGTCGCCGGGAAGGTCCAGATCCGCCACACGCTTGCCGCACACCACACACCGGTCGACCGGCAACTCGACCTCCACGATCGCCATGTCGCCCTTGCGCAGCGACGCCAGCGTGCGAATGTCGCCGATCGTCGCCTCTTCCTCGATCAGCCGCGAGATGATCGTGGTTGACGAGATCGCCTCGATGCCGAGCGCGTGAAAGATGTGTTCGTTCTTCGGATTGTTGACGCGCGCCACGGTGCGAGGCACGCCGAAGGCGACCTTGGCGAGTTGGCAGGCAACGAGGTTGTCGTCGTCGTCTCCGGTAGCGGCCACGAACACGTCTGCGCGGCTCACGCCAGCATCCTCCTGATAGACGGAGTCGCACCCGTCGCCATGGATCACGAGCGCGCCGTCGGGCAGCTCGGAAGCCAGCTTGTGTGCGATATCCTCGCGCTTCTCGATGAGCGCAACCGCGTGATCACGCCCGAGCAGCTGGCGAGCCAGATAGGATGCGACCTTGCCGCCCCCGTTGATGACGACGTACATCGCTCACTCCCCCATGAGGCGTTCGATCTTGGGAAACGCCTCGTCTTTGATCGAGCCGAAGATGATATCGCCTTCGTGAAGCACCATTTCCCCGTCGGGGACGTGCGACGCCGGGCCGCGTGTGACCGTGAAGATGCGGAATCGGCGGGGAATCTCCACGTCGGCGACGCGTCGGCCTTCTACGGCAGCCCCGGCCTTGAACTCGACGACCTCGATATCGTCGATGGTGTTGAGATGATGGCCGTGCCCCGCCTTGATCTTCTCCATGAGGTTCTCGGCCACGAGTGTCGTACCGCAGACGTAGTCCAAGTCGAGCTGCTGGTACGTCCGCTCGCGGACCGGGTTGTACAGACGCGCGACCACATGCGGTACGCCGAAGATCTTGCGCGCGACCTCTGCGGCCATGAGGTTGGTGTTGTCGAGGTTGGTGACCGCCGCGAACGCGTCGGCCTCACGGATCCCGGCCTGCTCGAGAATCTCCTCGTCGAAGCCGAGCCCCCGGAGCGTCACCCCGTTGAACGTGCTGCCGAGCCGACGGAACGCGCGCTCATCGCGGTCGATGACGACGACGTTGTGACCCTCGACGGAGAGCATGGTGGCCAACTGGGAGCCGACTCGGCCACACCCGACGACGACGATGTTCATGTCTGCGCCCGTCCTTACGGTAGCGCGTGGGCAAGCACCAGCCCGCGAATGCAACAACGGTCGACGGTACTCCTGGCACCACGCCTCGTCAATACGTACGTCCCCCTTCGGCTGCACATACGCCGCGGAGCGGACATGGCCCACATGCAAGCGGGCGCCCCTCGGAAGGAGCGCCCGCTCGAACACGCGCTAGCGTGGCTTGTTACGACTTGCCGATCTTGAAGATCTTGGTCCCGCACACGGGGCACAGGCCCTGGGTGGCCGGGCGGCCGTTCTTCATCACGATGTCCTGGGCGTCCTTGATCTCACGCTTGGACTTGCACTTGACGCAGTAACCTTCCTTGGCCGCCATGCGCCCAACCTCCTCGAGTCCGTTGACGTAGCCCCCCGCGGGGACCGGGTGTCACCTGAGGCATTCCTGCCCCCAGGAAACTATACACCGTTGTTACCCCGTGTGAAGCGGATTCGGTGAGCGGCCGCCACGGCGGCAGCTGAGCACGAGATGATCACGAGCCCCCAGAGCGCCCCGGATGCGACCCAGAACGGCAGCGGGAAGACCTCGATCAGCAGCGCTCCTTCGGGGAACGACCACGTGCCCGACGCGAAGAACAGGCTATGGAACCAGGCGAAGAGCGCGTCGAAGTCGGCTGCTCCGGCAAGCACCGCCACACCTGCTATCGCGAGCAGCGACCAGCCTGCGCCGGACAGTGCCGAGGCGACGACCGCGCGGCCTGCGCGCGTGCGCCTACGCACGAGCATCCATGCCGAAGCGGCGAGCGCCAGCCCGGATGCGAGCCACCTGGCGGGCGCAAGGACATCGCGCACATCCGCAAGGTGAGAGACGGCCGCTTCGTCGTAGGCGGGGCGATCGCCGATCGCCACAGGAAGCGGCGCCGCCGCAGGGTCGGTCACGAAGCGGCGGACGTGCTCGGCTGTCTCGAGTGTGCCGGTGAGTCCGAGACCCGTCCGCTCGGCGGAGCCTACCGCGCCGACCATGAAGCGCACGTATGCCGGCGTGGTCAGCGGAAGGAGCGCGAGGCCCACGATGGCAAGAACCAGGACGAGCGCGAGAGAAGCGGTCTCGGCCCGGCTGCGCCACGGTGCGGAAGGGCTACCCATCGTCTCCCTGCTCGCAGGTCCAGGTCGCGCAGACGCGGTTGCCGCCGGCACGAGCCGCCCTCGAAAGCATCCGGTCGGCCGCGTCGAGCAGAGCGTCCGGCGAGTCACCGTCAGCGGGACCGAGCGCAACGCCGAGGCTCGCGGTGACGCCGACCCCACTCACACGCACGCTGGCGATCGCTTCGCGTAGCGCCTCGGCGGTCGCAAGGACCCGCGCGCCGAGATCGAGCCGATCGGGCTCGGGAAGGGCCACCTCGGGCACGATGAGCGCAAGTTCCTCACCGCCGACCCGGCAGGCGACGGTCACCGGGAACCCCGACTCTCCCGCTCTGGCACCGCCGATCTCACGGAGCCTGTCCGCGACTGCTGCGAGCAGCCCGTCACCCACATCCACACCGAAGGTCTGGTTGATCTCGCCGAACCGGTCGATGTCGGCGAGCACGAGCGCCAGCCCCCTGTCGTTGCGGTTGGACCGCTCGACCTCGGTGCTCAGAACGCGGTGGAAGTACTGCCGGTTGAACAGACCTGTCAGGTCGTCCATGAACGAGCTTTCCTGCAACTCGGTCTCGCGTTCCCGGATGGACTTCATCATGCGCAGGCCGACGGTCGCAGAGCCGCCAAGCAGTGTCAGCATCCACAGGGACCGCAGCAGAACGTACGTTATCTCGGCATACAACTCGTTGCGAACGAACGGCAGATCGACGTGGGGCAGGATTCCGATGTACTCGGCAGATAGAACGGCGACATAGAGCACGGCGGCAGCACCGGCGACCATCCACACGTCAGATCGCCTCGGCAGGATGAACGCGGCCTCAAGGACGAACAGCAGGTACATCGCACCGAACCACGAGTACACGCCGCCGCTGTAGTAGACGAGCACGGTGGTCACCAGCACGTCGAAGAGCAGCTGCGCCTGGTTGAGGAAAGCGATGTTGGCGAACTTGCGGTACGTGAGTTGATAGAAGCTATTGTACGCGACCACGAAGACGAGCGCCGCGACGGGGACCTTGATGTCGGCGAGAAACGCGGCCACGTCGGTGGAGGACGCGTACACGGATGCCGCGATGGCCGAGAAGATCGTGAGCGCGACCACGACCCCCCAGCGGAGCCGTATCACGAGACGCACGCGCGCCACGTTGGCGCGAAGCGCCTCGATGTCGTACTGGGTCGGCTGCTCACGCCAGGAGACGACCGCCCCCCGAGCCAGCGTTTTCGCGATCCTGCTCTCGCCCACCGGACGCCTCCGTCTGTGGATTCGCAGCAACGAGTGCCGAGTGTATCAGGTCGTGCGGGTCGGGGTGCGCACGCCAGACTCCGCCATGAGTTTCGCTATACTGAGAGGCGCCGGAGGTATGCATGTTCTCTGCCACAGCCACAGCCACATCGCTCGACGCACTCGTGACGACCCTCGGCCAGTGGGGGCGCTTCCTCGACCCGGCGATCCTCGCCGCAGCGGCCGCTGTCGTGCTAGCCGCACTCATCCCCGCGGCTCGGCGCTTCCTGCCGTCAGCACTCGGCGCGCTCACGGCGACGCTGGTGATCGGCGAGGCAGTCCTTGCATGGTTCCACCTGCGGCTGTGGGATCTGACGATGCTCGTCGACCCGGTGACCGGGCGGGTCAGCGGTTCGTTCGCGGTCCCCCTGTGGATCGAGTCGGAGAAGCTGTACGTCTGGGCGATCGTCCTGACCCTCATCGCGCTCACACTCCGTCGGCACAGAACCGAGTTGCAGCCCACGCTCGCCGTAGCCGCCGCACTGCTCGCGACAGGCGCACTCGTGTGGGGGCGCCCCTTCGCCGAGCCGCTCCCGAGCTTCTTCGCCCAGTACGGCAGCTACCTCGCCGCGTGGAACTCGGGAGACCTGGGTGTGGCCTCGGGAGCGTTCCAGGGACTCGAGGGCTCGAGGCGCTTCTACTACAACACCTGGTACATGTGGGTGCACCCGCCGCTGCTCTTCGTGAGCTACGGCGCATTCGTGGCGTCGTTCGCGGCCACCGTGTTGATGATCGTCAGGCGCCGGAGCTCCTTCGAGCAGACAGCCTATCGGTGGGCGCGCTTCGGCTACCTGCCGCTGACCTTCGGCATGCTCATCGGCTTCCCATGGGCGATACTCGCCTGGTCGGGCGAGTCGTGGTGGTGGTCCGGCAAGGTCAACATGTCGATCATGATGTGGCTGCTGTACACCGCCTATCTGCACGCACGGCTCTACCTGCGCCGTCCGGGGATGTGGCGCGTGGTAGCCCTACTTGCGGTCCTGTCGTTCGTCGCGCTCGTGCTGACCTACGTCACCACCTACATCGTGCCCGGCGCACACTCGGTGGTGTGAGAGGAGATGGCGATGGCCGAGAAGACCCGCATCCCGCAGTCCGGATCGTCGGCAGCCACCGTGCCGGCGAGCGGCTGGGACTTCCTCCTCATGATGCTCACCGTGATGCTCCTCGGCGCACTCGGCACCCAGTCGCTCATCGGCACCTTGTATGCATGGTGGGGCTACCGGACGCAACCAGACTTCGAGATGACGGCATACCCGGCGTTCATCGCGGTCATGAACGGTATCGCCGGCCCACTCGTGGTGGCGCTCGTCGTGGTCATGGGACTGTGCGTGCCGAAGCGCCTGCTCGCACGCCGTACACTCGCCGCGGTGTCGACGGTCATGGTGACCGTCGGCGTGGTGACGGCAGCGATCAGCGGCTCGATGGCGACGGGGCTGGCGGTCTACCTCGGACTCGCGGCGCTCATCCAGGTCGCAGTCGTGGTACTCACGCTCGCGGGTGCGCGGTCACTCACCTACGTGAGCGAGAGCCGGATCGCAAAGAGCGGTTCGGGGATGCTTCACCTCGGCTTCATCCTGTTCGCGCTCGTGATCGTAGCGCTGCAGCGCTCCCCGTACATGCTGCCGGTGTTCTACGTGTCGGCCGCGCTGCTCACCGGCGGATCGGCGCTCGCATTCTATGCACGGTCGTCGTCACGCGCGGCAACGTCCGATGAGGAAGCGGCCGGCTAGAGATCGCGGATCATCGCGGTCACGAACGCGGCCGCGGTCTCGATCGTCGTCTGCGAGACGTTCTCGTAGACGTCGGTGTGCCAGTGCCGATCCGGCAGCCGACCGTTGATGTCGAACGCCATGACGCTCATCGCACGGAACCGCCTCGCCAGCGCCGGGGTCGCGTCGGTCATCATGCCCCTGCCCGACTGCCCCTTCACCGAGAGCCCGTTCTCCCGAGCGGTCCGCCGGGCCTGAGAGATCAGCCGCCTGTCGGCACGGTAGCGGCGTCCATTACCCTCGTCGGTGACGTAGGAGACCGTCCCGGCGCCCACGTTGTCGAGATTGATGATGAGCGCGTCACGGAGGTCATCGGGGTAGGCGTCGAGAAGGGTCCGCATGCCCCAGCCGCCGGACTCCTTCGCGCCGGTTGCGACGAACCAGATCTCCTTTTCCGAAAGCGCCCGATCGACGTGCTCCGTCACGCGCCGACGAATGCGCGCCGCTTCGTCGGCGGTCGCCTCGCCGCCCGCGGTGCCGGCCTTGAAACCGAACTCGTCGTCACCGTCGCTCTCGATGTTGTCCCAGGTGCCGATCTCCTTGCCGGCCTTGCGGACGTCGAATCCGCGGCCGATGCCGAGCCAGTCCCTGATGCCGCGATGCTCCTCGCCGTCACGTGACCGGCCGGGTCCGGCCTCCTCGAACCGCGCCTCCTCGTCGACCTCGAGGTCCAGACGCTCCTGGCCCTCACCGGGCTCCTCGTCACGCCACGCCGGACGCCCGCCGGCGACGGGTTCCACGGCTCGCGTTGGCGGTTCTTCCCACAGCGATCCGAGGTCGGCATCGACAGCATCGGCGACACCCGCCTGCTCCCCGGCGAGCGTCGGATCCGGCGTGGAGCCGACCGATGCGCGTGCGGGCGCAACACCGTCGAGGGGTCCGGTATCCCACCCGACATCGCCGAACCCGTCGAGCGGTATCGTCTGGGGCAGCGGCGCCGGTTCGTCGCCGACATCCTGGTACTCGAGCACAACATCTTCCGGGACGACCTCGGCCTCGTACGCGACGTCGGCACTGCGGCGCAGCGGCTGCGTCCGCTGTGCGGTGACGTCCGGTATCGGCACGGTCGCCTCCATGACGCCGAGCATCGCGGCCACACCGGAGGCGTTGTCGTTGGCGCCATCCGTGGCGTGCCCGAGGATCTGCGCGTGCAGATGGATGATGAGCGGCACGATGAGGTACGCCGAGGCCGCGAGCGCGGCGTAGCCGGTCCAGGGCTTCCACTCGGCGGCCAGCGGCAGCGCACCGAGGAGGATGACCACCGGAGTCGCCACGGTCGCCCACATTGCGAGCCTGCGGAGAAGACCGGCATTCTTGGCAAGACCCGGACTGTAGTCGAGTGAAGAGACGGCCGAGTCGTAGTGCGCGACGACGACCACGCGCTTCATGTGTTCACCGCGACGAGCGCGCGGCACGTGCCGCGCGATGATGTTCTGACTCGGGCCCTTGGGCAGGAAGCGGGATACGCCGAAGCGTGTGTCGAGATCGAGACGCAGGACCACCGCGACCACCACTGCCAGCGCGAGCGCGGGCCAACTGGAAACGAGTGACAGCGCCGCGGCGGCGATGGTGAGCACATGGTAGATGACGAACGCCCACGAGTGCGAGCGGACGCAGTCGAACTCCTGGCGCTCAACGTCCAGTCCGCGAGCTGCGAGCACGTCTTCGATGTACTCGGCCGCCTGCGCCTCGGCATCGGTCGTCGTCGGGCGCGGGCCGATGATCCCGGCAAGCTGGTGGACGTGCTCCATCACCTGCGACATCGCTCCTCCAACCCCTCCGCGCTGCTGTGACGCCGACCGGCGCACCTCAGGTCATGATACCGCAGCACGACGTCTGCTCACTGGCCGAGAAGCGCTTCGTCCACGATCGTGCGACGGATGGTCGACTGCCGCGTCTTGCCGTACACCTCAATCTGATCGATGGCCACGAGCCTGCCCGGCTCCGCCACCGAGAAGTACAGGATCGATGCCCCGTGCGGAATGTGCGGGTCGGGTGTGAGTTCGGTGAAGTGGACTCCTCCAGTGGTACCCGAACCGAGGAACACGGTGTCGTCCACCCACTCGAGCATCGCCGTGTGGGTGTGACCCGAGAGCACGACCGGCACCGTGCCCGCGAACGGTACGCCGGTCGCGGGATCGTGCACCGCAACCACATCGGGCGACGGGAGGCCCGGGCTCGTCCGGGCGCCGAGCGCGCGAGCGACCTCGCGTCCACGCATCCCGGCCAACGTCGAATCCGGCTCGATATCGGAGCCCGCGCCGGCCGGATCGCCGATGCCCAGGATGACCAGCCCGCGGGCGGTGGTGGTCGTCTCCCCGTCGAGGACACTCACCCGTCCGCTCCCGGCAAGAGCCGCAGCGATCTCCTGAGAGTCGTGGTTGCCGGGTACGAACACGTACGGTCGGCGACCGAGCTGTGCCAGGACGAGCGCCGACTCTTGAGCAGTGCCGAAGTGGGTGATGTCGCCGGTGTCGATGATCAGCTCGACATCGTAGGCCGACGCGAGGTCGAGCGCGAGCTGCATGCCCACCGGATCGAGGTGAAGGTCGCTGACGTGCAGTACCCGGTACGTGTCGGAGAGCGAGCCGCCCACAGCGAACGACTGTTCCACGCCGTAGTAGGCGGCAAGGTCGCGTGCAAGCCAGCGAACCTGTCTCTGCAACTCCTCCACCTCGGCGATGCGCACCTGTGTGAGGCTGAACGCACCCGGCGCGTAGCGCAGCGCCCCCTCCCATACCGGCGCGGCGAACGCCTCGGTACGGTAGGTGATCATGGCGAGTGACGCCGAGCCGATGGCGACTACGACCACGCCGGCTGCGACCACCGTAGCCAATCGACGCGACCGGAGCAGCGCCCAGACCACGAACGCCGCGATGGCCACTGCAGCGAGAACACCGAGAAGGGTAGCCCGCAACGCGGCTGCCCGAAGATCGCGGAGCACTGCGATGACGGTCTCGTCGGAGAGCGTGCCTTCCGCGGCGAAGTCCTGCAGCCGCTCGACGTCGACCTCGATCAGTGTGACGTCGACCGCAAGGGGGCCAGCATGCGTGTCGGCCGAGACCGTGCCGAACGGCGGTAGCGCCAGGGTAGTCCCGCCGTCTGCGGCCGGCCGCGGCCCGACGGTGATGGTGACCGGACCAAGATCAGCCTGCGAGGTGGCTGCGATGCCAAAGGCCACCGCGGCGGCAGCCAGCGCGACGGCAACAACGAGCGCCGTGCGGACGAACGCACGGCGGCGCTGCGCAGGGGGCGCGGTGAGTTCGGATTGCGTCATATGACGACGATACCCGAGCGAGAGGGCGTTTCCCTACTGCCCGTGGCACCCCGCGCACTCGTTGATGCGGCGCTCGGCGTGGCGCGCCTGGAGTTCGGGACTGTCGCTGTGGCACACGCAGCCCGGGATCGGGATGACGAACCGGCCCTCGACCGGCTCGGCCTCACCCGCCGCGACCTGCGCGTCGAACGCCTCCCGCATCTCGGGCGTACGCACCCACATGCCGCCGAAGAGATAGAGCGTGCCCGCAAGCAGCGCAAGACCCACGACCACGATGAGCACACCGCGGCCGATGGCCTTGAGCGTCTCCACCTACGCACCCTCTCCGAGGATCTCGGCCAGGTCCGCCGCGGCCGTCTCACCGATCGGCTTGATGGCGAAGTTGTCCACGAGCACCTGCAGCACCGCGGGCGTGATGAACGCAGGCAGTGTGGGGCCGAGCCGGATGTCGGTGATGCCGAGGTGGAGCAGCGTGAGCAGGATCGCCACGGCCTTCTGCTCGTACCAGGAGAGGATCATCGAAAGCGGCAGCTCGTTCACGCCGACCTCGAAGGCCTCGGCGAGCGCGACCGCGATCTTGATGGCCGAGTAGGCGTCGTTGCACTGGCCCACGTCGAGCAAGCGCGGGATGCCGCCGATCTCACCGAGCTGGTGGTCGAAGAAGCGGAACTTGCCGCACGCGAGCGTGAGGATGATCGTATCGGCCGGGGCCTGATCGACGAAGTCGGTGTAGTAGCTGCGGCCCGGCTTGGCGCCGTCGCACCCGCCGACGAGGAAGAAGTGGCGGATGGCGCCGCTCTTGACGGCCTCGATGACCGTCGGAGCGACCGAGAGCACGGCGTTGCGGCCGAAGCCGACCATCACGGAGCCGCCGTCGACCTCATCGGTGAAACCGGGCATCTCGAGTGCGCGATCGATGACGGCCCTGAAGTCACCGTTCTCGACATGCACGGCACTCGGGTGCGCCACGCGGCCGGTGGTGAAGATGTTCTCGGCGTAGGAATCCTTCGGCAGCTGGATACAGTTCGTGGTCATGAGGATCGTGCCGGGGAACGCGTCGAACTCCTTGCGCTGGTTCTGCCACGCAGTGCCGTAGTGACCGTAGAAGTGGCTGTGGCGCTTGAGCTCCGGATAACCGTGCGCCGGCAGCATCTCGCCGTGCGTGTAGATGTCGATGCCGAGGCCCTCGGTAGCCACGAGGAGCTCCTTCAGGTCCTTGAGGTCGTGGCCGGAGACGACGATCGCCTTGTTGGGCCGGTGGCCGAGCGGCACCGACGTGGGCGCGGGGTGGCCGTACGCGCCCGTGTTGGCGGCATCCAGCAACTCCATCACGCGCAGGTTGACCTCGCCGGTCTTGAGAACGAGCGCGACCCAGTCGTCCAGCGTGAGGTCACGGTCGCTCAGCGCCGCGAGAAGCTCGTGCTCGAAGGCGTAGACGGCCGGGTCGGTGTGGCCCAGGACGCCGGCGTGGTCGGCGTACGCCGCGATGCCCTTGAGGCCGTAGACGGCGGTCATCTGCAGCGCGCGGACGTTCTCATCCCGATCGTGATCGGGGAAGTGACCAACCGCCTCACCCTGCGCGATGAGCGCGGCGAGATCCTCCGCCGGCTCGAATGACACGGCTGGGTCGCCGGCGGGCACGACGCCACCGGCGGCCTCCACCTTCGCGCGGAGCGCGGACTTGATCTCGGCGCCACGGTCGATGACGTCCGCGAGGTGCTCGGCGTCGAAGTCCACGTTGGTGACGGTGGTGAACAGCGCGCCGTTCACGTACTCGTCGGCCACGTCATCGGTGATGCCCACCGCAGCGCCAGCGACAGCGATCGCCGCGATGCCCTTGAGCTGGTGCAGCAGGAGGTCCTGCAGCGACGCGACCTCGTGCGTCTTCCCGCAGACGCCGACGGTGGTACAACCTGTTCTCTTGCTGGTCTGCTCACACTGGTTGCAGAACATGCGGATGCCTTCTCTCGTATCGTCTTCGGAAAGGCGCAGCGCTACCCGTGGATGAGCGCAGGCAGGCACCGGGTGCATACCCATTCGCTGCGACCCTGCTGCCGCACGGGCAGCAACGGCACGTGGTCCTCATCGGAACCACAGCGGAAGCACGTCTGCGCGATGTAGCTCTTCTGCTTCTCGGCGATGATCGGCTCGGCTGCCGCATGGTCGAACGGCACCGCCTCGCGGTATTCGAGCGTGAGCGCTCCGGTCGGGCAGACGCCGAGGCAGAAGCCCGCGCCGTCACAGAGCTCGTCGCGCACGACCCTGGCCTTGCCGTCAACCAGGACGATGGCGCCCTCGGCGCACGGACTGACACACAGACCGCATCCGTTGCACAGCTCTTCGTCTATCCGCACGATCTGCCTGTTTGTGGTGGTGGGCATGGTGCTTCCTCTCGTGTCTCGCCGCTACTGCGCGGCATCGTTTCCAGTGGTGGGTCTGTCACTCGCCTCGGCGGCTCGCCGCTTCATCTCGCGCCGCCACGTGCGCGCCTCGAGCGCATGCTTGATGCCCTCGATCGCGTAGCCGTGCAGCGCCGAGCGCGGACCGCTGTAGCGCATCATCTGCCGCTGCCATTCAGACTCGTCCGCCTTGTAGCACTGCGTGTCGCAGTGAGCGCAGAAGGGCTTTGGGTCCTTGGGGCAGTACGCGCGGCGCTTCTCGCCGTAACGCAGATGCCCCGCGCACTCGTCGCAGACGACCGGCGGCTTCCGCCCGTACGCGCCGAGGTCCACAGCATCGCTCGCAAGCGCCCTTCGCGTGCGGTCGGCATGGTTGCCGCGGCAGTAGATCACCGTGAAGTCGCCGAGTGTCTTGATGTCCCGGCGCACCTGCACATGCATCAGCCGCTGCTCGAACCGCTCGCTCAACCGGTACTCCTCACGTATCTCGAGAGACGGGACGTCAGGGCGCGTCGGGCCTCTTCACGCATACTAGGTGCCCCATCGGCTCTCGTCCTTGACGCGCGTCAAGCCGACGTGGACTGTATGAGCGTCTGCGTGAGGAGTACCGGTGGAAGCTACGTCACGAAACGATGTCCGGGCCGCGCTCCGCGCGTGCCGCCTCTGGCGCACGGCCACAGACGACGCGATAGCCGTTCTTGCTGCTTCCGCCTCCGTCCAGGACGCTGCGCGCGGGAGGCTACTGGCTACCGAAGGCGAGCCCGCCGAGCGCTTCGGTGTCGTGGTGAGCGGGCGGGTCCGCGTATTCCATATGACTGCCGACGGGCGAACGATCGTGATGGAGACGATGGAGCACGGCGAAGCCTTCGCAGCGGTCGCCACACTCGCGGGAGGGCGGAACCCGGCCAGCGTGGATGCGGCGACGCCCGCGACGATCGCGTGGATCTCCGGCGAGTCGCTGTTCGAGTTGCTCGCCGCCGAGCCGCAGATCGCGCGCGGGCTGATCGGCGACCTTTCCGAGCGCCTCATCAACCTCACGAGCGTCGTCCAGACCCTCGCGCTCGACGTGCCGGGCCGGCTCGCCCGCTACCTGTTCCAGCGCTCGCTCGCCGTCGGCGAGGCCACGGCCGACGGTCTCAGGGTATCGCTCGGCATGCCGAAGGCCGAACTCGCAGCCTCGCTCGGAACGGTGCCCGAGACGCTCTCGCGCGCGCTCGGTCGCCTGCGCGACGACGGCGTGCTCGAGGTACGCGGCAGCGAGGTCATCGTCTTCGATGTCGGCGCGCTCGCCCGGCTCGGCAGCGGCTACGGGGAGTAGCGCTACCCGGCGACCTCCGCGTCGCGGCGATCCTTGATCGCCCTCGCGCCCTTCTCGAGCGTGCCGGCGAGCAGGAAGCCGGCGAGCAGCACCGCGCTGGCGATCATCTCGGCAGGATAGAGGCCGACCGTCTGTCCTGCCCGGGCCATCGAACCTGCCCCCGCGATGATGAGCGTGCCGACGATGATGAGCACGTTGGCCCACACGCGGTAGCGGAACTCCTTCTTCGGCAGGAACTTGAAGATCGAGAAGAGCGACCCGCCGACGAGCAGCAACGTGCCGGTGATGTTGAACGGCAGGGACATCACCCGGGGGAACGAGCCGCCGGAGCCGAGCGCGGTCCCGCCCACGGTGATGCCGGGGACCAGCTGAGCGGTGACAAGCTCGGTCGTGAACGTGCCGTAGAAGAAGACGGCGAGACACGCGAGCACGAAGGCCAGGTACACGTTGCCGGCCAGCGGCTTTCTCGTCACGAGATAGAGCGTGCCCAGTCCGAGGAACCCGACCAGCGACGCGGCAAGCACTATGTAGATGCGGTAGACGGTGGGGTCCCACGCGCCGGTGAACTCCGAGTATGCCTCCATCACCGCCGCGATCGCGTAGAAGGCGAAGCCGACCGCCCAGGCAAGCTGATGCGGCTTCCTGCGGCGCAGCCACTGTGCCACAAGCAGCCCCACGTACACGAAACCGATGAGTCCGGTGGCCAGCGGCCACCACCAGCTGGACCAGAATGCGTCGGACATGCCCGCCCCCTACTCGTCGTCTGTGGACGTGCCCCTGAGCACGCTCACCTGCTCTCCCGCCGCCCGTGCACGCTCACGCGCTTCGAAGTACCGATTCCGGGCGTCGGCCGTCAGCGACTCGTAGGCATCCGCTATCGGGTCGCGTACGGATGTCGGAAGCGCCGCAGCCATCGCGACGATCTCCGCGTCCTTCTTGTTGTATGCATCTAGCTTGGCATTCGACTCGGCGACCTTGCCCGCCAGCCACAGTGAGTCTATCTCCTTGGAGTTGGCGACAAGGCCGATCTTCGCGTCGATGTAGGTCACGAACGCCGTGTAGTCCGCCTCCGGGAACGCAGCGGTGGCCGTGGCCAGAAGTGAGCGTGCGTTGGTCAGCCGCTTCTCGGCCTCGACCGAGTTCGCGGTGGATGCCTTGACGCCGTCTGCGGTGTGCTTGTTGAACTCGGCAACCGCTTTGGTGATGAAGTCCTCGGCCGCCTTGATCTCGGTGAGCGCGGTGTCCGCGGGGGCCATCGCGAGCGCGGCCTTGCGATCCGCCTCGAGGATCGTCGGCGCCTCGGCCATCATGTCGGCGCGCGCCAACGCACTCTCCTTGAGCGCTTCGGCTACCGGGAGCAGTTCCTCGCCGAGCACGGGCACGACCTCGTCGATGATCGCGACCGCGGCAAGCGCGTCGGCCCGGACCTTCTCGGCTATCGGCAGGGCATCAGCGGCCTGCGTGGCGATCTCCGAGGAGATCTCGGACTGCACAGCCTCATCAACCAGCAGCAGGTCGTCCTCGGCTTCGTCGAGCAGCGCGGATGCAGCGTCAAACCGCGCCTCCGCCGCCCGGACACGCTCCGTCTGCCGGTAGACCACGTAGCCGCCATAGGCAAGGCCGGCCACCAGGATGATGCCGAGGATCCAGAGCAACCAGGTTCGCGCCCGTCCACGCCGCTCGGAGCCAGTCTCCGCGCGAGATGGTCGATCGGTCCCGTTCTCGGACACGGTCGCAGACCCATCCGTGGGGGTTTCAGGGCTTGCGACGGACTCGTTCTGTTCGTCCATGAGGTACCTCCTTCGTCACTGTTGTAGCCTGACCCCGCCAAGAGGGCAACCTTCCCGGGTGCCCAACCTCGGCGTGCATGAATTCGGTGTCAAACCGCATACCTGCTTGGCACTTCGGTTGCTATACTGGCATCGGGGCAGTGCGACCCGCCCTCTCCTCCCCCCTCAGGGGCGGGGATTCGCCGCCCACGTGAACGAGGCGCGCCTCCCCCCGCGAGCCTCGTTTCTTTATACACGTGGGACTCCGGCCGCACTGCCCCGCCCACCCCCTCTCGCGGTAGAATGTGCGCATCGTCCGCGATCGAGGAGGACGGCTCGTGTCCGACGCCGCCGAACGGTTGGTCAATCTCGCGCTGTACCTCGCCTCATCACGCGTCCCGGTCACCGCCAACGAATGCAGGTCCGCAGGACTTGGCTACCCCGACGAACAGGATGACGCCACCTTTCTTCGCATGTTCGAACGCGACAAGGATGCGCTTCGCGCAGCGGGCCTGGTCATCACGGTCGACAGGGATGACGAGGCCGAGTCGTACCGCATCGACGCCGCAGCCACGTTCGCGCGCCCCGTCGAGCTAGCTCCCGACGAGCTTGCCGCGGTGCGCGCGGTCGCAGCCGCGCTCTCGGCAGATCCCGGGTTTCCCTTCACCGACGATCTCGCGCTCGCGCTCGGCAAGCTCGGAACCGCCGGCGTGGCCGGGCCGCTTGCAACTGCCGACCTTCCCGACGACACGGGCGACGCGCAGTCACACCACGCGCGAACGATCGCCGAAGCGGTGCAGACCCGCAAAACGCTCACGTTCGGCTACACGAACACGGCCGGCGAGCAGAAGCAACACACGGTAGACCCGTACGGGGTCTTCTTCCGGGAGGGAAACTGGTACCTCATCGGATGCGACCGCGATCTGGACGCTGTCCGTACCTATGCGATCGGCCGGGTAGCCGCCCTCGGCGTGAACGCAGGGCGCCCGCGGACCCCCGATTTCGAGCGCCCTGCCGACTTCGACGTCACCCGGCACGAGCGACTGCCGTTCGAGTACGGGCTGGAGCAGGTGGCCGCTCAGGTGCGCTTCGAGCCGGACGTCGCCTGGCGCGCCGAACGGCTCGCGCGAGGGCGTGGCACGCTGCGTGAACTCGCCGACGGATCCGCACTGTGGGATGTGGAGGCCGGCGACCTTGAACGGCTGGCGACCTGGATCATCGACGAGGGCCCCGCCATCCACGCCGTGGGTCCTCCCGAGCTTGTCTACATCCTCGAGACCGGTCTGCGAGCGGTGGCCGATGCGCATGGCTAAGGGTCCGGACACCGCCACGCGAGCGCGGCGCCTCCTCGCACTCCTGCCACACCTGCGGCGAAACGAGACGATCCCGCTCGCCCGGCTCGCGGCAGCGGTGGGGTGTACGCCCGCCGAGGTCGCCGCCGACCTGACGACCCTCACGATGTGTGGCGTACCCCCGTTCACACCGTTCGACATGATCGACCTGCTCATCGAGGGTGACTCCGTGACGGTCAACCTCGAGGCTCCCGGCATCGAACGCCCCCTTCGCCTCACGATCGCGGAGGCCAGGGCGCTCGGCGCGGCTCTCGATGCGGCCGGCTTCGCACCCCGCAGTGCACTTCGCCAGAAGCTGTTGGCCGTTGCCGCCGACTCCGTGTCGACCGACGAGCTCGAGCGGACCGTGCGGGCCGGGGCTGCCCCCGGAGGGATCGCCGATCTGTACGCGACCCTTGCGGCAGCGGCCGACGAGCACGAGAAGGTTCTGATCACCTACTTCACGGGCTCGACCGGGCGCACCTCACAACGCGTCGTCCACCCGTGGGCACTCGTCAACCGGCTCGGTACCTGGTATCTGATCGCGCTGTGCGAGGGCGTCGGCGAGGAGCGCGTCTTCCGCCTCGACCGGATCCGTGACGCGCTCGGCACGGGCGAGCCGTTCACGCCTCCGACTATGGTGGAATACGCGGTCACGCCCGGACCCGAGCATCTCCCGGTGGCCGAGATCCGCTTCGCGCCTGACGCCGTACTGCCCGACACGCGGAGTTGGCCGGGCGTCGTGTTCGAGACGTTAGGCGATGGCAGTACCATCGCCCGGATGCCGTATCAGACCGTCTCCTGGATCGCACGCAGGGTCACAGCCCGGCTTGGCGAGGCCGAAGCGCTCGGGCCGGCCGAGGTCCGCGACGCAGTCAGGACACTGGCCGAGACCCTCCTGCGCACACTCGGCTGACAGTGATTAGCGCCCGAACCGCTCCCGGATGACCGGACCGATCTCGGCTGCGGGGAGCCGCTCAATCTCCCGGACCGGCAGCGCCTCCAAGAAGCGGTGCGCGTAGGTCTTCTGCCCCACGAGCCGCGCGTCGGCCAGGACGAGGCATCCCTCGTCGGTGGTCGAGCGGATGAGCCTGCCGGCGGCCTGCTTGAGCTCGAGAACGGCCTCGGGCAGGTAGTGATTGGACCACCAACCGCGGTCGCGCTCGCGGCGCTCCTCGAGTATCGGGTCGTTCACCGGCCCGAACGGCAACCGCGGCACCACGACACACCGCAGCGTGTCGCCCTTCGCATCAAAGCCCTCCCAGAACGACTTCGTGGCGAGCAGGGACGTGCGCTCGTCCGCGATGAACTCGTCCGCCACGCGCTTTCGTGACACGCCGCGACCCTGCACGATCAGCGGCAGTCCTATGCGCTGGAGCGGTTCGGCAAGGCGCGCGTAGAGCGCATCCATGTCGCGCCGGTTCGTGAACAGCGTGAGGACGGACCCGCCCATGGCTTCGTGGATGTCGAACAGCAGCGTCGAGAGCGCGTCGATGTACGCCTCATAGCTGCGGGCACCCGGCTGGCACGGCTCCGGCATGTCAGTTGGCACGAACACCGCCATCTGACGCTCGAAGTCGTAACTGCTCTCGAGGCGCAGCGTGCGATAGCCCTCCTGGCCGAGTCGATCGAGCCCTACCGATCGCTCGAAGTGCGAGAAGTCGCTCCCTGCAGCGATGGTGGCCGACGTGTACACGACGGAGTAGACCTTCGGATAGAGTTGGTCGATGAGCGCGTCGCCCACATCGAGCAGCGAGGCGTCGAGCCGCTCTGCCGACTGCTCGCGTCGGCGGTCCACCGTCACCGAGTAGACATACGCCGTATCGGTGCCGTCGAGCACCGTGACGAGCCCGTCGAGCTGCTCGGCGATGCCCGAGAGTTGTCCGGCCAGGTCGGCCTTCATCTCGGCGTAGCTCTCCGCGCCTGCCTCAAGCGACGTCATGAGCTTCCGTCCGAGATCCAGCACCCCTTCGAGCCGCCGCGCAAGCGAGCGCCCTACCCCCGCCGCCGCCGACCAACGGGCGCTCTCGCGCAACTCGCCCGTGATGCGCATCTGGGCACGGTCGTACGTGCCCGAACAGTCATCGCCGAGGTCCTTCACGAAGTCGAAGAACGAGTCCGCGATCGTGGCGGTCTGCTCGAGCACCTCACGCATCTCGTCGACGATGTTGAGCGTAGCCGGGCCGTTCTCATCGCGCTCAAGGGCCACTTTCGTGCGCAACGCCGAGAGAAGCCCTCCCCGGCCCCTGGCGTGGAGCCCGGAGAGGAGTGCGCGCAACTCGGCGTGCCCGCAACCGACCGAGAGCTGATCGCGCGCCTCGGCCTCGGCGGCGTGCGCCTCGTCCACGATCCAGTGCCGCACCGGCGGAAGGATCCCGCCGTCGGTCGTGAGGTCGCGGAAGAGCAGCGAGTGGTTGGTGACGATGATGTGCGCCGCGCCCGCGCGACGCCTCACACCGTGCAGGTAGCAGTGGTTCGGGAAGTAGCGACACCGCTTCTTCGTGCAGTCGGCAAACGACGCGAGCACCTGTGTGCGAAGCCGCGTCGGCCAGTGAAGGTTGACCGCCTCGCGATCGCCCCAGGCCGACTGCGCGGTCCACGTCAGCAGCACGCCGAGCGCTGCCGCTGTCTCGGCGTCAGCGGGCGCGTCCAGCAGGCGCTGCAGCTTGCGCAGGCAGATGTAGTGCTCGTAGCCCTTGAGCGCGGTGAAGCGAAGACCCTCTCCGCACTCCGCAGCGAGACGTGGCAGCTCCCGGTGGACGAGCTGGTCCATGAGCGTGTTGGTCTTCGTAGCCACGCCGACGCGAACGCCGTTGGCAAGCGCGTAGCGTGCGGCGGGAACCAGATACGCCACCGACTTGCCGACACCGGTACCCGCTTCTACGGCCGCGCAGCGCGAAGCACCGAACGCCTCGAGCACCGCCTCGGCCATGCGCGCCTGCTCCTCCCGGGGCTCGTAGCCCTCGTACATCCGGCCAACGATGCCATCGACGGCGAACTCGGCGAGTATCCGGGCCGTCTCCGGCGAGGTGAGGGAGACCTCACAGGCGTCCGCGAGCTGCTCCAGCTTCTCGGCGCGCATGCGCTCGCTGCGGAGCTGTCGCAGGTCGAATGGCGGCGCTTTGACCCCGGCGGCGAGATGCGCGAGCAGCGGTGCGAGACTCCAGCCGGGGACCGACGCCGCGAGCCGTGCGAGTTCGTGCAGGACCTGTGGCGGCAGGTCGCCGAGCGCGGTGAGCGCGATGCGCCACACGCCGAAGAGCGCCTCCGCGTCGTCGCCTGCCCGGTGGTCGTGCTCCGGCGCGAGACCGAACGTCCGGGCGAGGTCGGCGAGACGGTGCGAACGCAAGCGCGGGAGCGCCAGACGTACGACCTCGAGTGAGTCGATCCACGGACCCGGCAGGCGCGATGGGCCGAAGCCCGCGCGCTTGAGGAACGTCCGATCGAACGACGCGTTGTGTGCGACGATCGTCCTGCCGCCGATGAACTCAGCGAGCACGGCCCCAACGCTCTCGACCGGCGGGGCCGACGCCACCATCTCATCCTCGATGCCGGTGAGGTGCGTGACCTCGCGGGGCAGGGGCTGGGTGGGGCGCACGAACGAACAGAACCGGTCGACGATCTCCGGACCCCGGGCGATGAGCGCAGCCGCCTCGATGATGTCGTCGCGGGAGGGGTCGAAGCCGGTGGTCTCCAGATCGAGGAAGACAACCTCGTCTTCGAACCCGAACACCGTGTCCCGGGCGCGCTCGGCCAGAGACGCGTACGCCTCGATTATGTCCGGATCGGTACCCGGCTGGAGGAACGCCGCAAGCGGCTCGGTGACCATGCCGAGAAGATTAGCATGCGGTTGTGACTCGCAGATGACCCGCACCCGAACCGGGAACGAAAGAGGCGGCGCCCCGTATCGGAGCGCCGCCTCACGTTGAGCTGATAGGAGCTACTGGCCCATGCCCGGCAGGGTGCGCGACTTGACGAGCCATCCGTCGCCCTCGGCCACGAACGTCCACAGATACTGGAACTGGCCACCGGCCATGCTGGCCGTAGCGAGCACCTGGGCCTCGCCGTCGGCCTCGGTCACGTCGTCGATCGTGTACTCGGTGACGCCATAGCCGGTGAGCTGGTCGGCAAACTGCTGCTCGGTGGAGGACGCCTTCTTGTCGGTCGGCAGCCGCCCATACGCCGTCGCGTAGTCACCGGCGACGATCGCGTCGAAGTAGGCGACCACGTAGGCCTCGGGAGTCTCTCCGGCGGGAACGGTGGTCGCGGTCGCCGGGTCGAACTCGACCGCGGGCGCGGTCGCTCCGGGCATCCCGGACGGTGCCCCGGCAGTCGCGGCGGTGTCGGTGGATGCTGTGACCGTTGGGCCGGAATCTGCGTTGCCCCTGGCGAGGAAGATGACCACGATCGCGAGAAGCAGGACCACGATCGCTCCGAGCAGGATGAGCATTGTGCGGTTGGCTGTTGCGGGAGTGCCGGTGCTATCTGACATGTTCGTCCTTCCTGATGCTTGCCTGAACGACGCTGCAAAGCGCCCGCACAGCATACGCTCTCGTGGTGCGGGCGCACAACGAGCACGGTACAATCAGCGAATGGTGCGCCAACGAAGCGTCTTCGATATCGTAGGACCGGTCATGGTGGGGCCGAGTTCAAGCCACACCGCTGGAGCCGTGCGTCTCGGCGCTCTCGCACGCGGCATCGCCGGAGGCGTTGTCCGCTCGGCTACCGTCACGCTGCATGGCTCGTTCGCTGCGACGGGACGGGGCCACGGCACCGACGTCGCGCTCGTGGCCGGGCTCCTCGGCTACGCTCCCGACGATCCCCGTATCCCGCAGTCCTTCGCGCACGCCCAGCACGCGGGCATGCAGGTCACGTTCGCTGAGGCCGATCTCGGCGACGTACATCCGAACACCGCCCGGATCGAGGTCGAGACCACCACGGGAACGTCCGTGCTCGTGCAGGGCTCGTCGGTGGGTGCGGGAGATGTCGAGATAACGCTCATCGATGACTTCCCCGTACGCCTGACCGGTGAGCTCCCGGCTATCGGCGTGGTGCACCACGACCAACCGGGCGTCGTGGCAGCCGTGTCGGCCCGCCTGGCGGCAAGCGATATCAACATCGCATCGATGCAGGTGTTCCGCGAGCGCCGGGGCGCACGCGCGCTCATGGTCATCGAGACCGACGAGCCGGTCGGCGACGAGGTCGCGACCGGTATCGGCGCGCTTACCGGCATCATCACCGTCCGCGCAGTCCCCGCAGTCTAGCCCTTCGGCACCGGGCACGTGGACCGGCAGGTCAGGCACCCGCCCGTGCAGCCCGAGACCTTGAGCGCGTTGCATCGCGGGCAGCGCACGCCCTCGGCCGTGTAGCCGCACTCCGGGCAGCGCAGCAGCGGCGGAGCCACGTGAGGACGCGGATCGGCGGTACGGCGCGCCATCTAGATCACCGCCAGAAGCCGGGAGAGAAGTCCGCCTATGAGAAACGCGCCGCCCACCGAGCCGGCCAGCAGCCCGACGAGGTAGCCCCATCCGCGCTCCTTGACGATGACCATGATGCTCGCTATGCAGGGCACGAACAGCGTGATGGTCACCATCGCCACGAGCAGCTGCGAGGCGTTCAGGCCCATCGTGAAGAATCCTGCGGCACCGAAGTCACGACGGACGAAGCCCATGACGAACGCGGTCGCGGCCTCGGCAGGCAGGCCGAGCCAGCCGACGGTCAGCGGCACCGCCGTGCGCTGGATCGCGTCGAGCACGCCCGTGAGCTGCAGGACGGAGATGAACGCCGCGCCGGCGAGGAAGAACAGGGCGACCTCACGCATGAAGTGCCAGACTTTGGCCGAGCTCTTGCGCACCACGTTGCCGATGCGCGGCAGACGCAACGGCGGCAGGTCGATGAGCAAGTCGGTGGAAACACCCGGCGTAAGGCGGTTGAGCATCGTGCCGATGGCGACGAAGATCGCGAGCAGGATGCCGAAGTACGCCGCGGCGTACCACCCGCCGACGCGCGCCATGAGCGCCGCGATCACAGCGATCTGCGCCGAGCACGGAACGGCGATCGCCATCAGCGCCGTGGCGATGAACCGCTCCCGCTTCGAGCCGAGTATCCGCGTCGTGAGGGTACCCATCGTGACGCACCCGAGGCCGAGGATGAGCGGTATGACCGCCCGCCCGTTGAGTCCCATGCCCGTGAGCGCGCGGTCGGCCAGCGCCGCGATGCGCGGAAGGTAGCCTGAGTCCTCGAGTAGCGCCATCAGCAGGTAGAAGCCCGCGACGAGCGGGAAGATCACGCCGACAAGATACGTAGCGGTCATCGTGAGCACACCGAACTCGCCTGCGAGCAGCGTGTGCACGACGGTTCCGTCGGCGAAGACGCGCTCGACCAGCCCTCGAACGAACGGTTCCCAGACGCCCTGCATGAGCGTCTCCTCGGTCAGACCCACGATGTCGCCGGCGACCCAGACGCCGAGAACCTGATAGACGGCGGCGAGCAGCACCGCCAGGAGAGGAAGACCTGTTACCGGACGAAGCATGAACCGCGAGAGGCGCGTCGCGAACGTGACGCCCTCGTCGGTGGTGGTGAGTACGTGACCGACGACATCGTCGACCCGTGTGCGGCGCCGGGTGTAGATGGCGTCGCGTGCTTCAGCCGGCTCGAGGTCATGGCGGGCCGCGACCTGCTCGTCACCCTCAAGGACCAGCAGCGCCTCGGCGCGCGAGCCGGTACGGACAGCCATCTCCACGATATCCGCTTCGAGCGTATGGTCCGCATGCCCCGGACGGGCTTCGGTCACTCGCGCGATGAGCTCGTCGAGCCCTCGCCCCTCAACGGCGACGGTCTCGATCACGGGCACGCCGAGCAGGTCCTCGAGCAGGTCGCGGTCGATGACCACACCCTGACGCCGCGCCTCGTCGACCATGTTGAGCGCGACGACCATCGGTAGGCCGAGGTCGATGAGCTGAAGCGTCAGGAACAGATCCCGCTCGGGATGTACCGCGTCCACGATGTTGACGACCACGTCGGCGCCCAGGATGACGTCGCGCGCCACGGCCTCCTCGTCGTTGAACGAGCCGACGCCGTAGACGCCCGGTGTGTCAACGATGTCGTAGTCGGCATGGCGCCCGCGCGTGATCTCCACGGTCGTCCCGGGGAAGTTGCTCACGTCGACATACGTGCCTGTCAGCGCGCCGAAGAACACGGACTTCCCAACGTTGGGATTGCCCGCCAGGACGAGGGTCGGACGGTGGCCTCCCTCGCGTGGAAGCGAGCGACTCGGTGCGCCGTGGCATCTAGCGGCGCTCATCGGCCGTCTCGATCCTTATGCGGCGCGCCAGACCCCGGCCGACGGCGATCTCCTGTCGGCCCGACCGCAAGACGACGGGCCCACCGGGTAGCGTGGTGACGCAGTGAACAGAGGCACCGACACCCATCCCAAAGCGGACAGCCTGCGCCCGGGCGCAGTCGTCGTGGATGCCAGCGATGACCGCCTCATCTCCCGCACGTAGCACGGCCAACGTACCGGGGTCTTCGCCCCGCCGTCCGCCAAAGCCTCGTCCGTGTCCGTTGCGTCCGCGCATTGCCACTCCTCACCAGTGATGCGTTAGTAGGTGCTAACTCTCACGCACTACGCATACTAAGCACGTTTGGGACCAACGTCAACAGCCTGCGTCTATTCGTTGCTCCCGAGCGTCAGCGCACGGTCGATACGCGTGTCACTCCCCTCGGCTACAATCAGTCACATCAGCAATCGGAGGCATCATGGCGTACGCGACCTATGCGGGGCTGGCCGAGGCGGCACGCATTCACGGATCCCTCGGCGCGGCAGCCCTTGCGCGCGAGGCTGAGGACAGCGGCCTGTCGCCCGATGCGCTCAACGCCCGAATGGGCGCGGAACTCGACGTCATGGAGTCCGCGATCTCAGCCGGTCTTGCGGGCACCGATCGGTCACGATCGGGCCTCACGGGTGGCGACGCCGCGCGCGTGATGGCCGGCCCCTCGGTGCTCGGCCCCGGGTTCAGGGACGCGCTGGCCTCCGCGATCGCGGTCGGTGAAACCAACGCCCGTATGGGCCGTATCGTCGCCGCCCCTACCGCCGGAGCCTCCGGGGTCGTTCCCGCGGTGCTCATGGCGATCGGACGACTCCGTGGGTCGTCCAGGGCACAGACCATCAGCGCGCTGTTTGCAGCAGGCGCTGTCGGCGCGGTCATCGCCGCCCGGGCCACGCTCTCCGGAGCAGCTGGCGGCTGCCAGGCCGAAGTCGGCGCCGCGTCAGCGATGTCGGCCGCAGCAGCAGCCGAGATGATGGGAGCGGACCCCGAGACCTGCGGGCACGCTGCCGCGCTCGCGCTTCAGGGGCAGATGGGCCTGGTGTGTGACCCGGTCGGCGGTCTCGTCGAGCTGCCCTGCGTCATGCGCAACGCCACCGGAACGGCTGTCGCGTTCGCAGCGATCGAAATGGCTCTTGCCGGCGTCCGCTTCCCGATACCGCTTGATGAGGTCATCGTCGCCATGGGCCAGGTCGGCCGCAGCCTGCCGCCAAGCTTGCGCGAGACCGCTCTGGGAGGCCTGGCGGCTACTCCCACAGGACGCTCTCTCGGCCGTACGGCGTGCACGCCGTACGGGTCACCTGCGCCCGAGCGGGACGGCGACCCCAATGCCTGACCGCCGCGATCGCACGACCCGCAGATGGCGAGTCCTGCCCCCGCGCCTCGCAACCAGACTGACACTCACCACGGTCGTGACTGCGATCGTCGTCTTCTCACTGTTCGGGACTGCGGTCAGCATCGCCTTCGCCTACCACGTCCGGGCGATGACCGGAAGCGCCCAGTTGAACCGGCTCTCCGAGGTGGAGTTCGTGCTTGAGCTCCAGGCCCGAGAGCTGGACTCCCACCTCATGGGCTTCACCGAGTGGCAGGAGTTCTACGATCGCACCGTCACACCGGATCCGGCTTTCATCGCAGACGAGCTCGATCCCTGGCTCCCGGAGCGCGCGGGCGTGACCAGCATCGTCTGGCAACGTTCCGACGGTGTCATCATCCACGAGCGCGGCAACGCCGCAGACATCGCGCAGCTTCTCTCCGTAGCAGAGCACGGCGATGCGGCGGGCCTGATGCTCATGCCGTCCGGTCCCGCGATCGTGGCCGTCAGGCGGATCATCGGCAACCCCGAAGGAGACCCAATGGGGGTCCTCGCCATCGCCAGGCCGGTCGACCCCGCCGGCATTCCTGCGACAGTCCTCGAGGCCGAGACCAACTCTGCTGAGCCGGCACCGCTCCTCTCGGCCGGCGGGTGGACCGAGCTGAGCGCGCCGCGAGGTTACTCGGTAGCAGTCGCTGACCTCAGGGATGGCCGCATGGTGACCCGCGGCACCCTGAGTGGCATAGACGGCAAGAAGGCGCTCGTCGTCGAGATCTCTCAGCCGGATCCGTGGCTCGGTGAGGGCCGCGCGTGGATCGTGGTCGTGGTGCCCATCGCTCTTGGCCTCAGCACGGCCGCCGTCGGAATGGTTCTCGGCGCGGTGCTCTCCCGGAGCATCGGGGTACCCCTCGCACGGTTCGTCGCGTACATGCGAGACCAGGGCTACTACGCGCTCCAGGGTCTCCGGGTCGACGATGAGCTCGTTTTGGATCCCGGACTGCCCGACGACTTCAAGGAACTCGGGCAGGTCATCGTCGATCTCATGACCCAACTGCGGGTCAACCAGGCGGAGCTGATCGAAGCCGGGGACCAAGCGTTGGCTGCCGAGCGCGCCTTCAGGTTGGTCGTCGAGGAGTCTCCCGAGGTGAAGATCCTCGTCCGTGAAGGCGTCGTGGAGATCGCCAACCCTGCGGCAGCCCACTTCTTCGGCCTGCACCTGGGCGATCTTGTCAGAGCAGACCCGAGAGGCATCTTTGCCGGAGTCACCCTCACCGACGAGCAGGGACAGACCCTTGACCTGAGCGTGGTCGGCACGATGGCGTCAGCGGCGCCGGTGGTCGCTCGCTGCGAGATGCCCGACCAACCCGACCGGTGGGTGGAGATCAGCGTCGCCACGATCGACGGGCTCGGTCGCGACTACGTCATCTCGGCACGCAACATCACTGAAGAGCGTCGGCTCGAGGCCCTCCGCCAAGAGATCCTGTCGCTCGTCTCCCACGATCTCCGCAGTCCGCTGACGGTCGTACGCGGGTACCTGGACATTCTCGACCGACAGTTGCCCGCTGCCGGCGAGCACGAGGCGATCGCCGGTGCGCAGCGCGCGGCACGGCGCATGGAGGGCCTCCTTGAGGACCTGCTGAACGCGACGCGCGCCGAGCGCGCCTTCGCACCGACAGTGATGCGCACGATCGATCTCGGCGAGCTGGTGGATACGCTCGTCACCTCGATGCGGCTCAGTGCCGAGCAGGAGCTGCGGGTGCACGTTGACGACGAGGTGACCGTACTCGGCGACGCTGCCCGGCTGGAACAGGCGGTCACGAACCTCGTCGGCAATGCCATCAAGCACGGGGGATCGGACGGCGCCATCGACGTGCACGTGTTCCGGCGGGGCGAGCGTGCGTGCGTCTCAGTGAGAGACGAGGGACCGGGCGTGGAGCCCACGCTTGTGGAGCACGTGTTCGCCCGGGGCATCCGTGGACCGGCGGCGGATGGTCTACCCGGTCTGGGCCTCGGCCTGTATATCGTGCGTATCGTGGCCGAGGCACACGGGGGCTCGGTGACGGTCGAGGAGCACGGCCAACCCGGCGCGCTGTTCGTGATGGACCTGCCGCTCGAACACCAGTCGGCGTCCGGCTAGGGGTCGAGCGCAAGCTCCACGAGCCGGTCGCACAGCTCCGGGAATTCGATTCCTGCCGCGCGCGCTGCATCAGGCAGCAGACTGGTGCGCGTCATGCCCGGAATCGTATTCAGCTCGAGAACGAGGACCTCACCCGCAGCCGTGACGATCATGTCGGTGCGCGACATGCCCCTGCAGTCAAGGGCGCGGTGGGCGGCGAGCGCGACAGCCTGGCACTCGGCACGCGCGTTCTCGCTGATGCGCGCCGGGATGATATGGCTGCTCATTCCGGGAACGTACTTGGACTCGTAGTCGTAGAACTCGTGCTCCGGAACCACCTCGAGCGTGGGCAGCGCCATCAACTCGCGATTCCCGATCACCCCGACAGTCACCTCGGCCCCCGCAACGAACGACTCCACGAGAACCGTGTCGTCGTGCTCGAAAGCACGCGCCACGGCCGCCGGCAGTTCGCCGGGCTCGTGGACGATAGACATTCCCACCGACGAGCCCTCGTTCACTGGCTTGACCACGAGCTTCTCGCCGAGCGAACCGGTGATCGCAGCGTAGTCGACCGGCGAGTCAGCTCTCAGGACTGCGAACGCCGGAGTCTGCAGGCCCTCGGCAAGGAAGATGTGTTTGGACATCACCTTGTCCATGGCAAGCGCGCTCGAAAGCACACCCGACCCGACGTATGGCAGGCCAAGCAGCTCGAGAAGTCCCTGGATCGTGCCGTCCTCCCCGAACCTGCCGTGCAGACAGACGAACACGGCGTCGAACCCACCGGTGCGCAGCTGCTCGATGAAGCCGTCCTCGGCGCTATCGATCTGCGTGACCGTGTGCCCGCGATCTTCAAGCGCGGAGATCACTTGCGCGCCTGTGTTCAGCGAGACCTCGCGCTCGGCCGAGGTACCGCCTGAGAGAACAGCCAGCGAGAGACTGCTGGCGCGATCTGCAGCGGGCGCTACCATGCCCCGCTCCCCGTGAGCACCTCGAGTACGTACAGCGTCACTATCCACACCGTCGCTCCGAAAAACGCAGCGAGTGCGCCACGTGTGAGCGCGGAAGCCAGCAGACCCCGACGCCGGTCCGCCGGGCGCTGCGAGCGCGCCACGAGCCAGACAGCAAGTGAGAGCAGCGGACCGAGTGCGGCGAGCAGGAGGCCGGAGTACACAAGCGGCGCGTAGACCGGCAGCCACCGTGCCGGCTGCTCGGACGTCGCAGGGTTGAGAAAGTACGCCGACAGGCCCGAAAGGACGATCCACGCGCCCAGGTAGACCGCGTACGGTACCCAGGTGAGACCGCCGTCCACGGCTTCCACGAGAACCGCGTCGACCGCGGTCCTTTCCGAAGGCTCGTCATCGGATGCAGCGGGCTCGGGCTCCGGTGCGCTCTCTGACCCCGGGTCGCCCGCGGTCTCGCTCTCCGGCTCGGGCTCGACCTCGGGTGCCTCCGCCTCATCGAGCACAGGCTCGACCACGGCCTCGTCGGTAAGCCCCCCGGCGACCTCGCTTGCGGGCTCATCGATCGCCGACGAGTTCTTCTCTTCGGCGATATCGTGGTGATCTGACACGCGCGCCCTCTTCCCGGGAATGTCCTCCGCGTCAGTCTAGTCGAGCCTCGGGAGCGCGACAACGCCCACCGCCGAGCTGTGGAGCTTTCGTGGATTCGCCTCGGCAGGCGACCGTTGCCCGTTCCGGCGTCGTACTATGTGAGCGCTGCGGAAGAGCCCGCACGGAAAGGATGTCTGCGATGGAGAACACGGGAATACCGGGGTCCGACCCCGTTCATCAGTCCACCACCCCGGCCGAGGCAACCTTCCACGCCCCGGTCGACCCGACGCCAGCGCCGCTTGCGGCACCTGCCGCAAGCCCACGTCGTACCCACTCTCTCTTGCTGATCGTGGCGGTGGTGTTCGTTGCCTTGCTCGCAGGCGCGATCGCCGGCCTGGCGGGAGGCTACGCGGCCTATCGATTCGCGCCCGCTCAGGAGAGCAGCAGGCAGATCGAGCTCGTGGGCGACCAGACCGAGGAGGTCGTCGCCGCAGCTGCTTCCGTCGCCCTGCCGAGTGTCGTCAATGTCGACGTCACTGGCGAACAAGCGGACAGCGGCTCCCTTCCGAGGGAGCATCCAAGCGTCCCGATACAGGGCGAGGGATCGGGCGTCGCCTACCAGGAGGCCCCCGACGGCGGAACGTACATCATCACGAACAACCACGTCATCGATGGCGCCACTGCCATCGTCGTGACCGATTCGGCCGGCGAGCGCCACGATGCGGAGCTCGTCGGCGGTGACTCGGAGAGCGATATCGCCGTGATCAAGGTCGCGGCGCCGATCCCGACCATTGGGATCGGCGACTCGGAGAACCTTGTCGTCGGCCAGCTCGCCATAGCGATCGGCTCACCGTTCGGTCTCGAGCACTCGGTTACCTCGGGCGTGGTATCGGCCGTCCATCGCCCGCTCACCAATATCGGTGACAGCGACGGACGGTACCCCTACGTCGATTCGATCCAGACCGATGCGGCCATCAATCCTGGCAACTCGGGCGGCGCACTCGTCGATCGCCGGGGACTGCTGATTGGCATTCCCTCGGCCATCTACAGCGACACCGGTTCCTACGATGGCGTGGGGCTCGCGATCCCCGTGCAGACCGCGGTCCGCGCCGCCGGCGAACTCATCGAGAAGGGACGCGTGGACACGCCCTTCCTCGGCATACTCGGCCAGACCGTCACACCGGCGTTCGCCGAACAGGAGGGTCTGTCTGTCACCGAGGGCGCCTGGGTCGCGGAGGTCACCGCCGGCGCCGAGGCCGAGAAGGCCGGGCTGCAGACCGGCGATGTCATCGTCGCGCTGGATGATGCGCGGATCCGCTCGATGGACGACCTCATCCTGACCGTGCGCCGTCAGTCGGTTGGCGACGAGGTGTCACTCACGATCTGGCGTGACGGGGACGAGATGACCATCGAGATGATGATCGGCATCAAGCCGCAGGATCTCACGACCGAGTGACGAGATCCTCCGGGACCGACACACGAGTGGGGGCGCCTCCGGGCGCCCCCACTGTCGATGCCGTGGCTGCTAGGCTTCCGGCCGTCGCAAGAACCCCCACCCGGCGCCGATGACAACGGCGCCGGCGATCACGATCGCGACCCAGATCAGGGGATTCATGCCACCGGGCGGCTCCTCTGCAGCTGCAGCCAGCTCGGCCGACTCGGCATCGGCTGCGGCCTCGGCCGACGTATACACGACCGAGCGCGCACTCACCATGGTCGTGGTCGGAATATCCACGCCGGCCTCGGCCGCCATCTCCTCCGAGCACGAGCGGTAGAAGAGCGTCGCTGTAACGGTGACGGGACCATCTGCCATCGGGAACGCATACTCGTTCGAGGTGGACTGCTTCGGCGGGATGCGATCGTCGCTCTCGAAGTCGACCGCATCCCACAGCTCGACCGGGAACTCGCCTTCGGCGTCCTTCAGCACGCTCACGAAGTCCCGTCGTGTGCGCAGGAGTTCTCTGCCCCCTTCATCGGTCGCGACGACCTCGAGCCACATCTGCCGTACCTCGGTCAGCCCCGTCGGCAGGTAGTGGCCTGCGCCGACGTTGGTGATGGTGATGGTCACGGGAACCTCGCCGCCGGCAACGAACTCCGGAACCTCCAGGTCGAGGGTCGCGGCGGCCTGGAGCCGCTCTTCGGCCAGATCGGCGTAGCCGAGGCCGACGTTGCCACCGGCGAAGGTCATCATGTAGATATGCTCGCGCTCGGGCCCGGGGCCGGCCGCCTTCCCGGGGTTGGGCTTCGTGACGCCGGGTCCGGGCGTCATATGACAGTCCTGGCAGACGATGCCCTCGGCAGCGTACGGGCTGTTCTTCCACTCGGTGTACGTGGCCTCGAGGTGCATGCCGTTCCCGGGGTGATCGACGTTGTGACACGTGCCGCAGAACTCGGCCGTCTCGTGGAACGCCGAGTACGCAGCCGGGTGCGGGGCCTGCGGATCCTTGAGCTGTGCCAACTTGATCCCGTCGCCGGTCACCTCGGCAGACGTGTTGCCGAGAGGCTCGGTGGTGCCGCTCACCTGATGGCAGAAGTCACAGGTGATCCCTTCGAAGCCGACGGCAGAGACACCTGACTGATCGAGACCATCAAGCTCGCCCGCCATGACGGCGATCGGGCTGTGGCACGCGTTGCAGAACTCGTCGAGTGCGCCATCGGTTGCCTCGTTCGCCGCCTTCAGCTTGACCAGGTAGATGGGATCGGTGAGTGCCTGCGCGTGCATCGACGGGCGCCACTGCTCGACAAGCGTCGCGTGACAGCCGCAACCGGTCGAGGGTCCGAACAACGAACTCGACATCGATGGCAGCGCGAAGGCGGTTGCAGGCGTAGCCAGGATCGCGGTGGCGAGCACCAGAGCTGCGAGCGGCTTCTTCCCCATCTTTACCCCTCTCTCCACAACCACGCTCAGCTGCGTTTGCGACTTCGCACATCTCAACCGTACCCGACCTGTCCCGCCTTCAGCAGATCTGTGTCCCGAGTGGACGGGTAAGATGAGGAGGTTGCCGCCAGGCGGCACGTTCACCGATGAAAGGGGCTACTCATGGAGACCTACAGGTGCAAGGGGTGCGGCTACTACCACATCGGCCCGGCACCGGAACGCTGCCCCGTGTGCGGCGCACCGCAGTCGTCCTTCCTCCCGTACGACGGACCGGGCGATCTCGCCGGTACGCAGACACTCGCCAACCTGCAGGCAGCGTTCGCGGGTGAGTCACAGGCCAACAGGCGCTACACCCTCTTCGCCCGTATCGCGAAGCTCGAGGGACACGAGTCGGCACGCGAGGCGTTCGACCGCGCGGCGGCAGAGGAGACAGCACACGCACTCGGCCACCTTGCGTACATGGGTGCCTTCGGCTCCACCGATGAGAACCTGGCGGCGGCGGTCGACGGCGAGGAGTACGAGGCAGCCGAGATGTATCCCGAGTTCGCGCGAGTCGCCGAGGAGGAAGGCTACCCGCAGATCGCGCAGTACTTCCGCGCGGTGGGTGGCTACGAGCGACAGCACCGGGACGGCTTTGGAGAGGCGAGGAAGGACCGTGCCTGACGCACCGGGCACGGATATCAGCTCGCTCGGCTCCGACGGCCTCGTCGACGCGCTCTCGTCCCTCGGACAGCCTGCCTACCGGGGGCGCCAGGTGCTCGCATGGCTCTACGGCCGTCTTGCGCCATCGTTCGACGAGATGACCGATCTGCCTGCACGACTCCGGGGCGAACTGTCCGAGCGGTTCGTACTCGTCCAACCGACGCTGGTAGAGAGTCAGCACTCCAGCGACGGTTCGCGAAAGTACCTGTGGCGACTTGCCGACGGTGTGCAGGTCGAAAGCGTCGGCATTCCGGCGGCCGAGCGGCTCACGGTCTGCTTCAGCACCCAGGCTGGCTGTGCCATGGGGTGCACGTTCTGCGCCACAGGTCGCGGGGGCTTCGCACGGGACCTCACGCCCGGCGAGATGGCCTGGCAGGTAGGACTCGTCGCGAGAGACTTTGGGATGCGAGCCTCGGGAGCGGTCGCCATGGGTCAGGGCGAACCGCTCAACAACTACGACGCCACCCTCGCAGGCCTGCGCCTGCTGAACCATAAGGACAGCCTGGGGATCGGCGCCCGTCACCTCACGATCTCCACCTGCGGGGTCGTACCCAGCATCGACCGCCTGGCCAGAGAACCCGAGCAGTTCACGCTCGCGGTCTCACTCCACTCGGCAGTACAGAAGACACGCGACCGCCTCATGCCGGCAACCCGGCGCTGGCCCCTCGGTCTTCTGAAGGAGACCCTCATCGACTACACGCAGCGCACGGGACGGCGACCTACACTCGAGTTCGCACTGATCGCCGACGAGAACGACACCCCGTCCGAGATTCAGGCACTCGTCGAGTTCGCACGAGGGTGGATGTGCCACGTCAATCTGATACCGGTCAACCCGGTCAAGGGAAGCGCAGCCGCACGGCCGGCCGAGAACCGGACGATGGAGGTGGCCGCGGTCCTGCGGGCAGCCGGGGTCGAGACATCAGTCCGCGTGGAACGCGGCGTCGACATCGACGCTGCCTGCGGTCAGCTAGCGCAGCGGCACCTGCGCTAGGTACGCGTGATGTGGCACATGCCGCCGAAACCGGGGCACGACTCACAGAGCGTCTCGTCGTACCGCTCGAGCGGCGCATACTCCTGTGCGGAGATCCTCCCCACGATCTCCGCGACCGCCAGTTCGACGCCCGCGCGGTCAGACGCCGCGTACTCGAAGACCGTCTCCCGGCTCCTCTCCAACTCGGCGAAGACCACCTTGACCGAGCGCGCTCCGGCCGTAAGCGCGGCCAGCGCGTAGCACTCACCCTGGAGCCGAAAGCGCTCGCGTGCGTCTGCGTCGGTCAGCGTGCTCGCCCCGGTCTTGAAGTCGATCACAAGAGCGTGATCGGCGTCCCGGGCGAGCAGGTCGATAGCTCCACCAAGCATCGTGCCGGCCACAGGGACCGCGATCGGCACCTCGTGCGAGACGCTCGACATGCGAAACGCTCCGGCGGCAAGATCCGAGCCGAGGAAGGACCGGACCGCACGCTCGAGCCTCGGGAGCTCCGAGCTGTCGAGACCCGCGGCTGTCGCGGCCGGCACCAGCAGCGGGCCGATGTCGGCGTCCTCCGACTCACACCGCTCGAGCACCGCGTGGACCGCGCTGCCGAACGCCAGCGCCTCGGCTCCCCGCGCCGTTGGTGGCGACGCCGAGCGCGCGACTACCGACAAGTAGTAGCGGTACGGACACTCCCGGTACGTGTTGAGCGCCGAGTACGAGACACGTCGGGGGGTTCTACCCTTAGGCCGGCTGGCGGCACTCGGCGGGCATGACACTTCGGGCAAGACCGCCTCCGGACGGTTGGCGGTCCCGTCGGGCTCCCGGCATGTACCAAGCCGGACCGCACCCGCAGCGAGCGGCGCGTCGTCTCCGGCTGTCGGTGCCAGCAGGCGTATCTTCACGCGCCCCTGTCCGAGATCGCGCGTACCCTGTTCGATGGCACCGGTGCCGCCCATGCCTACCGCCGTGCGGAAGAGCCCCGCCGCTGAGTCGTCGGCCTCCTTCTCCGGGCTCGTGACCGCGACGACCGTCAGGCTCTCCTTGGCACGCGTGCACGCCACGTAGAGGAGTCGGATGATCTCCGCCGCTGCCGCGCGCCCCGACACTTCGGCCACCGCAGCCGAACCACACGTGTGAACCGTCTTGTCGCCACACGCGAGCCTGACGCCAAGGGTCGGCCGCCCCTCGACGCGGGCGATCGAGATTCCCTCAGGCGGCAGCGCCTTGGACAGCCCTCCTACGACCACGGCACGGAACTCGAGGCCCTTGGCCGCGTGGATGCTCATGATGCGGACGGCCGACGTCTGTGCGCCGATCACCGCCTCCGGCTCATCCGAGCCGTACGCCTCGCGCGACTCGAGATACGTGAGGAAGCCGGCAATGCCACCGCCCACCGAAGACTCGTACTCCCGACCCCACCGCGCCAGCTTCAGTACGTTGTTCCAGGTCCGCGCACCCTCAGTACCCGAAGCGAAGCACACCAGGTCGAGGTCGAGCGCATCGACCGCGCCCAGGAGCGTATCCTCCAGGGAGCGAGCTCCCCGGTGCGTGCGGGCCTCGTGGACCACCGCAACGATGCGGGCCAGCGCCGCAGCGTCGTCCGGGTCCAACTCGGGTCCTATCGTCTCCAGCACGGGCCACAGATGGGCGTCACGCTTGCCGAGACCGTGCGCCTCGGCATGGAGGTCGGCCTGTCGCCTGATGCTGAACAGCGCGTCCGGACTCAACCCGCCGAGCCTGCCCGCGAGCACCGACACGAGCGCAGCGTCGTCAAGGACATTGTCGATGGTCCTCAAGAGGGCGCGTGACTCGACCACCTCAGCGGCCTCAAAGAACGCGCCTCCTGAGTTGAGGGCGGCAGGGATCCCTCGTGCCGTGAGCGCGCGCTCCACGGCAAGCGCTCGCCCGGCCGACAGCCGTTGCATCAGCACCGCGACATCGGACGGCACCACACCCGCGTCGACGATCTCGGCCACACGGTTCGCGATACACTCGGCCTCGGTCAGCTTGCGCGCCTCCCCGGTGATGCCCGACAGGTCGAGGAAGCGCACCTCGAACGGATCCCCCGGACACTCACGGCCCTCGTCGACTGCTGCAGAGCTCCAGTCGGGCCACGAGCGGGCGACAAACGCCGGACCGAGCATCGCCGGGTGTGCGAAGACCGCCCCTAGACCGTCCAGGAGCCGCGGATCGATACGGTAGTTGGTGTGAAGCGGGTGATGACACTCGATGCTGCGCGCACGGTCCCGGAACACCTCGACATCTGCATGGCGGAACGCGTAGATCGATTGGTTCTCATCGCCCACCGTGCACAGATTGCCAGCAGCAAGCGTCTCGGCGATCCGCAGCTGGAGCGCGTTGGCGTCCTGAAACTCATCGATCATCACCATGGCGAATCTACCGCGGAACTCATTCGCGATGTCCGGCCGGGATTCCAGCAGGCGCGCCGTCATGACCTGTAGATCCTCGAAATCGAGTGCGCTCCGATCGTTCTTCATCCCGGCGTACGTCCGCTCGAACCGGGACGCCAGATCCAGGAATGCCTCCTCAAGGGGCCTCACACGCAGCTGTGCCATGCACCGCTCCGCCTCGTCCACGCGGTCGTGAGCCTCGTCCACGAGTTCATTGAGCCCCTCAATGCGGGCGTCCCGGCGCAGCCCGCTGCGCGAGGACAGTTCGCCGGAAGTACACGCTATCTCTTCCGCGATCCGGCGCACCGCTGCGGCATTGTTGCGCACCGTCGCACACTCCCGCAGCCCGTCCATCGCCGAGACGATCTCGCGAAGTGCCCGGGACGCGTCCAGAAGCCTTCGCGTGGCCTCTTCAGACGAGACCATCGCGATGGCGTCGGAGGCCAGACCGAGCGCTCGAATGCTCCCGCTGATGTTCCGAACGGCACGGGCTACCGTCGCGAACCCGAGTTCATCGAAGAGGGCGACACCCGCCGGGCTGTCATCGATCAGCTCGCGGGTAGCGACATCCAGGGCCTCGGACTCGAGCGCCGAGGCGGTCGGCTGGTCGAGTACGCGGAACCGCGGGTCGATGTCGGCGTCGAGCGCGTACTGGCGCAACAGTCGCGCGCACATGCCGTGGATGGTCGAGATCCAAGCCTCGCCCACGCGACGCGCCGCATCGTGGCGGCCTGCTGCAGCGAGCTCCCTCCTGATCCGCTCGGCAATCTCGGCCGCTGCCTTGTCTGTGTAGGTGACCGTGAGCAACTGACATGGATCGCACGGCACATAGGGCGACTCGCCGAGCACCGCGCTCACGAAGCGCGCCGCGAGCACGCTCGTCTTGCCGGCGCCCGCGCCGGCGCTGATGAACAGGTCGACCGGCCCCGCATCTACAGCCGCCCGCTGCGCGGCATCAAGTTCGGGCATGTGCCGGCCTCCAATCCGCGCAGAATGCGCGGGCCGAGCAGTACGCCGGACAGCCGCGCTCCGGAGGCGCGGGCGTGATGCGACCGGCTCTCATGTCGGCGACGGCTTCGGCAGCTCTCTCGACCGCATCGGCAACTACCTGTCGGGCCGCTGCCTCATCGACCGCATCGTTTCGCACGAACGACCCGTCCACCAGCGCGGTGTCGATGAACCCACGCGGCTTCCCGCCATTCATCGAGCGGTACACTCCCCCGGCGACCGTCAGCCCTAGCCTGCGTGCGGCGACAGCCGCATAGAGCGGCAACTGCACCAATCCCTCATCCGCGAAGCGTGCGTGAGCTCGGGTGTGGTCGATACCGCCGAGCTTATAGTCGGTCACCACCAGACTCCGGTCATCGGTGTCTATGCGGTCGATCCGACCCTTGAGAAGGAAGCCGTCGAATGGCTCGGGCTCATCCTCCATGCCAAACGCCCACTCGCGGTACGCCGGTGCCAGGCCTGGCAACAGCACGGCGTCGGCTGCCAGCATTTGCCATGTCTGACGGATAGTGGCCCGGACCTGTATCTCTTCTGCTGCTGAGACTGCTCGGATGCCTTCCGCGGCCGCGCCGGCGACGCGGGTATGGATCTCACGGGCCCCGGCGAGGAGCGCGGGGGTCAGGCGCGGCTCACCTGTATGCACAATGAACTCGTTGTAGAAGTCGCGCATGATCGCGTGCGCGAGCGCGCCGGCCGCTGCCGCATCGATGCGTACATCAAGCTCTCGGGGCCGCACGACCCGCTCCACGTACCACCGGTACGGGCAGTTCAGGTACGACTCGATCTCGGTGGCCGAGAAGACCTCCCGCGCGGCAAGCGCTTCACGTGTCGGCACCCCGAGCTCACCCGCTGCGCGGCATGCGCGGTCACGGGCGCGCGCGATGCGTTGCAGGTCCCCCGGCTCACACCCGTCAACGGCGCCACCGGCAACGGCACGGAGTGCTCGCCGACGGGTGAACGGGGCCTCGCGGTGGCCCGCGATCCCTTCAGCCTCGAGCACGCGATACGGCGGCATCGAGTCTGGTTCCTCGTCAGGTGCTTCATGCCGATAGAGATCGAGGACCTCCTCGAGGAACGTGGACGGTTGCCGCACGCGGCCCTCGGCATCGTGGGACTGCGTGCTGAGTACGAGACGCCGTGACGCACGCGTCGCCACCAGGTAGAAGAGCAGCCTCTCTTGCTCCACGCCCCCGCGAGGCGCGACGTCGATGCCCGCTGAGCCGAGTTCCGCTGCGACCGCCGGCGCCGTGAGAACGTCATCGCGTGATGTTCGCGGAAACACCCCGGCGTTGAGCCCCCCTACGATGACGCAGTCGTAACGACGCCCGCGGGCGCGTTCAGCGGCCATGATCTGCACCCGGTGGGGGTCCTCGTGAGCGGTGACGGTGATCGTCGCCTCGGCAAGAGCGGCGCCGATCCCGGATGCCTTGATGCCCGACTCTCCAAGGAGCGCCGCGGCGTCGATGGCCTCAGCGAACACGCGAGAGGCGCCGATATCGAGTAGCGCCTGGCCATCCCCGCACGCTTCCCCCTTCCAAGCCCTCCCGAGCATGCCGGCGACGAGACGATGCCACCGCTGACGGCTGTCGGCACTTCCCACCGAATCGCATGCCCGACGCACCTCGCGAATGAACAGCCCCGTTGCCGGTTCGATGTGGCCCGCAAGATCCTCGAACCGATGGGCTGCTACGGCCCCCGAAGACCGTATGCGGGCGTCAAGAGCATCAAGTGCCTGGTGGGAGGCCGGACTGTATGGCGTGCGCAGTAGATCCATGCGTTCAACGTGCTCCCCCGCCGAGAACCGCAGGGCAACGAGTAGCGCCCGCCCAAGCCCCGAGCGAGCGAAGGGCACACGCCCGTCCCACTCAGCCTCGATGCCCGCCTCGAGAAGGGCCGCCCCGAGCGGAGCCACATAGTCGGACGGATCACGGAACACGATCGCGATCCGCCCCGGCGCAATACCGTCACCGATCGCGTCCTGAACCTCGCGTACGATCCGAGCCGACTCGGCGCCGTCTCCCCACGCCTGCGAAATGAACACGGCGCCATCCGAGACCGCGGCCAACCTCGCCGGGCCTCCGAGGTAGCGCTCGATGGCAGCAAGTTCTCCCGGCGCAGTGAAGGTGCCCGGAGAGGGCTGGTGGTCTACGGTCCCCTCGCGGGCGAGCCGTGCGACGAGCCCGGCTGCAGCAACCGTTGAAGGTACCGCGGAGTCGTATGTCACGCAGACCATCACCTCGGTCATGCGCGATGCACACACGACGAACCGCTCTTGAGCCGCGGTGAGCCCCATCACCCGGTTCACCACGAGCACATCAGGCACATGCGACGGTTTGAGGCTATCGATGACGATCCGATTCGCCTCTGCTCGCTCCACCATCCCCACAGCTGACAATAGGCCCTCGTAGGCACACACCACGCGGACCAGCATCGCCGCTACGCTGCCGGTTTCCCTCGGGGGCATCGGTGCGCCGTGAGACTCCGCCTCCCGCTGACACAGCCGGTCCAGTACACCCGTCACGCCGCACGTGGCAAGGCGTGGGTCGTATGACGAAGCCTGGCAGATTCTGACAGCCTCTTCTATGAGGATGAGCCGCTCTGCCGACGTGACAAGGGATCGCCCGTCTCCACGTGCATACCAGTGGTCGTCGAGGAATGAGCCGAGCGTACCCGTGGCCAGACCTATCGGGCACTCGTGAGCGAACTCCTCGGCCACACGCAGCGCGTCGGGTGCCGACGGCACGAGGATCAGCGCCCGCCCGCCGGCGCGCACGACCTCCCGAACGCGCCCGTAGGCCACGCCGGTCTTCCCCGAGTTCGCGGATCCTGTGATCACCCGTACGGACATCAGCCACTCACCTCAGAGGCAAGTGTGACGCCGGGGTCTGACATGTTCGGTCGGACGCACGACGAACCAAGCCGCGAGCACGCCGTCAGGAGGAGACCACCGTACCCGAGTAGCGATGCACGCCTTGCCTGATCTCGTGAACTTTGCGCCACGCGACCTCTTCGTCTCTGCCGAGATAGTGGTCCATCTTCGAGCCTAGGACCTCAACCGCGTGCTCCGCGCGTTCGGCGACACCGCGCGCGGCCTCTGCGACCCGAGTTGCCTCTTCGACAAGCCGGCGCCTCGTCCTCGATCCTGCGTCCGGTGCGAATAGCAAGCCGATGATGACGCCTGCAACGCCGCCGACTAGGATGCCGATGACAAAATATTCCAGTCGCTTATTCATGAACTGCCCCCTCGGAGACCACTCGATCCTCGCCCTCGGTGAGCAGCCTCATAATTCTTTCCAGATCGGTCTCGTCATGGAAGTCGATCTCTATCTTGCCCTTCTTCGCCGTCTGCCGAACACGCACGTTCGTCGATAGCAGGCGCCGCAACTTCCGGGCGACGATCTTGTACGACTTCGGTGTCAGGGGGCGCTGAGCCTGAATGTTCGCCCCCGCAGCAAGCAGTTTCGCGATGCTCTCGGCCTCACGGACTGACAGCCCCTCATCGACGCACTTCCTTGCGAGCGTGTGGCGCCGATCGTCGTCGGGAATGGACAGGATCGCGCGCGCGTGACCCGCCGAAATCTGGCTGTTGTAGAGGAGCTCCAGGATGTCTTCGGGCAGGTCAAGTAACCTGAGGGTGTTGGTGACCGCTGAGCGCGACTTCGAAACCCGGTCTGCCAGCTCGGACTGCGTCATGTGGTACTCGTCGATCAGCCGTCGGTATCCCCGAGCTTCTTCAACCGGATTCAGATCCTCTCGCTGCAAGTTCTCGATAAGGGCGAGTGCGAGCGCCTCGGTCTCGCTGCACATCATCACCCTAACCGGAACCTTCTCGAGGCCGGCCTCACGTGCCGCGCGCCATCTACGCTCGCCGGCAATGATCTGATACTCATTTCCGATCGGTCTCACCACAATCGGCTGCAACACGCCGACTTTCTTGATCGAGTCCGCAAGTTCAGATATGTGCGTTTCGTCCATAGTTGTACGCGGCTGATGCGGGTTCGGCTCCACTGATGCGATCGGCAGTTCAAGAACCTCGGTGCCGGCCTCCTGCCCTGCACCGGGTATCAGGGCCGAAAGCCCCTTGCCAAGACCTCGCTTAGACACGGCTGATCACTTCCTTCGCGAGATTCCGATATGCCTCCGCACCACGTCCGTGCGGGTCGTAGAGCGTTATCGGCATGCCGAAACTTGGCGCCTCGGACAGCCGGACTCCACGGGGGATGAGCGTCTCGAAGACGGTGTCCTCAAAGAAGTCACGTACTTCGTCGACCACCTGCTGCGACAGCCTTGTGCGTCGATCGAACATGGTCATGAGCACGCCTAACACTCCCAGCGACGGGTTGAGATGTGTTCTCACGAGGCGCACGCTCTCCATGAGCTTACTCAAGCCCTCCAGCGCGTAGTATTCGCACTGAACAGGGATGAGCACCCCGTTGGCGGCCGTCAGCGCGTTGATAGTCAGCAGGCCGAGAGACGGCGGACAGTCGATTATCACGAAATCGAAGTCGCCAAGGACGGGCTCGAGGACTTGTTTGAGCTTGGACTCCCGGCTGAAAGCCGAGACAAGTTCGATCTCAGCCCCCGCGAGCTGAATCGTTGAGGGAATGACGAACACGTGTTCGACGGCAACAGGCTCAATCAGCTTCTCTATCGGCACATCGCCGAGCAGCACGTTGTAGATGCACTCCTGGCGCCTGTTCTTGTCGAGCCCGTATCCCGAAGTCGCATTGCCCTGAGGATCGAGGTCGATGAGCAGGACTCGCTTCCCCTCATCTCCGAGAGTCGCCGCAAGGTTGACGGCAGTCGTGCTCTTGCCGACGCCACCCTTCTGGTTTACCACCGCGATGACGAACGCCTCGCCGGCGCGCTGCCCCTTCTCCCCGACGGTACCCTCAGACACCTGGTGCCTCCTCCCGAGTAACGCTCACACCGGACAGTATACGCCATGGACGTACGTGCGCACAGTCAGCGACCACTACTTCCCTAGATCAACCGTAGTCGGCCCAGCGTGGTCGCCAAGAGGCTCACGCTGGGCTTTCCCCGGCTGACGTGGCAGCTTGACCCGTGCCGCACGAGCCTTCACGAACTCCACGGCGACACGTGCCTCATCACCACCCGGCAGCACGTATGGACTCTCTCTGACTAGTTCAAGACCGCATACCTCCGCAGCGCGCCTGCCCAGTTCGATCTCATCGGAAGTCGGAGTGCCCTTAAGGGCAATCAGTCGACCGCCCACCTTAAGGACCGGGGCAGCGAGCTCCACAAGGGATGCGACTGGTGCGACAGCGCGCGCAACCACGGTTTCGGCGAAAGAACCACGCTCGCCGGCCAGCTCCTCGGCACGACCCGCGTACGCCTCCGCTGAGCACTCAATCTCTAGCAGAACATCACGCAGGTACTTGGCTTTCTTCTGCACTGACTCACATAACACGGTGCGTAGTCCGAGCGCCACCGCCAGGGGCACACCAGGGTAGCCCGCCCCAGATCCGATATCGACCAGTGGCCCCCGAACCGCCGCGACGTGCTGTAGCCAGGCCAGGGAATCCATGATGTGTAACCGGAGGACTGCGTTCGGCTCCGTGATGCGGGTTAGGTTCATGAGTCTGTTCGCGTCGAGCATCATCAGCGCATGCCGGGCGATGGAAGCCGCGTCGGCTTCGCTCAGCGTGCATCCGACGAGTTCGGCGACCGCGATGACGCTATCCGGAGCAATGATATCGTTCGTGGTTGGTTTCACGTGAAACATTCTGCCCCTTGACACTACTACATGCAAGGACCCCTTTGCTGTCGGCAGCCCTGTGTTGCGTTTCACGTGAAACCTCACTTCGCCCAACATCAGGGCCACACCTGCGATATGTCCCGGCGGAGGCGATCGGCGGAGGCTCCAACGAGCACTTGGCGACGGCTCACAAGCATGAACTTGCGGTTTACTGTCGTGGTCCCACGCACCGTGGACTTCAGTCGCTCTTCCGCAGAGTGTGACTCCCCGGGCACCGGCATTGTCTCCCACCTCCGGTACGCGACGGGGCACAAGCCTGGCACTGAAGATCTGTCGCGACGGCCCCGCTAGGCTGAGCGCGCGCGTGGATCCTTCTGCGATCCATGTCCACCTGACCGGTGCAAACTTCCCCAGACTCGAGAGTGAGCACGGACACCCCTGGTGCGCTTGCAGTAGGCGCCGGCACGGCCTCCATGCGTTGCGACAGCACGCACCGCACAATGGCGGCAGTGCCGTTGGCCTTTGGTGCGCGAGGAAAACGTAAGGGGCGCCCGATGGGCGCCCCTTACGTTTCTCCACCTACACCGACTACCGTGGGTGGATGATCACCATGCGCCGCGGCTCGTCGCCCTCACTCTCCGTGGTGACTCGGCGGTCATCCCGAAGTGCGACGTGCACCACACGTCTCTCGAAGCTGGTCATCGGTCGGAGAGACACCGGCCGGTGCTGCCGCACGGCACGATCAGCGGCCCTGCGCGCAATCTCCTCGATCTTCACCCGCCGTCGGTGACGATAGCCGGAGACATCCACCACAAGGGGGTACCTCTGTCCCGTCTTCCGGTTGGTGATCGCCGCTACCAGAATCTGAAGCGCATCGAGTGTACGCCCATGCCGCCCGATCAGGAGACCAAAGTCATCTCCAACGATATCGAGGATGATCTCGCCCTCGTCGCCTTCGAACTCATCGATCTCCGCCTCCATGCCAACGAACCCGAGGATCTCTCCGATCGTCTGAACACCCACATCAGCGATCGCGTCGAGCTCCGCGTCCGTCAACTCACCCTCATCGTCGGTATGGAGTGGTTGCGACACCGCGACTTCAGCATGCTCGTCGTCGGTCTCGGCGTCCACGGCTGCGTCCCCAGGCCGGCCCAGCGCAATCTCCGGTTTGACCCAGACTTTCACGCGGGCTCGCTTCCCTGATCCGCCGAAGATGCCACGCCCCGGCTCCTCAAGCACCTCGTACTCCACAGCATCCTGTTGGACACCCATCTCTTCGAGCGCCGCGTCGATGGCCTCCGCAACCGATGGGCCCTCCGTCGTTACCTCACGGATCATGCTTGCTCCTCCTGCGCCTTGTAGATTCGTGTCTGAATCACCTGCTGGAGCAAGCCCAGAAGCCCCTGAGTGACCCAGTAGAGTACGACACCGGCCGATACGCTCCAACCGAAGAACAGCATCATGCCGCCCATAAGGATCGCCATCTGCTTCTGCTGGTTCTGGGCGCCGGGCTGCATCAGCTGCGGCACGACAGTGCTAAGACCGAACAGGACGACGAAGATGAGGTAGGGGAGCGCGGCCACCAGGCCGTCCCCTGTGTACACTTGTCCGGCCGACCTGGTAATATCTGGGAGGACAATCCAGAATCTGGATGCCGCCTGGGCGGCCGCGTCTGGCAGAGATGCGATGTACTTGGGGAAGAGCCCCGGTTCGGTGCCTGTCGTCCCAAGCATCCGGAACAATGCGAAGAAGATCGGCATCTGCAGCAGGAGGGGCAGACACCCCCCGAACGGGTTCACCTTGTTCTCCTGGTAGAACTTGAGCGTCTCCTCCTGGAGCTTCTCCTTGTCCTTCTTGTACTTCTCCTGCAGTTCCTTGATCTTTGGCTGGATCCGCTGGAGCTCGTACATGGACTTGGTCTGCTTGACCGTGAGGGGGAGCAACATGATTCTAACCACCACGGTCAGCGAGATGATCGCAAGGCCATAGTCGCCTACCACCGAGTGCAGAATCTGTAGGACATCGAAGAGCAGCTTCTCAATGGGCTCGAGCACGGAAAGCCAACCTCCTTGCAGTGTGGCGCGACTTCAGGATGCGGGATCGTCTCCACTCCCGATGCGTGTCGGGGGGGGGTCGTTGCAGTCAATACACTATACTACCGCGCCCGCCTACGGCACGGGGTCATATCCTCCGGGGTTCCATGGATGACATCGGCCGATGCGCTTGAGGGCCATCCACCCCCCTCGAGCGAGGCCATGCCGAGTGATCGCTGTGACCGCATAGCTGGAGCACGTCGGATAGAAGCGGCACGATGCCGGCAGCAACGGAGAGATCGCGCGCTGGTAGGTGCGTATGAAGCCCACAACCACGAGCGCCATCGGGTTCTTCATCGGTCGCGCCGGAGCCTCTGGACAGCCGCTGCGAGCGCCGCGTCTATCACGTCGGGCGCGGCCGAGTGAGTCCCCCGCCGCGCGACGAGTGCGACGTCCCACCCGGGCCAAGATCCTCCAGCACGCCTCGTCGCCGCCCTCATCACGCGCTTGCTGCGGTTCCGCATCACCGCGGAACCCAACTTCTTGCCCGCAACGAAAAGCACGCGCCCGTTCGGGTCACGTGCTTCAGGGGTTTCGACGGCCAGGACTATGAGTGCCGGGTGCGTCGTACGGCTTCCTCTAGCGAACAGCCGATCGATGTCGGCGTGCGCAGTGATCGTCCGCATGGCGCACTCCCTGTTCGGCGCCGAGATCCACTACGATGCGGCGCTCGGGCACAAGACCGTGCGACCCTTGCGACGACGCGCGGCCAGGATAGCGCGACCCGCCTTCGTCGACATGCGCTTCCGGAACCCATGCGCCTTGGCGCGCTTTCGGTTGTTCGGTTGGTACGTACGCTTCACGATGGTCCCTCCTATCGGTGCTCCGGCGGTGAGCCGAGCACAAGCCTGGCGATTATAGCGGCGGCAAACATGGCGTGTCAACGAGCTGCGGCGTGTGTCGAGCAGGTATCTGCTGCAAAGTGGGTGTGCGCGACGACGCGTGGGTCAACGTAAAAATAGTCAGAAATCTGTGGACAGTGTGGAAAACGCAGGACTCGTGCGGGTCTCAGCTGTGGATAACCTCCTACGCCTCGTTGTGAGAGCACCCGTCGGTCTGCTAGAATCGGCTCCGCTTCAGGACCACTCGCGTTGCGGGCCTTTCCTTGAAAACTTGCTGCTCATGATATGTGTCTGTGTAACGCCTGGCTGCTCCGTGTGTGTTGGGCGATCATCTTGTCCACAGCTCGCGGGTGTTTGTTTCGCCGGTCTTTCGCCGTGTCCCAATCACTATCCACAGCGATTGGCACATTCCCACAGGCCGCCGGGTTCTGGAAACCGGTTTCCTTGCCTGAAGTACCTGCGACCTGCGCGTTCGATGGGTGTTCGATGTGACTGGCGGAAAGTCTATCCACATGTGTGGAAAGACTTGTGGATAGTTGGGAAACCGCCTGTTCATAGCCGTCTCGCCATAAGGTCTCAAGTGGCGGGCGAGCCTTCAAGATACGGCGCCTAGCAGCAGTTTCTCTGGCGGCTCGCCAGAACCGGAATGTGGATGAATGTGTGGACGGACGGACGAGGGGGTGTCGCAAATGAAGACTTTCTACCGGGAGGGGAGTGACACCCACGTCCCTGGCTCGTTGGCAACCTCGGCAGAGACGCAGGCCGGCGGCCCGGATCCGGCGCTTGTGGCTGTCTACGACGCGTTGACCGCACCACCCCGAGTCGAGCAGGTTACGGAATCGGGTGCTCGGGACCTGATCGAGAGCCTCGCCACTCGTGTGTACGAGCTTTCCCATGCAGCCGGCGGCACGATTCCTTATGCGGTCATCCGTGAAGTGGTGGAGAACTTCATTCACGCCGGTTTCGACGAAGTGGTTGTGAGCATTCTTGATGACGGCTCGACGATCAGGTTCGCCGACCAGGGTCCGGGCATCGCTGACAAGGACAGGGTGTTCCTCCCGGGATTCTCGACAGCCACGGAACATATGAAGCGCATCATCAAGGGTGTGGGCTCGGGGCTACCTGTGGCGCGAGAGTGTCTTGGCTTCTCGGGTGGGACTATCGAGGTTGAAGACAACCTCGGCTCGGGGACCGTGGTAACGATCCAGGTGGACCGACGGACGTCACCACTTCCGGCGCAGACCACGGAAGAAGCGCCCCACGCGCCCGACGACATCGACTCGGTGGCCCTCACGCTCCGTCAGAAGCAAGTCCTCTCTCTCGCAATGGAGTTGGGCGCTCTCGGTCCCACCGTTGTGCGCCGGGAGCTTGGCGTGGGCCTGTCGACCGCGTACCGGGATCTCGAACACCTGGCGAATCTCGACCTCCTTGCATCGGATCAAGCCGGTAAGCGCGCGCTCACGGATCGTGGAATCCGTTATCTCGACTCACTCTTCGGACGATAAGGCGGCGATCTCGTGATTCTCGACGTGGATCAGGTGTGGCAGGATACGCTCGATGTTGTGCGGGGAGAACTCAACACCCCGACATTCAAGACCTGGTTCGAGCAGACGTCTCCTATGGGTATCGTCGATCACGAGATGGTCGTCGCGGTCCAGAATGATTTCGCCAGGGATTGGCTCGAGACGCGCTACGCCAGCTTACTGACGTCTGCCCTCACGCAGGTCACCGGATCCCCGATGGCTGTGAAGTTCAGTGTGGCTGGCGCTCCCATCGTCATCGAGCCGGTGTTGGAGGTTGTCGAGGCTGCACCGCCCGCATTGACTGATTCAGCGCCCCCGACCACCACGCGCCGAGGGGCCCGCCAAACAGAGATCGAACTGAACCCGAAGTGCACATTCGACTCGTTCGTCGTTGGTGCATCCAACCAGTTCTCGTATCACGTCGCTCTCGCAGCGGCGGAGACACCCGGCTCGGCCTATAACCCTCTGTTCATCTACGGAGGAGCGGGACTCGGCAAGACACACCTTCTTCAGGCCATTGGCTCCTATGTTCAGGCGAGTTACCCGCATATGAAAGTCAAGTACGTTTCCAGTGAACAGTTCGTCAACGACTTCATCAACTCCATCGGAGACCGTGACAAGAGCCGGATGGAGGGCTTCCGCCGGTCATATCGTGAGAACGACGTGCTTCTCATCGACGACATCCAATTCATTGCTGGCAAAGAGGGGACTCAGACCGAGTTCTTCCATACGTTCAACACTCTGCGCGAAGCTGGTAAACAGATCGTGCTCTCCTCGGACAGGCCACCCGCCGAGATCGGCGATATCGAAGAACGCCTCCGGACGCGTTTTGGTTGGGGTCTCATTGCAGACATCCAGCCACCCGACCTGGAGACACGCATCGCCATCCTTCGCCGCAAAGCCGAGGCCGACAACCTGGTCGTTCCCGACGATGTCTTCTCCTTGATCGCCGATCGCTTCTCCAACAACATCCGTGAGTTGGAGGGTGCGCTCTTGCGGGTTGTCGCATTCAGCTCAGTCACCCGCCACCCGATGAGCCTCGATCTGGCACATAGTGTCCTGAAGGACATCTTCCCCGAGCGCTCCATCAAACCCATCTCTATGACAACAATCCAGCAGGAGGTCTGCAGGTTCTATGGCGTCAGTAAGAACGAGTTAATCGGTGACAAGAGAACGCAGTCGATCGTCTTCCCCCGCCAGATAGCGATGTATCTCACACGCGAACTCACGGACCTCTCTCTCCCCGCTATCGGAGCTGGCTTCGGGGGACGAGACCATACTACCGTCATCCACGCGAACACGAAGATCCAGCGCTTGATGAAAGAACAGAGGGACGTCTACAACCAGATTCAGACGCTCACTAATCTCGTCAGACAACGCACGTGAACAACGTGTGCATAGTATGTGCGGCGGTACATGGACAACTATGTGGAGGTGTGGATAGTTCTGCGATCTGTGGATTGTGTTGATGGATTGGTACAAACGCCCCACAAGCCATCAACAGTACCCACAGGATAGGTGAGCAGCGAGAACAGGCGTAATCCACACCGTACACAGCCCCTATTACTACTGCTACTGTTGTCAGATATCTAAAGAGAGATAAGAGAGAGGACGCGGTATGAAGGTCTCGATCGCCAGAGGAACCCTCCTTGAGGCCCTGTCGACTGTCTCACGAGCACTGTCCTCACGGACCACGCTCCCCATCCTTTCCGGAATCTATCTATCATCCCAGGGTGACAAAGTCGTCTTCCAGGCAACAGATCTCGAAATATCGATCAAGACATCTGCGACCGCCCGGGTTGAAGAGGCAGGACAGAGCGTCGTTCCCGGCAAATTGCTCACTGATATCATCCGCAGCCTTCCTGAGGCGGCGGTCACTATAGACACATCGCAACCCGGAACCGCAACCATCTCCTGTGGGCAGTCGAACTTCACGATCAAGACGCTATCAGCCGAAGACTACCCGCGGTTCCCTGAAGTGGAACCCACCGACACGATCACTCTCCCCACAGAGGTCTTCTCCCACGTCGTGCATCAGGTTTCACGGTCGGTCAGTCGTGATGAGACACGCCCTGTTCTTACAGGAATCCTCGTGATCGTCGACTCAGGCATGTTGAAGATGGTTGCGACTGATTCGTATCGCCTGTGTGTGCGAGAGGTAGCGGTTGAGGGGGTTGTCGGCGACATCGAACTCGTCGTTCCGGGTAAAGCTATGGAGGACATAGCTAAGCTCGTCGGATCGTCGCAGACCATCTCTCTCGGCGTCTCCGAAAACCAGGTCGTCTTCTCGTTCGGCGATACGACATTCATTTCCCGGCGCATCGAGGGATCGTTTCCCAACTACCGCCAACTACTCCCGAAGGAGTACACCACAAGAGCGGTGGTCGATCGAGCGGAGCTCCTCGAGGCTGTCAAACGTGTGTCCCTTATGGCCCAACACAACACACCCCTCAGGGTGAGGATCTCATCGAGTGATCACACGCTGACGCTGTCGGCCAACACACAGGATGTTGGTGACGCGACCGAAGACATCCAAGTCACACCGGAAGGAGAAGATGTCGAGATCGCGTTCAACCACGGCTATCTCCTGGACGGTGTTGCCATCTCCGAGAGCGATACGGTAGCCATCGAGGTGACGAGCCCACTCAAGCCGGGTGTACTGAAACCGGCAGAGGGTGATGGTTTCGTCTACCTGCTGATGCCTGTCCGTCTCGGCTGAACGAGCGCGCTCAAGCGTGCGGATCACACACTTAGAACTCACCGACTTCCGGAGCTACGCATCACTGAGCGTTGAACCCGAGGGTGCACTCACGGTCTTCGTCGGACCGAACGCCGCCGGCAAAACGAACATCATCGAAAGTCTCGAAATGATCACGACAGGACGTTCATTCCGGAACCCTCGATGGTCCGAGGTAGTACGCTGGGGGGCGAGTGAAGCCAAGATATCGATGAAGGCCGAGGGTGCCAACTCGGCAGCCGGTGTCGAACTCCTCATACACGGTTCGGGGTCGAGAATGTGGCGATCGTCCGGTTCAGTGAAGAGGCGGACACTCGATGCGACACGGTTCGTACCCGCCGTCATATTCACACCAGACGACCTGACGATCGTCAAAGGTCCGGCCGAACGGCGCAGGTCGACACTCGACCTTCTCGGCGATCAGCTGTCAGTCACGTATGGAGCGCTGCGCCGCGAGTATGCGCGCGTGGTCCGACAGAGGAACGCTGCGCTGAAGGACGGGGCTGACAGACAACTACTTGATCCATGGACTGAGCAGCTCGTGGTCCTTGGCAGCAAGCTCTACGCACATCGCCGCAGGCTTGCCAGACGGATCATGCAAGCGGCGGTCGGTGTGTATGGGAGTCTCTCGGGTGGCGAAAAGCTGGAGATGAACATGTGGGGCAGGTGCGGGATCGGGGAGCGCTCGCTCGGGACAGACATACCCGCCGGAGAGATCGTCGAGAGTATGCGGGCAGAACTCGAGCGCAGGCATTCAGAAGAGATCGCGCGCGGCATATCACTTGTCGGACCACACCGCGACGACATCGTGTTCACCATCGAAGGGCATGATGCCCGCACGTTTGCGAGCCAGGGGCAGCAGCGCACGATCGCGCTCGCGTGGAAGTGGGCGGAGGTCGCGGTGGTCCGCGAGGTGGTCGGGAAGGCCCCCATACTCCTGCTTGATGACGTGATGTCGGAGCTCGACTCCACTCGGCGCGCTGCCCTCACCGAGCTCATGCAACAGGACATACAGACGTTCATCACAACGACGAACACCGGGTACTTCGATCCCGCGCTGTTGAGGTCGGCGCTCATCATCCCGGTTGGGAGCGGGGAGTGATGGCGCGCAGACGTGAACTCAAAGGGCTGGGGGATGTCGCCGCGAGGGTTCTCAAGCGGGCCGATCCAAAAGGCAGGCGCTTTGGCGCAGAGGCCATCGCGGCGTGGAGGGACGTGGCCGGGTCCGAGATCGACCGTCACACGTACGGCTTCGCGCTTCGGGACAACGGGGAGTTCGTCGTCTACGTGGACAGCGCCGCGTGGGCTAACCAGCTATCCCTCATGTCGGATCAGCTGACAGATAGGCTGAACACACACCTGGGTCACACTGCGGTCACAGCGATACGGTTCACTGTCTCCCGCAAGGTCTCCGATCAGGCGAACTGGGAGACCATAGCGACGGAGACCGATGCGTTCTACGTTGCCGACGACATCGCCCCGGAGCCTCTCGACGCAACCGAACTCGACCAGGTGGCGCATGTAGCCGCGGTGATCCATGACCCCCGTTTGCGTGAGGTCGCTCGCCGGGTGATGGTCAAGGATCTCGAGAGAAAGAAAGGGGCTCGTACACGCTCTGCCGATGGTCCGTGAGAGACCGCCGAAGGCTCTCCCCCGGAGAGTGTGAAACCACTAGTTGTGGTACACTTGAGCAGGGAAAACGACTACATATCGTGGTTGTAGCGCATCCCGGTCCACCAGCTGTCGTCTGCGTCGCGATAGAGGAGTCAGCGTGCCCGAAAGCTCGTATTCCGGCAAAGACATCCAGGTCCTCGAAGGACTTGAAGCGGTACGAAAACGGCCCGGCATGTACATCGGGTCGACCGGCCCCAAAGGCCTCCACCATCTCGTCTACGAGGTCGTCGACAACTCGGTGGACGAGGCGCTCGCCGGCCACTGCACAACGATCGACATCGTCATCCACCCCGACAACTCGATCTCGGTCACGGACAACGGACGGGGTATCCCGGTCGACAACGTACCGAAGTATCGGAAGTCCGGCGTAGAGGTCGCCCTCACGATCCTCCACGCCGGCGGCAAGTTCGGTGGAAGCGGCTACAAGGTGTCCGGCGGACTCCATGGTGTTGGCGTGAGTGTCGTCAACGCGCTATCCAAGAGACTCGAGGTCGAGGTCAGGCGTGATGGCCAGGTCTGGGCGATGGCGTTTGAGCGCGGCAAGGCCACCAAGCCGCTCAAGCCGATCGGGAAGTCCAAGACCAACGGCACTAGAGTCACCTTCTGGGCCGATGAGGAGATCTTCGAGACCATCGAGTACTCGTGGGACACCATCGCCTCCCACATGCGGGAGACGGCCTTCCTGAACAAGAACCTCAAGATCGTACTTACCGACGAGCGCGAACTCGAGCCTCGCCGTGAGGAGTTTCGCTACGCGGGCGGCATCCTGGACTTCGTCAAGTATCTGAACGACAAGAAGGAGTCGATCCACGCTCGCCCCATCTACTTCGAGGCCGAGGGTCCCGAGGGGGCCGTTGAGGTAGCCCTCCAGTGGAATACCGGCTACACGGAGACGGTGCTGGCGTTTGCCAACAACATCAACACGCACGAGGGCGGGACCCACCTCGAGGGATTCAAGAATGCGCTGACGCGTACGATCAACGACTATGCGCGTCGGCAGGGGATCCTCAAGGAGAAGGACGACAACCTCTCGGGTGAGGATATCCGCGAGGGTCTCACCGCGGTCATCTCGGTCAAGCTCAGGAATCCCCAGTTCGAGGGGCAGACGAAGACAAAGCTCGGCAACACCGAGATGCGCTCGGTCGTGCAGTCGGTCGTCACCACCGGTCTGGCCGAGTACCTGGAGGAGCACCCGAAGCCGGCACGGTCGATCGTCTTGAAGTCGACGCAGGCCGCCAAGGCACGCGCCGCTGCGCGCAAGGCCCGGGAGCTCACGCGGCGCAAGGGCCTGCTCGAGAGTTCCACACTCCCGGGCAAGCTTGCCGACTGCTCGATCCGGGAGGCTGCCCTGACCGAGATATACCTCGTCGAGGGTGACTCGGCCGGGGGCTCGGCCAAGCAGGCGCGCGACCGCAGTTTCCAGGCCATCCTGCCGTTGCGCGGGAAGATCCTGAACGTCGAGAAGGCCGGAATCAACCGTGCGTTGTCATCGATCGAGATCCAGGCGATGATCACCGCGCTCGGAACGAGCATCCAGGAGGAGTTCGACCTGGAGCAGGCGCGGTATCACAAGATCATCATCATGACCGACGCCGACGTCGATGGCGCACACATCCGGTGCCTCATCCTCACGTTCTTCTACCGGTACATGCGTCCGCTGATCGATGCCGGGTACGTCTATATCGCACAGCCGCCGCTCTACAAGATCACCTACGGCAAGAAGCACGAGTACGCCTACACCGACAAGCAACTCCAGCAAGTGCTCGCGCGGCTTCCCGAGACGACGAAGTACTCCCTCCAGCGCTACAAGGGTCTCGGTGAGATGAACCCGGAGCAGCTCTGGGAGACGACCATGGACCCCGAGCGCAGGACGTTGCTCCAGGTGACGCTCGACGACGCCCTTGCTGCCGAGGAGGCCTTCGTCGACCTTATGGGAGACCAGGTCGAGCCGCGCAAGCTGTTCATCCAGAGGCACGCGAAGAGCGTGCGCTTCCTCGACGTATAACGACACGACAGCGCATGGAGAACGACGATGGCCGCCGAAGACCAGCAGCGACGATTCGAGCCGCCTCCCTGGGAGAGGGAAGCGTTCGAGCGCTTCGAGCGCGAGCGCGAGGCTCGGCGGGCCGAGCAACAACTCGACGCCGCACTGAAAGCGGCCCGGGAGCAGCCGCCGGAAGTCGTGGCGGAGCCGGCCGCGGAGGAGCTACCCACACCTGTTTTGCCCGCGCCTTTGGCAGAGGTGACGCAGCCAGAGCCAGCCGCGGAGACCGAGCCAGTGCTGCCGGAATCGCGGATCGACGCGATGCTGGTCGAGTTGCGAATGGAAGAACCCCGGCCCGCCGAAGCGAACAAGGTGCTGATCGACGTAGTGATCGGCTTCTTTGCGGTCACCGGGTTGTTCGTGATCGTGCAGGCGGCCGTGCTGTTCGCGCGCGTCGGCGCCAGCGACGCTGCCAGCACGATGCTGGCGGCAACGATGTCCTTCGTCGTGCTCCTCGCGGGGCTCGGCTTCCTGGCTGGTGCATTCCTGCTGTTCCGCAAGTACCACCGCTGACGAGGAGAGACGGCTAAGTGACTGAGCCCCTGAACGCATCAAGCGTGATGCCCATCGATATCGAGGACGAGCTTCGCTCGTCGTTCCTTGAGTACGCGATGAGCGTCATCGTCGCCCGCGCGCTTCCCGATGTGCGTGACGGGCTCAAGCCTGTTCACCGACGCATCCTCTATGCGATGCACGAGTCAGGGCTCACGCCCACCCGCGCGTATAAGAAGTCCGCGTGGACCGTCGGTGAGGTCATCGGCAAGTATCACCCCCACGGCGACTCGGCCGTATACGACACGATGGTGCGCATGGCGCAGGACTTCGCGATGCGCGCACCACTGGTAGACGGCCACGGCAACTTCGGTTCCGTCGACGGTGACTCGGCAGCGGCCATGCGCTACACGGAGTCCCGCCTCGCCCGCCCGGCGATGGAACTCCTCCGCGACCTAGAGAAGGAGACGGTCGACTTCGGCCCCAACTACGACGAGTCGCTCACCGAGCCACTCGTGCTTCCTGCGCGTTACCCGAACCTGCTCGTCAACGGCTCGGCGGGCATCGCGGTGGGTATGGCAACGAACATCCCGCCACACAACTTGGCTGAGGTGATCGACGCCACAACCGCGCTCATCGACGACCCGGAGATCACGACCGAGGGCCTCATGGTCCACATGCCCGGGCCCGACTTTCCCACAGGCGGCTCGATCATGGGCCGCGAGGGCATCCTCTCGGCCTACGAGACCGGGCGTGGCTCGATCAAGGTGCGCGGCAAGGCGTACGCCGAGCAGACAACAACCGGCCGTATGCGCATCATCATCACGGAGATCCCCTACGCGGTGAACAAGTCCAAACTCGTGCTGAAGATCGCCGAACTGGTGCGCGAGAAGAAACTCCCCGAAATATCCGACTTGCGTGACGAGTCGGACCGCAAGGGCATGCGTGTGGTCGTGGAGCTCAAGCAGGTCGCGATCCCGCAAGTCGTTCTCAACAAGCTGTACAAGCACACCCCACTTGAGACCGGGATCGGCATCATCCAGCTGGCGCTCGTCGACGGAGTGCCCCGCGAGCTCCCACTGAAGCAGATGCTCCACCACTATGTGGAGCATCAGAAGGACGTCATCGTCCGGCGTACGAAGTACGACCTGCGCAAGGCCGAGGAGCGGGCGCACATCCTCGAGGGGTATGTCATCGCCCTCGACAACATCGACGAGGTCATCAAGATCATTCGCGGAAGCGCCGACGACGCCGAGGCCAAGGCCGGTCTCATCGCCCGCTTCGGCCTGTCAGAGGCGCAGACCGACGCCATCCTCGAGATGCGCCTGCGCCGCCTGACCGGTCTCGAGCGTTCCAAGATCGAGGAAGAGCTCACGGATTTGCGCGAGAAGATCGCCTGGTACACGAAGGTCCTCGGCGACATGGCGCTGGTGCTGCAGATCATCAAAGACGAGATGGCCGAGATCCGCGAGAAGTACGGCAACCCGCGGAGGACCGAGATCTCGGGCGTGGCCCACGACCTCGATGTCGAAGACCTCATCGCCGAGGAGGACATGGTCGTCACCATCACGAAGGCCGGCTACGTCAAGCGGCTGCCCGTGGCCACCTACCGTCAGCAGAAGCGCGGCGGCAAGGGCATCTCAGGGGTGAGTCTCAAGGAGAGCGACTTCGTGGAGCATCTGTTCATCAGCTCCACGCACGACTATGTGCTCTTCTTCTCCTCTCGTGGCAAGGTGTACCGGCTCAAGGTGCACGAGCTACCCGTCGGCTCGCGCCATGCGCGCGGCACAGCTGTGGTGAACCTCCTGCCGTTCGGGCAGGACGAGCGGATCGCTGCCGTCATCACCACCCGCGACTTCCCGGAACTCGAGTACCTGCTGTTCGCCACCGCGCACGGCATGGTGAAGAAGACCGCGATCCAGGCGTACGACCGCAGCCGTCGCGACGGCATCATCGCCATCAACCTCCGCGACGACGACGAACTGATCTCGGTGCGTCGCGTGCGTGACGGCGAGCGCGCGATGATGGTCTCGGCCGAGGGCAAGGCCATCCTGTGGGATGAGAGCGATGCTCGCCCGATGGGCCGCGACACGATGGGCGTGCGAGGGATGAACGTCAAGGGAGACGATCGGGTGCTCGGCATGGAGATCGCACCTCCGGGTTCCGAGCTGTTCGTGGTGACCGAGCGCGGATACGGGAAGCGCACGCCCGTCGACCAGTATCCGATCCAGAGGCGCGGCGGCATGGGCGTCAAGACGATCCAGGTGACCGCCAAGAAGGGTCGTCTCGCAGGCATGAAGATCGTCATGCCCGGCCACGAGCTCATGCTCATCTCGGAAGACGGTGTCGTCATCCGCGTGAAGGCAGAGGACATCAGTATGCTCGGCAGGTCGACACAGGGCGTGAAGGTCATGAACGTCTGCGAGGCCGATCGCGTCTCGGCGATCGCGCGCGTGGTCGCCAAGAAGAAGAAGCGGGCCGTGACCGTCGAGGGGCAGCAGGCGCTCATCGAGGAGACGGCCGATCGGGTGCCGGGCATGAGCGAGCGCGAAGTGGAGGCCGAGGACCTCGTCAGCGAGGACTTCGATGACGAAGAGTGACCCGGTGAACGTTTCCGCGCGCGTAGTGGAGCGCCTCGGCACACTCCAGGCGGTGCTGTTCGACCTGGACGGCACCGTCGTCGACACCATTCCGCACATTCTCGCGTCCTTCCGGCACGCGACCGCCGACGTGCTCGGCGAAGCTTTGCCCGACGACGTACTGATGCACCACGTAGGGGTGCCGCTCGCCCGGCAGATGCGCTTCTTCACGGACGACGAGGACACGGCCGAGCGCCTACTCGCGTCGTACCGGGCGTTCAACCATGCGACGCATGACGAGATGGCGCGACTATACCCCAACACGCTGCAGGCGCTCGAGTCAGTGGCGGCCAGTGGGCTGCCGATGGGGATCGTCACCTCCAAGAGCAGCCATATGGCATGGCGCGCGCTTGAGTTGTTCGATCTCGGCAGGTTCTTCGCGGTGGTCGTCACAGCCGACGACACCACGGTGCACAAGCCCGACCCGACCCCGGTGTTGCTCGCGGCAGCCGAGATCGGGGTGGACCCCGGGAGATGCGTCTACGTAGGCGACAGTCCGGCCGACATCGCCGCGGCCAGGGGCGCCGGTGCGATAGCAGTGGGAGCCACGTGGGGCGTCGCCGACAAAGGGCGGATTGAGCAGGCCGGACCTGACGCTGTGATCGACGACATCGGCAGTCTGCCGGCCCTTCTCGGGCTCCCGGAGGCTCCGACGAGGGCCGTACGTATCTAGAGAGAGTACCTGTCGGACCCAGGGAGGTCAGGGTGTCGAAAGGCAAAGTAATCGCAGGCGCCATCGCCGTGCTTGCGGTCGGTGGAGCGGCGGCAGCATTCGTCTACGCGGGATCGCGGGCTGCCGAGGTGGCCGTGGCCGACGTGACGAGAGGCGACCTGTCGGTCACCGTGAGTGCGTCGGGTAAGATCGCGGCCGAGGACCAGATCGACCTCTACCCGCCAACAGCGGGGACGATCGCCAGTCTCGAAGTCACCGACGGACAGCGCGTTCGCGCCGGTCAGGTGATCGCGACGATGGATAGCGGACCGATCGAGGCACAGCTGGCGCAGGCCCAGGCCGCCTACGCCGGAGCGCTTGCACAGCGTGATGCCGCGGCCAAGGCGGTGCCCGGGGCCGGAGACCGGAGCGCGGCGGACGCCGCTGTCGAGGCGGCCCGGTCCGCGTACGAGGTGGCCGACCTGCGTTACAAGGCGGCCCAGGCGGGACTCGGCGCGCCAACTGCGACCGAGATCGCGCAGGCGCAAGCGGCTGTCGCCCTTGCCGAGGCCGCCGCTGAGGCTGCTGGCTCGGCCTACGAAACCTTCCACGAAACCGTCTACCTGCCGGCTCCCGAGCCGCGCGATCCGGCGCTCGAGACGGCACTCGCGGCTCTCGCGCTGGCGCGTGACCAGGCAGCCGCGAACCTTCTCGGCGCGCGGCAGGGACTCGCTGCCCTGACAGCGGCGTCGGACAACACGGCTGCGGTGGCTGCGGCTAAGGTCGGGCGCGACCAGGCGTATGCGGCCTATCTCGGCGCGGTCGCCCAACGCGACGCTCTCGCGAAGGCCTCGAGCGTCGCATCGGCTCTCGAAGCCGCCGATGCGGCCATCGCCGCCGCCGCGAAGGCCCGTGACCTCGTTGCGGAGACGCTCGACTCGGCGAGGATCGTGGCCCCGGTGGATGGAGTCGTGATCTTCAGTACCATAACCAACCCGCTTACCGGTGTCGCTGCCGGCCAGCCATCCGTGGGCTCCTCGGTCAGCCCGGCGTCCGCACCGTTCTCGATCGTGGACTTCTCGGAACTCACGTTCACCGCGCAGGTGGACGAGGCCGATATCACGCGCGTATCTGAGGGCATGGAGGCCGCCATCGCGCTCGACGGGCTGTCCGACGAAGAGTACGAGACAGTCGTTGAGCGCGTAGAGCTCCAGTCGGTGCTTACGCCGACGGCCGGCACGGCATTCCCCGTCATCCTGCGGATCGCCAATCCCGACAGGTCCATCCTTATCGGCATGAACGGATCTGTCGAGATTCGGGTCGAGACCATCGAAGACGTCATCACGATGCCGGTCGAGGCGCTGCTCGAGGACCGTAGTTCGAACTACGTGTACGTCGTGAGAGACGGCGTGGTCACCCGGGTCGAGATCGAGATCGGCCGACTGACCGACACGCTCGTCGAGGTCCGCTCCGGCCTGGCCGAGGGCGATCAAGTGGTTGTGAGCGACGTGTCCGAGTTGGTCGACGGCGCGCGCGTCAGGACGGACTAGCCGATGGGTGACACCGGCCTTGCACGTGTCGTGCTCGAGACGCGCGACGTGTCGAAGTGCTACTACCTCGATGGTGTCGAGGTCAACGCGCTGAGAAGCGTCGACCTGGAGATCCGACAGGGCGAGATGGTCGCGATCATGGGGCCCTCCGGCTCGGGCAAGTCGACGCTCATGCACATCGTCGGCCTACTCGATCGGCCGTCTTCGGGCGAGGTCATCTTAGAGGGCCAGGACGTGAGCAGCCTCGCGCCCAACGAGCTTGCGAGCCTACGCAACCGCCACATCGGCTTCGTCTTCCAGGCGTTCAACCTGCTCTCGCGCACGAGTGCGCTCGCCAACGTCGAGCTGCCGCTCGTCTACGGTGGCGTCGGCGGGTCCGAGCGGGCGCGCCGCGCGCGCGAAGCCCTCGAGCGCGTGGGGCTCGCCAACCGGCTCGGGCACTTCTCGAGCCAACTCTCCGGCGGGCAGCAGCAACGGGTGGCCATCGCCCGGGCACTCGTCAACGACCCGAGCATCGTGCTCGCCGACGAGCCCACAGGCAACCTCGACTCACGCTCGGGTATCGAGGTCATGGCCGTGCTCCAGGAGCTCAACGAGCAGGGCATCACCGTCATCCTCGTCACGCATGACGACCGGGTCGCCCGGCACGCCGAGCGTGCCGTTCACATGTTCGACGGCCGGGTGCGCGAGGATGGTCCGGTCGCTGACCGCATCATGGCCGCCGACGAGATGGCCTCACTGCCTCCCGAGGGAGCGACCGGATGAACCTCCCCGAGAGCTTCCGGATCGCGCTCCGCGCACTCGCGGCCAACAAGGCCCGCAGCCTGCTCACTATGCTTGGTGTCATCATCGGCGTGGCGGCCGTCATCCTGCTCGTCGGGATCGGCACGGGGGTGCAGGATGAGGTGACGGGCTCACTCGAGGGCCTCGGTTCGAATCTGCTTTTCGTCGTGCCGGGCCAGTACGAGGGAGGCATGGGCGGCGGGGGAGCGCCTCCCGGACGGCGGTTCACCCTTGATGACGCGGAGACGATCGCCCGCCGTGTGGAGGGCGCGAGCGCCGTCGTGCCGGTGCTCCAGGCCGGTGCGGCGATCAAGGCCGGCAATCGCTCGATGCGTGTCGTCGTTGCGGCCGGTAACGAACAAGGCACCGAGGTGTTCACGTCCGACCTCGCCGGTGGGCGGCACTACCGCCGCGGCGAGGTGCAGGCCGCGTCGCGCGTGGTGGCGCTCGGTGATCGCGTCGCCCGCGAACTGTTCCCCAATCAAGACCCCCTCGGCAAGCAGGTCACCCTGAATGGCCAGCGGTTCACGGTCATCGGCTACTACCAGTCGCTCGGCGGCGGCCTGGGCGGCGACCAGGACAGCCAGGTGTACATCCCGATCACGACCGCGCAGCGCCTGTTCAACCTCAACTACGTGAGTACGATCGTGGTGAAGGCCACCGATGCCGATGAGATCGAGGTCGTGCGGCGCGACATACGCCGGGCGCTCCTGCCGTCGTTCGGCGACGAGTTCACGGTGTTCTCGCAAGAGCAGACGCTCGGAATCCTGTCGGACCTGCTCGGTACGCTCACGTACATGCTCGCCGGCATCGCCGGGATATCGCTCCTCGTAGGCGGCATCGGCATCATGAACATCATGCTCGTGAGCGTGAGCGAGCGCACGCGGGAGATCGGTATCCGTAAGGCCGTGGGCGCGCGTACGTACGACATCCTGTCGCAGTTCGTCATCGAGGCGGTAGCGCTCTCGGTGCTCGGTGGAGTGTTCGGCATCGTGCTGGGCTGGGGCGGCGCAGAGCTGATCGCGCAGACGACCCCCGTGCCCACGAACGTCACGCCGTGGGCAGTGGCGATGTCCTTCCTCTTCGCGTTCGCGGTCGGAGTGTTCTTCGGGGTGTACCCCGCGTGGAAGGCGAGCCAGCTCGATCCGATCGTGGCGCTGCGGTACGAGTAAGGCTGCGGCCTACGACATGAAGTCGCTTGGGTCGACGTGGTCGAGGAAGTCGCGGAAGCGCTCGACCTCGGCCTCCTCGTCGACTTCGGTGATCTCGACGGCGGCCTCGGCAAAGATGCTCTCCTCGACGTAGATCGGGCATCCGCAGCGTACCGCGACGGCGATCGAGTCCGAAGGACGCGCGTCGACGGCGATCTCACGTTCTTCGCCGCGCAGAACGAGTGCCGCGAAGAACGTGCCTTCCTCCAGACGGGTGACCTCTACACGCGAGATGACGTTGCCGGTGCTCTCGATGGCCGACGTGAGCAGGTCGTGCGTCATCGGCCGGGGCGGCTCAACACCCTGCACGGCGAGAAGGATCGCGGTCGCTTCCGGGTGGCCGATCCAGATGGGCAACGCGCGTCGCGGCCCCTCGCCCTCGATGTCAGCGCTCGGAACGAGCAGGAGCACGGGCTGCTGGGTCGTGGCGTCCAGGCTGAGGCCGGCCACGCGTACCTGCATCATCACGTGCCTCCTCCCGACTTAGGGACCGTTCAAGACTAGCACGCATGATGCCGTGCTGCGGCGCATGCGCTACCATCGATGAGGGGAGTGGGCCATCGGGAGGGCGGCACGATGCGCTTCGAGGTGCACACGCAGCGGCGCGAGCAGATGGTCGACGTCACGCGCGAGATTCGGGAAGTGGTCGAGCGCAGCGGCGTGGTGCAGGGTCGGGTGCTCCTGTTCTGCCCCCATACGACAGCCGCGGTCACCGTGAACGAGGCGGCGGACCCGGAAGTCCGGACTGATATCCTTGCCGGACTTGCGGCGATCGTTCCGGCCGCCGGTCCCTGGCGACACGCCGAGGGGAACTCCGACGCACACGTTAAGGCGACGATCGTGGGCGCCTCGGTGGACATCCCGATCACCGACGGCCAGCTCGGGCTCGGCACCTGGCAGGGTGTGTTCCTGTGCGAGTTCGACGGTCCGCGCAGACGCTCCCTGACCGTGTCGGTCTGCGCGGGCTAGCGTTCTTGACGCTGGTTCCGAGCGTAGGCTATGGTATCGAGGCTGTTCGCAGCGAGGGCCCATAGCTCAGCTGGCTAGAGCGCACGGCTGATAACCGTGAGGTCGGTGGTTCGAGTCCACCTGGGCCCACCATCATACGACACCGAAGACCCCGGACACGCCTCCGGGGTCTTCGCGTCTCTTGGCCTGCAGCGGGCGCGTACTAGTACCGCAGGATTGCTACGGCGCCCTTCTCATGCGGCATTTCGGAGGCTGCCAGGGAGATGACCGAGCCTCCGCTCGACAGCGTCTCGAAAGCGGTGCGATCGAGCACGTCCTCGTCGCCGTTGACCGCGTCGGCGTGCAGCGTGAGTTTGCCGGCGACCGGATCGAGCATACCCCACCAGTGGACGCCGTCGGCCACGAGCAACGTGTCGACGCGTCCGTGATGGGCGGCCACGGCGATCGCCTCGGGGTCGGGGGTGACCCGCGTCGATGCCCACAGCTCGAGGGCTCGCTCGGCCGCATCCGCACGCTCGGTGTCAAACAGCGCGCCCGCGATCGTCCACGCGCGCTCGTGGAGCTCCGTGTCGCCAAGTCCGTCGGGGTTGCCGGGAATCGTCTCTGATGTCAGATGCGGGTACGAGTTGACGTCCCGGTACAGAGGCAGGAGATAGTCGACGCCAGCGAGCACGAGCGGGGCGTCGCTGCCTTTGAGCAGTTCGTGGATACCGCGGTCGATGCCGCGGAAGTACCGCACGATCTCGTCCTTGACGTCCGCCTCGCCTGTGCCGTGGAAGACAGCCGGACGCTTGCCGCCGGAGGTCGAGGTTCCGGTATGGAACTGGAGCGAGCTCTTCTCGTAGTCATCCCAGCGAAGCGCGTCGGCCAAGCTTGCCGGTATGCCTTCGGTCGGCACTTCGGCCATAGCATACCCGTCACCTGTCAGCAGCCGGACGCGCTTCTGGCTCAGTGCGAGTAGCCAGAACGTTCTGCGTGCGTCCAGGGCCCGGAGGAGTGGACGCAGGTAGTAGCGGTCGCCGACCAAGGCGAGCTCTTCGAAGGCCACAGGTACCTGGAATGCCTCGATACCCTCCGGGCCGGCGAGCACAGCAAGTCCCTCGGCAGAGCGAAGCCAAAACGGCCTGTCGTCGCCGAGATTACGTACTGGTCCCAACAACGCATCGATCTGCGCGGTCTTCAGACCCCGGGCCGTGAGTTGCTCCTCAGCGGTGCGGATGAGGTTCTTGAGCCGGGTGGTGTCCTCCTCCTGGCTGCCGGGTCCGAAGCGCCGAGTCGGCATGAACAGCGAGACCCGCGTGTCGCCGTGCGCCTGCGCGAGGGCGATCAATCGCTCGAGGGTGAGTGGTTCCACGGTGCCTCCTCATATCGGTGCCGGACAGGCGTGGCGTCGCCACGAGCCGAGGGTGTCGGCGAGCCTCGCCCGTACGGACACATGGTCGGTCAGCGCATGATTCGATCTGATCTGACTTCGGGTGGCCGACGCTCGGAGCACGGGCGGGCTGTCAGTGAACGCACGACTCCGAGCACAACGCACATCGCCGACCCTCCCGTGGTTTGGCGGCATACTCTGATATACCCACGGGCGTGTTCAGCTGTCGGTATCCGCCATTCCTATGCGCGCGTGAGCGACAGCTGCATCACGTTGATGCTGCCGGTGCGGAACCCGGCCTGGCAGTACGAGAGGTAGAAGCGCCACATGCGTTCGAAGCGTTCGTCGAAGCCGAGGGCGCGCACCTGCTGGATCGCGTCCATGAAGCGCTCCTCCCAGGCGTGCAGGGTGAGTGCGTAGTCCTGGCCGAAGAACGTCGGCTCGCCGCAGGCGAGACCGGCTGTCGCGGCAACGGACGCGAATCGCTCGGGGCTCGGCAACATGCCTCCCGGGAAGACGTAGCGTTGGATGAAGTCCGGCTTGGCGGCGTAGTCCTCGAGGCGGTGATCCTCGATGGTGATGACCTGCATCGCTGCGCGCCCACCCCGTACGAGTGCGTCGCGAACCGCGCCGAAGAACGTCGGCCAGTAGCGCATGCCGACGGCCTCGAACATCTCGATGGAGGCGACGTGGTCGAAGCGCTCGGCAAGGGCACGATAGTCCTGATGCCGGATCTCCACGACACCCTCGAGCCCTTCAGCGGCCACGCGTCGACGCGCCCAAGTAAGCTGCTCATCGGAGATGGTGATGCCGGTAACGCGCAGTCCCCGCGTCTTGGCGGCGTGGATCGCGAAGCCGGCCCAACCGCAGCCGATCTCGAGCAGGTGTTGTCCTGGCCGCGTGTCGAGAAGGTCGAGCAGACGGTCCCACTTGCGTTGCTGGGCGGTCTTCAGGTCGCACGCAGTGCCGTCGAAAGCCGCGCACGAGTACGTCATGTCGGGGTCGAGCCACAGCGCATAGAAGTCGTTGCCGAGGTCGTAGTGGTGACCGATGTTGCGTTTGCTGCCTCGCGGCGTGTTCGCGCGCAGTGCGTGGATAGCGCGGTTGACCGGGTTGAGCGGTGCCGTCACGCGGCCACCGACCTCGCGTGCGGCATCGAGGTTGATCGCGGCGAATTCGAGGAACGCGGTCAGGTCGGGCGTGTCCCACGCTCCGCTCATGTATCCCTCGGCCAGGCCGATGCTCCCACCGAGAGCCATCCGGCGCACGCTCGCCGGGTCGCGGATCAGGATAGTGGCACCCGGCCCGTCGTGAGCGCCCTCGAACCTGAGTCGCCGACCGTCGGACCACACGACCTCGAGCGATCCGTATGGCGCACGCCTGAGCGCGAGAGCGACGCCCCGGCTGAACAGCCCGAGGCCGCGGAGATCAGTCCGTGCTGTCCCTGAGTACGCGTTGCGGGTCAACTGTCGTCTCCTCGTCGGGGGCACCCGGGTCGCTGAAGAAACCCACCCGTTTCACGGCGAGTCTGATCGCCTGGAAGTGGATGAGCAGCCAGGCGCGCAACGGCATCGAGATGTACGTGCGGTTGAGGCGTGAGAGCGTGACGTCATCGAAGGGGTGTTCGGTCAGGTTGATGCCTGCCACGAATGTCGGGGCTCCTTCGATGTCTTCATGGATGGACGCCGAGAGTCTCTCGCCGGGCATGGTGAATCGGAAGCGGTAGCGCGCATCCATCGGCATGAACGGCGACACGTGGAAGAGCTTGGGCGCGAACAGATCCTCGCCGAACTCCATCGCGCCGCCCTCTTCGTGCAGCAGGTAGTTGTGATACCCGCCGAAGGTGTTCTGTACCTCGGCCAGCACCGCGCGCAGCGCGCCGTCTGCTCCGAAGCAGTACCAGAACGAGACCGGATAGAAGCCGAACGGCCCACCGCGCAGCATCGTGAGTATGCGCACGGCTCCGCCGGCCAGATCGATACCTGCCTGAGCAAGCACTCGGTCGATCCAGGGCCGGAGGGATGAACCGTCGCGCGGGCCATGGTCGTGGTTCCGGAAGACGGCCCATGCGCGCGCATCGTGTCCGAAGCCGCTGACCGTACGTCCCAGGTCTTCGAGCTCCGCAAGATCCAGGTATGCGAACCAGATCCGGTAGCGGAACGAGTTCTTCGCCGGGCGCGACCGCGCATGCATGACGCTGCCCTCGTACAGGCGGCTGTTCATGAGCGGCTCCCGTCCATTGCCGGGTCGAGCACCCGTCCCCACGGCGGGGCGATGCCGAGGAGCCCGGCCACACGCAGTCCCGATACGCAGCCGTCCTCGTGGAAGCCGTAACGTTGCCATGCGCCCGCATACCAGGTGCGCCGGCCGCCCTGGATGACGCACATATCTTTCTGGGCCGCGATCGCCGCTGCTGTGAACTGCGGGTGGGCGCTTCCGAAGCGCTTGACGATCTTCGACTCGTCGATCGGGCGCATGCTGTTGAGCGAGACGAGCAGACGCGTGGGGACACGGTGTTGCTGCAGCACGTTGAGCTGATAGTGCACCGCCACCGGCGCATCGCCGTGACCGTCCGAGACGTAGTTCCACGCCGCCCATGCGCGTCGGCTTCGCGGTAGCTGAGATGCGTCGGTGTGGAGCACGGTGTCGTTCTGTTCGTAGCCGAACGCCGAGAGCACGCGGGTCTCGTCTTCGTCCGGGTCGGCCAGCATCGCGAGCGACTGGTCGGCGTGGCTGGCCAGGACCACACCGTCGTAGGAGAGGGTTTCGCCAGTTCTCAGGCGCAACTCCACCCGGTCATCGAAGCGCTCCACGCGCGCCACCTCGGCCGAGGTCCGAACGCGCCCGCTCACGCGCTCGGCCAGCGCGAGCGTGTAGCGGCGAGCACCGCCCGGGACGCTCTTCCACAACGGCTTGCCGGTGACGTGAAGCAGTCCGTGGTTGTTGCAGAAGCGCAGAAAGGTCCCGGCAGGGAATTCGAGCATGCCCCCGGCGGGGGTGGACCAGATCGCGGCGCCCATGGGCACGAGATACCAGTCGGTGAACGCGCGGCCGTATCCCTCGCGCGCGAGAAGCTCGCCGAGGCTCATCGAGTCGATGGCCGGGTCGGCGAGCAGGCTCTCTGACGAGCGGGAGAGCTTCAGAACGTCGGCGAGCATGCCCCAGAACGCCGGTCGGGTCAGGTTGCGCGGCTGAGCGAAGAGCCCCGCGAGATCGCCACGCCACTCGAGGCCGTCGGCGAGGTGCTGAACCGAGAACGACATGTCGGCGTCCTGCTCCTCGATGCCGAGATGCTCGAACAGGCGGATGAGGTTGGGGTAGGTGCGGTGGTTGAAGACCATGAAGCCGGTGTCCGCAGCGAGCGCCTGTCCGTCGAGCGAGACGTCCACGGTGTGCGTGTGCCCGCCGAGCCGATCCTCGGCCTCAAGTACATCCACCTCGTGTTCGCGCGAGAGCAGCCACGCGGCAGACATGCCCGAGATGCCGGAACCCACAACGGCGAGCTTCACGAAGCCTCCTTGAGCGATCGGTCGGGCAGAACCTGGTCCCAGGGCATAGTATATCCAGTAGAGGACGTCATAGACTCCGTCGCGAAAGGTCCCGCGCGTGCCATCGATTCTCATCACCGGTGTCAGTTCCGGGCTCGGACATGCGCTTGCCGTCAAGGCGCACGCCGAGGGGTGGCGTGTCTTCGGAACGGTGCGTGACAATCAGCACCCCGAAACGTACGACCTTCCCGCCGAAGTCACGCTCTACCGCCTCGACCTGCGGTTCTCACGCGCGCTCGAGGCGCTCGCCGGGCGGTTCATGGCCGAGAACGGTCTGCCGCCGGACGTGTTGGTCAACAACGCCGGGTACACCATGTACTCACCCGTCGAGGAATCCGATCCCCAGGCCACTCGCGACATCTTCCAGGTGAACACGTTCGCGCCCGTCGAGCTCACGCGTGCGTTCCTGCCGGCGATGCGCACGCGCGGCAGCGGTACCATCGTCAACGTCACCTCGCTCGGTGGCCGAATCGTCTTTCCCTTCTTCACCACGTACAACGCCTCCAAGCACGCGCTCGAGGGCTTCAGCGAAGGTCTGTGGCACGAACTCAAGCCGTTCGGCATCAGGGTCAAGGCCGTTGAGCCCGGGTACGTCGACACGCCGATCTACCGGGCGATGGAGGAGCGCGCCGAGCCGACGGGGCCGTACGCGCCGTTCCTGACGGCGATGAACGCCTTCAGCCGGGGTGTGACCGACCGGACGAGCCCCGCCGACGCGGCCGGAGAGGTCTGGGTCGCGATCACGGACTCTTCGGACAGGCTTCGCTACCCGGTTGCCGCCTATGCGCGTCCGCTCCTCGCCGCCCGACGTCTGCTCGGAGACCGGCGCGTCATGCGATTCATGCACCGCCGCTGGATGGGGCGGGACTCGGGATGACGCAGTCGCTCAGGATGTCTCGGGCTGCGGTCGCGTGCGTTCTTGCGGCCGCGATCGCCGTGGCGGTTCCCACCCCGGGAGTCGCGGCGCCCCAGGCCACCGAGACGGACCCCGGACGCGTGATCGTCGCGTGGACCGATGTCCGCGACGAGGGCCGTGTCCGCGCTCGCCTGGCCGGATGGGGACTCGGCGAAGCACGACGACTGTACGGTGAGCGCGGCCTCGTGCTGGACGCACCGGCCGGGGTGAGCGCCGAGGCTCTTGCGCGGACGCTCTCGGCGATACCGGGAATCGCCTATGCCGAGCCCGATCATCCCGTCAGGGCACTGTGGACGGCGGGCACACCCAACGACCCCGCCTTCGCTGACGGTACGCAGTGGGCTCCGCGGCGCATCCAGGCCGAGAGCGCCTGGGAGCTCACACGCGGAGACGATGTGATCGTGGCCGTGGTGGACACCGGCGTCGCTCTCGACCACGAGGATCTTGCGGCCCACATATGGATCAACCCCCGTGAGATTCCGGGAAACGGCATCGATGACGACGGCAACGGCTTTGTCGATGACCTCGTCGGCTGGGACTTCGTGAACCAGGACGCCCGGCCTGACGACGACAACGGGCACGGCACGCACTGCGCCGGTATCGCCGCGGCTGTGACCGACAACGGTCGCGGTATCGCAGGGATGGCCCCCGGCGCACGGATCCTTCCGGTCAAGGTGCTCGACAGCCGCGGCTCGGGGAGCTCGGCGGTGCTCGCCGAGGGAATCGACTACGCCGTTGATGCGGGCGCCGACGTCGTCAGCGTGAGCGTCGGCGGGTCGACCGGGAGCCTGACGGTCGCGGCAGCCGTGGCCCGTGCGCGCTCGGCGGGAGTGTTGGTGGTTGCTGCGGCGGGCAACGAGGGCGGTGCCGTGCTCTTTCCGGCCGCCTACCCTGACACCATGTGTGTCGGCGCGACCGATGCGGCCGACGTGCGCGCGACGTACTCGAACTACGGCCCTGCAATGGACATCGTTGCGCCCGGTGGAACGTCCGACGCCCCGGTCTATTCCACGGTCCGGTACGACGGCTACGGCACGAAGTACGGTACCTCGATGGCCACGCCGCACGTGGCGGGCGTCGCGGCGCTCCTCCTCGGCGAGCGGCCACACCTGTCGCCCGAGGCACTCAGGTTCCTTATCGGGTCCACGGCGACCGATCTCGGTTCTCTTGGCCGGGACGACTACTCCGGCGATGGCCTCGTGCAGGCGCGTTCGGCCATCGACCTGATGCTTGCCGACAGCACTCCCCCGGAGAGCACGTGCACGACGCGCGTCGCACCTCCCGAGGGTGTCGCTGTCGCTATCGATGCCGACGATGTGGGTCTCGGGGTGGATCGCATCGTGTGGACGCTCGACGGCACGATCACCGGTGTCGGCGGTAGGATCGAACTGACGTATCCCGGCGACCACACACTTCAGTATGCGGCGGTCGACCTCGCGGGCAACCGGGAGGCGACGCGATCGGTCACGGTGTCCGTCACTGACACACTGCCGCCGGTCACGGCGAGCGATGCCCAAGCCGTCTACTATGGTGGATCGGCGACGATCACGCTGGCGGCGACCGATCGTGGGATCGGTGTCGCGACCACGGTGTGGTCGCTCGACGGGGCCCCATCGCGAACAGGTACGGTCATCAAGACGACGGTCATCGGTGACCACGAACTCTCGTTCAAGTCGGTCGATCTGCTCGGTCATGTGGAGGCGACGCATACCGTCGAGTTTCGCGTCTACGGCACGGCGGACGTGCAACGCATCAGCGGCATCGACCGCTACGGGACGGCGGTCGCGGCGTCCGGGAGCGCGTTTGCCAACGGAGCGGCCCCGGTCGTGGTCATGGCAAGTGGCCAGGACTTTCCCGACGCGCTCGCCGCGTGCGGACTGGCCGGAGTGCTTGACGCCCCCGTCCTGCTGACGCGGCCGGACGCGCTCCCGTCGGGAGTCGCCACCGAACTCGAGCGACTCGGGACGAAGAACGTCGTGCTCGTCGGGGGCGTTCGGGCGATCGGAGACTCGGTCAAGGCCGAGCTGAATGCGGCGGGTATCGAGGTCGAGCGCGTTGCGGGCGCGGACCGCTACGAGACGGCCGCCGCAGTTGCGACGCGGATGGTGGTCGTGACGGGCTCCTCGCCGGCGGTGGCGTTCATCGTCCGGGGCGACGACTTCGCCGACGCTCTCGCAGTCGCCCCGCTCGCGTATCAGCGAGCGTACCCGGTCCTGCTCACACGCCCGGATTCGCTCCCGCGGGCTACCGAGGTCGCCCTCGACAGACTCTCGTCCGGTGCCATCGTGATAGCCGGCGGGGTCGCCGCGGTCGATACCGTCGTTGCCGGGCAGGTCGGGGCTGTCTCGGGCGTGGCCGTGTTGCGCATCGGTGGCGACACGCGGTACTCGACGGCCGCGCTCGTGGCCGACCGGGCGCACTCGGAGGGTTGGGCTGACGGCGTGTACGCCGGTGTCGCGACGGGGGTGGACTACCCCGACGCGCTTTCTGGCGGCGCGGCTGCCGGGGCACAGGGAGGGGTCATGATCCTCACCGCACCGACGTCGCTCTCAGCCGAGGCGGGGGCGTACATCCGGGATCACATCGGGGCCGGGAGCCCTGTCCGTGTCTTTGGCGGGACGGCAGCGGTGAGTCCCGGGATCGTCACGGAGCTCAGAGCCATTCCCCTCCTGTGACTGCGACGGCCGTTCAGCCGCCGATCATCGAAACGGTGACCTCATGGGCGGCACCGTCGGAGAGCAGCGGGATGCGGCAGTCGTCGACCCGTGTGCCATCGAGCGTGACATGCGCGACACCCCGGTTAGCGCCGCGGGGGTTCTCGACCGCGATGTCGTAGCGCGTGTCGCCCGAACGATACGTCAGCCGGAACGAGGTCCACGTCTTTGGCACGCACGGATCGATGATGAGCCAACGGCCGTCATCGTCTGATTCGGTGCGCAGGCCCAGTAGCTCGCGCACGGCCACCCGGTAGAACCACGCCGCCGAACCGGTGTACCAGGTCCAGCCGCCCCGACCGACGTGCGGTTCGACAGCGTAGACGTCGGCGGCGACCACGTAGGGCTCCACGTGATAGCGCTCCACGGCAGCAGCGTCCAGTGCGTGTCGTATCGGATTGATGAGGCTCAGCAGGGAGTGGGCCTCGTCGCCGTCGCCGAGTCGAGCGTAGGCGAGGGCGACCCACAGCGCCGCATGCGTGTACTGCCCGCCGTTCTCGCGCACGCCCGGTACGTATCCCTTGATATATCCGGGATCGTGCTCGAGCAGGTCGAACGGCGGCGCGAGCAGTTTGATGAGACCGTCGTCCCAGCGCACGAGCTGCTCTTCCACCGACTCCATGGCGCGCCGCGCCCGCTCGGGATCGCCCTGGCCGGACAGTACGGACCACGCCTGCGCGATCGCATCTATCCGGCATTCGGCTGACTGCGAAGAGCCGAGAGGCGTGCCGTCATCGAAGTACGCGCGTCGGTACCACGACCCGTCCCAGCCGGACCGCTCGATGGCGGCCACGAGCGCCGCGGCTCGCGCGCGCAGTGAGACCGCGCGCGCCGCATCGCCCCTTCGGTCACAGATCCCGGCGAACGACCGCATGACGACGTCGAGGAACCAGGCCATCCACACGCTCTCCCCGCGACCGCCGATGCCTACGCGGTTCATGCCGTCGTTCCAGTCGCCGCCGCCCATAAGGGGCAACTCACGTTCGCCCAGGGGGGCGTGGTCGAGCGCGCCGAGACAGTGGTCGTAGACGGTGGCAACGGTCAGGGAGGGGTTCGGTTGGAGGTAGAGGTCCTCGCGCCCGTCGGGGATCGGGGGGCCCTCGAGGTACGGGGTCTCCACATCGAGCACGCTCGTATCGCCGGTGGCACGCACGTACTCCGCGGTGACGAACGGCAGCCAGTGCCGGTCGTCGCTGATGTGCGTGCGGACGCCCCGCCCGCTGATCGGCTGCCACCAGTGCAGCACGTCCCCCTCGGGGAACTGGTGTCGTGACGCCTCGATGATGTGCTCGCGCACAAGGTCCGGGCGTATATCGATCAGCGCAAGGCAGTCTTGCAGCTGGTCGCGGAAGCCGTAGGCGCCGGACGACTGATACGTGGCGGTGCGACCCCAGACGCGGCAGGCGAGCGACTGGTAGAGCGCCTGTCCGTTGACCATGAGGTCGAGCGCCCGGTCCGGGGTCTGCACCTCCACCGTCGTGAGCAACTCTCGCCAGGCCACCTTGACCGATTCGAGTTCCGCGGCGGCAGCGCCCGGCTGTCTCAGGCGGTCGACGATGGCGTGTGCCGCCTCCACGGTCTCGGTCTGGCCGAGCAGGAAGACGAGCTCTCTGCTCTCGCCGGGCTGGAGCTCGACGATTCGCATCAGCGCGCCACAGTTGTCGTGGAACCGGCCGGTCTGCCCGCCGAGGCCGCGACGACGCATCGCCGCCGGAGCAGTCGGTGTGCCGTTTCGGCCGATGAACTCGGTACGGCTCGCTGTGAACGAGTGCAGCTCCCCATCGGAAGCCAGAAACGCCGGGCGCCCGGGGAAGTCCATGTTGAACCAGCTGTGGGCCATGAGCATCCCGGCGGTCTCGTCCCACCACGTCACGACGCGCTGCTGCGCCTTGCTGCGCGAGTCGCCGAGGCTCCACTCCACGTTGTGGGTGACCGAGAGGCGCCGGGCTTGCGTGCCGGTGTTGGTGAGCCGAAGTCGTGCAATCCTGACCGGATCTTCAGCGGCCACGAACCAGTCGAGCTCGTGGCCGATGCCGTGCCTGTCGTGCTCGAAGCGGGAGTAGCCCTTTCCGTGACGCACGATGTACGTTCCGTCGTCGTTAACGGGCAGCGGCGTCGGACTCCAGAACTGCCCGGTCGCCTCATCCCGGACGTAGATGCATTCGCCCGTGCCGTCCGAGACCGGATCGTTGTTCCACGTGGTGATACGGTTCTCGTGGCTGTTCTCGGCCCACGTGCAGCCGATGCCCGCCTCGGATACGAGCGTGCCGAAGTGCGGTGTGGCGATCACATTGACCCACGGCGCCGGCGTGGTGCGCCCTCCTTCGAGCACGATGACGTATTCGCCGGTGACGGGGTCGAAGCCGCCGAGTCCGTTGTCGAAGAGCAGCTCGGGCCGCACGCGCGGGACGTTCGGATACGTCACCGCATCGCGCGTCGGCACGAACGGGTCGGGCAGATCGGGGTGCTGCGCGCGCTGGTTGAGCTGGAGCGTGATCGGGCCGCTGTCGCCGGTGATGACGACGCGGGCCATGCTCGTGAGCAGGTTGAGTACGTCGGGCTGCATGTGGTCGGCGTTGCGCAGATGCACGCCACCCGGCCGGTCGGCGAGCTGGAGTGCGTGACCCGTCCGCATGAGCATCCGCAGGCGACCGTTGAGCTCCGAAGCGTAGTCGCTCGGCTTGGTGTTCAGGATCACGAGGTCGCACACGAAGCCCTTGCTGCGCCAGTACTGGTGCGCGAGTAGCGCCTGCCGCACGAGCGGCGCCTCCTCGAGCCGCTCGATCTTGACGAGCAGGATCGGGTCGTCTCCCGAGATCCCGATCGGCCACAGCCCCGAGGCCGGGAGTCGGTTCTCCACCTCGGTCATCTCTTTGAGTCGCGAGTGCGGATCGGTGAGCAGTAGTCGCGACGCAAGCCGGAGGAACGTGACCGACTCTTCGGGCGTTATCCCGAGGTCTCGCAGTTCGATCTGGCTTGTCGACCACGCAAGGTCGGCCGCGCGCTGCGCGTTGGCGATGTCCGAGTACTTCTCCGCGAGTGCCATCACCTCTTCGCGCGACTCCGCGGCACCGGTCACGTAGGCGAGGTGGGCGCTCTGCCCGGCCTCGATCACGAGCGGTTGCCTGATCGAGCACATCGGATCGAGGACCGCTCCGGTCGTCTTCGTCAGGCGTCCGTCGCCGTGGATCGCACGGGCGTCGACCGGCGTGCGCAGTCTGCCGAGGAAGGCGGCCCGGTCGGTCTCGTACGACCACGAGCATGACCCGATGCTCTCGCACGCCAGCATGTGCAGTCCCCAGTACCGTGGTTCGTCATCCGAGCGGGGCCGCCGCGTGAACAGCAGCGCGTGGTACTCGTCGATCGCCTCGGTCTGCACGAACAGGTTGCTGTACGCCTTGTGCGCGTGATCGGCCCCCAACGGCGCGAGGTTCACCTCGAGGTACGACGTCACCTCAAGCGCGAGCGGTTCGGTGCCGTGGTTCGTGACCGTCAGACGGCGTACCTCGACGTCGTCTTCCGGGGAGACGATCACCTCGGTGTGGGTCTCCACCTCACCGTCGTACCGGCGGAAGTCGGCCTTGTCCGCCGAGAAGGTGACGTGATAGTCGTCCGGCTCGGCGAGCGTCGGCTGGAACGCCGCCGACCACAAGCGGCCGTTTTCGACGTCCTTGAGGTACAGGAACGTGCCCCAGCAGTCGCGGGTGAGATCCTCGCGGTAGCGGGTGACGGTGCGGTCCTTCCACCGGCTGTAGCCGCCGCCGCCGTTGGTGACCATGACCGAGTAGGTGCCGTTCGAGAGGAAGTGCGTGGCCGGCACCGCGGTGTTTGCGAGAGGGTACGCGCGTGTGACCGGCGGCGGCACCTCGCGCACCGATCTCACGAACTCGACCTCTTCCACGCGCGGCGCTGCAAGCTGGATGCGCCGCGGCACGCGCTCCTGGAGCAGCAACTCGGCCGAGGCGACGAGCGGGTCGGCGTGGAAGCGCTCCTGCATGCGGAAGTCCGTGAGCATGTTGCCGAGTGCGACGAGGCTCATTCCCTGGTGGTGTGCCATGTACGCCTTGACGATCGCGCGCTCGCGCCCGGCCGGCACACGCCCCGGCGTGTAGTCGATAGCCTCGTAATAGCCGTAGCGGCCCTCGCCGCCCTGTTTCGCGATCTCGGCCAGGTTGTCGAGAGCATTGCGCGGCGCGACCATGAGCGCGAGCACGGTGGCGTACGGGGCGATGACGACGTCGGCCGAGAGGCCGCGCTTGAGCCCGAGTCCGGGTACCCCGAATGCCTGGTACTGGTAGGTGAGCTCCACGTCTTTGGCGTTGAACGCCGACTCGGAGACGCCCCACGGCACACCTCGTTGACGACCGTACTGGATCTGCCTCCGCACGACGCTTACGTACGTGCGATGAAGCAGCGTGTCCGGCCAACTCTTCATCACGAGCAGCGGCATGAGGTACTCGAACATGCTCGCACTCCAGCTGACGAGCGCAGTACCGTCGCCGGTACGCGTTATCGCGCGTCCGAGGCGGAACCAGTGCTCCTGCCCCACGTCTCCTTTGGCGACGGCCAGGAAGCTCGCCAGACGGCACTCGCTTGCAAGCATGTCGTAGTACGAGTCGTCCAGGCGGCCCTCGGCTGCGTTGAAGCCGATGGAGAAGAGCATGCGATGCTCGTCGTAGAGCATCGCGAAGTCTGTGTGCTCCCACATCTCCCGCGCGATATCGGCCGCAAGGCGGAGCTCTGCGAGCAGTGCCGCGGCGGGCGTCCGGCTGCGTCGGATGCCGTCGGCCACACGTTCCGCCCATCCGGCGTCCGGCCCGTCTCCCGCCGCCATCTCATCGAGGCGTGTGAGCGCCCCGGCAAGCCCCTCGGCGAGCCCGACGAGACTCGGCACATGGCCGATGAGCGGCTCGAGGGCGCCGTCGGGCCGACCGGCGTGGGTGCCAGCCGCGGCGAGTACGTCGCGTGCCCAGGGCGCAAGGTCCGCGATGAGACCGAGCGGCGCAGCTATGGCCGTCCGAAGGTCACCGAGCGCTGCGCTCGTACTTGCGTCCGCAGGTGCTCCGTGAGGCTCTGCGTCGGGCACCTCGAGCGAGGCGGGGAGGGCATCGGCGAGTGCCGACAGGCCCTCGAGCGTGGCCAGCCACTCGCCGAGGTTCTCGGGAGGGCTGTCCAGGCCGATGCGTCGGACGATCTCCTCGAGCGCGGTGTGCGCCTGCGAAAGGGCAGGGCCGTCGTGTGGCGCCCGACGCGCGCGCTGGAGTTCCTCGAGCGCAAGACGCGCGGTATCGGCGATGCCGTCGAGCGTCTGTGGGCCGAGCAGCTCGCGCTCCGAGGCCTCAAGGAGTCCGACCCGGAGCGTGAGCAGGTGTCCCGCGAGGTTGCCCGAGTCGACTGTGGAAACGTATGTGGGACGGAGCGGCTGCAACGTGAGGGTGTCGTACCAATTGTAGAAGTGTCCGCGGAAGCGCTCCATGCCTACCATCGTGTGCAGTGTTCGCGACACGTGCCCGGCGAGTCCGGCCACCGTCACATAGCCCAGGTCGTGCGCGGTCAAGTACGAGATGAGCTGAAGCCCCATGTTCGTGGGCGAGGTGCGATGGGCGACCTCACCCTTCGGCTCCTCCTGGAAGTTGTCCGGCGCAAGGTGATGCGACTCGGCGGTCACGAACGTCTCGAAGAACTGCCAGGTCTTGCGGGCGATGCGTCGCATCGCCGCTACATCGGCCGGTACTACGCCCGACTCCGGCTCGGGGGTCGGGCGGCTCGCACGCCACGCTGCCAGCGGTGCGGTCAGCCACACCGCGAACAGGGGGGCTGCCGAAAGCAGCGCCCGGGGTCCGGCGGCGCCGAGTGCCACGGGGACCGCGAGGAGTGCGGTGATCGCAGTCGCGGGCCACATCCGCTTGGCGAACGCGCCAAGGTCGGTCGTGCCGAGCCGGCGCTCGGACTCGGCAGCGGTCTCCCACTCGAGGAGGTTTCGGTGGCTCATGGCCATGCGCCAGCATGCACGGACGATCGCGTCGGTCATGAGGTACGCCTGGTGAGGCAGCACCGCGACGTTGAGAAGGTTGCGGAGGACGTCGCGCTTGAGGTCCGAGACGAAGGTCGTGGTGTCCGAGCGTGTGTCTGCGGGGGGCCTGCGGAAGACCACGGAGTCGGCGAACTGGAAGTACAGCGGGAAGAAGAGCAGCGCGAACAGGATGCCGAGCCACGTCCAGCCCGCGTCAGGCAGGAGCGTGAAGCCAGCCGTCGCGAAGAGCATCATGGCGGGTGCCGAGAGGCTCCGCCGGAGGTTGTCGGTGATCTTCCAGCGATGGAGACCGGTGAGCGGGGTTCGCTCGGTCCCACCCACCACCGGGACTCGAGGCATGAGCCACGGGATCGTCTGCCAGTCGCCGCGGACCCATCGGTGCAGTCGTGCGCAGTGCGAGATGTAGCTCGCGGGCTGGTCGTCGAGGACCTCCACGTCCGACGCGAGCGCGGTACGAAGGTACGATCCCTCGAGCAGGTCGTGAGAGAGCAGCGTGTTCTCCGGGAAGCGCTCGTCGAGTGCGGCGTTGAAGATGTCGATCTCGAAGATTCCCTTGCCGGTGAACGAGCCCTCGTCGAAGACGTCCTGGTAGGTGTCCGAGACGGCGCCCGCGTACGGATCGATGCCGGTGACGCCCGAGTAGATCCACGCGAAGAGGCTGTCTGTCGAGCCCTCGAGCGACATCGTCACGCGCGGCTGCACGAATCCGTATCCGCGCTTGACGGTTCGTGTGACAGGGTCGAGTTCGGCCCTGTTCAACGGGTGGGCGATCGTCGAGATCAGTTTGCGCGCGCCGTCGCGCGGCAGCACGGTATCGGTGTCAAGCGTCACGAGGAACGTTACGCCGTGGAACCCGGCCGCATCCCCGTCGACGACCTCGAACGAGGTATCTGTCGCTCCCCGAAGCAGTCGGCAGAACTCGGTCAGCGCACCGCGCTTGCGCTCCCAGCCCATCCAGGTCCGGTCGGCCTCGCTGTAGGTGCGACCACGGACGAAGAGACTGAACGGGCGGCTGCCGAATCGTCCGTATCGATCGTTGAGAACCTCGATGCCGTTTCGGGCCGCCTCTATGATGGCCGCATCTCCGGGCAGGCTCTCCTCGGCTGCGCCGCGTAGGTCGGCCAGGATGCCGAACCGGATGCTGGGGTCGATGTTGGCCAGGTACCCGATCTCCATGTTGTCGATCACATGTCGTGCGGACTGTGGAGATGTCAGCAGCGCCGTGTAGACCACCATCGTGCGGTGCGCGGGGGATACGGGCTTGCGGTAGTCGATCTTGGGGAGCGCCCGTGCTGGCCAGAGCCACGCCGCGACCCGGTTGACGATGGTGAGCGCAACGTCGGAGACCGGCAGCAGCGCCAGCAGCGCCAGTACGACCGCGACGCCGACGCTTTCCGAGACGTTCCACGCGAACAGGCTGACGCCTGCGGCAAGGGCGACGGTGATGAGCGCAAACAGCCCCCAGAAGACGAGGCCGCGCGCCGCGAGCGGACCGCGATACAGGCGTTCCTTGAGATGCGGGCGATAGCCGATCGCCTGCTCGAAGGTGTAGCGCCCCGAGCTGATGAGGTAGTGACCGACATGACCGCGCACTGCATCGGCCGGGTCCTTGGCGAGCGCGTCGAGTGCGTGGCTCATCGCGGCTTCAGCGATGCCGATCTCATCGAGGGGGCAGCGCCGGGCGATCGACTCGATCGCGTGCCGGTAGCGATCGCGACTCCGGAAGTCCATCCTGGCGTACGTGCCGGAGGGGTCCTCCCGCAAGACGTGTTCGACGAGGCTCGTGTGCTCGAAGAAGTCACGCCATTCGAGCGCGTCGAGGAAGCGGACGCTCGTTATCGCGTTGGCCACCGAGACCTGATCGGCCGCCTGTTCCTGATGTGCAGCAAGCGTCACCTGCTCAAGCGTCACGTCGCGGGCGGCGAGTGTCGCCTCCAGCCAGTCGGCAAGCGGCGCGAGGGCGACGTCCTGACCGGCGAGGCGCTGCGACAGTCGCACGATGAACGGCGCTGGCGTCTCGGCATGGGCGAGATCGAGCTCGGTGATGCGCACAGCGACCGCTCCGGCCCCTTCGTCTCCCGCAGCGAGCAGCCGGTCGGCGAAGCGGTCGCCGGCCACGACCGACTGATGTGCGTCAAGGATCCTGAGGGCGAGGCGCCGGAGGTTCTCAACGAGGGTGATCCGCAGCATGATCGGGACGGCCCAGACCTCGCCGATGGTCAGCGGTGAGGCGTCTTGGTAGGCCATCGTGAACAACTCGAGGCTCGTCTGGTCTATACGCGAGTCGGTGTGTGAGACGAGGGTGACCATCATCTCGAAGACGCGGGGCAGAGACCGGTAGTCACCGGTCGAGAGCCGGGGGAGCTCCGCGCCGTAGTGTGCGGGGAGGTCGTCGCGTACGAGCCGGATCTGTTCCTCGATGAGGTAGTAGTTGTCCAGCAGCCATTCGGCGGCGGGAGAGACCGGAATGTTCTCGTGGACGTCTGCGGCCAGCCTCCGGTACGCGGTGGCCAGTTCCCGCTCCGCGATCGCGACGAGATCGAGCAGCGGTGTCCGAGACCCGCGCGTCGCACACGTCCACCTCTGATCGCGCGCGAGAGCGCGAGCCGAAGCGGCGAGACGGTCCGCGCCGAGGAGTCCACCGCGCAGCGGCAGTGCAGCAGCAGGTAGCACGACCTCGTCTGTCGCCGTGACGGATCTCACGATCTCCCCTCACACCCTTCGTGCCGTCGCCCCAGGTTGCCTGCCTGTATTGTGCCACGTCCGCCTGATCCGGTGCTGCGAGAGTGCGGCATGTACCTTGCTAGAGGCATACCCCAATGGGTATCGTAGTTCCGATGGCTATCGGATCGGAGGTCACATGGGTCGTTTCAAACGGTCGGCGTCACTCCTGGCTGCGGTGATCATAGCGGCAGGATTCGCGCTTTCCGCATGTTCTACCGAGTCCGGCGTCGTCGACAACGGACGATTGGCGGACTTGCAGGCTGACGGGGCGCGTATCGTCGACGTCCGTACCGCCGGAGAGTATGGGGCCGGGTACATCGCCGGTGCCGAGAACGTTCCGCTGATGGGACTCTCTGCAGCGGCAGCATCCTGGGATCCGGCCGAGCCGATCGTGGTGTACTGCGCCACGGGCGAGCGTAGCGCCGAGGCCGCGCAGATCCTGCGCTCACTCGGCTTCGCGCGGGTCTACGACCTGTCGGCGGGCATCATCGCGTGGAACGGCGAACTTGCCGGGGGAGCGCCCCCCATAAGCGAGTCGCCGGCGGATGCCGATGCCCAGACGAGTTCGCTCCCGGTCGCGTACGAGTTCTACACCGACTGGTGACCCAGCTGCCGCGAAGTGGCGCCTGTGGTCGACAGGCTCAAGACAGAGTACGAGGGAACCGTCGAGTTCCGGCTGGTCAATGTGGATACGGATTCCGAGGGCCAGGCCCTCATGACGAAGTACAACGCACAGTTCGTTCCCACGTTCGTGTTCCTGAACGCCGATGGCTCGGTGGGTCAGATGATCGTGGGTGCGCAGGAGGAGACCGTCTTGCGAGACGCGCTCGACGCACTCAAGTAGGTCACCGCAGGTAGGAAACCGTGCGTGCCGGGTACGAACCCTTAAGAGGGCGCGCGAGCGCCCTGAAGGTTCTCAACGGGAGAGTGGGTGACCCTATCGAGTGAACAGTGACGATGCAGGGTTCACCACCGGGACGGTCGATGAAGGGTCCCGCGGGGTACGTGCGTGAGGTACACCGTTCGTGCAATGTCCGTTGTTCGTCGAACGAGTATTGTCCGTGCAGTCCATTCCGTACGTGCACTGATCACGCGACCCGCGGGGTACCGGGCATAAGCCTCTGGAATCTGTAGAGGTGCGGCCGGCAGGGAACCAACTCGATCGGCCAAGAGCTTCTCAGGATAGCCCTTTGGAGGGGCGCCTCGGGCGGTGCGACGGTCGTCCCGGTGATTGCGAATATGAGGGCGGGCGCCCCGGGTGCCCGCCCTCTCCTCATGTGCGCGGACGGGCTCGTCGGCGCCGTTCTTCAGGCCGTACGGGATGCTATACTGTCCGTCGCAGGCCGCCTGATCGCGCGGTCCAACGGGCGAGTGGCGCAACGGGAGCGCACCTGCTTTGCACGCAGGGGGTTGTCGGTTCGAATCCGATCTCGTCCACCACGCCACAGAAATCGGTCGGTCACCACTCGGGTGGCCGGCCGATTCTTCGGTACGGTACGGTACGCTACGTTAAGCGAGATGGCCTTCGGGCGCGCGGGCGTCCGGTCGAACTCGGAGGGGATCATGGGCGTGATCGTCGAAGTCACCGATCTCGAGAAGCGGTTCGGCGACGTTGCCGCTGTGGCAGGGGTGTCGTTCGCTCTCGAGCAAGGCGAGATATTCGGCCTGCTCGGTCCCAATGGCGCGGGGAAGACCACGACCATCTCGATGATCTCCTGCCTGCTGGATCCGGATGCAGGGAGTATCGTCGTCGACGGCCACAGCGCTGGAACCGAAGCGCGCGCGGTCAAGGCCTCGCTCGGGGTCGTACCGCAGGAGGTCGCGCTCTATCCCACGCTCACCGCCGCCGAGAACCTCGCCTTCTGGGGCAGGATGTACGGCCTCGGCGGGGCCGAGCTCAAGCGTGCGGTCGATGCGGCACTCGAATTAGCCGGCCTTGAGGATCGCGCAAAGCAGCGGATCGAGACGTACTCGGGCGGCATGAAACGACGCATCAACATCGCGGCAGGCATACTGCATACGCCGAAGGTTCTGCTGATGGACGAGCCGACCGTCGGCATCGATCCGCAGAGCAGGAACCACATCCTGGAGACGGTCAAGAAGCTGAACGCCTCGGGGATGACGGTGCTGTACACGAGTCACTATATGGAAGAGGTCGAGTACCTCTGCGATCGCATCGCCATCATGGACCACGGCAAGATCATCGCGATAGGGACGCTGAACGAGCTGCGCGATGTCGTGGGCGGTGTGGACGTCGTGAGCGTCGCCGTCACCGATGTGAGCGAGTCCGTGCTCGAGCGGGTGCGTGCTATCCCCGGCGTGCGACAGGCGGACCAAGCGGAGGGGGCACTGGCGGTGCTCACGCCGAGTTCCGGCTCCATCCTCGGCAAGCTTGTCGCGACACTCGAGTCCGAGGGTGCCCACGTCACCTCGGTCTCGGTGACCGAGCCGAACCTCGAGAGCGTCTTCCTGCACCTCACCGGCAAGAGTCTGCGAGACTGACGTGCGCATGCTGCTCACCATCGCCGGCAAGGATGCCACGATCCTCGTGCGTGACCGCGCGGCGCTGCTCGTCATGCTCGCAATGCCGCTCGCGCTCATCTTCATCCTCGGCTCGGCGCTCGGTAGCATCGGCGAGGGAGACTCGCTCGACGTCGACGTCGCGATCGTCAACCAGGACGCCGGTGAGACCGGTGGCCACTTCGTCGAAGGTCTCACATCCTCGGCGGAGATCGACGAGCTGTTCAACATCGACGTCCGGGACGATGCCGAGACCGTCCGCACCGATGTCGAGCGCGGTGACCTCACGGCCGCGCTGATCATCCCGCCCGACCTCACCGCGAAGATCGCAGCCGGTACGCCGGTCGGACTCGAGGTACTGCAGGATCCGGGCTCCAAGATCGCCGCAGGTATCTGGGCGGGTGTCGTTCGCGCAGGTGTCTCGAACGCGTCGGCGCAGATCATCGCAGGCGAGACGCTCGGAGAGTACTTCGCCCCGGCGGGCGGGGCACCGCCCGCCGCGATGCCTGGTGAGGCGCAACCATCAGCGCCCGAGATGGTGTTCGGCGCGGTCACCGTTCGCGAGGTCGAGGCGGATGTCGAGAAGCGCATCTCGATGATCTCGTACTACGCCGCGGGGATGACGGCGATGTTCCTCCTGTTCGGCAGTATGTTCGGCGCATTCTCGTTCGTGAAGGAGCGCCGTGAGCAGACGTTCGCGCGCATGATGTCGACTCCCGCCACCACGATCGCCATCGTCGGGGGCAAAGCTATCGCGGTACTCATGATCGGCGTCGGGCAGTTCCTGGTGCTGCTCGTGGGCACACGGATGCTCTTTGGCGTCGACTGGGGCGCGGACCTTGTGGGTGTCCTGTCGCTCGGCCTTGCCGAGGCCCTCGCGGGAGCGGGGCTGGCGATGACGCTGGCGGCGCTCGGGAAGACCGAGCGCACCATCGGCGGCATCGCCCCGGCTGCGATCATGCTGTTCGCAGCGACCGGCGGCTCGATGGTCCCCACCGAGCAACTGCCGAAGTTCCTGCTTCCCGTTCAGGTGATCTCGCCGGTCTACTGGGCCGTCGACGGATTCCTCGACCTGATGCGCGGCGGGACCGCGTCGGACGTACTGATGAACGTTGCCTGGCTCCTCGTTATCGCCGCGACGCTCTTTGCGTTCGGCGTGTGGCGGCTGAGGCACGAATGATGCGCAAGATGCTCGCTCTCGCGTGGCTGAACGGGTTGCAGCTCCTGCGCAACCCGGGTGAACTCGTCGGGGTCATCATCCTGCCGCTCGCGCTCACGATGCTCTTCGGCTCTGCCTTCTCCGGTGGCGAGGGCGAGGCGATGCGGGTGCTCTTCGTCGACGATGACGACTCCGTCTACTCTGCGCAGGTCGGTACACTGCTCGACGCGGAGGAGTCGTTCGAGACGAGCGCGGTGTCCCGCTCGCAGGCCGAGGATCTGATAGCCTCCGGCAGCGACGGGGTCGCGGTACTCGTGCCGGACGGATTCGAGGAGGGGCTGAAGGGCGATGGCGGCGTCATCCAGGTCCTGCGCGATCCCACCTCGGAGAGCGCGTACGCCGTCATCTCGGTCGTTCAGGGCATCGCGATGCGGATGTCCGGAAACGCGCAGACCGCCGAAGTGGTCGTGCGCATGGCGCCGCCGGGTTCGGTGGACTTCGACGAGGTCTACGAGACCGCGAACGCGAAGTGGGACCCGAAGCCGCCGGTCTATGCCGAAGGCCAGACGGTCGTGGCATCCGATGTCCGCGGAGACTCGGTCATGGCCGAGGGCGCCACGCTCAGCTCGATCGGGTTCACGGTCTGGTTCATCCTGTTCATGACCTTCGGTAGCGCGGGCGGTATTCTCGAGGAGCGCGAGCAGGGCACCCTTCGTCGGCTGCTCGTCGCGCCGCTTGCGAGGGGCACGCTGCTGGGCGGCAAGGTACTCGGCATCGTCATGGCGGCATCCGTGCAGGCACTCATACTCGTCGCCGTCGGGGCGCTCGTCTTCGGCGTTCCGTGGGGCCGCGACCCGGTCGCCACCGGACTCGTCCTCGGCGCGTACATTCTTGCGGGGACCGGACTTGCAGTGCTCGTCACCGCACTCGTGCGCACGCGCGATCAGTTGAGCGGCCTGAGCCCGCTCATCTCGACCGGTCTCGCGATGCTCGGTGGCTGTCTGTGGCCGATCGAGGTCGTCCCGCCCTTCATGCAGGCCATCGCGAGACTCACCCCGACCGGCTGGGCCGTGACGGGTCTTACCGATGTCATCGCACGCAACCAGGGTCTCGATGCGGCGCTTCTGCCGTCGGCAATCCTCCTCGGCTTCGCGGCCGTGTCTCTCGGCGCGGGCATCAAGCTGTTGAAGTTCGAGTGAGCGCGTCGGCGTGAGGCGCACCCTCGACCTCAAGACCGCGCTTGCCATCGCCGTCACGCTCGTCTTGTGGGCCTCCGCGTTCGCGGGCATCAAGGCCGGACTCAGTGGCTACGGTCCCGGCGAGCTCGCCCTGCTGCGTTTCGGCGTCGCCTCCGTCGTCTTGGGTGGCTATGCGGTCCTGACGAGGATGCGGCTGCCTGATGCCCGGGATCTGCCCCGCATCGCGCTTGCAGGCGCGTTCGGCATCACCATCTATCACGTGGCGCTCAACTACGGCGAACTCACGGTGAGTGCGGGCGCCGCGAGCCTGATCATCGCGTCGGGGCCGGTGTTCACGGCGCTGATGGCCGTAGCGTTCCTCGGCGAGCGCCTGACGCTGCGCGGATGGGCCGGTATCGGCGTGTCGTTCGCGGGCGTGGCGCTGATCACACTCGGCGAAGGGACTGGCGGCCTGCACTTCGAGCCCGGGGCGCTGCTCATTCTCGTGTCGGCTGTGGTCACGGCGGCGTACTTCGTCGTGTCCAAGCCGCTGCTCACCCGGTATCGGCCGCTCGAGTTCACCACATACGTCATCTGGTCGGGAACCGTCCCGATGCTCGTGTGGGCGCCGTCCCTGCTCCGGCAGATCCCCGCCGCCAGCTGGAGTGAAACGGTGGCCGTCGTGTATCTTGGCGTCTTCCCGGCGGCGCTTGCGTACCTTGCCTGGTCGTACGCATTGGCGCGCATGCCGGCCTCACTCCTGTCGTCGTTCCTCTACCTGTCGCCGGTGCTCGCCATCGGCATCGCGTGGGTGTGGATCCGGGAAACGCCATCCGTAGTCTCGCTTGTCGGAGGTGCGGTGGCGATCGTCGGCGTCACACTCGTCAACGCGCGAGGCGCGCGAGGCGCGGTACGCCGGTAACCTCTCGGCTCAGCCGTGCTATCGTCTTACTGTTGAGGAGTCACGGGTGAGGAGGGTCGTGGAAGCCGAGGGCCGTCATTCGCAGGAGCGGCGGGGGCAGACCGCGCCTCTCATGCCCACGGGGGCCAGGCCGCTGGTGGTCGCGATCGCCGACGCGCAGCCGCTCCCGACCTTCATCTTCGGTCCCGACGGAGAGCTGCTCGCCTGTAGCCGCTCGGCAGGCTGGCTCTGCGCATCGGGCGAAGGCGAGACCCCGCGCGTTCTGGCTCACGATGGCACGGACCTATGGACCATCGTGGCGGCGCGCAGCGAAGAAGCCGACCCGACGTTCGATATCCGCGTCCGGCTCCGCACGCCCGACGGTCAGGCCACCGACACAACACTCACCGCCATACCGTTCAGAGGGCCGGGAGGCTCACTCGGCGGCGCCATCGTCTTCGTCACGGTCACGCCGGGCGATCGCCGCGCCTTGGCCTACGAGGGACTCCGCACGATGTCCGACGAGGAGTCGTACCAGGCACTCGATGAGATCGTCGCGAGACTCGGTATGCTGGTGGGCGCGGACTACATGTGTATGGCCGAGACCGACCCGGACGACCCCGAGGAGGCGTCGCTCCTGGCGGCCTGGGAGCCACACGGGAACGCCCAGCCATCACCTGAGTCCGCGGCGACACTCGCGGGCACGCTCGCCAGACCGCTCAAAGGAAGACGGTTCGTCTGCGTGGCGGATGGCGCGGCGGAGAGCCTCACGGGGAACTCATGGCTGGCCGACAAGGGCTTCGGAGTCTACATCGGCGTTGCGTTACCCGGCAGTGATGGTCGGCGTCTGGGCATGCTCGTCGGACTCTGGCGCGAGCCGCCATCAGACATCGCCGGCGCCTGCGCCACGCTGAGCATCATGAGTACGCGCGCCGCCGAGATCCTGGCGCGGCTGGTGGCCGAACGGGAGCTCAAGGACAGCGAACAGCGATACGGGGCCGTCTTCCAGGGCTCTTCGGTGCCGATCCTGCTGATCGAGCCGGTCACGACCCAGATCATCGATGCCAATCCTGCGGCGTGCGCATTCTACGGGTACAACCGCGAGGATCTCGTGACCATGAGCGTGTTGCAGGTCGACGCCCTGCCGGCCGATACGGTCCAGGCCGAGCTGGAGCGTGCCGTTGACGGGACGCGCGTACGCTTTGCCGGAAAGCACAGGACTGCCGACGGCTCGGCACGCGACGTCGAGGTGAGCACGGGCTCGATCATGGTCGGGGGCAGACGACTGCTGTACTCGATGCTTACCGACGTCACGGAGCGCCTCCGCATGGAGGCCCAGATCGAACGGCACCAGCGGAGCCTCGAGCAGATCGTGAGCCAGCGCACGCAGGACCTCTTGCGCGCCAACGCCGAGCTCCAACATGCGTCGGTCGCGCGGGACATGATCTTCGCGAACCTGACCCAGGAGGTCCGCACCTCTTTGCAGACCATCACCGGCTTCTCGGAACTGATGCTCGGTGGCATGGCTGGTGAACTCACCGACGAGCAGCGACGGCAGACCGCGATGGTGCTTGAGGCGGGCAGGCGGCTGTCGGCGTTCGTGAACAGTCTGATCGAGAGCCAGCGCGACGATGACGGGGATCTCAGGTGCGAACCCGAGGCGTTCGACCTCGTAGAGTTGGTCGAATCGGTCGTGTTCGGTCTTAGCTCGTTTGCCGCGGACAAAGGTCTTCGAATCGCGATGGCGGCAGACGTCCGACCAATCGACGTGGAGACGGATCGCTACAAGGTGCAGAAGGTCCTGCTCAACTTACTCTCGAATGCGATCAAGTACACCGAGCGCGGCGAGGTCAGCGTCACGGTAGGTCACTCCGAAGAGGGACAGAGCACGATTACGGTGTCGGACACCGGCCGGGGTATCGATCCTGAGCGACTCAAGTCGCTGTTCGAAGGTCCCGAGATGCACGAACCCGCAGCGGGCATCGGTCTGCCGGCGAGCCGCCGCATCGCCGACGCGCTTGGAGCGACGATCGAGGTCGCGAGCGTACCCGGACGCGGGTCGGTATTCACACTTCGGCTCCCGGACCGGTGCATCGTCGAGCCTGCGGATACGCCGGGACGGGCGACGGCAGATGACGCAGGGTAGCGGCCTGACACTCGCGCAGGCCGCACGCTGGCACGCGGCTATCGACCGACGTCGATCCCGCCGCAGCTACGACGAGACGCGGCTCGACCCAGCCGACCTCGATGCGCTCGAGGCTCTCGCCGAGAGCTTCCGTCCATTTGCCGGCGCCCGCGTGGGCCTCGTCAGAGAAGCATCGTCTGACATGTTCGTCGGCATCGTCGGCGCGTACGGCGGGGTCTCTGGCGCTCCTTCGGCATTCGTCCTTCTCGGGCGTGCGGACACGCCTCCCCAGACCGTTGGTTACACCGGCGAGGCCCTCATGCTCGAGGCTACCGCGCGCGACCTGGACACGTGTTGGGTCGGGGGGATGTTCAGCTCGGTGCATGCGGCACGGTCGGCGGGGGCGTCGCCTGCCGAGCGCGTCTTCGGCGTCTCGCCTGTCGGGCGCGCACACGACACCGTCACGCTCAAGGAGCGGGTGTTGTTCAAGGGCGGGCGACCGCGGCGACGGATGAGCGTGGAGGAGATCGCCCCGGGAAGCGGATCGTGGCCGGAGTGGGCGCGTGCGGCCGCCGAGGCGGTCGTTCCCGCGCCTTCGGCGATGAACCGGCAGCCATGGCGGCTTCGGTTCGAGGGCGCCGCGCTCGTCATCTCCTTCGACGGCAAGGACACGCCGCGCATCTCGAAGCGCCTTGACTGTGGGATCGCGATGCTGCACGCGGAACTGGCGGTGGCATCGTACGGCGTGGAGGGCTCGTGGGAAACGCTCCCGTCGCCCGACGTGGCGCGCTTCGTTCCGGGGGTATAGACCTGACTGAGAACCCGGATCTTCGCGACTCTCAGGCTTCTTTACAATCAAGACACAGCGTGGTTCTGTAACGTGGGACTTGTGCAGGAAGGGTGGCTGGGCACATGAGTGAGGCGCCGGCGCTCACCGTTCGGGGAGTGAGCAAGTCTTACGGTGGCGTCACAGTCCTTCATTCGGCTTCTCTCACGGTTCCCGCGGGACACGTCATGGCACTTGCCGGCGAGAACGGGGCCGGGAAGTCGACCCTCCTCAAGATCGTCTCGGGCCAGGTGCGCCCTGACAGCGGCGAAGTGCACGTTTACGGCACCCAGCTCACGCAGCACGATCCGATCAGTGCGCGCCGACTCGGCGTCGCGATCGTCCCCCAGGAGCTCGCGCCGTATCCGGACCTCACCATCTACGAAAACATCTTCGTCGGCCGCGAGATCCGCAACAGGGCGGGTGTGCTCGACCGGCCAGAGATGGCCAAGCAGGCGCGCGAGATGCTCGACGTGTTCGAACTCGACATTGATTCTCGTTGGCAGATGAACCGCCTCTCGGTCGCCCTCGTGCAGATCGTGGAGATCGCCAAGGCGACGACGTGGGGCGCCCGGGTTCTGCTGCTCGACGAGCCCACATCGGCCATCCCGGACCATGAGGTTGGACGCCTGTACTCTGTCGTTCACCGCCTGCGCGAGCAGGGCGTTGCGATGATGTACACCACGCATCGCATGGCCGAGATCCAGGAACTGGCGGACTCTGTCGCGGTGCTCCGCGATGGTCACCTCGTGTTCGAGTCGGACATCGCCGGCGCCGACGAGGCCACGATCGTGCATGCGATGGTGGGTCGGGACATGGAGGCGCTGTTCCCGGGGCAGACGATATCGACAGGTCCCGTGCGCCTTGAGGTCCGCGATCTTCAGGTGATTCGCGGCGGACCCAGTGTCAGCTTCGAAGTGCGCCAGGGCGAGATACTCGGGATTGGTGGTCTGGTTGGCGGCGGACGCACCGAGATTATCGAAGCCGTCTTCGGTGTCCGTCGCTCGTATGACGGCACCATCACCATCGACGGCGAGCCGCTCGAGCGTAATCGCATCGACGCGACGATTCGCAGAGGCGTGGCGTTCGTGCCCGAGGACCGCAAGGGCGCCGGGCTGGTGCCCTCGCGGTCAGTGCTCGACAACGGCAGCCTGCCGCACCTGCGGTCGTTCACGCTTGGCGGCTGGATCAGGCCGCTCGTCCGCAGGAACGCAGTGGAGAAGGCGACCGCCTCAGTGAATCTCAAGTGCCGCGGTCTGGGGCAGCTCGTGGGGACGCTTTCAGGCGGCAACCAGCAGAAGGTCGTGCTCGCCCGCTGGCTCACGCAGGAAGGCTGCGTGCTGCTGCTCGACGAGCCCACTCGGGGCGTGGACGTCGGGGCGCGCGGCGAGATCTACCGGATCATCCGAGATCTGGCGAGCTACGGCCTGGCCGTGGTGTTCGTCAGCTCAGACATGCCCGAGCTCATTGGGCTGAGCCACCGCGTCCTGGTAGTGAGGGCAGGCAAGATCGTGGGCGAGCTCGATCGGGAGGCACTCGACCTCTCGGATGCCCAGGAGCAGATATTCCGCCTGGCGAGCGGGCAGACGCTGGACGTCTTTGGAGAGCAGGTGGTGTGCACCGGCTAGTGGTACTCGGGTCGGGTTGGTTCGCGGGTGGCCTGGATGTAGGATCGTTGGACTAAGAGGAGCGGGGAGACCACGATGGCTGAGGTTCCTGTGAAGGCAGGCGAACCGGGCGGGAAGAAGCTGCTGCAGTTCGACAAGCAGCGCACGACGAATCTGCTCCTCAGGAACCTGATGGCGCTCGTCGTCATCGCGGTGGCCGTCTATTTCACCATCGTCAGGCCGCAGTTCGCCACCACGGCCAACATGCGGACGATCCTCATCGCCGCCGCGCCGTTCGCGCTGATCGCTCTGGGGCAGACGCTGGTCATCCTCACCGGCGGCATCGACCTGTCCGTCGGTAGCATCGTCGCGCTCAGTGCGATGACAAGTGCCGCGATCATCGTCGACCACCCGGAGCGCATGGTCCTCGGCGTCATCGCGGGAGTCGTGGTCGGTCTGCTTGCTGGACTCGTGAGCGGTGTGGTGGTGGCCTACATCAACGTCGCTCCGTTCGTCGCCACGCTCGGCATGTTGAGTGTGGCTTCGGGTCTGGCCTATGCGATCGGTCGCGGCGCGCCCATCAACGGCCTGCCGGTCGAGTGGGGATTGATTGCGAACACGAGGTTCCTGGGTGTGCAGGTTCCCGTGCTCGTGATGATCGCCGGGTTCATCGTCCTCGGTGTGATCATGACGCGCACCTCGTTCGGTATGCGCATCTACGCGGTGGGCGGCAACCGCACCGCTGCCGAGGTAGCCGGTGTCAACGTCCGCGGCATCTTGACGAGCGTCTACGCGATCAGCGGCGCCCTCGCCGGCATGTCGGGCGTCATCCTGTCCTCCCGCGTTATCTCCGCGGCACCCTATCTCGGCAAGGGCTACGAGCTCGGTGCAATTGCTGCCGTCGTGATCGGCGGTGCTAGTCTCACGGGCGGAAGGGGAACAGTCTGGGGGACGATGCTTGGTCTGTTCCTGATCCAGACGCTCAACAACGGCCTCGACATCCTCGTGGTCCCTGCGTATTGGCAGACGGTCATCAGCGGCATCCTCATCGTGTCAGCCGTGGCCGTCGATATGGTGGCCGCCAAGCGTTCGAGTGGCTAGGCGAACATCCGGTGCCGGTCCTCGGTATCGGTCGACAGCAAGAAGGAGGGTGAGTCAATGAGCCGCAAGTGGTTGGCAGGTGTCGTCGTCGTTGCGCTCGTACTCGCGATGGGTCTCGCGGGGTGCGCTGGCGGTGACACCGGTGACAAGGTGCGCGTAGGCGTCACCGTGTACAACATGTCCTCGTTCATCACCCAGGGCCGCGAGGGCATGGAGGCGTTCGCCGAGGCGAACGACATCGAACTGCTCTGGAACTCGGCGAACAACGACGTGGCCACGCAGGCCAGCCAGGTCGAGTCGCTGATCAACCAGGGTGTCGACGCGATCATCATCGTTCCGGTCCAGGCCGACTCGCTGCAGCCGCAGCTTCAGGCTGCCAGCGATGCCGGTATCCCGGTGCTCGCGGTCAACACGACGCTCTCGAACGAAGAGCTCATCACCGCAGCCGTGCTTCCGGATGACGTCAAGGCCGGCGAGCAGGAGATGCAGATGATGGCCGACGCACTCGGTGGCGAGGGCAAGATCGTCATCCTGCAAGGCCCGCTCGGTTCGTCGCCTGAGCTTGACCGCACCGAGGGCATCAACAACGTTCTCGCGAACTACCCCAACATCGAGGTTCTCGCGATGGACACCGCCAACTGGGCGCGTGAAGAGGCCGTCAACAAGGTCAAGAATTGGATCTCCAGCTTTGGCGATGATATCGACGGTATCGTCGCGGAGAACGACGACATGGGCCTTGGCGCCGTCCAGGCGCTGAAGGAAGCCGGCATGTCGGTTCCCGTCGTCGGCATCGACGGCATCGAGGACGGTCTGCGTGCGGTTGAGAGCGGTGACTTCATCGGCTCGAACCTGCAGCACGGTCGTGTCGAGCTGGCCGCCGGTCTCGCTGTGGCCCTCAAGGTCATCAACGGCGAGGAGTACGAGAAGAACTACTGGTACCTGATGCCCGAGATCACCCCGGACAACGTCGACCAGTTCATCAAGAACGTCGTCACCGAGAAGGACGCCTTCCTGGAGACCCTTCCCGAGCTGATGGCCAAGAACCTCGCATCCGGAGACATCTCCAACGAGGAGCTCTAGTACCTTTGAGTGAGAGGTGGGGCCGACCGCGTGCCGGCCCCACCGGCCTCTTCTGATCGACGCGGACGTGCCTGCTGGGGGAGCCGCACGTTTGCGGGATGACCTCCAACGCGCTCCCTTCACGTCGTGCTGTCGTTTCTGACGGAGGAGGTTCAGTTCATGACGCACCTATGGAACGATCCCGCGACCTTCATGGAGGACATGCTTGCGGGCTTCACGACGCTCTACTCGAAGTACGTCACGCTCGTTCCCGGCGGTGTCGTCCGTGCCGCCGAGCCCAAGGAGGGCAAGGTCGTCGTCATCGTCGGCGGCGGCTCGGGACACTACCCCGCGTTCTGCGGCGTGGTCGGCGAGGGGTTTGCAGACGGAGCCGTGGTGGGCAACATCTTCACCTCGCCCTCGACCGACGACGCCTACAACGTCGCCAAGGCCGCGTCCGTTGGCGGCGGCATCCTTTACATCACCGGCAACTACGCGGGTGACGTCCTCAACTTCAACAAGGCCACTGACCGCCTGAATGCCGAAGGCGAGCGTTGCATAGCGTTGTACGTGACCGACGATCTTGCGAGCGCTCCGAAGGAGACTCTCGAGAAGCGCCGCGGCATCGCCGGCGACTTCACTGTCTTCAAGGTAGCGGGAGCCGCCGCAGACGCGGGCTACAGCCTCGACGAGGTGCTCAGAGTAGCCAGCCGCGCCAACGACTACACGCGCACGCTCGGCGTCGGTCTCTCGGGATGCACACTGCCGGGCGCCCACAAGCCGCTGTTCATCGTCGAAGACGGCACGATGGGCCTCGGACTCGGGATTCATGGCGAGCCAGGCATCCGCGACATGGACCTGCCGTCGGCGGCCGAGCTCGCCAAGACGCTCGTCGACGGCGTTGTCGAGGAGCTGCCCGAGATCGAAGGCAAGCGCGTTGCGGTCATCCTGAACGGCCTCGGCGCGACGAAGTACGAGGAACTCTTCGTCATGTGGAAGACGGTCTCTGCATACCTCGAGGAGCTCGGCTACACGCTCGTGGACCCGGAGGCCGGCGAGCTCGTCACCAGCCTCGACATGGCCGGCTGCTCGCTCACCCTCATGGCACTCGACGAGGAGCTGGAGCACTTCTGGCGCGCTCCGGCCGACACGCCGGCATTCAAGAAGGGCAGCGTATCGAGCGGCCCCGCCAAACGTCGTGAGATCGATCTCGGTGCCCTCCAGACTGAGGACACCGGTCCGCTGTCGGCGAGCGAGGCCTCGCGGCGGGCGGCGGTCCGCGCTTACGCCGCGCTTAACGCGATGCGGGACGCCATGCTCGACGCGGAGGACGAACTCGGCCGGATCGACGCGGTGGCCGGCGACGGTGACCACGGGCGCGGCATGGTGAAGGGCACCATGGCGGCGTCAACGGCGGCCAAGTCCATCGACGAGCGCGGAGGCGGTGCGGGTGCGCTGCTCAAGGCCGCCGGCGACGCATGGGCGAGCAAAGCGGGCGGCACCTCGGGCGTGCTATGGGGTAACGCGATCGTGGCGGTAGGCGCGAGCCTCGGCGACGAGGCCGAGGAGGTCAGTGCACATGACGTCGCGGAGGCCGTCCGCGCCGGGGTGGAGACCATCAGGTCGATGGGCAAGGCTGAACTCGGCGACAAGACCATGCTCGACGCGATGATTCCCTTCGTCGATGCGCTTGTCGCTGCACTCGATGCGGGCGACGGCCTGGCCGATGCGTGGGACAGGGCGGCCGCCGTGGCGACGCAGGCCGCAGTGGACACCGCGCCGCTTCGGCCCAAGCTCGGCCGTGCGCGGCCGCTGGCGGATAAGAGCGTCGGGACACCCGATGCTGGTGCGACCTCGTTCGCGCTTTCAATGACGGCTATCGGTAAGGCGCTGCGGTAGACAGGCGGCCCCGGCGTCGGCGTTCAGACGTCGGGTCGCACCGGTGAGACAGAGGGAGTGTGGAGGCTATGTCCAAGTGGAGGATCGCGATCGGCAGTGATGACGCCGGTTACGACTACAAGGAGAAGATCAAGGCGGACTTCCTCGCCGACGACCGCGTGACCGAGGTCATCGACGTCGGTGTTGGCGCTGGCGAGACACTCCCGTACTATCCGTCCACCGCGATCGTGGTGGCGACGCACGTGGTCGAAGGCAAGGCCGACCGCGGGCTGCTCGTCTGCGGCACCGGTCTCGGCATGGCGATCGCGGCCGACAAGGTGCCCGGCATCCGCGCGGTGACCGCGCACGACAGCTACTCGGTGGAGCGGTCGGTCCTGAGCAACAACGCGCAGGTCCTGTGCATGGGTCAGCGTGTCGTGGGCATCGAGTTGGCGCGCCGGCTTGCCAAGGAGTGGCTGGGCTACGAGTTCGATGACGGCTCGCCATCGGCAGCCAAGGTGGCCGTCATCAGCGAGTACGAGGACAGCCTGAAGGGCGATTCGTAGAGGAGGGGGCAGTCGTGTCCACAGCACCGGAGAAGATCGACTACACGTTCCCGCTGACCGATCGCGTCGCGGTCGTGACCGGCGGTGCGTCCGGTATCGGCAAGGCCATCGTGGAGGCGTTCCACGAGAAGGGCGCCAAGGTCGTGATTGTCGACCTGAAGATCGAGGAGGCGCAGGCCGAGGCCGCAGCACTCGGCGAAGGCGTGCTCGCGTTCGGGTGCGACGTCTCGGATCCGGACTCGGTGAAGGCCGCCGTGGACGGCATCGTGGCGGCGCACGGGCGAATCGACATCCTCGTCAACAGCGCCGGCATCGTCGCGCTCGCGCCGGCTGAGGACCTGAGCATGGACGCCTGGAACCTCACCATGAAGGTCAACCTGGGCGGCACGTTCGTGATGTCGCAGGCGGTCGGGCGAGTCATGCTCGCGGCCGGGCGCGGCAAGATCATCAACCTCGCCTCGCAGGCCGGTTCGGTCGCGCTCCACGAACACGCGGCGTACTGCGCCTCCAAGTTCGGCGTGATCGGCCTCACCAAGGTGCTCGCCTCTGAGTGGGCGGGGCGCGGCGTCATCGTGAACAGCATCTCGCCGACGGTCGTGCTGACCGAGCTCGGCAAGAAGGCGTGGTCGGGCCCTAAGGGTGACGCGATGATGAGACTTATCCCCACCGAGCGGTTCGCCATCCCCGAGGAGATCGCCGCAGCCGCGGTGTTCCTTGCCTCCGACGGTGCCGACATGATCAACGGCGCGGACCTGCTCATCGACGGCGGGTACACGATTCGCTAGCGGTCCAGGTGCACTGTCAGTGGGGCGCCCTCCCTGCAGGATCCGGCGAGCGTTGAGAGTCAGGGTCGGCCAGGGTCGGTGCCCCACTTCCGCGTCAGAAGACCCGATGGTCACCAGCTGATGGGACGCCCTCGGCTGCGCGGTCCTCGAGCGCGATCGCATCCACCGGACAGGCCGAGCGGCAGATCCCGCACCCGAAGCACGCCAGCGGATCGATCGCGGCCACCTCGCGGGCGTCGAGCGCCACTGCCGAGAACGGACACCGCTCGACGCATGCGCCGCAGCCGCTGCAGGCGGTCTCATCGACGGCCGCGACGTACTCTCCATGCCACATCGTTCTGTGGCCCCATTCGAGCGTCGTCTTCATGGCCACGCAGCCGCTCGCGAGATCGCAGTTGCAGATCGCAGCGATGAACGGGGTCTTGAACGTCCACACGGAGTGCATCAGCCCTTCGCGCTCTGCACGTTCGAGCACGCCGAGTGCTTCGGCACGGCTGAGGTGCTGCAGGGCGGGCACGTCGGGACCCTGCAGGTAGTCCGCGAACGCCTCGGACAGCACGTCGTCGATCGGCGTCACGGTGACCGCGAGGCAGTAGCCTTGTTCGGGCTTCCCGGCGAAGTGCCTGCAGACGCAGGGGAGCTGGACGATGGAGGTGGCGAAGTCGAAGATGCGCGCGCACTCTTCAAAGGGGACCGGCTGCCCGAAGTGGTCCTGCATCTGCCGCTTGCCCGCAATCGAATGGAACGCTGCGCGCACGGGTCGCGGCGCAACGGTCAGTGCATCGAGGAGTTTGACGTTGCGGCGCATGCGGGTGTCGAAGCCCCGGACGAAGTCGATCATGTAGTCTCGTCGCTCGAGATCGCGTGAGAGGTCCGCAGCGTAGTTAGAGGCTTCCAGATACCACGTTCGACCGTCACCATGCTGGACGCAGAACTCGCACACGACCCCGCCTTCCGACGCGCGTGTGTGCAGCGTAGCATGGCGTCGCCAGGTGTGGCCGCAGGCGCTCTAGCGCAGCGCGAGCGCGCCGATGAACGCGAGCAGGAGCACGAGCAGTACCGTGACGTTCAGGCCGATGTCTCGCGCATAGCGCTGGATGCCGAGGCGTGTCCCGAGCACCGTCGTTTCGTCGATCGGCCGATCCAGAAGGCGGCCGGTCCCCTCCCGGGTGAGTGCGTCCACGACGATGGCGAGCATCTCGACGGACCAGGCAGCCGCACGCTCCAGTGCGCTCAGGCCGCCAGCCCGGGCAGCCTGGATCGCCGAGCGAGGGGGGAGACCGTGGCGCACCGATGCGCCGATCTCGAGGACCTGGCCGAGTGCCTGACGCGACTGCGGGATCGCCGAGGCGATGAGCAGGTCGAATCGCTCGTTGCTCAGAATGGCGTTGACCGCCGATGCAACCTCCCGCGTGACGCTCTCGCCGCGCATACGGCGCGGAGCGTTGGCGATAGCGGTCTCGGCGATCGGTCGATAGACCCGGGTGAGCTCGGAGCGGACGGCCTCGAAAGGCGCCCGGGCCGCCTGAAGGTCCCCGGTGCGGGTGAGGTCGGACAGGACGCCCATCCGCTCGGTCATCAACCGTTGCGACATGTAGCCCGCGATGTCGCGGACCGCATCGAGATAGGCGGCCTCATCAACGGTTGCAGTCTCGCCAACACGGGGGCGCAGCTTCTCGATCGCCTGTGCCACAGCACGCCGGACTGCGTCTTGTCGCTCGCGCTCGAGGGTCACATACGCGTGCTGGATGAAGTGCTGGTCGCGTGCGCCGGGCGCGCCAGTGAGCAGGGTTGCGACGAGCAACCGCTGCTGTCGGCCCATGCGGATGACCAGACCGCCGTACTCGGAAAGCGTTCGTCGCAGGAGGCGTGAAGCGGCGCCTCGGACAGCCTCGTAGGCGCTGTCCGTTGCGACGCAGAATGCGATCAGGCCGTGTGCGATCTGCCGGTACCACCAGTCGATCGAGAGCCACTTCGGTCCGTGCAGGTGGAACAAGCCGAATCTCATGCCGACGAAGAAGAACGTGAAGCCGAGAGCGAACGCGACCACCACGCTCATCAGGTCAGCCGGCGACAAGAAGTAGTGCGCCAGGTAGTCGTCGAGGATGTCGCCGTGTAGGCCCCAGGTGTGCAGTCCCGGCTGGAAGACGCCCCTGAGCAGGATCTGCGGGCGCAGACCGAGCGTGATGATCGCGACGGAAAGCGCCGCCATGGCAACGAGCATGCGCTTGGGCGCGTCTTTGACCTCGGGACCGTACTCGACCTTCGGTTTGCCGAGGAAGACCAATCCGATGAGCTTGATGAACGAGGCCGCCGTGCCACCGCAGGTCACGACGTAGATCTTCTCAGCGATACCGAGGGATGCCAGGTGGTGGTACTCCCATGCCTCGACGATCGCGTGGTGGATGAGGCACTTGCTCACGAAGCCGTTCAGGAGCGGGACGCCGGTGATACCCATGGCCGCGATGAGCGTGAACAGGAACGTAAGCGGCATCTTCTTCCAGAGACCGCCCAGGTGGTACATGTCGAGCGAGCGCGTGCGGAAGTAGACGGCGCCCACGCCGAGGAAGAGGCACGCCTTGAACAGCGCGTGGTTGACCACGTGGAACAGGCCGCCCGCCACGCCCATCGCTCCGTGCGCGCCCAGGTAGCCCGCCGCGCCGATGCCGGCGAGAATGAAGCCCATCTGGCTCACGCTGTGGTAGGCAAGCATGCGCTTGGCGTTGGACTGCTGGAGCGCGAGGAACACGCCGATGGCCATGGTGGCGATACCGATCCACAGCACTGCCAGCCCGAGCTGCTCGGAGAAGTGCCAGAGGGACTCTTCGATCGTCTCGGCCACCTCGGGCCTGAAGATGCCCGTCACCACGCGGAAGATGCCGTACGCGCCTGCCTTGATCATGACGCCCGAGAGCAGTGCACTGGCGGGGGACGGCGCGACCGGGTGTGCGTCGGGGAGCCACACATGCACGGGTACCATGCCCGCCTTCACCCCGAAACCCAGGATGAGCATGATGGCCGCGGCCCATCTGATGAGCTCATCCCCGTGTCCCGTGGGAAGTGGCCCGATCGCGCCGGTGCCGCCGAGTGCGTACGTGAGGAAGATGCCGCCGATGAGCGCGAAGCCGCCCACCACCGTCATCCAGAAGTACTTGATCGACGCCTTCTTGGCGTCGTCGGTCTCTGTGTGGATCACGAACAGGAACGCGACGAGTCCGAGTGCCTCGAAGCACAGGTAGAGCGTGATCAGGTCGCCGGCGAGGACCACGCCGAGCATGGCCGCGAGCACGACAAGACTCGTCGTGTGGTAGCGGTCGTGCTTCTGCTCGTGTTTGAGGTAGTCCAGCGAGTACAGCGTGGACGCAAGCCATATGAACGACGTGAAGACGGCGAAGAGCATCGAGAACGAGTCGACGCTGAACGAGAGCGTGCCGATGAGCATGTGCACGACGCTCTCGACGCGGTGGTGTTCGGCGATGAGCGGGATGAGCCCTGTCGCGCCGAGGAGCGTCAGTGCGGCGATGACGACCACCCAGGCGTCGCGGACCTTCGGCCACCGTCTGCCGAGCGGGTAGACCAGCGCGGCGCCAAGCAGCGGGACGAGAACCAGCAGCAGCGGGAGGGGACTCGCGGTGACGTGCGCCACCTCGGCTGCGGTATGAACGACCTCGGACGCTACATGCGCGCCGTCCATCGGTCCCCCTTAATGGAAGAACGTCTCGGCAGCCATTCGTGCAAGCGACACCGGCATCCCCGGGAGTGACGCGCCGAGTCCGAGAGCGATCGTCAGGAGCGTCACGATGACAAGCGGAACGAGCATCGACGCCGGCGCCTCGCGCCCCTCGGTGGTGACCTTGTCGTCGGCGGTCAGCACCGGTTCACGGAAGTACATCCGGTACACGATCGGCAACAGGTAGATGGCCGCCAGAAGCGCCCCGCCGAGCAGGACGACGAGCAGGAGCGGGTTCCCGGTCTCGAGCATGCCGAGCCCCAGGTACCACTTGCTCACGAATCCGGAGAGCGGCGGGGTGCCGATCATGCCGAGGGCGGCGATCGCGAAACCGGCTGCAGTGACGGGCATCCGCTTGGCCGCGCCGTCGAGCTGGCTCACGCGGTGCACGCCGAGCCGACGAATGAACAGACCGGCGCACAGGAAGAGTCCGCCCTTCATGAAGGCGTGGTTCGTCACGTGGATGATTGCCCCGATCGTGGAGTCGGAGCCGAGCAGCGAGACGCCGAGCACCACGTACGCCATCTGACTGATCGTGGAGTAGGCGAGTCGCCGCTTGAGGTTATCCTGGTTGACGGCCAGCACCGCGGCGAAGAGAACCGTGAAGCCTGCGAGGATCGTGACCATGCTCATCACGCCCATCTCGCGGAGGAGCTCCACGCCGAACACCTGGAACAGCACGCGCATGATGCCGAAGCTTCCTGCTGCCACCATGACGCCCGAAAGCACGGCGGAGAACGGCGCCGGCGCGGCCGGGTGCGCGTCAGGGACCCAACCGTGGAGCGGGACGAGCGCTGCCTTGACGCCGAAGCCCGCGATGTAGCACCAGAAGATCGCGAACAGGCTCTGCTGCCCGATGTCGGCGGACAGGATACCTCCCGTCCTCAGTGTCTGGTCTCCCGCGGCGAAGTACGTGAGGACGATCGCGAGCAAGACGAGGCTGCCGCCGACGAGGATGTAGATGATGTACTTGGTGCCCGCGGCCATGGCTTCAGGCGTCTGTTCGTGCACGACGAGCGGGTAGGTGAGGATGCTGAACAACTCGTAGAAGATCAGGAACGTGAGCAAGTTGCCCGAGTAGGCTACTCCCATCGTCCACGCTAGGGACAGCATGAAGAAGCTGTAGTACCGGCCGAGGCGATGACCTTCGGCCATGTACCCCCACGAGTAGACGAGTGCGAGCATCCAGAGCACGGCCACCGTGGCGCCGAACAGCGCGCCGAGCGCGTCGACGCGCATGTACATCCAGATGTCGGGCGTGAGCTGCAGGAGGTATGCCTCGTAGACCGCCCCTCCGGCGACGTGCGCCGCCAGCCATACGGCGACGGAGGCACAGAGTGCAGTGAGTGCGAGCAGCGTGATGTCACGCACGCGCGCCGAGATCCGGCGCAGCGGCACGGTGAGCACCGCACCGGCAAGCGGCAACAGGAACGCTGCAAGCGGCAGGAACGAGCGGGTCGCTTCGGTCTCCATGTCAGACCACCCCTACATCCCGAAGACGAACTTCACGGCGGCAGACGCCAGCGCGAACGGCATACCCGGCACAGAGACGGTGGCGCCGAGGATGATGACGAACACCGCGCACACGAGCGTCGGCCCAAGCATCGTCCAGTGAGCCTCATGCACCTCGACTTCCGCCGTGGGCTCGGTCTTGAAAAACGCGGTGTAGACAACCGGCAGCCAGTAGGCGGCGTTCAGCAGTGCGCTTGCGAGCATCACGAGCGCGTACCACCACTCTCCAGCCTCAAGCGCACCGAGCGACAGGTACCACTTGGTCACGAAACCGGCGAATAGCGGCACGCCGATGAAGCTCAGAGCGGCGACGGTGAAGGCCGCCATGGTGTAGGGCATGCGGAATCCGATGCCCGCAAGCTCGTGCACGGTCGTCTTGCCAGTCGTGCGTTGGATCGAACCCGCCACGAAGAACATCGTGATCTTCGCGAACGCCTGGTTGGCGATATGCACTATCGCAGCGGTGGCGGCGAGAGGAGTGAGGAGCGCAGCTCCCAGCACGATGTACGAGAGCTGACTAATGGTCGAGAACGCAAGCCGTCGCTTCAGATTGTCCTGGAAGATCGCCACCACCGAGGCGGCGAGTATCGTGAATGCCGCGAGTGCCGCGAGCCACGTGCAGACACCGAGTTCTCTGAGCAGCGCAACGCCGAAGATGTTGTAGATCGTGCGCAGGATGCCGAAGGCGCCGACCTTGACGACGGCCACTGCGTGCAGCAGCGCGCTCACGGGCGTCGGGGCGACCATAGCGGAGGGAAGCCACCCGTGCAGCGGCATGATCGCGGCCTTCACGCCGAACCCGGCGATCAGGGCGACGAACAGCATCGTCAGCGTCGTGCGTCCCGCCTCGAGCGGAAGAATGCCCGGTTGGGACAGTGTCATCGTCCCGGCGAGCTGGTAGGTCACGATCGAGCCGAGCAGCACGAACGCTCCGCCGGTGAGCGTGTAGATGAGGTACTTTCGGCCCGCCTTCATCGCTTCGGGCGTTTCGTCGTGGATCACGAGCGGGTAGGTGCAGATGGTGAGCGACTCGTAGAACAGGAACATGGTCAGGAGGTTCTCGGCAAAGGCGACACCGACGGTGGTGGATACGCACAGCGCGAAGAAGCCGAAGAAGCGCCGTCTGTTCGGTTCGCGCTCCATGTAGCCGATCGCGTAGATGGTGGTGATGAGCCACAGGGTGGAGGACACCACGGAGAAGAACATGCCGAGGGCGTCGGCCCTGAATGCGAGACCGACCCCTTCAGTGAACTCCACTAACTTGAACGTGTAGACGACACCCCGGAGACTGCCCGGCAGCATCGACATCACGATGACGAGCTTGGCCAATGCAGCCGCGATGCTGAAGAACCGCCGCCAGAACGTGTTGTCGGCCGAGGCGAACACGAGCGCTGCGCAGACGAGAGAGATCGCCGGGGCAAGCGCTGCTCTGGCATCCACGACCTCCACGGGCCTATCCACCTCCTAGCGGCAGTAGTAGCCGTTGTACCGCCGGCTCGATGAAGCTCAGGGGCACGCTTCCCATGACGCCCATGATCAGACACAGACTCGCGAGAATGAGCACGGGCACGAGCATGCTGGCTGGCGCCTCGGTGACCTCCAGGATCGCGGGGTCGCGCGGCTGCCGGAAGTAGAACGCGTTCACCATTCGGATGTAGTAGATGAAGATGAACAGAGCGCCGAAGACGAGCGCGAACGCGAAGAACGGATGGCCGGCCTGCACGGCACCGAGCGCGATATACCACTTGCACACGAAGCCGGCAGTCGGCGGGATGCCGACGATCGAGATAGCGCCGACCGAGATGGCCGCGACGGTCCACGGCATCGCATGTCCGACGCCGGCAAGGTCGGTAAGCGTGCGCTTGCCTGTCTGGAAGATCAGGGCACCGGCACCGAGGAACAGCGTGGCCTTGATGATCGCGTGGTTGAAGACGTGCACGCTTGCGCCGATCATCCCGTAACTCGACGCGAGACCGAGGCCCATGATGATGTAGCCGATGTTCGAGATGGTCGAGTAGGCGAGCATCATCTTGATGTCGTCCTGGAACACCGCGAAGAACGCCCCCATCACGATCGAGAGGGCACCGAGCCACATGAGCACGGTGTTGAGCGCGGTCATGTCGACGGCACCGGAGCCGTATGCGATCTGATACACCCTGAGCATCCCGATGATGCCCACCTTGACCACGAGACCCGAGAGGATCGCCGAGACGGGGCTCGGCGCGATGGCGTGGGCGTCGGGCAGCCAGATGTGGAGCGGGAACGCGGCCGCCTTGACCATGAACCCGAGCGTGAGCGCCCCAAACGCCACCGCGAGCGGGGCAGCGGGGGCGCCGCCGAGACGCTCGGTCACGTCGGCCATGTTGAGACTGCCGGTCAGCGCGTACAGGATCCCTATGGCGAGCAGTATGACGAGCGAGGAGATCGCGCCCATAATGAGATACTTGAACGCCGCCATCTCGGCGATCTTCTCACCGCTCACCGCCACGAGTGCGTAACCGGATAGCGACAAGATCTCCATGAAGACGAACAGGTTGAACAGGTCTCCGGTGACCGCGAACCCGATCATGCCGGTGAGGTTGAGCAGCAACAGGGCGTAGTAGTAGGGGATGCGCTGCTCGGCCATCGCCCGGGCCGCATACCTGCGGGAGAACACGATCGCGAGCGTACCCAGAAGGCAGATGACGGCTATCACGGCGCCGAACTCATCGAACCGGAGTTCGATGCCGTACGGTGCCACCCACCCGCCAACGACATAGGAGAACGGACCTACGCGAGCCACCTGAACGACGAGCACGAGCGCGATGACGCTTGTCGCAAGCATCACGCCGAGTGACCAGTTGGCCGATCGGACGGCGCGCGTGCGGCCGACCACAGGCGTGATCACCGCGCCGGTGAGCGGGACCACGATCAGGAGCGCGAGCAGTGGCGGCCAGGGGGTCAACTCACTCGACCTCCCTGAGCTCGTCGGCCTCGATGGTGCCGCACTGCCTCCAGATGCGGATGATGAGACTCAGGGCGAGTGCGGTGGTGCTCAGGGCGACGACGATGCCGGTGAGGATGAGAGCCTGCGGCAGCGGGTTGATGAACGGTGGCTCGACACCCGGACCCATGATCGGCGCTTCGCCGCCGTCGACTACCCCTATGGCTACGATGAACGCGAAGACGGCGGTCTCCATGATGTTCAGGCCCATGAACTTCTTGATGAGGTTCTCCTTGGTGATCACCGCATACAGGCCGATGCAGAACAGGATCACCGAGGCCGCGTAGTCGAGGTTGTGCCACAACGCGGCGATCATCGGTCGGCCCCCATCGTCCGGAAGATGGTGGCGACGACCATCGCTCCGCCGATGCCGATACCGATCTCCACGACGGTCAGCATGAGCGTGGCGATCCAGATCGTAGGTCCGGAGTGTGGATACGCAAGGTAGTCGCCTGTCAGCAGGAGACCGGTCATCCCGACAGCGAAGAACGTCAGCGGGGCCGCCGCCTGCAGGAGTCGCTCGGGCCGTTGTGGCAGCAGCGCCCGTGCGTCGGATTCACTCATGATGAGTGTGAGGGCGATGAGTAGCGCGCCGAGTATCGTGCCGCCCTGGAAGCCGCCGCCCGGGGTGACGTGGCCGTTCAGGATGACGTAGACGGAGAAGAGCACGATGAACGGCGCCAAGACGCGCACGATGAAGCGGACGATCAGGCTCACCGGGGTAGTCGTCGGCGCGGCGGTCCTTTCCGCCGGCACGCCCGCGCCTCCCGCAACGAGCACGGCGACCACCGCAGCCATCGCGGTGAAGATGACCGTGACCTCGCCCTGTGTGTCGAAGCCGCGGTAGTTGAGGATGACGGCGGTCACGACGTTCTCGGCGCCGGCCTCCTCGGGTCCGTGCTCGAGGTAGTAGGGGGCGACATGCGTCTGCGGCGGCGCATCGGGCGAACCGTGTGGGGGGAGCTCGGCCATGGCCAGCATGAGCGGGATCGCCACCACGACGAGGACGAAGATGACGAGCGCGCGGCGTATCATCATCGCTCCTTCCTCGTGGTCCTGCTGACCGCAGTCAGGAAGAGCACCGTGGTGACCCCGGCGCCCACAGCGGCTTCGGTCATGGCGACATCCGGGGCGCCACGGTGCAGCCAGAGCAGGCACATGAGCAGGCTGTAGCTAGAGAACACAATGGCGGCCGCAAGCAGGTCCTTGAGCCGGACGACCGCGACCGCGCATCCGATCAACAGAAGCAGGAGGACGATATCGAACGCCCGGCTCACGACTCCCTCCCGGGGCCGTACCACGGTTCGTGCCCCGTGCGGAACGCCGCCCGGGCGAGCGCATGCGCGGCCGTCGGACTCGAGAGCAGCACGAGCGCAGCGAGGAGCAGGAGCTTGAGTGAGTCGGGATCCAAGCCCCGGAGCAGGACGAGTGCGAGCAGGACCGCGCCCGCGCCGACGGTATCGCACTTGGTCGCGGCGTGGGTCCGGGCGTAGAAATCAGGGAAGCGGAGCATGCCGAGTGTTCCCACCAGGAAGAAGAAGGCACCGATGCCGCCGAGAACGACGACGACAGCATCTCGGATACCGAGGAGCCACGTCATGTCGTATCACCCTCGAGCCGACCGGTCTCAATGAGCCTGCTCGCGGCCAGAGTGACGACGAAGTTGAGCAATCCGTACACGAGCGCGACATCGACGAACAACGTGCGATCGAACACGAAGGCGAGTAGCGAGAGAGCAACGAGCGTCTTGGTTCCCATCACGTTGATGGCCAGTAGACGGTCTGGCGGCGTCGGGCCAAGGTACGCCCGCACCAGGCACAGCGTCGCGTTGATCATCAGGAACACGGTGAGTCCCCAGAGAAAGGTCGTCATAGCGACCCCTGGTCGTCGAAGACGCGGGAGACCCGTCGCTCCAGGTCGCCGCTCGAGATCGCATCGGTGAAGGACTCGTGTAGGCAGTGGATGATGTACGTGTCGCCGTCGACGTCGAGGGTGATCGTTCCCGGCGTGAGTGTGATCGAGTTGGCGAATGCGACCCGCGCGCTGTCGCGAGTGAATACGGCCCGGTGCGTGTGAAGTGTCGGCGCGATGCCCATCCGTGGGTCGAGTACGCGCTCGGCCACGTAGATGGCTGCGACGACGATCTCCTTGATGAGGTACGCCAGGTAGCCCGGCAGTCTGAGCCATGCGCGAACCGAGAGTGGCTCGGGTTCGCCGGCCCACAGAACGCGATCGGCCCATCGGCTGACTGCGAACGAGAGTGCGATACCCACTGCAAGGTCGAAAGGTCGGACCGAGCCCGTGATCACGAGCCAGAACACGAACAGAACGGCGAAGGACAGCAGGCGTCTCATGCGATCACCTCGCCAGGTCCCGGTAGCCGAGCCTCCTGCACGCGCTCGGCCTCGGGAGCGAGCCGGGTTGAGGCTGTGGACAGGAGTCCGGGCACGTCGCCGGCGTCGGCGGGATAGCTGACCGAGGTCACGGAGACGCGACAGTGGGTGGCCGGCTCAAGCGCGTCACCCTCGAACTCCGCCGCCGCCGACGCAGCCGCTACGCGACGTGCTACTGTCTCGGCGGCCGCGGGGTCCGCGTGCGGGATGGCGAGCGCGAAGGTCTCGGGTCCTACGCGGCCCATGATGTCCGTGTCCCGTGCGCTTAGACGCATGATGTCTGCAAGATGCTCGAGCATCAGGTCCGTCTTGTAGCGCCCGAAGGTGCGGGAGAACTCGTCGATGTCCTCGACCCGGGCGAGCACCACACCCACGTCGCTGCCGTACCGGTCCGAACGCCGCATCTCCTCGTTGAGCCGCGCGTAGAACGATTCGGCCTTGCGCACCCCCGTGACCGGATCTCGGGTCGAGACGCGTTCGAGCGCTTGGGCGTGCGTGCGTTGACGTCTCGCCTGGATGCCGACGACGATCCCGCACAAAACGAAGGCCGAGAGTCCGGTTAGCAGTTCCAGCCACAGGGCAGAGAGCTCCGAGGGGGATGCTACGAGGACGACCGCCATAGCGGAAAGGGCCGCCGCGACGATCCCGCCCGGGACGTCTGCAAGCAGGGAGGCAAGGATGACCGGCAGGAGGTAGAGGATCCAGGCAGGCGAAAGCCGACCCGTTGAGAGGATAAGGACGGACACGAACGCTATTCCGCCAGCGACGAGCAGTGCGCTCAGTAGCGTGGGCTTCCGGTGCGAGGTGCGCGCGTCGTCGTCGGCAGGGGTCACTTCGCGCATCAGTGACGCCTCCCGTGGTGCTCGCCGATCCCCGTGCGCGCAGACGCGCCCCCGCAAACGTCTGACGCCTGTACCGACCCTCGTCCCCTCGAAGTTCGTGAGTGAGTATCGATATCGGCATGAGTATGCCACTCCGATGCGCCGAAATCACGAACACTGGCAAGCCTGAGCGAACCTGACGGCCCGGGTCGGCGGTCCGTGCTCATCGGCGGGTGGTAGACACGGGGGGATAACGGTAGAGTTAAGCATCGTTCGTGCGCCGAGTCCCGAGGGCGAAAGGCCTACTCCTGGAGTCGTGATGAGCATCATTCGGTCGGGTTCCAAAGCGGAGCCGCAGCCCGCGCAGTGTCACTACTCCCTCGGTGAGGAGATCGCCAACGCGGTCACTCACGGAGTGGGCGCGGCGCTCAGCATCGCCGCACTTGTCGTGCTGGTCGGCATAGCCGCGCTGTGGGGCAACGTCTGGCATCTAGCCAGCGCCATCGTCTATGGCGTAACGATGTTCCTGCTCTATATGGCCTCGACCCTCTACCACGCGATCAGACATCCGCGGGCGCGTCACGTGTTCAAAGTGATCGATCACGCCGGAATCTACCTGCTCATCGCGGGGACGTACACACCCTTCACGCTCGTGACCATCCGTGACCAGGGCGGCTGGCTGCTATTCGGCATCGTCTGGTCGCTTGCCCTGGTCGGTATCTCGCTTGAGGCGTTCTGGGTCTACCGGCCGAAGTGGGTCTCTGCGGTCGTCTACCTCGGTATGGGGTGGCTTGCGCTCGCGGCGATCCGGCCGCTCACAGCCAATCTGGAACCCGGCGGGGTCTGGCTGCTTGTCGGCGGCGGACTCGCGTACTCCGTCGGTACGGTGTTCTACGTCCTCAAGCGGGTGAGGTTCATGCACGCCGTGTGGCATCTGTGGGTGCTCGCGGGGACGGTGCTGCACTTTCTCGCGGTCATGCTGTACGTGTTCCCGCGCACCTGACGCTACGTGCCGCGGCGCGCCGTGGTCAACAGGAGGGGGATCGTGCTCTCCTGGATCACCGCGTTGGTGACCGACCCGAACTGCTGATCGATCGCGTCCAGACATCGGGGGGCGAGTGCGATCATGCTGTGTACCCCGGCCGCCGCCAGCTGCGCGACCACCCCGGTGGGATCGCCTACCACCACCTCGGTGTCGACCTCCGGAACGCCGGCGTCGCGCGCTCGTGTTGCCAGGGCGCTTAGTCGGTCCCGCGCGGTGCACTCGGTGCCTCCTCGGAGCGCCTCGAACGTCGACTGGATCACATGGACGATCGAAAGGCGCTCGATGCCCGCGGGTGCGAGCGCACATATCAGGTCGAAGGTCCGATCTGCTGCGAGCGAGAAGTCGGTGGGCACGAGTACGGAGGACAGCACGCCCCTGCGGGCATACGTGCCCTCATCCGCCGTCGTCACGCCGGCATACGGCGTCAGCAGTACCGGGACAGGACTCAGGCGGATGACGTCGGAGCTGACACTGCCCGAGAAGCCGGCGTGGAACAGGCCCTGCCCTCGCGTTCCCATGACCACCAGGCCGGCGGCATGCCTTTCGGCCATATCGACGATCGCGTGTGGCGCGTAGCCGAGGGGGGTCTCGACCGACACGCGGATCCCGGCGGATTCGAGCGAAGAGATCTGGCGCGCGAACATCTCATCGTCGGCTGCAGATGGCGCGCGATCGAGGTCCATGACATACACGAGCACCGCGTACCGGACGCCGAGTGCGCCGAGGGCTGCGGCACTTGAGATGGTGGCCTCGGATGTGGGGCCGAGGTCGGTCGAGACGATGGCGCGCGTGAACATCGGCAGCTCCCCGGTCGGCGACGTGCTGTCACATACCATGTACCCCTGCGTGCGGTGACACAGCACGCGGTCGGCAAACCGCTGGACAGGTGGAGGTTCACGCTCACGCATGCTGTCTGCTCCAGCGCCGATGGTTTACACTGGAAGCACGGGTTATGTGGTGTCGGCTCAGTCGTGCCCGGTGGACACGTCCAGCCGGGCGTCGTGGAAGGGCTTGTCTTGTACGACCTCGAAGGAGTCCTGGGACCGGCCGTCATGGAGTTCGTGGACGATCACGTTCGCTCGCTCCTGACCTGGGACATCCTTGTCTTCTTCCACCGTAACGCGGAGGCCGTTCTGGATCTTGAAGGCCTTGCGTCCCGTCTCGGCCGACGCACAGAAGAGCTCGGTCCCGAGATCGACGCCCTGTGCGAGGGCCACATTCTTGCGAAGGCGGGCGGCCTCATCAGGTACAAGCCGACACCGGAGATGCGCGAGACGGTGGCGCGCTTCGTGGACAGCTGCCAGGACCGTGGGCGTCGGCTGGCGCTCATCGCCCTCGTGCTGCATAAGATCAATCCGGTCGCCGGCTCCTGACCCACCTGCTAGAGGTGATCCGAGACCGTCTCGGCGAGGTCGGCTGGCTGCACGACTTCCATGATGCTCAGATCCGACCCGGCGAGATCGGTGTCCCTGTGCTCCTCGAGCGTCAGCCCGTCTGCACCGTAGACGAGCCGGACACGTGGTTGCAGCGGATCCTCACCAGGCGCACTCACCACACCGACCGACAGATCCGAGAGACGAACGAGGCAGCCGACGGGGAATGCGCCCATCTCCCGGACGAAGACCCGCGTGAAGGTCCGGTCGAGGGCGTCGTTCGTCTCGCGGAGCAGCTGGACGATCGCGCGATCCGGGGTGAGACCGAAGCCGTTGGGACCGTCGGTGATCAGGCGGTCGTAGCGGTCCGCGATCGCCACCATGCGACTGTACGGGTGTGCGACGTAGTCGGGCTCCGCCTCGGGCCAGCCGCCACCTCCTGGCTTCATATGGTGCTCGTGAGCCACGAGCATGGCCGCCTGATCGACGTTGGGGATCCGGGCCAGTATCTCCGCTCCGATGCGCGGATGCAGCACGCGTGCGCGCTCTCGCTCAGCCGGGTCGCTGCGGTCAAAGGCCATCTTGCCGATGTCGTGCAGCAGAGCCGACAGCCCGAGTGACGTGAGGCCCTCGGGCGGTATCCCCAGCCCGAGGCCTATCGTGAGCGCGTAGATCATCGTGGAGATCGCGTGGAACAGGTCGGACTCGCCGTCGTCATGCAGCGTTGCGAGTCCGAGGACGGCGGCGTTGTCCTCCATGAGCCTGTTGAGGATGTCCTCGACGACGACGCTCGCCTCACCCATGTCAGGCGACCCCGAGGGACCGACCTGCGACGTCACCTGCCTGAGTGCGCCGGCCAGACGCCGGTGCAGCGCGCGGTCGCGCACACGATGCTCCTCGCGTTCCGCGGTCTCCTCGGCGGCACCCTCTTCCAGACGGCGGGCGACGACACCGACGACCCCGCGTTCCTCGAGCAGCGTGGCTGCGTCCAGGTCAGGAGACGGTCTGCGAGCCAGCACTTCGAGGAGCACGATCGCGTCGCTCTCGGTGAACGACGGATGGAACGTGAGGCTCTCGATGCGGTGCCCCTCAAGCGAACTCGCGGTCGACTTGAGACCCGGTGAGTCAGCGGGAAGCACGCGGCTTTCCTGATACAGGCGACCGAGGTGCAGGTTGAGCGCGAACGGTCCGTCGGCCGTCGCCTCGAGGACCGCACGCAGGAGCGCTTCGAGCGCTCCGCGGTGCTCCGGATGCTGCGGTGGGTACAGGCTGAACGCCTTGCGCGCGCCGGAGAGCGCGGTCACGAGCGCGACGGCGCGCTGCTCACTCACCGGTCGTCGCCCCCTTTCGGGCGCGAGGCGAGAGCGCCGGTCGCAAGGTTGTGGAGTTCGGTGAAGTGGCCGCGCCTGATCAGGGTCCGTCGGCCGGCGATGCGCTCCAGGACCTCGGCCGCCGCATCCGAGCCGGTGCGGCCCAGCGCGGCGACGATCTCGCGGGCGACCGGGAAATCCTTCCCGTCGGCATCTAGGCGCTCGAACACCCCGCCGAGCGCCCGTGCGGCGCCTGGCGTCGCGTGACGCTCGAGAGACCGCACCGCCGTCACGGCGATCTCCGGGACGGGGTCTCCCGCCAGTGCGGCGAGGATCTCCACCGATTCCCCGGTCGCGGTGTCGGCCAGCCCCTTCGCGACCTCGAGGCGCGAGCGGTCATCCGGCCTCGCGGCGAGTGCCGAGAGCGCTTCTTTCGAACGGGGGTCTGACTCGGCTGCGAGCCTGCGGGCTACCTCGGCGATCTGGAACCACTGCAGCTCGGAGGCGCGACTCACCAGCAGGTCGATGAGGCGTCGCCCGAGCAACACCTCGGCTGCCGCGAGCCCGTCGCGGTCCCGCGCGCCGAGGGCCTCGGTCACGAGTCGCTGCTGCGCCGCAACGCTTGCATGGCCGAGGATGCTCCGGGCGCGAGGGGCGGCGGCGGGGTCGTCGAGTACGGCGCCGATGAGCGCGCGCATCGCCTCGGATGACGTGGCCAGATCGAGTGCACGCTGCATGTGGTCCGCAAGGCCCGGCCACGGGTGGGTCGTGCGTGACTCGCGGGTCACCAGATCGGTCAGCACTCGTTCGGCAAGTTCCAGATCCCCGTGAGTCAGCAGGCGCGGTACGACCGATGCGAGCGCGGCCAGTGTCCTCGACCACAGGGCGAAGTCCTGCTGCTGGTCGAGGAGCGACACCATCGTGTTGACGGTACGCGCATGCACGGTCGCATCCGAGGTGCGCAACTCCTCGCGCGCGGGCGCGAGGTCGTCTTCGTTCACGCGGCTGAGCGCCGCGACGGTGCGGTAGTCGGGTTGCCGGTCGGCCAGGGCGGACTCGGCTTCGTCGGCAGCGCGCACGTCGATCATGTGGCCGAGGAACACGAGCTCGCGGTCGCTATGTCCGCCTTCGGCAAGCATGGGCCTGATCTCGTCGATGATCGCCTCGAGCACCGAGGGGTGTGGCAGCGACGCGAGGACGTTGGACATGGAGAGCATGTTGTTGGCGTACAGCCCGTCAGCAACTGACGCTGCGAAGTCGTGTGGCTGCAGCGTATGCAGCATCTCCCGAAGTACGGGTGTGCCGTCCGTCTCGTCGAGCGCAAGCCCGACGAGCGTGTCCCTGCTCGCGGTCTCCTGTCCGAGGAATGCTCCGCCGAGTGCGCGGGCGAGCGCGGCGGCCCCCTCCGGTCCCGCAGCCCGGGCGAGTTCGGCCAGTCCGTCGGCGAGCATGGCCGGATCACCAGCAGCGGCGGCCGCAAGCCATGCGGCAAGCCGCGCCTCGTCTGTGGCGAGCTCCCGCAAGAACTCGTCCACGTCCACGTCGTCCGGCATCTCGGTGGCCGCAGCGGTAAGCACGACCTCGGAGATCGAGATGGAGCTGACCCCGCCGTACGCCAGAGCCGCCGAGAAGCCGCCTTCCGCGCGGACGTCGGCCGGGTCGCGCAGCAGGGTCGTAAGGAAGGTGGATAGGTCGTGTGTGGAGCAGCCGGGAACGAGGTCTACCCCGGCGACCTCGTGTGCGGTGAGCAGCTCCGCCAGGTCGCTCGCTCCCGGTGTGGCGATGCGCTCGCCCCGGTACGTGAAGCCGTCGCGCGCGACGATGAGGGACACTGACGACTCGGTGGCCAGAACCCCGCCGAGGGCCTCAGATGCGGCTTGCATCGCCTGGAGGGGGATCGGGCTGGCTGCGGGATACAGGCGCAGTGTCTTGGCGGCCGTGGTCAGGGCACGTACCACCGCCTCCGCCGCACGCGTCGTCTCTGCATCGGGCGCCATCCAGGAATCACCCCCGGTTCGGTGTCGTGCTCGATTCTCGGCGAACGTCCGGTGTCCGTCCACCAGCACCGCACCATACCGCCCGCTTCCTGCTACCCTTATCGGCATGAATGGGCTCACCGCACAGATACTGCTCGTCATCGTCCTGATCGTGGCCAACGGCTATCTGGCCGCCGCCGAGATCGCGCTCGTGAGCGCGCGCCGCGCTGCGATCAAGATGGAAGCTGATGCCGGCTCAACCCGTGCGCGGGCCGTCCTGCGGCTGACCGAGGACCCGTCGCGGTTCCTGGCGGCTATCCAGGTCGGCATCACGCTGGTGGGCTTCGGAGCTTCGGCCACCGCCGCCGTCACGCTCGCGGAACCGGTGGCCCGGTGGCTTGGCACGCTAGGCGTGACGTGGGTGAGTTCGATCGCGTCAGGGCTCGCGGTGTTCCTCGTGACGCTCGTCATCTCGTACGTGACGCTCGTGTTCGGGGAGCTCGCGCCCAAGCGGCTCGGACTGCAGAGCGCCGAGAAGGTCGCCAAGGCCGTCTCGGGACCGGTCACGCTCCTGCAGCGCCTTACCGCACCGCTCATCTGGGTCCTCGCGCACTCCACGAATGCGGCCGCACGGCTTCTCGGCGTACGTCCGGGCTCGGTCCGTCCGGGCGTAACCGAGGAGGAGATCAAGCTGCTCGTCACCGAGCAGGGCACGCTGCTCGAAGACGAGAAGCGCATGATCCACGAGATATTCGAGCTTGGCGACATGGTGGCCAAGGAGATCATGGTCCCGCGCGTCGACATGCTGATGCTCCAGGACTCCACGCCGTTGCGTGAGGCGATCGAGACATTCCGTACGTCCGGGTACTCGCGGCTTCCGGTCTTCGGGGAGGACGCCGACTCCATCGTCGGGATCGCGATGCTCAAAGACCTGGTCGGCCCGGCCTCCGAGGGCCTGATGGACGAGCCGGTCGCGGTCTTCGTGAGACCGGCTGTCTTCGTTCCCGAGACGAAGCCGATCCTGGCGATGCTCAACGACATGCAGCGGGCGCACAACCACCTCGCGATCGTGGTCGACGAGTACGGGGGCACGGCTGGTCTGGCCACCATCGAGGACATCGTGGAGGAGATCATCGGGGAGATCGCCGATGAGTTCGACCGCGAGCGCCGGTACATCACTTCGCTCGGTCCGGACGAGTGGGTCGTAGATGGTTTGCTCTCGGTTCACGAGGCCAACGAGACGCTCGGATGGGACCTGCCGTTCTCCGATGAGTACGAGACCGTCGCCGGATGGGTCCTCGTCGAGCTCGGTCATATCCCGTCCGAGGGTGAGACCGTGCTCTACCACGACCTCGTCGTGCGGGTCGATGTCGTCAGGCGGAGAAGGATCGCCCGACTTCGGGTATCTAGGACGATGGGCGCCGACGGAGCGAATACGACGGCGTCCGACTGACGTCCAGCGCGGGGTGTGCTGTCCGCCCGAACAACAGGAGTCGCGATGACGGAACACAACGGGGTGCCGTTTGCGCCCACAGAGCCGCCGATACCGGCCGCCGCGCCGGATACTTCACCGCCACCAGTGGCCGCGGCACCGGCCGCTCGCGTTCGGCGTGGAGCGGTGCTGTGGGGAGCGGCACTGGTCGCACTCGGCGGTCTCCTGCTCATCAACCAGTTCGTGCCGGGGATCGCCATCTGGCGCTACTGGCCACTCATCATCGTCGTGTTCGGTGTCAGATCGATGTTCGGCACCGGCACCGGGAGATGGTCTGTCAAGGATGCCGCCGAGGGGCTCACGACCGTCACTATCGGCCTGATCTTCCTCGGGCAGATGCTCGGCTACATAGGCTGGAACGCGTGGCTCAACATCTTCCGTCTGTGGCCGCTGCTGCTCGTAGCGCTCGGTCTTGAGATCGCGGGCAAGGGCATGAAGTCCGAGGGGATCCGCACCCTCGGCAGTTTCGTGGTGATCGCCGGGCTTGCGTACGGCGCACTCGCGATGACGCCGACGGCCGGGTGGTCGTTTCTCGTGCCCGTGAGTGGAGCAGCCGAGACATTCTCGGGCGAGGCTCCGCACGACGCGCAGGTCACCGAGGGCACGGCTGTCATCAAGGGTGGCGTCGGGGTGCTCAAGCTCACGGCCGGTGACGACCTGGTCACCGCATCGGGTCGCTCGCCGTTCACGCCTGAGTTCGACGTGACGATCGACCGTTCTCACGCGCTCGTGAGCGCCGGACTCGGCAGTGGGACGTGGATGCCCGGTGTCGGGGACACGCGGCTCGATGTGACGCTGGACTCCGATGTCGTGTGGGATCTGACGGTCGAGGCGGGTGTCTCGAGTTACGACGTGGACCTGCGGGACCTGGCCGTCGAAGCCGTGACCTTCGACGCCGGGGTCTCGGAGGGCCGGCTCACGTTCGGCGAGGCGGCGGCATCGGGTCTGCGTGGTCCCGTGGACGTGCGCGTCAAGGCGGGCGTCTCCGCGTTGACGCTGCGGGTTCCCGAGGGGGACAGCGTCCGTGTGAACGTCAGCCAGGGTCTGTCGGGTGTGACCGCACGTGGTGAGTGGAAGAGCGGCCGTGACGGCGACACCCGGACCTATGAGAGCGACGGTTTCCGGACGTCGGGCGCCTACTGGGACATCGATGTCGAGTCAGGTATCGGCAGTATCACTCTCGAATACTACTAGGAGGTCATCGTGACAGAGGACCAGCACCAGCAGACGAACCCTACGGGCGACCACGATTCGACCGGCTGGGTCATTCTTGGGGCCGTGCTGATCGCAGCGGGTTTCTTCCTGGGCGCCCGAAATCTCGGGATCGTCCCGTGGCCCCTCGGCTACATGTGGGACTTCATCGTCAAGGCACGGGTCGGCATAGGGATCGTGCTCATCGGCGTGGTGCTCATCTGGTGGTCGCAGTCGGGTAGGGGCTTCAGCACGCCGAAGCGCGGGACCAGGCTCTACCGCTCCCGCGACGACAAGTGGCTCGCGGGAGTGCTCGGCGGGCTTGCAGACTACTTCGGCGTGGATGTCACGCTCCTGCGGCTCGCGTTCATCGCGCTCGTCGTGCTGTTCGACGTCGGCGGCCTTATCGCTGCCTACATCGTGTTGGCTATCGTCGTACCGCAGGCGCCCAAGGGCGTGGCGGCTGTGCCCGCGGCACCCGTGGCCTGGCCGCAGTCACAGGTCCCCGAGTCGCCCGGACCCGCGCCCGAACCCCCTGCGCCGGTGGATGAGACCAGCGCGGACCGGTGAGCCTCGGAAGCGGTGGTGCACCCAAGAACGTTGAGGGGCGTGGCACCGTTCCCGGTGACGTGATCGACGCGCACGTCCATCTGTTCGCGCTTCCGCTGTTCCGCGAGTTCGTCGACAAGAATCCCGAGGCGAACCCCCGGTGGAAGAAGGCGCTCGAGGAGGGCACGTTCGGCCGTCGCCAGGAGGCTCTGCCAGACCTCGGACCGGAGAAGATGGCCGAGTGGTACGCTCGGCGCCTCGATGACGCGGACATCGCACGCGCGGTTGTGGTCTCGGTGCTGCCCGACTCGCAGTACATGCGCGATTTCATCAACGCCTCCCAAGGACGCGTCGCGGCGTTGTGCAATCTCGACCCACGGCTGCCCGACGCGCCGGCGCTGCTCGAGCGAGAGATGGCTGCGGGTTTCAAGGGAGTGAAGCTGCTGCCGGTGAACCGCTGCTTCAGGCTCTCGGACCCGGCATGCCGTCCGTTCTTCGAGAAGGCCGCCGAGCTCGGTGCCGCGATCACGGTCCATTACGGAGTGACGGTCGACCCGCAGGGCGACCTGCGCTATGCGGACCCCACCGACCTTTCGCCCGTGGCTCGCGACTTCCCGGAGATCACGTTCGTCATCGCGCACTTCGGCGCGGGATACCTGCACGAGGCGCTGCGTGTCGGCTATCAGTGCAAGAACGTGTGTCTGGATTCGTCGGGCACTAACAACTGGATGGACTACGATCCGCACGGTTACACGCTGGCGCAGGTCTTCGATCGGGCTCTGACCGCGCTCGGTCCGGAACGGGTGCTCTTCGGCACCGACTCGGGCACCACGGGACCGTACCGGAAGTGGATCGCATTCCAGCAGCGTCGAACGCTCGAGGAACTCGGCCTCTCCGATCACGATCGCGATCGTGTGCTTCGTGCCAACGCCGTGCGGATCTTCCGCCTGGACGTCTAAGGAGGGGCGGCGATGAGCTGGACGCGACACAACGACGAGCGCGAATACGATGAGCTCGTCGACTGGGACCGCCGTCTCGCGCGCGAAGCGCCGTTTCTCGAGGGGCTCTTCGCCGGCTACGACGTGCGGTCGGTGGCGGACGTGGGAGCCGGCAGTGCACGCCACGCTATCTTGTACCGCTCGTGGGGCCTCGACGTCTGGGCGATCGATCCGAGCGAGGACATGCTCGAGCTGGCGCGCGAGAACGCCCGGCGGCTGGGAAGTGACGTCCGCATCGTCGAGGGCAGCTTCGGCGACGTCGCGCGCATCGTCGGCGCACCGGTGGACGCCATCACCTGCACCGGCAATGCGCTCCCGCACGTGCGCTCGCTGCGGGGACTCCATGATGCGCTGCGGGACTTCGCCGAAGCGCTCGTTCCGGGCGGGCTGCTCGTGCTGCACTACCTCAACCATCACCGGCTCATCACGCAGCGGATCCGCACGATGTCGCCGGTGTTCAGACAGACGTCCGCCGGCGACAAGTTCTTCCTGCGTCTGCTCGACTACACCCCGGAGGGCGACGGCGTCCTGTTCGACTTCGTCACCCTTGTTCGCGATGCCAGCGTGCGGGAGGGCGAGCACACGATCGAGAGCTGGCCCACGACGCTCGAGGCGGATCCGTCCGGCGGCTGGAGTGTGCGGTCGCGCCGATCGCTGCACTTCGCCATGGTGCCCGAGATGATCACGCGTGAACTCGAGAGCGCCGGCTTCGCAGACGTGCGTGTCCTCGGCGATCACACGGGACGCCTGCTGGAAGCGGATTCCGACGAGAGCATCATCGTGGTGGCCGTGAAGGCCCTGCGCTAGATTCGGGGCCCGATTCCGCATACCCGCGGCCCGAGCAGGCAGCGGCGGTCGAGCGCCGCGTCGCACGCACGAATCGGCACGACGAGCCCCTGGGGGATCGTACCGGCGCGACCGGAGGCCAGTTCGGCGTACAGGTGGCACAGAGGCAAGCCTGCCACATTCTGGAAACACTCGTCATCGGCCACGCTGGCGAGATGGTGTTCGATGTTGTAGGCGCCGGCGCACCCCAGGTACTCACCCCGGGCGATCCACGCGTCCGTCGTCGCGTCGTCGAGCGCGCGCATCGCGACCCGGGTGGTCGTGACGAAGGTATCCGGAGCGGTCGCGCCGTCAGGGAGGAGCGCCACGCCGGTCACGACCTCGTGCGTGCGGCCGGCAAGGCTGCCGAGCATGCGGCGGGCGTCGGCCTCGTTGGCCGGTTTGCCGAGCACGATGCCGTCCGAGACCACGACGGTGTCGAATGCGAGGATCAGCGGTCCGTCACCGGACACCGCCCGGGCGGCCAGCGCCTTCTCGGCGGCGAGCGACGCAGCGAGCGGGCCGGGCTCGAGCGGCGCGCCGAGATCCTCGGGGGTGTCGACCGACATGACACCGATGCCGAGCCCGAGCCATTCGATGAGCCGGCGGCGCCGGGGAGACGCCGACGCGAGAAGCACGAAGGGAGCGTCCATGGTCAGCGATGATAGCACCGGCCGCGCGTAAGCGGCATAATTGATGGCGTGCGCTCCGCTGCAGGAAGTGAGTCGATGTACACAGGCGAGTCCAAACCCGAGAAGGCACCCGAGGCTGTTGAACGCTTCGTCAAGCATCTTCTCGTCACGTACAAGGCGGTGCAGCTCTATCCTGCCGCGAGCGACATTCCTCTCGAGAATGCCGCGGTTCTGATCGGCATGCTGCGCGGGCTGCTTCGGGAGCGCTCGGAGTTGAAGTTCCAGGTAGCGAAGACCGGGCTGTTGTACGGTGCGCTTCCGGTACTGCCGGGGCAAAAGGTATTCGAGTCCTTTGCGCGCGAGTTCTATCATCGGTCGCTTGCCGACGTGCGCTTCCACGCTTCGGTGACCCCGAAGCAGGTCGTCGGGTTCCTGCGTGTCTTGCAGGAGTCTGCCGAGGAGATCCAGGCCTCCGGTGGTTTCGAGCAGCGCCTGTGGGATCTGCAGGTGGACGGGATCAGCGTGAGCCTCGTCGCCACGAAGATCGTAGACACCGAGCTGATCCCCGAGAGCGATCCTGCCATCCCGGATGAGGAGTGGCCGCCGGCGCACGAGCGGATCGACGAGCTCGTCGAGTCGGCCTACGGCGCTCGGCCGCGCGACCAGCGGATCCTCGTGCGGTTCGTGCAGAACCCGCGCCTGGTCTCGCGCTACCTGGGCGATCTTGCCGCGTCGGGCCGCGGTGGTCGTCCGCTTACCAGGCTGATCGCCGGGAGGGTCGTGTCGCTTGCGCACATAGCGTACGGCGAGCTGTCCGAGGACCAGCCCGCGCTGTTCAGGTCGATTGCGGAGAGCCTGCTCTCACTCGATCCGGACGTCCGTCGCGACGTGCTCGTCGAGCGGTTGCTGCCCGACGCGCGGCTCGACGAGTCGGTGGCAAGCGTGCTCAGGCAGTTCGAGCTAAGCGAGCTGTGCAACGCGCTCGTCGAGGGCATGAGTCCCGACCCGGTCTCGAGAGACGGCCTGTCTCGGGCCATCCGGAACCTCGCCGTGATCACCTTGCGGCCCAAGGAGGAGGTCCTTGGCGCTGCCGAAGACGCCATGCGCCGGGCCGGTGCCGACGAGTCGACCATCGCAACGGTCCTGGAGAACGCGGCGCCAGCGCGGCTGGGCGCATTGCCTCCCGCCGATGAGCGGGTCGAGAGCGTGGAGAACGTTCTGCGGCTGGTCGACCTCGCTCCCGTGGCGGCCGAGGCCGAAGGCGACGACGTGGCTGCGGTGCGGGCCGAGGTCGCCGTCGGCATCTCCGACGGCGACATCATGCTCGGCATCGTCACGCTCATCTCGATCGAGCGCCGTCCCGAGATGTTCACGTCCCTCATGGCGATCGTGGAGGACGGACTCGGCCTGTTGCTGGAGTGGGGCGAGTACGAGGATGCTGCCGACGCTGCCGGTGCGTTTGCCGCGCTCCTGGAAGATGAGACGCTCGAACCCGCGCAGCGCCAACGCGTGCACGACGCTCTTGTCACGATGGCTCGACCACGACACATGCGAGAGCTGACGGCCGCGCTCAGGCGGCACGATGCCGGCACGGTCGAGCACGAGGCGTGCAAGAGGCTGCTCAACACACTGGGCGAGCACACGATCAGCCCGCTGCTCGAGGTGCTGGCCGACGAGCCGGACATGGCGGCTCGCAAGGCGCTCGTCGACCTGGTCTCGTCTATAGCACCCCGGCACATCAGCACGCTCGGCGCGCGTGTGGCGGATCCCCGGTGGTACTTCGTGCGCAACGTCGTCGCCATTCTGGGCTCGACACGCCGTCCCGATGCGGTGCCTCACCTCGCGCGCACGCTGCGTCACAGCGACTCCCGCGTGCGTCGTGAGACGATCAGGGCCGTTGCCGGGATACGTGACCGCCTTGCCGGTGAGATGCTCATCGCGGCGCTCGCCGACGAGGACGCGCAGAACGTGGGCCTCGCGGCACGGCTGCTCGGCACGCTCGGCACGGGTGGGGCCCTCGCGGCGCTCTCGCAGGCGGCGCGCGGCGAGGGTCGCGGCAACCGCGAAGTGGGTGCCCGCATCGAGGCGATCGAGGCGCTCGGCCGACTCGGCAATCCCGAGGCGGAGGCGGTGCTCAACGACATCATCCGTCAGCGTGGCATCATTCGGACCGGCAGATCGCGCGAACTGCGCACTGCTGCCGAGACGGCGCTTGCGGGCTTGCACCGTGCCCTGAAGGCGGGAGGTGGAGCATGAGCGACGAGCACCCCATCATCCCCGGGAATCAGTCCGAAGTCAGGACGCCGCACAGTGACAGGGACGATGCCGCCGCCGCGGCGTCCGACATCGAGCGCATCACCGCCGAAGTGAAGGACATGTCCGGGACGCAGACGTTCTCGTCCAAGCAGCTGACGCGGGCGCGGGAGCTACTCACGAGGTTGTACAGTCTCCGTCGCGCGTGTCGCCTCTACCCGCCGGGACACCCCGCGATGGGCGAGGCCGCAGGCGAGCTCCACGATGTCCTCGCGCTCTACCACGCCGAGGGCACCGACGTGCCGCTGACGTTCTTCGAGGAAGAGGTCCTACTGGGCAGCCAGGTGCTTGCCGAGGACAGCGTCCTGTTCGACCAGCTCATCCGTGACATCAGCGCGATCGGGGCCGGAAGCATAACGTTCCTGCGTGACGTGACGCCCGCCGAGATCGAGCGATTCGGCCCGGTCCTCGGCGCGCGCGCCGAGGATGTGGCGTCTGTCGAGGGTGGCGTGTCGGCGCTCGTGGAGCGCGCCAACGTGCCGCACATCGTGGTGAGCACCGTCAGCATCGTTCGCGACGACGTGACCGTTTCGGAGGGGGACGGCGATCAGGTCGCGAAGGCGACGTATACCGGCGCGGTCGATCTGCTCCGCGAGCTCGAGCGCCTGATCCGCTCCAATCACATGATCAGCGCCGGCCACGTGAAGAGCACGGTGCGCAGTCTCGTGGACAACATCCTGCGCAATCGTTTCGCGATGCTCGAACTTTCCGGCCTCAAGAGCTTCGACGAATACACGTTCTTTCACTCGGTCAACGTCGCGATCCTCTCGCTGGCACTGGGCTCCAAACTCACCCGTGACTACCGCTTCCTGTCCTCACTCGGGGTTGGCGCCCTGCTGCACGATATCGGCAAGATGTCCGTCGACCTGGCCACGCTCAACAAGGAGGGCCCGCTCACCAGCGACGAGTGGGCGGATATCCGGCACCATCCGGTGCACGGCGCCGAGATGACCGCGCTTACGAACGGTCTGGACCGGGCATCGATCGTGTGTGTTCTCGAGCACCATATGCGGTACGACCTGACGGGCTACCCGCAGCGCGAGCCCAAGCGTGCGCAGCACATCTCAAGCCGCATCGTCGCGGTGGCCGACGCCTACGACGCTATGACCTCGCAGCGCCCGTATAGCGCACCGCGCATGCAAGACGAGGCGATGGGCGTTGTCGTCCGCAACGCCGGGACCGCGCTCGACCCGACGCTCGTGCGCCTCTTCGTCGATCTGCTCGGCTACTTCCCGCCGCGCTCGGTGGTGCTTCTGAGCACGGGCGAGACCGCGATCGTGGTCAGCCCGAGTCCATCGGATCCGGCCCGGCCTGTCGTGCGCATCATCGCGGACAGCGCGGGAGCGATGATCGAGCCGGTCGATCTCGACCTCAGCATCACCGCCGACAGCGGCGGGCGCTCGGCGCTCCGCTGCCTCGATCCCGCCGGTCTGAACGTGGACATCGCCGACTTCCTTTAGGGCGTTGTGCTTCCGGCGGGTACCATCATGACGTGAGAACCTACTGCCGGGAGGCACAATGGAGCAGTCACGCCGCAAGATACGCCCCACGACCATCGCCGCGATCGCACTCGCCGCGCTCCTGGTCGCTTCGGGCGCGATCGCCGAGTTCTACACCGACGCGCTGTGGTATGGCGAGGTCGGGCAGACCGGTGTGTTCTGGCGCACGCTCGCCTGGCAGTGGGGGACCGGCGTCGCCTTCGGGCTCGTCTTCTTCGCGATCCTGCTTGGCAACCTGACCATCGCCCGGAAGATGACGCCGGTGCGAGTGCTGCGACCCGCGGGCACCGTGGGCCTTCCCGTGGAGGTGGCCATCGACCGGGTGCGTGACGCGGTCGGTCGGATCGCGGGGACGGCCCTGCTCGTCGCAAGCGGCGTGGCTGCCCTTGTGGCGGGCGCGGCCATGGCCGAGTCGTGGGAGGTGTTCGCTCTCGCCACATCAGGCGGGCTCTTTGGCGCGACCGATCCGCAGTTCGGCCGGGACATCGGATTCTACTTCTTCACGCTACCTGCGCTTCGGCTGGTGCAGGCCTGGCTCACCGGGACTCTCGTCTTCACACTCATCGCCAGCGCCGCGCTACACGTGTTCAACGGATCGATCAGGCCATGGGACCGCTGGAGGGGCTTCGATCCCCACGTGAAGGCCCACCTGTCGGTCGTCGGTGGCTTCGTCGTCGTCGTGCAGGCGCTCGGCTACTGGCTCAGCATCTTCGAGCTCGTCTACTCGCCGCGCGGGCAGGTCGTGGGTGCGTCGTTCACCGACGTCAACGCTCAGATCCCCGCGTACACGATCCTGATCGTCATCGCGCTGCTCTCGGGCATCGCGTTGCTCGTCAACATCCGCTTCCGCGGCTGGAGGCTTCCGGTAGTCGCGGTCGGCGCGTGGGTCGGCGCGGCCATCCTCGTCGGCGGCGTGTACCCGGGTCTCGTCCAGCAGTTCCGGGTATCCCCCAACGAGGTAGAGGCCGAGTCACCGTACATCGAGCGGAACATCGCGGCGACACGTGCGGCCTACGGCCTCGAGGACATCGAAGTCAGGGCATTCCCGGCCGAGGAGAACCTCACCGCCGAGAACCTCACCGCCAACACCCAGACGATCAGGAACGTGCGTGTGTGGGACCCCACGATCGTCGTGCAGACGTATCGCCAGCTGCAGGGAATCCGTCCCTACTACGACTTCAACGATGTGGACGTGGATCGCTACACGGTCGATGGCGTGCGTCGGCAGGTCCTCGTGTCGGTCCGCGAGATGAACGTCGCCCGGCTGGCGGACCAGGCACAGACGTGGGTCAACCAGCATCTCGTCTACACGCACGGCTACGGGATCGTGGTGAGCCCCGTGAACGAGACGAGCGGACAGGGCTACCCGCTCTTCATCGTCAAGGACATCCCGCCCGAGTCCGGCACCGATCTTGAGGTTGCCCAGCCGGCCATCTACTTCGGTGAGCAGGTGGGCAACTACGTCATCGCCAATACCGAGCTGCCCGAGTTCGACTACCCGGTGGGCTCCGAGAACGCCGAGACGACCTATGCCGGTCAGGGCGGGATCGAGGTCGGGGGACCGCTGCGTCGTGCCGCGTTCGCGCTGCGATTCTCGGCTCCGCAGATCGTGTTCAGCCGGTACATCCGGTCGGACAGCCAGGTGCTGTTCCGCCGTTCGATCACCGAGCGTGCCGAGGCGCTTGCGCCGTGGCTCACCTTCGATGGGGACCCGTATCCCGCGATCATCGACGACCGGATCGTGTGGATCCTCGACGGGTACACGGTCTCCGACCGCTACCCCTACTCGGAACGCTACGGCGGGGCGAACTACATCCGCAACTCGGTGAAGATGACGGTCGATGCGTATGACGGCACGACCACGCTGTATGCGTTCGATCCGGACGATCCGCTGCTGGAGGCGTGGAGCCGGGTCTTCCCTGACCTGCTCACCGACGCATCCGAGATGCCGGAGAGTGTTCGTGCGCACCTGCGCTACCCGGCCGATCTGTTCATGCTCCAGGCCGAGGTCTACAAGACGTACCACATGCTCGACCCGAAGGTCTTCTATAACAAGGAGGACCAGTGGGCGTTGCCGGGCGAGGGAACCGAGGGCGGCGGGGTCCCGATGGATCCGTTCTACGTGCTGATGGAGCTCCCCGAGGAGGACCGCGAAGACTTCATGCTGATGCTGCCGTTCACGCCGCGGACAAAAGCGAACATGATCGGCTGGATGGCCGCCAAGTCCGATCCGGATGATTACGGAGCCCGCGTCGTGTACACGCTGCCCAAGCAACGGCTCGTGCTCGGACCGGAGCAGGTCTCGGCCCGCATCAACCAGGATCCGATCATCTCGCAGCAACTCACGCTGTGGAGTCAGCGCGGGAGCGGCGTCATCTTCGGCAACCTGCTCGTGATTCCCATCGAGGAGGCGATCGTCTACATCCAGCCGCTCTACCTGCAGGCCGAGCAAACCGCCATGCCACAGTTGACGCGCGTGATCGTGGCGTACGGCGACACCGTCGCCATGGAGACCGATCTCGCCGCCGCGCTCTTGCGCGTGTTCGGTGAGGTGGAGGTGCCGGCGACCGACGGCGGTGCCCCGGCCGATCCCGCAGCAGCGCTGGAGCTCTACGAGCGTGCCCTCGAGGCGCAGCGTACGGGTGACTGGGCGGCCTACGGGCGCCTCATCGGGGAGCTCGGGGACGTCCTGGGACGTCTGTCGGGCGCCGCGGTGGAGACGACGGTGACGCCGGCGCAGTAAGCTCGCGCGCTAACGAAGTGGTTCCCATACGGCACGGGGTGTGCTAGAGTCTCTCCCCGTTGGCTGGAAAGTGGAGTCTGTGCCGCGTGTGCGTGCGTGCCGAAGGGCCGCCGCGCCGGACCGGCGAGGTGCGGGACTCCGGGCGATCGAACCAGCGGGCGTCGTGCAAGGGTGCGCGACGCCGGAGGATAACGGTCCACCACCATGAATAGCAGAGTTCGTGCTTGAGTGGCCAAGGCGGCGGGAACGTCCGATCCGCGTGGCCGGGAGCGCGACGGCATGCTTCTTCTCTCCCCCCTGCTCGACTGTCGTCGTATGTCCCGGGCTGCCGCCTGTCCTGTACCCGTACATGGAGGACAGTGTGAAGGTAGAGAGTAAGCGGGGCTTCGGCCTCAACACGGTCGCAACCGCCACAACCGGCGTCGCCGTTGCGGTGACGCTCCTCGTCGGAGCCGGGATCGTTCCGGCCACTGTCGCGTCGGCGCAGGTGACCGAAGTCGGCGTACCCGGCAGCCTGAGTGGCAGTGTCCTGCCGCCGGCCGCTGAGCAGCCCAAAGCCGACGATCTCCGGCAGCCGTCCGGTCTCGGTGCGGCAGAGGCGAAGGCCTCGGGCGTTCGCACACCGACGGCCATCAAGCCCAAGCCCGCACCCAAGCCTGCACCTAAGCCCGCCGCTCCGAAGCAGCAGACGCCTGCGACATCTGCGGCGTCGACGGCCGACACTACCGGCTGGAAGAGCGCCAAGGTCTCGTGGTACGGCCCTGGCTTCTACGGCAACACGATGGCCGGTGGCGGGAAACTCACGCCGTCAAGCATGGTCGTCGCCCACCGCAGCCTCCCCTTCGGCACCAAGATCGAGTTCTCGTACAAGGGACGCACCTGCACCGCGGTCGTTCAGGACCGCGGACCGCATGTCGCCGGCCGGGTCTTCGATCTCGGACCCGGTACCGCGGGGGCTCTCGGGTTCTCTGGCGTAGGGACGGTCAAGTACCGGATCCTCTAGACCCGCAACCGTCTGCACGAGCGTTGTGTACAACAAGCGGCGCCGTCCCGAGAGGGCGGCGCCGCTGTCACTGTCGGGGCATCGGCGGCGCTTTGGGGTATCTTCGCAAGTGGCATGTTCCGGACCCGAGGAGGAAATGATGGCACCGTCCGATCAGAGGTCCCCGGGACCGAAGACAGGTGTCGAGGGCATCATAGAAGCCGCTGCCGACCTGCTTCAGACGGCATCTGACTGGGTGCGCCAGGAAGCCGAGACGGTCGTCCGCGAGAAGATCGTGCTTCCGATCCAGAAGCTGGGACTCACCTTGGTGTCGGCGACCGCCGCGGGCTGCCTGCTCGTGATCGGCCTCATCTTCATCGCCGTCGCGCTCTACCTGTTGCTCGCCTCCTGGTTGACCCATCCCGGCGCGCTGCTGCTCATCGGTGGCGTCTACGTATTGTTCTCCGTCGTGTTCATTGTGATCAAAGTGAGGTCGATGCAGAAATGACCGAGTCTGCCGCACCCATCACCGTTGAGGACCTGAAGCGCAAGGCGGTCCACATCCGCGACATGGCCGAGGTGGAGGCGCGTCACATCGCGTCAGAACGTGCCACCACGGTCGTGGTCGTGGGTGTGGTTGCGGTCGTCGCGGCGATATCGATCGCGTATTATCTCGGATCGCGGCGACGCTGATCGCGGGTCGGGCACGACGTCTGGGGGCGATCATGCGCGTGCAGAGCATCACCGTGTGTCCGGACCGTGTGGATGTCATCGTGATGGTCGAGCACGCCCGATCGTTGAGCACCACTCCCGGTGACGGGGTAGCCGAGCGCGCGCTCGAGCTCCTGCCCGGTCTCGTCTCGCACGCATGCCTGAACGGCAAGGGACGCTCCTTCCCCGAGGAGCTGGCCGATACCGAGGTCCCGCATCTGCTCGAGCACGTGATCCTTGAGCTCATGGCTTGTGCGGGATCGCCCCGTGACCTGCGTGGAGAGACCGCATGGGACTTTCGGCGCGATGGGAAGGGCGTGTTCCGGGTCTCGCTCGAGTACGACGACGATCTCGTGTGTCTCGGCGCCATCAAGGCGGCCGACACGCTCGTGCGCTACATGCTCGAGGGCGGAGATGTGCCGGACGTCGAGCATGCGACGGAGCGGCTGAGGGCTCTGCGGGGTCTCCCGGCCTGACGGTCGGGCCGATTGACCGCAGCGGAAGTGCGGTGCTAAGGTTGCCTGCAACCCCGCCTGAGGTGGGGCGAAGATCGCAGGTGGACGTGAGGGAAGAGGGCATCATTCGCCCGGCCACCCCTCCGCAGGTCCCCCGTCAGTCCCGCTCCTGAGAGCGGGGGGAAGCGGGCGGTGCTTCGGCCGATATCCGGAGAGACGAGGTCCGGCGGGCGCACTCGAGCGCCGGACGAAGACAGGTGGTACCGCGACGACCCTCGCCCTGTCGGCAGGGTCGTTTTCTGTTGTCCGGGGCTCACGGCCCGAAGGAGCAGCGAATGGGTACCGCCAGAGTGGTGTTCGACAAATGGAGCGGGCGTTACTCGGCCCGTATGGCCGACGTGCGTTCGAGCGCTGTGCGCGACCTGTTCGCCGCCGCCACGCGCCCCGACATGATCTCGTTTTCAGGCGGCATGCCCGAGATCAGCCGGGTGCCGACCGACGACGTCGTGAGGGCCGCGACCGCCGCGCTTCGCGAGTCGGGACCCGAGGCGCTGCAGTACGGTTCCTCGGAGGGCAGACCGGCGGTGCGCCAGGTCGTCATCGACCTGATGGCCGAGGTCGGCGTCAGGCTGCGCCCCGATGATGTCGTGGTGACCGCCGGCGCGCAGCAGGCGCTCGACCTGCTCGCCAAGATCTTCATCGATCCGGGCGACACCATCATCTGCGAGGGGCCCACGTACCTCGGCGCGCTCCAGGCGTTCTCGGCGTACCAGCCCGAGATCGTCTGCATCCCGATGGACGAGTGCGGCATGCGCACCGATCTTCTTGCCGCCGAGCTCGAGCGACTCGGCCCTCGCGGCGCGAAGTTCATCTACACGATCCCGACCTTCCAGAACCCGGCAGGGGTCACGCTCACGCCTGTCCGGAGACGTGAGCTACTCGACCTGGCGCGCTCCTACGATATCCCGGTGATCGAGGACGACCCGTACGGGCGCTTGCGCTTCGAAGGTGGGCACTGCCTGCCGCTTCGCGCGCTCGACGACGAGGTCATCTACACGGGGACGTTCTCCAAGATCTTCGCTCCCGGGCTGCGGCTCGGATGGGTAACGGCGCCGCACCCCATCCTCGCCAAGTTCGTCCTTGCCAAGCAGGCGGCAGACCTGTGCGGCAGCGCCTATGCGCAGGCGACGGCCGAGCGATACTTCAGCGGCACCCGGTGGCGGCGCACGTTGCAGGACCTGACCAGGACCTATGCCGAGCGGCGCGACGCGATGCTCGAGGCGCTCGCCGAGCACTTCCCGGCCGAGGCGCACTGGACCGTACCCGAGGGCGGCTTCTTCGTATGGGTGGAGATGCCGTCGTTCCTCGATCTCAAGTCGATCCTTGCCGAGGCAGTCGAGCATGGCGTGACCTATGTCCCCGGCGATGCGTTCTTCCCGGACGGTCGTGGCCGGAACTGCATGCGGCTGGCGTTCTGCTTCGCCGAACCGGACGCGATCAGAGAAGGCATCCGCAGACTCGCCGAGGTGCTCGACGACCGCCTCGAGCTGTACCGTGCATTCGCCGTTGCCGGGGTCCTGCCGGCCGTACCGGGTCAGGCCGGGGAGAGGGGCCGATCATGAACGAGAAGATCGCGGTGCTCATGGGCGGGCGCTCGCTCGAACGTGACGTGTCGCTCGTGAGCGGCGAGCGCGTATGCGATGCGCTCATCGAGCGAGGCTACAAGGTGCTCGCGCTCGACGTGACGCCGGACCTCGTGACGACGCTTCGCGCCGAGCGCCCGGATGCCGTCTACATCGCGCTCCACGGCAAGTACGGCGAGGATGGCACGATACAGGAGCTCCTCGAGTTCCTGCGCATCCCGTACACCGGCCCCGGCGTGGCTGCCTCGGCGCTTGCGTGGAACAAGGCGGTCTCCAAGCGGCTGTTCGAGCGTGCAGGCATCCCGACGCCCGCGTGGGTCACGTTCACCGCCGATGCGTTCAAGCAGGCAGGCGCGGCCACGGCGCTCGATCTCGTCCCCGACGCGGTCGGAGGCTTTCCCGTGGCGGTCAAACCGGCCGAGCAGGGCTCCGCACTCGGCCTGGCGAGGGTCACCGAGGCCGAGGCGCTGCCCGAGGCGCTGCTCTCGGCGCTGTCCTACGGGGACACCGCGATCGTAGAGAAGTGGGTCGATGGTCGCGAGCTCGCCGTCTCGGTGCTCGACGGTCCGGGCGGTCTGCGCGTGCTGCCACCGGTGGAGATGGTGCCGAAGTCCGGGCTGTTCGATTTCAACGCCATGTACACCCCCGGCGAGACCGACTACTACGTGCCTGCCCGGCTCGAGCCCGAACGTATAGCAGAGGTCGTGGCACTTGCCGAGAAGGTCCACGTCCTGCTCGGCTGCGAGCGGGTGAGCAGGGTGGATATGGTCGTTGGTACCGACGACGTCCCGTATGTTCTCGAAGTGAACACGTCTCCGGGCATGACCGAGACGTCGCTTCTGCCGATGGCGGCGGCGGCCGTTGGCATTGATTTCCAGGAGTTGGTGGAGTCTATGGTACGCTCGACGCTCGACGGTCGGGTGTGATGGGTACATACACCTGTACCGTCTAGTACGGTGTGACTGTCCGCGTACGATCTCGGAGGTGGGTTGCCGATGTATGACTATCGCAGAGGTGAAAGCGTCCTCGCAGCGTTCCTTCTCGGCGGTGCAGTGGGCGCCGTTCTCGGTCTGCTCTTCTCGCCGCGCTCTGGCAAGGAGAACCGTGAGTTCATCTCCTCCAAGGCCGAGGAGTACTGGGGTGAGGGCAAGGAGTTCTACGAGACCAGCCGCGCACGTGTGGCCGATGAGACCGAAGAGCTGCGTGTGAAGATCGACGCTGCGAGGGATCGTCTGCGCGACCAGGTCGAGACGGTCTCCCGCCAGGCCAAGGATAAGGTCCATGAGGTCGCGCCGGCGGCCAAGGATGCCGTCGTCCGTGCCGGCGAAGCGGTCAAAGGTGGCGTGGATGCCGCCGAGGCCAAGGCACAGCAGGTCCTCGATCGGCTCTCCGAGAGCGGCGAGGCGGCCGCGGATGCGGTTGCTGATGCGGCGTCTACCGACTAGCATCGCGTGGTCGCGGTATGATGAAGACCGGTCGCTAAGCGGCCGGTCTTCTCATGTCCGGATGGGATCAAGGCGAGGTGAGCGAGTGCCCCGGGTCAGCACGATGATGGGCCGAGGAGTGTACGGCGCGGGTGGCCGACGGCTGGGTCGTGCGAGCGAGGTGCTGTTCCACCCGTCCGAGCCGCGCGTCGTCGGGATCCAGCTCCAGCCCGACCCGTACTTCTACATCATCAGCCGGCGACCCCGTTTCGCGCTGATCGCCGACGTCGAGGCGGTCGGCGAGGACGCGCTCCGGCTCTCTGCAGACCGGCTGCCCGCCGAGCGGGCCGGGGAGCGTGTCCTTGGCCACAGCTGGCATGACACCGTCGTCTGGCGGGGTATGCCCGTGCACTCGGAGGCGGACGAGGTGGTCGGCGCTGTGCACGATGCGGTGTACGCGCATAGCACGCACCTCGTCACCCGGCTTGTGATCTCCACCGGCGCGTTCGGCGATGCCACGCTCGGGCGGCTTGAGGTCGAGGGCGCCTACGTCGGCGGCTTCGACGGTGAACACGTGATCGTGAAGCCCGGCTACAACGAGATCAGCGCTACCGGCGGGGCCGCCAAAGCGGCAGCGACCGGGGTAGCCCGGGCGAAGGTACATGGCGAGCAGCTCGCGGCCTCGGCACTCAAGACGAGTGTGGCCGCAGCGGCCATGATCGGCCGTTCCTTCAGGAGCGGCGCGGGCAAGAAGGCACTCGACAAGCTCAAGTCGCTCATGGACGACGGGGAGTAGCGCGTGGCACGGACGCTTACAGGTCTGAGTCTGGTGGCCAACGACGGGCTGCCCGCCGCGTGCGCAGGGTGTGTGTTCTGGGAACACGACTCGCGGCTCGCGCGCAGGTGCGGCGCCGTGTGTGACGGTCCGGCGGCCACCGAGTGGATCCGACGCGTGTCGGGCGAGTGGGGCGAGTGCGGTCGTGTGGCGGTCGACGGCGGCGAGGTGCTCGGCTTCATCAAGTACGCGCCGCCGGAGTACTTCCCTCAGGCGCGGTACATGCCCTCCGGTCCTCCGGCGCCCGACGTCGTCATGATCGCCTGCATGCATATCTCTCCGGATGCGCGAGGCAGAGGACTCGGCGGCGTGCTGTTGCGCGCGGCCCTGCGAGATCTGGCGCAACGTCAGGAGCGGTCCGTACAGGTGTACGCAGACGCGTCTCCGAACAGATCGCCGGAAAGCCCGCTGGTGGGCATGGACTTCTGCCTTCGGCAGGGGTTCGTCGTCAACCGTCCGCACGGGGAGGTCCCGCTGCTGCGTCTCGACCTGAAGTCGCTCGTCACATGGACGGAGAACATCGAGGCGGTCCTCGACTCGCTGCGCCTTCCGATCCGCGTGCCGGGCCGTGCGCCAGCCACGCTTGCCATGCCGGAGGGCGACTCGTGACCCGCCCGGCATCTCCGGGAGGCTCGGCGGCGCGGGTCCGTGCGGTGCTCTCGGCGCACGGCCTTGAAGACGATGTCGTCTACTTCGAGCAGTCGACGAGGACGGCGCAGATGGCCGCCGACGCGATGGGCTGTGAGCTGGGGCAGATCGTGAAGTCGCTCGTCTTCGTCGTCGACGACCGGCCGATCCTCGCGCTCGTTGCGGGTGACCGGCGCGGTGACGCGCGTGCGATCGCGCGCGAGGCGGGTGGCGCCGGGGCGCGTCTGGCCGACGCGGAGACGGTGCGCGCCGCCACGGGCTACGCGATCGGCGGGGTCTCACCATTCGATCTGCCCGACGACCTGCCGGTGCTTGTCGACGACTCCCTCACGCGCTATGGCGTGGTGTATCCGGCCGCCGGCACGCCGGCTTCGATGGTGCGGATGACGTTCGAGCGTCTGCTGGAGATCACACGCGGGCGCCTTGCGCCGGTGGGGCAGGCGGCTGAGTGAGACGCGTGGACGTCCTTGCTGTCGCGGTGCGCTCGGTGATAGGCATCGCGCTCCTCGTGACGCTTGCAGCCGTCGCGCGCAGCGCGTACGCGACCGTGCCGGTCGTCGTCGACGGGTCCCGGGTCACGGTCCCGCGCGGCACCGAGGTGCGGGAGATCGTGCGCGAGTACTCGGTAGCGCGCCCCGGTGACCTGCTCTCGGCGGGGGACAGCCGCGTGCTCGCTCGCGGAGGCGGCAAGCCGATCCAGGCCCTCGTGAATGGCGGTGCCGCCCGGACCTCGGCGATCGTGCGCAGCGGTGATGTCGTCAGGACCCGCTCGGGCGCGGACATCGTCGAGCGCGTGGTCGTCGAGACACGCACGGTCGATGTCGCGCCGCGCGTCATCGGAGAGGGCCCGCTGACGTCGATCATCGAGCCCGGTGATCCGGGGCTCGAGCTCCGCACGCGCGGCGAGATCTCCGGAGACGTCATCACGAGCGAGATCGTGCGTGAGGCCCGGCCGTGTCTCCTGCGCCGAACGCCGCTTCCGGGTGCGCGTGTGGTTGCGCTGACATTCGACGACGGTCCGTGGCCGGGCCAGACCGCCAGAGTGCTCGAGATCCTCGGGGAGCGCGGTGTCCCTGCGACGTTCTTCATGTTGGGGCACAGGGTGAAGCTGACACCGGGGCTCGCCCGATCGGTCGCCGAGGCGGGTCACGCCATCGGCAATCACACGTACGGACATCCGAGACTCGACATGATCCCGCCCAGCCGGATCCAACAGGAGATCGCGGGAACGAACGGCATCATCCGCAGTGTGACCGGCGTGAGACCGCGATGGTTCCGGGCGCCGGGCGGTCACCTCGACGACCGGGTCTCGACGGTGCTCAGAGCTGAGGGGCTTCACTCGGCGCTGTGGACAGTCGACCCGCAAGACTGGCGGGATGACGCTACGGCCGACTCTATCGCCGCACAGGTGCTCTCCGGCGTCCGGCCGGGGGCCGTAGTGCTGCTGCACGACGGGGGTGGAGACCAGAGCGCGACTATCGACGCCCTGCCGCGCATCATCGATGGACTGCGAGCCCAGGGCTACCAGTTCGTGACCCTCGACGAGCTGCAGATCGTCAGGAGCGTGTGGTAGCGCAACGCAGCGTGCGGGTGGGTGTCACGATGATGTCCACACGACGGTCGTGGTCGTCGTGCGGCACGTGGTCGAAGAGCTGCTCATCGTAGGCGATGGCGATCGCGGGCGGGTAGCCGTCATGATCGCCGAGCAGCACATCGTAGAAGCCTCCGCCGAACCCCAGGCGGTTCCCGTCGGGATCGAGCGCCACGGCGGGTACGATGATCGCCGAGAGGTCGCCGAGTGCGGCCGTGGGCGCTTCGGTGGTCGGCTCGGTCAGCCCGAACGCGCCCAGGATCAGCACGTCGGGCACGTCCACCCAGTGCAGTTCGAGCATCCGGTCGCCCTTCACGCGCGGGTACGCGATTCTCAGGCCGCGCTCCCGCAGAGCGGACTCCAGCACACCGGGGTCTGCCTCTTCGGGCGATGCGCCATACACAGCCACGGCTGTCGCGTCGATGATCTCGGGCAGCCGAAGGAGGCGCTCGGCGATCGCGTAGGATGCGGCGGCCCGCACCTCCGGTGTGATCGAGCGGCGGGCCGCCCGGGCGTGGAGGCGCAGCGCCACCTTCGCCCGGTCGAGGGCGTCGTGCTCGGATCTGTCGGGAGGGCAGCTCATAGACCGAAGCATACTCCGGGTGTCAGCCGATGCCGAGGACCGTCATGCCGGTGAGTGCGGCGGTGAGCGCTATGACCACGGCGATCGTGCTCCAGGAGAGCACGTTGTTCACACGGTTGTTCACGTGCCGGCCCATAATCCGATGGTCGTTGATGATGATCATCATGAAGATGAGCAGGAACGGCAGCAGCACGCCGTTGATCACCTGGGAGACCAGCATGATGGCTATGAGATTGAGGCCGGGGAGCAGGATCACCGCAGCCGAGGCCAGGATGACGAACGTGTACAGGCCGTTGAACAGCGGCGCTTCTGACCACGAGCGATCCAGGCCTGACTCCCAGCCGAACGCCTCGCATACCGCGTACGAGGCTGTAAGCGGAAGCACGGCCGCGGCGAGCACCGAGGCGGACAGCAGGCCGATGGCGAAGAGCATCTCGGCGTACGGGCCAGCCAGCGGCGCGAGCGCCTGGGCGGCGTCGCTGGCGCTCTCAACACTGATGCCCGCGGGATGGAGCACGGCCGCAGTGGTGATGATGATGAAGCACGCGATCACGTTGGCCGCTGCGGCGCCCACCATCACGTCCCAGCGGGCCAGCGCCCACTCCTTCATCGTCGTGCCCTTGTCCACGATGTTGCTCTGGAGAAGGAACTGCATCCAGGGAGCGATGGTGGTGCCCGCGATACCAATAGATAGCGCGATGAACGCCCGGTCGGGGATGACATGGGGTGTGATGAAGCTGCGGCCGACCTCGCCCCAGTCGGGCCGGGCGAGGAACGCCGCGATCACGTATGCGATGAACACCGAGGAGAGCCCGAGCAGCACCTTTTCGATGCTCCGGTAGCTCCCGCGCACCACGAGCAGCCACACGACGATTGCGGCTATCGGGACCGAGACGAAACGAGAGACGCCGAAGAGCTCCATCGCCGCGGCGATGCCTGCGAACTCGGCCACCGTTGTGGCGGCGGTGCTCGCGAACAGCATGAGCATGGCATAGAACGTCGGGCGCAGGCCAAAGCGCTCCCTGATGAGTGCGGCGAACCCCTTGCCGGTTGCCGCGCCCATACGCCCGGCCATCTCCTGGACGATGATGAAGCTGGGCGTGATGGCGAGCATCATCCACAGCATCGTGTAACCGTAGCGTGCGCCTGCCACCGAGTAGGTGGAGATGCCGCCGGCGTCGTTGCCGGCAGACGCGGCGATGACCCCCGGTCCGATGACGGCCAGGAGGGCGAGAAACGGCACACGCCGCCGGGTGTCGTTCGTGGCCGACACGCGTCAGCCGACAGGCAGGGAGAGGATGCCGGCCCAGTACGTGAACGCCAGGTAGAGCACCGTCCCGATGAGCATGGCGACGATCGGCAGGCCGGTGCCGGACACCCGCTTCCCAGCCGCGCTCCTGCGCCATGCGGCCTCGCCGAGACCGGCGCTTGCGAGCACGGCGACGAGCACGGCTGCCGCCGTGGCAAGACCGAGTGCCAGCGGGACCGGGCCCTCCGTTCCGCCGCGGACGAGCGCGGCATACCCGAACGCGAGCAGGCCGGTCGCAAGGCCGAGGCCGGAGCCCAGGAGCGACTCCCGGAGCAGCACGCGCATCACGCCCGGCCGCTCATCGGCATCCACGCCACCGATGAGCTCGGCCAGCGAGCGAGACGACACCTCCTCGGTAGCGCGCAGCACGACCGGGAGAAGCACGATCGCGTACGCGACCAGCTCGAGGCCGGCGATAGACAGGTGGCCGAGCGGGGGCACGGGGATGAGGAAGTCGAACGTGCGGGCCGCCACCCCGCGCGCCCAGGAGGCCAGGGTGACGTAGCCGGAGACCGTCAGGGCCCAGATCGCGACCCACGCGCTGCGCCGCACGAGCCACCAGCCCATGCTGGCGAGCGGGCCATACTCTCTCGCCGAGCCGGTAGCCAGCGCGAGGTCCTCGGCGGACTCCTCCTCCATGACCTCGAGCGCGTCGTCGACCGTCACGATGCCGACGAGCTTGCCGGTCTCGTCGACGACAGGGAGTGCGAGCAGGTCGTACTTGCTCATCGTCTCGGCCACGTCTTCCTGGTCGTCGTCGGGGCCCACGGTGATGACGTCGCGGTCCACGAGATCCGCCACCGGGGTCGACGGCTCGGATATGACCAGATCGCGCAGCGAGATCACGCCCTCGAGGCGGTCACCCTCGACCACATAGATGTAGTAGATCGATTCGTGCTCGGCTGCGCCCGTGCGGAGGTAGTCGATGACCTGCTGGACGGTCATGTCGTCGGTGACCGTGGTGACCTCAGGGGTCATGATGCCGCCGGCGGTCTTCTCCTTGTAGCCGAGCAGCGACCGGACAGCGCTCGCCTCCTGCACGCCCATGAGGTGCAGCAGCGCCTCGGCCTTGTCGTACGGCAGGTCGCCGATGATGTCCGCCGCGTCGTCGGGGTCCATCATCTCGAGGATGTCCGAGGCGCGCTGGCTGCCGAGGTCGTCGATCACGTCGGCCTGGAACTCGTCCTCGAGTTCGGCGACCGTGAGCGCGGCCTGCGCGTTGTCGAGGTGCTCGAAGACCCGGGCGCGCTGGGTGGGCGTGAGCTGCTCGAGGACGTCGGCGACGTCGGCCGGGTGGAGCTCGTGTAGCCGCTTGTGGGTGACCGATAGGCGCACGTGCGAGAGGTCGCGGTCGAGCAGGTCCATGTAGTTCCAGGCGATGAGGTTCTCGGGAAGCTCCCTGCCGAGAAGCCGGGTCGCCGCAGCGGCCACGCGTTCGATCGAAGGGTGCAGTCCCCGGAGGATGCCGCGCACGCCGACCTCGGCGCCGAGCAGGCGGAGCTGGCCGCGGCTCTCGGACACCTTGAGATCGTTGACCCGGACGACCTTCATGCCCTGCGTGTCGACGATCTGCTTGTTGAGCAGGTCGCGTGCGAGCAGGACCTCATCAGGCTGGAGATAGCTGAACCGCAGGTCCGGACGCTCGGCGTTCAGGACGACCTGCTCGTCGTCGATCGTCGAGACGTACTTGCGCCATGACAGCATGAACGGCGTCTTGGTGGGGCCGAGGAAGGCGAGCGAGGTCACCCGGGGAAAGACCTCGCCCGTGGCGATGGCCACGTCGCTGATCTCGCCGATGACCTCACCGGCGGCATCGACCACCGGCCTGCCCAGCATCCGGGTCAGGTAGAACATATGGCTCCCTCCTCCCGGCGCAGTGCACGGCCGGCAGGTCGCGTGGTGGGGGTCCCGGCCCCCCGCACCTCGCAGGAGCCGGGACCTAGGGACTTGATGGAGTCACTGAGGTCCGTTTCTCTTGACAGCAGTTCACGACAAACGAAAAAGGGTCCCGCGTCTGTATGACGGGGGACCTCGCAGCGCATGCGCCTGAAGCGGCACGGCCGCATCGCGGCCGCACCGTCGCCCCGTCCCTCGTCGGAGGTTTTGGCACTGTTCGACGTAGAGCGCGCCGCGCGTGGCACGTGTGTGCTGTCGCGGACGCAGCGGCAAGAACCACCGCCTGATGCCCAGCCACCTTAGCTTTCCCCTTAGGCCGGGGAGGGCTGTTCTACCCATTGGCGTCTCTCGACATTTCCGGGCAGTGGCCTGTGTTCGAGCAGGAGCCGCACCTTAACGGATGGAGCCCGATCTCGTGTTGTCAACGCGCCCACCTGCAGCGCGAGGCCATTGTAGGCCGCAGCGCCGAGGCGTGGCAAGCCGAGCCGGGCCCGGGACGGCTACCGGCGAGCCTCGAGCCAGGCGCGGGCGAACTCGGCCCAGCCCCCGGTGCGCTCGCCTTCGGTGCGCCATACGTTGTCCCGCGGCGTCCGCTCGAGTCCGTCGAGGACGCCGGCGCTTGCGAACGCGTTGCCGACGAGGGCCATGACGGCGACCGTGTCGGCCATCTCGAGATCCGTGGCCGAGTCGCCGATAGCCGCGGCGTTGGCACGCGTCAGCCCGCGCCACGCCAGGTCGAGAGCAATCGCCCGGGACTTGGAGACGCCGTGCGGGACGACGTGGTACGCGTGCGGCGGCATGTCTCGGCAGGTCAGTGTGCCGTAGCTGCGGAGCATGCCGTTGTCGACCAGGTCGACCGGCAGCGGTAGGGCGTCGAGGACGGCCTGGCCCTTGGCGGTATCGAGGCAGCCGCGCAGCAACAGCGAGACCTCGCGGTCCATCTGCCAGGGAGCGTAGTGCTCGATGCGGCCGGGGAACGCCTGCATGAGCGTCTCGGCAGCGCGCACGCGGTTGATCGCCGCAAACGGCGTCTCGCCCGCAGGGAGGGTGCCGTCCGGCCACTCGCCGTGGTCGACGCGGATCTCGGCGTCGAGGCCAGTGCCGTGCACGAGAATGCCGCCCGCCTCGGCTATATACGCGTTCCAGCCGAGGAGCTGGGTGAACTCGCGCAGTTGGACGCGGCCGCGCCCGGAGATGGGGACGGCCTCGAGCCCGGCGCGCGAGAGCGCGACGATCTGCTCGGCCACGATGAGGGAGGGGGCGCCACCGGCATCGGCGAGCACGCTGCCGCCGGGTGCCACGAGCGTGCCGTCGAGGTCGGTGTAGAGCACGCGCACCTGCGAGAGCGCCTCGAGCGCAGCCGGATCGTCCCGGACCAGGCGTGGTGCACCGTTCGTCATGCGGTTTCATCCCTTCGGTCGTCCGGCGACTATTCTATACTGAGCAGGTTCGGCTGCATGCGCGGCTCGGACGCGCAGACACCATCCGAGGAGGCTCGGCCCGTGGAAGACACCGTTGAGGCCCCGTACCCGCAGTACCGCTGCGCGGAGTGCGACAAGGAGTTGCCCCTGACCGAAGCACGGCTGGCGGTCACGTGCGACGATCATCAGCCCGACCGCGAGGCCGTGGAGCTGTCGGTCCGCCCCGCCGTCATCGCCGACCGGCACGATATCGAGGACATCTGCGACCAGGCGCTCGGCGAGACCGAGGTCGATGCGTTCGGCCGCACCTTCGACGTGCTCGGGTGCGACAACCTCGTGGCCGAGGCCGATGGACGCTTCGCGGGCGTCGTCGCGCTTGCCGGCGATGCGGGTGACCTGGCGATCGTGCTGCTGACGGTCTACCCCGGCTTCCAGGGCCAGGGGGTCGGCTCGGCGCTCATCGAGGCGGCGGCGGCGCGTGCCACGGACCGTGGTCTGCCTGCGGTCAAGGTCGCGGTGAGCAACGACGACATACCGCTGTTCTCGTTCTACCAGCGTCATGGCTTCACGATCGACTCGTTCGAGCGAGGCCTGCTCGCCGACCGCTACGGCTCGGCCGAGCCCGGCTTCTCCGGGATCCCCGTGCGCGACGAGTTCCGTCTCCGGCGGCCGGTGTGCCACCGCTGACGCCCGTATCCGATGAGAGGACCCGCCTGATGCTCCATCGTCGTCTGCTGGCCGCCGCGCTCGTGTGCGCACTCGGCGCGCTGCCCCTCGGCTGCGCCGCCAAAGAGTCCGAACCGCCGCTGTCCAACGTGGAACCCGCGCGGATCACCATCGGCACGCTGCCTACCGAAGACGCGCTCCCTCTGTGGGTAGCCGAGTCCGAGGGTCTGTTCGAGGCAGCCGGACTCGAGGTGGAGATCGTGACGTTCCAGGCCGCACAGGAGCGCGACACCGCGTTCTCGTCCGGCGCCATCGACGGCTTCATGGGTGACATCATCGCCGCCGCCAACCTCGAGGCCTCCGGCGCGCGGGTGACGCTCGCCACGGTCATGCTCGGCCAGACCGCCGCCGAGGGCAGATTCGGTATCGTCGCTACGCCGGGCTCGGACGCCGCGACGCTCGCCGATCTCGCCGGCGTCCCGATCGGGACCTCGGCCGCATCGATTCAGGAGTACGTTCTCGACGGTCTCATGGCCGAGGCCGGCGTGGATCCCGCCGATGTGGCCAAGGAGATCGTGCCCAAGGTTCCCGTCCGCTACGACCTGCTGATCAACGGTCAGATCGCGGCAGCCGCGCTCCCGGAGCCCTTCCTGTCGCTTGCCGAGCTCGAAGGGGCGACGGTGCTTGCCGACGACACCACCGGCGCCAACCTCACGCAGACCGTCCTCGGCGTGTCGGATGAGTACATCGCCCTGCCGGCGGGCATGTTCGCCGTGCGCGAACTGCTTGCGGTGTGGGACGAGGCCGCCGCGCTCATCAACGCCGACCCGGATGCGTACCGCGATCTGCTGGTGGAGATGGCACGGCTGCCCGAGCCGCTCAGGGACACCTACAGCGTCAACGCGTACCCGGACGCGGCACCGCCGACGCGAGAGATGGTGGACCCGGTGCTCGAGTGGATGGCTGGCAAGGAGCTCCTGCAGGCCGATGTGACCTACGACGACCTCGTGATGGACCTGCGGTAGCCACGTGGCCCGCGTCGACGTACAGGCGCTGAGCGTCACCTACGAGGGCGTCGATCGTCGCGTCGACGCCCTTCACTCGCTCGATCTTTCGATCGACGACGGAGAGCCCATCGCGATCATCGGTCCGTCGGGCTGCGGCAAGTCGACATTGCTGCTCGCCACGGCGGGACTCGTCGCGCCCACGTCGGGGAGCGTGCGCGTCGGCGACGAGCCGGTCGTCGGCCCGCGGCTGCACACCGCGCTCATCTTGCAGGATTTCGGCCTCCTGCCCTGGAAGACGGTCATGCACAACGCCGCGCTCGGTCTCGAGATCCGCCGCGTCCCGGCCCCCGAGCGCGCCCGCCTGGTGACCGAGGCTCTCGAGCGGGTGGGCCTGGCCGAGTTTGCAAACGCGTACCCCGGTGAGCTATCGGGCGGTATGCGGCAACGGCTCGCCGTTGCCCGAGCGCTCGCGCTCGAGGCCGATCTGCTGCTCATGGACGAGCCGCTCTCGGCGCTCGACGCGCTCACGCGTGAGGACCTTCAGGGCCTGCTGCTCGACATCTGGCGTCAGCGCGGGCACACGTCGGTGCTGGTCACGCACTCGATCGAGGAGGCCGTCTACCTCGGCAGGCGCGTGGTCGTGCTCACGCCGCGGCCCGGTCGTGTGGCCGCCATCGTGGAGAACCCCGAGATGGGTGACGATGACTTCCGCGACACGCCGGCGTTCTACGAGCGCTGCGCGGAGTTGCGTCGCCTGCTCGCCGCAGAGGGCGCGTTCGGCGAGGCTGCGTCGTGAAAGCCGCCGTCCGCAAGATCGTCGGGTATGCCGGTGCCGTCGCGATCCTGCTCGCTGGCTGGCAGGTGCTCGCGATGATCGTGGACTCTCCGGCGCTGCCCGGTCCCGCGCCTGCGCTTCAGACGTTCGGCAACCTCTTCTTCGCTGCGCTGCTGCCGGAGGCACTCGTGAGCGCGTGGCGTGTGGTGGTCTCGATGGCACTCGGCACCGCGCTCGCCGTTCCGCTCGGTCTCGTGCTCGGCCGAAGTCCCCGCATCGACGCGGTAGCCGCCCCGCTCATCTTCCTGACCTACCCGGTGCCCAAGATCGTCTTCCTGCCGGTGCTGCTCGTGCTCTTCGGCATCGGCAGCGTGCCGAAGATCGTGCTCATCACGCTCATCGTGTTCTTCCAGATACTCGTGACGGCGCGGGACGCTGCGCGTGCGATCCCGCCGGGGAGCGTACTGTCGGTTCGCTCGCTTGGCGCTGGCGGCACGCAGGTGTTTCGGCACGTGGTGGTCCCGGCAGCGCTGCCCGACGTGTTCACGGCGCTTCGCATCTCGACGGGTACCGCGATCGCGGTGCTGTTCTTCAGCGAGTCGATCGCGGGCACCGACGGCATCGGCTACTACATCATCGACGCCTGGAGCCGCATCGCCTATCGGGACATGTTCGCGGGAATCATCGCGATGGCGGTACTCGGCGTCGTGCTGTACGAGCTCCTCGAGATGGCCGAGGCGCGCGTGTGCCGGTGGACGCGCGTAGGGCGATAACGTACACGACTCGCCGGATCCGCTAGGGCAGCGCGCCTAGCGGGTGGCAGTTGAGGCAGAGGTTGTCGTCGGTCTCCACGAGCAGCTTGCGGTTGGTCGACTCGTGGGGGAAGTTCTGGAACCGCGGGTTTGCGGTATCCGAGGCTCCATCGACCGACGGCGAGAACGGCGCCGCGTCGCCCACCGAACCGTCGCCCGTGAGGGCGCCGACGTTACGCGAGTCCTCGTGGCACTGCTGGCAGATGGGGTCGTGCCCCTCCTGCTCCGGAGTGCGGGGGTACGGCATGAGGTAGCCGCGGTTCGAGCCGCCGAGGCCGCCCCAGGGCGGACCGTTCAGCAAGTCGGTCTCGGAGATCTCGGTCTCCGAGGTGGGATCGTCGGAGACCAGACGGGCGATGTAGCCGTAGGTGAACGGCGTATCGGTGGTTCCGGCCGACTCGGCCGGGTGATTGTGGACCGTGGAAAGGTCGCTCGCGCGGCCCTGATGACACCCGAGGCACCAGTCGGAGCCGTACTCCGTCACTGGTTCGGTGGCTGCACCCGGCAGCTGCTTCAGGAGCTTGTTGGTCGGCTCCGCGATCATCGAGCTCGTGCGCAGCCGGTCGCCCAGGAACGGTTCCACCACGTTGGCTGCGTGTACCGAGTGGCAGTCCGAGCACGCCAGGGTACCGCTGATACCCGCGAAGGACATCGTCGTCGAACCGCCGGTGTTGGCATCGCCACCGGGGACGACGTTCGTGGTGTCGACGCTGTGACCGGAGGCCACCGCACCTCCGCCGAGCCGGGCGGCGATAGCGCCGTAGACGCCGCGTCCCTGGGTCCCGTCGTGGCAGGTCAGGCAGGTCTCGGTGAGTGTCGCTCCGGGAAGCAGCAGGATGGAGTCCGCTGGAGCGGCGTGCACGCTGTGGCACGAGGCGCACTTGTTGCTCGTCGTTGTGTACCCGCCGTGGGGTCCGACGAAGGGCGCAAAGTCGTAACTCGGCGGCTCAGCCGTGTTGGAATGGCAGCTGCCGCACGTCTCGTTGTCGATCGGGCTGGTGATGACGGTCGCGGTCGCCTCGTTGAACGCGTAGGCCACAGCCGGCACTGCCGACAGTGTCAGCGCGATGATCATGATGAGGATCGTCCGTCGTACCATATCCCGCAAGCCCGTCTCGCCGTCTCGCGTGCCAATCTGAATAACCATTATCGCATAAACCGTGCCAGTCACGACAGGCCGCCCACGGTCAGGCTCCGAGCATCCGTTCCACGTGTGCCCGCAGGTCCCCCGGCGAGAACGGCTTGGTGAGGTAGTCGTTGCAGCCGAGTGAGGCACCATGCGCAAGATCCACGGTCTGTGAGGCCGTCGTCAGCATCATAACCTGTATATCGGCAGTCTCGGGGCGTTGCCTGAGGAAGTGCAGGACCTCCCACCCATCGAGCTTGGGCATGGTGACGTCCAACAGCACGAGATCAGGCATGCGTTCCACGGCGAGTTCGATCGCCTGCTCGCCATCGACGGCCTCGATCAGCTCGTGGCCGAGCGAGCGCAGCGCCGCCTTCACCAGCATGCGAATCTGCTGGTTGTCGTCGGCTGTGAGGATCGTGCGTGGTGTCGTCACGTGAGCCCCTTACGCGTGACGGTCGGATGTCACTCGCGGTCGCGGTGCATGATCTCCACGATCTTGGACAGCTTCGCCTCGCGACGCCCGCGCTCGCGCTCGACTGCACCGCGGCGCGCAGGATCGAGCATCGCCGCGATGTGGTCGGCGACCTCGGAGGGCTTGAACGGCTTCGGCAGGTAGTCGCTGTACGGGTCCGAGGCGATCTCGCGGTGCTGCTCCTCGAACGTGCCGGCCGCCGAGAGGAACAGTATCGGTATCTCCTTGGTCTCGGGCTTCTGGCGAAGTCTGTCATGCACCTGATGGCCCGTGAGGCCCGGCATCATCACGTCGAGCACGATGAGGTCGGGTTTCTCGGCTGCGACCATGCCCATGGCCAGGAGCCCGTCCTCGGCTTCAACCACCTCGAAGCCCCGGCTGCTGAGTGCGACATTGAGCAACCTGCGGATCGACGGTTCATCATCGACGACCAGGATCTTCTTCATCACGGCGTCCCTTCCCCATTGTTCTCGAGCAGTTCGGCGACCCGTTGGACAAGGTCTTTGGGCGTGAACGGCTTGCAGATGTATTCGCGTGCGCCGCACGCCAGTCCTTCTTCGACCTCCGTCTTCTGGCTCTTGGCCGAGAGCATGATCACCGGGATCTCGGCGGTGGCCGGATCCGCCTTGAGCTGCCGAAGGGCGTCGTACCCTGTCATCACCGGCATCATCACATCGAGCAGGATCAGGTCAGGCTGCGTTTCCGATGCCAGGCGCACGGCCTCCCCGCCGTCGCACGCCTCAACCACTTCATACCCGCGATTGCCGAGGGCGAATGAAACGAGTTTGCGGATGTGCGGTTCGTCGTCGGCTATGAGGATACGGCTCACGAAGACTCCCCATCGTGCAGTACGGACTCGATGCGACTCACGAACTCATCGGCATCAAACGGCTTGCAGACCTGCTCGGCGGCAAGCTTGAGGACATCGGCGCGCTCGCGATCGAAGTGGTACGCGGACATGATGACGACCGGGATGTCGGCTGTCTCGGAGTCGGCCTTGAGCGCCTGCAGCACCTCGTAGCCATCCATGACGGGCATCCGCAGGTCGAGCAGGATGGCGTGCGGCGCACGGGCACGCACCGCCGCCATGGCCTCCTTGCCGTCGTATGCCGCCATCACGGCGTACCCACGCTGCTTGAGGGTGCGGGAGAGGAGTTCGACGATCGCCCTGTCGTCGTCGACCACGAGGACGACAGGCGTGTCGACCGAGCCCACCAGGCCGTCGATGATGCCGATGAGCCGTGTCTTCTCGATCGGCTTCTCCAGGTAGTCGGTGGCCCCCATGCGGTGGCTCTTTCCCTCGTCGCATATGATCGAGAGCACGACGACGGGGATCTCCTTCGTCCGGTCGTCGGCTTTGAGCTTCTGCAGCAGGTCGAAACCCGCGCCCTCGTCGAGCATGACGTCGAGTGTGATGACACGCGGGTCGAGCTCCAGGGCGTACTGCCACGCTTCATCGGCTGTGAAGGCTTTGATCACCTCGTAGCCGCGTCGCGAGAGGTACGTGGCGATGAGGTTGGCGACATCCTCGGAGTTGTCCACCACGAGCACACGACCACCGGGCGTGCCGAGCGGTCCCTCGAGCGACGGTGTGCGCACCAGCTCGGCCGAGGCCAACGGGAGCTCGAACCAGAACGTCGATCCTTCTCCGGGTGTGCTGTCGACGCCGACCTGGCCGCCGAGCAGTTCGATGATGCTCTTGCAGATCGAAAGGCCGAGTCCCGTGCCACCGATCTCGCGTGTGAGTGAGGAGTCGACCCGGTAGAACTTGGTGAACAGTCGGCTCTGGTCTTCGGGCGCGATGCCGATACCGTGGTCGCGGATCCCCACGCGTACGGCCGAGCCCTCGACCGCAGCGCTCAGCTCGACATCGCCGCCTTCGGGCGAGTACTTGATCGCGTTGCTGATGAAGTTGATGAGTACCTGACCGACGCGGTCGGGGTCTCCGGCGGCTCTTGGCAGGTCGGCGGGGATGTCGACGTGTATCGTGCGGCCTTGCTGGTCGAGCACCGCGCGGAATGTGTTCACCGCGCCGTCGATCCGCTCGGCGACGTCCAGGGGCTGGACCTTGAGGACGATGCGTCCGCTTTCGATACGGGAGATGTCGAGCATGTCGTTGATGAGATCGACCAGCCTGTCCGAGTTCTCCTTCACGATCGACAGGAACTCCTGCTGGATATCGTTGATCTCCCCGGCTTCGCCGTCGAGGATGAGGTCGATGTAGCCCTTGATGGACGTGAGCGGCGTGCGCAGCTCGTGGCTCACCGTCGAGACGAACTCGTTCTTCATCTGGGTCGCTTCGCGCTCGGCGGTCACGTCGCGGATCGTCGTGACAGCGCCCATGTAGACCGCGTTGTCGTCGAGCACGGGGTCGACCCGCACGTCGACGATCCGGTGGACGGGGTCCTCCACGCGGACCTCGCGGGACTGCGAGCCGGTGGTCCGCACCCCTCCGTCAGGGTCGGCCTGTAAGCCGAACAACGCCCACGTGTCGGTGATCAGCCCGACGAGTGACTCGGCGCCTTTGCCGAGCATCTCCTCGGCGGCGGGGTTCACGAACGTGATGCGATCGTTGGTGTCGAAGATCAGGAGTCCGTCACCCGTGCTCGATAGGATGGCTTCCTGGCGCCGCCGGATGCGCATGATCTCACTGTCGTCACGGATCGTGATGACAGCCGCCCGCACGCCGTCGTCGTCATACGGCGAGACGATGCACGTGTAGTCCAGAGAGTCGCGTTCCATGATCCAGGTGGCCGTGGTCCCGTCGGCGATGGCCGAGTCGATGGCTACCACGAGTCCGGGGAACCGGTCTGCAGGGATCTCGGCCCCGACGATGGTGTCTCGCCCTAGACCGAGGATCTCCGCGGCGCGCTCGTTGAGGACCCGCACGCGGCGGTTCGGCGCGATCGCGATCATGCCCTCGCTCGTCCCGGCGAGCAGCGCGCGGATGTGAGAGTAGCAGCGGCGTTCGCTTGTATTGTTGGGCACTGTTTGTCTCCCCCGTGCGGGCACACCTCTCCACCACGATATTCGGATGATGAACGCTGAATCCTGCCCACGCGGCGAGAGTGCGGGTACCTACGTGCAAAGAGGTGAGCGATGTGGATCGTGCGAGCATGAAGAGGGCGGCCGCATGCGCGGCACTCGACTACGTTGGGTCGGACGTGATCGGGGTTGGTGCGGGAAGCACCGCCGAGGCGTTCATCGACGTGCTCGCCGCATCGGATCGCCGCCCGCGCGCCGCGGTGGCCGCGTCGGAGCGCAGCCGGGCGCTGCTCGTGGAGCATGGCATCGCGGTGGTCTCGCTGACCGCCGACGTGCTCCCGCTCGCGGTGTACGTCGATGGGGCCGACGAGGCCGACGGCGAGCTGCGGCTCATCAAGGGCGGAGGCGGCGCGCTCACACGCGAGAAGGTCCTCGCCTCGGCGGCACGGCGTTTCGTGTGCATCGTGGACGAGTCCAAACTCGTACGCGCGTTGGGGGCGTTCCCGCTGCCGGTGGAGGTCGTGCCGATGGCACAGGCGCTCGTCGAGCGCGAGCTGCGCGCGCTGTCGCTGACGACGCAATAATGACCACCCTGTGACGATTGAAAACTGACCACCCTGTAGGCTCCTTGTCACGGCGACGTGGCGAGGAGGGTCAGTTGATTCGGCTGGAGGAATGGGTGGACATCGTCTCGATGCACAAGGC
>JAUSBY010000009.1 GCA_030651765.1 Coriobacteriia bacterium | reverse complement strand
CTCAAGCTCAACAAGCTCGCCGTACGTCACATCGGTGACGCTCTCGATGAGGAGCAGCGGCCCTACGATGTCGCGTGTGGTCATGTACTCGCGCATTACCGCTCACCTCCCGCGTACACGGCGCGTGCGCCTTCATCGGCGCCACCGCCAACCAGCTGTGTCTCGATATCCGAGGCGATCGAATCGTACTCGGCGATGTTCTCCGCACCCAGGTACTTGGCGCGGGTGATGCGCTCGCGTACCGGCGCCGAGAAGATGTCCTTGAGCGCGGCACCCTTGGCGTGCGCCTCGATTGCGCGCTCGTGGAAGAGCAAGATCGTGCCAAGAAGCAGGTCTTGCTCTTTGAGCGATGAGAACTGGTCATCTTCGCGGAATGCGTTCTGCTGCAAGAAGTCCTCACGTATCGTCTTGGCGGTCTCCATGAGGATCTGCTCCTCGGCCGAGAGCGCCTCGACACCCACGAGCCGCACGATCTCGGATAGTTCGTTCTCCCTCTGAAGGATCGCCATGCACTCGTCGCGCCGGCCACGGAACTCGGGCGAGACCTCCTCGGCCCAGTGACCGGTGATCTTGTCGAGGTACAGCGAGTAGCTCGTGAGCCAGTCGATCGCCGGGAAGTGCCGCTGGAAGGCCAGCTGGTCCTGAAGCGCCCAGAAGACCTTCACGACGCGAAGCGTGTTCTGCACGACGGGTTCCGAGAGGTCACCGCCGGGAGGGGACACGCTGCCGACCACTGAAACGCTGCCCGTGCGGGGCTCCGGGTGCGTCGACCCGAGGCACACCACCTTGCCGGCGCGCTCGTAGAATGATGCGAGGCGGGTGCCGAGATAGGCGGGGAAGCCTTCGTCGCCCGGCATCTCCTCGAGACGCCCGGAGATCTCGCGCATCGCCTCGGCCCAACGGCTCGTCGAGTCAGCCTGAAGCACCACGTCGTAGCCCATATCGCGGAAGTACTCGGCCATCGTGATGCCCGTATAGACGCTCGCCTCGCGTGCGGCCACCGGCATGTTGGAGGTGTTGGCTACGAGCACCGTGCGCTTGAGCAACGGCTCGCCCGAGTACGGGTCGATAAGCTCGGGGAACTCCATGAGCACGTCGGTCATCTCGTTGCCGCGCTCGCCGCAGCCGATGAAGATGACGACCTCGGCGTTGGACCACTTGGCGATCTGGTGCTGCGTGACCGTCTTGCCGGCACCGAACGGGCCCGGGATGCACGCCACGCCGCCCTTGACGATCGGGAAGAACGTGTCGATCACGCGCGTGCCCGTGGTGAGCGGCTCGTCGGCCGCGATCTTCTTCGTGAACGGTCGCGGCAGCCGAACCGGCCATGTCTGCATCATGATCAGGTCGTGGACGGTTCCGTCCGCCGCCTTCAGGCGACCGACCGTGTCGGTGACCGTGTAGCTGCCGGCCACGATCGACTCGATGGTCCCCGAAAGCGCGGGCGGCACCAGGACGCGGTGCTCGATGACGGTGTTCTCTTGCACCGTGCCGATGATGTCGCCACCCGCCACCTCCTCGCCGGGCTTCACCGTGGGGACGAACTCCCACACCTTCGCGCGGTCGAGACCCGGTGCCGTCATCCCACGCGCGAGAAACGCCCCGGCCTGCGCCTCTAGCGCGTCGAGCGGGCGCTGGACGCCGTCGTAGACCGCCTCGAGCATCCCGGGGCCAAGCTCGACGGACAGCGGCGCGCCGGTCGCCTCGACCGGATCGCCGGGGCCGAGTCCTTCGGTCTCCTCGTACACCTGTATGGACGCCCGCTCCCCGCGCATCTCGATGATCTCGCCCATGAGGCCCTCTTCGCCCACACGCACGAGGTCGTACATCTTCGAGTTCGTGAGGCCCACGGCCACGACGAGCGGCCCGGCGACCTTCTGTATCTTGCCCTGGTCCACGTCAGCCTTCCTCTTCTGTGATCGGCATGCTCGTACCGAGCGCCCGTACTATGGCCCGCTCGAGCTTTGCCTCTCCCACTCCGCCGGCGCTGCCCGCGCCGGGTATCACCGTGACTGCCGGAAGCGGCCGATCGACGACCTCGGCGATGAGGTCCTCAAGCGCCGCGTACACGGGCTCGGTCACGAACACCGTCCCGTAGCCGTCCGTGAGAAGCCCGTCCCACAGCGCACGGGCATCTTCGGGCTCGCGGACCGGAAAGACCGCGAAGCCGAGTGGACGGAACCCCACCACACTCGTCGAATCGCCGATGATCGCTACTCGTGCCATGCACCCGACCCCTTACCCGTATCGCTGCCGCAAACGGCGACGGAGAACATCTACCGGCACGCCGGACATCTTGCCGATGAGCAGCGTGCGCACCATCATCACCTCGGCCTGACGAGCCATGATGTAGCCGATGACCGGCTCCGGACCTGCCGCCACCATACGCGCCTGCTTCAGATAACGAACCTCGATGTCATCGGCAAGCACGTCGTAGCGGGCCAGATCGGCCACGTCCTCGGCATGCAGACCTCTGAACGGACCCGGCATGGCTGTGAGCGCTCCCGCCATCTCCGACACCGGCAGGGAGTACCGGCTCATCAGCCGGTCGGGGTCCAGATTCCCTCCCTCGATAAGCAGCGTCCGCGTCTCGGCGGCTTTGCGCTCCCGCACCCGGGCGCGCAGAAGGGTCCGCACGTTCGCCAGATCGACCTGAAGCGCGACGAGCCCGGTCAGGAACCGGCTCTTGGAGGTGCTGGCGTGCAGAGCGAGCTCGGCGAACAGCGCGCGGTCGATCTCCGTCGAGACCTGCTCCTCGGCCACTTCGGTGCCTTCACCCGCAAGACGCTCGTAGAGCTCCCGGAAGCGCTTCGGGAGCGCGCCCACCTGCCCGGCGAACCGTTCCGCGGGCACCGTGCCGAGGGAGACGAGCAGCCCCTCGGTAGACTGGCCGAGGGAATCGGCCTTGACTCGCGCCTTGAGATTGGCGAAATCGTACGACGTGCGGAAGAAGCTGTTGACCGATTCGGGCAGGTTGGCGGTCACAAGGAACCCGTAGAGCTCGTCGAGCGCCCGCTCGAACGCGCGCTCGACATCCTCTGCCACCTCGGCGCCCTCGAGGAACTTTCCGTACGGCGTGTCCGAGAGCACGCGCATCTGCTCGCGGAACGTCGCCGCGTCGAGCAGACGCTCGTAGGTGGCCGACGGCAGCATCCGGCCCTCGAGCACGCGAACGCGCCCGACGGCGTAGCCGTACCGGATGGAGTCCTTCACCGCCGTCCTGTACGCCACGATCCTTATGCCTCCCCGTCGTCGCCGAACAGGATTCCGGCGACCGTCGCGACCAGCCGGTCCCGCTTCGCGTCGAGAAGTGAGCTCGGCGAGACCTCGGAACTCACCCGGTCGGCAGCGAGCGTCACGCCGTGCTCCAGCCTCGCCGGTTCGTCCGCAAAGACGAGACCAAGATCCCGGCCAGCCACCCGGGTGACCGCGTCGGCGAGTCCGTCAAGCCTGTCGCGGTCGGCAGCCGCGATGCGCACGGTGTCGCCACCACGGGCCTGACGGGCGACGGCGGGCGCGATAAGAGCCATGTACGCGGCGTCAGGCAGCGCGATCAAGCGCCCCTCGGCCTCCGCGAGCACGCGGTCGACCAGCTCGCGCTTGGCGGTCAGCGCCGCGTCGCGTGCCGACAGCCGCGCGTTGGCATCGAGCGTCTCGCCTTCTGCGCGCGCATCGCGCTCGGCAGCCGAGATGCGCGCGGCAGCCGAGGCGGCAGCCTCGGACTCCGCCTGGGCGATCATGCCCTCGGCGTGCTCGCGCGCACGCTCGAGGATCGCTCTGGCCTCCGCCCCGGCATCGCTCTCGATGCGTCCGATGATGTCCACCAGCGCCATGGCGTCAGCTCGCGGGGTAGAGCGCCGCGATCCGCGACAGGATGATGATGGTCGTGATAAGCGAGAACACCGCGTAGGTCTCCACCAGCGCCGGGAAGATGAGTGCCTTGCCGGCTTCCTCGCTGCGACGCGCCACCATACCGGCTGCACCCACGGCTGTCATACCCTGGTAGATCGCCGAGACAAGACAGATGAACGCGACCGGCAGGCAGGCGAGGAACACCTTGAATCCGGTGCTCGCATCGATCGCGGGCACCGCGTCGCCGAAGAAGCCGAAGAACGAGAGCACCAGGATCGCCGTGATGAGACCGTAGATCCCCTGCGTGCCCGGCATTGCCGCCAGCGGCAGCATCCGGCCGAACTTCTCGCTGTCCTCGGTCACGATGCCGGTTGCGGCGTTACTGATGCTCGTGATGCCGATCGCGGACCCGATGCCACCCCCGATGGCGGCGAACGCGGCGCCCATGACGGCCCAGGTAGTGCCGTCCAGACCCCAGACCACTTCGTTCACGATAGCGTGCCTCCTTCCTGCCCCCGCACGGCGGGGTGCAGAACGACAGACTTGGTATACGGCCTGAAGGGACGGTACGCCGTACCGCCACCTTCGTAGAACTTGCTGAAGAACTCCACGAACTGCAGGCGCGTAGGATGCACGAACGCGCCGAGCAGGTTGATGGCCACGTTCACTCCGTGGCCCACGACGAGGATGAGTACGGCGAACAGCCACCCGATGGGCACCGGTCCGATCCGCATCGGTGCCACCATGGCGCCGAGCATGTTCATGACCTGACCCACGAGCACGCTCGCGAGCCCGAGCGCGGCCAGGCGTGTATAGGAGAGGAAGTCCGAGATAAGGCCCGTCATGCCGTAGGTCTCGTATGCGCCGACGAGCACGGCGAGCACTGTCGACCGCGCGGGGCCGCCGACGACTACGGCCGCCACACTGAGCGCAAGCAGGGCGATGCCCACGGGACCGGACGACCCGCCCGTGCCGGCCGCGACGCCCCATGCCATGAGCAGCGCGAGCCACACCCACCCGAGCGCCTTCTGCCACACGGGAGCGTCCGCATCACGTCCTGGTGCCCGATACGCCAGACCCTTCATGATCAGGGTGGCCAGCAGGCCGACGATGAGCGCGGGCATCACCACGGCGCCCGGCAGGACACCGGCGGCGCCCATACCGACGACCGCGACCGTCGTGATGAGCCACAGGGTGGAGAACTGTCCCTTCACGGCCTCATCCCACTTGCCGGCCTTGATGTTGGCCGCCGCGGCCAGGCTGATTCCGAACACGATATGCACGACACCGAACGCGATACTGATGACGAGAGCGATCATGATGTCCTGCATCGGATCGAGCACGATCAGGGCCCGCAGGGCCGTCGGAAGCGTGGTCGCGTCGATCGCGAAATACGAGCCGGTGAGCGCGCCGAACACCATCGCCGACACGCCGCCATACATGAGCAGATCCATGAAGCGCCGAACGCCCGGCGCGACATCCAGGCGCGTCTTTATCAGCCACGCGACCACGATGAGCACCAGTCCGTAGCCGACATCGCCAAGAGCCATGCCGAAAAACACCCAGAAGAAGCCCGCGAACAGCGGAGTCGGGTCGACCTCGCGGTACCTCGGCAAGCCGTAGAGCTCGGTGAGTGTCTCGAACGGATGCAGGATGCCGGGGTTGTCGAGCCGAACGGGTGGCGCATCCTCGGGACCGGGCTCGGCGAAGGTGAGGTCCGTCACAGCACGGAGTGGCGCCAACGCAGCTTCGAGCTCACCGCGCCGCTTCGCCTCGACCCATCCGCTGATCACGACCACCCGCTCAGTGACGCCGAAGCGCTCCCGTACCGTCAGTGCTTCGCGCTCGGTTTCCAGGCGCTCCGCGAGCGTGACTGCCCGAATGTAGTGTGCCGCCTCGAGCTCGTGCGCACGCGCCGTGAGCCGCACTTCCTCGGCCTTCAGCTGCTCGATGGTGTCGAGCGCCACGCCGATCTCCTCGGCAGGATAGTCGGAGAGATCCGGGAACGACACCTCGGCGAAGTCAGTGAGGTTGAGCAGGGTCTGTACGTCCTCGACGCTGTCGCGGTGCGCCATCACCACCCACGCCTGCCTGCTGCCGACAGGTCCGAGTTCCTCGACCGTGACCTCAGACACGATCTCGCGAAGACGCTCGCGGATCGAAGCGCATTCAGGCGCCGGCACGGTTCCGGTCAGCAAGGCGACGTGCTCCGTGCCCTGCCAGCCGCTGATCTGGAGCCTGAGCGACTCCCAGGGTCGGAGATCCTCGATCAGGCCGTGCAGGCGAGACTGCTGACGCTCGATGGTGGCGAGGCGGTCGGCGATCGTCTCGCATTCCTGGTAGAGCTGCCGAAACGCATCGTCGGCCACGAGCGCATAGAAATCGGCCTCATCGACGTGCAACTTTTCGCTGATGAACGACGAGAACGGCGCGTCGACCTCGTGAAAGCGGCCAAGGAACGATGCTGTGAACTGGGCTTTGGCGATCAGCTCCTCGAGATCGAGCAGGTCCGCCTCGACTGCGGCATCCATGGGTGCCGGCAGCTCGTGCTCGTCGGGCGTGATATCGAGCACACCGGCCTTCCGGAGCACGTCGACGATCTCGCCGGTCGCAGACCCGTGCAAGAATGCGGTGACCTTGAGCATCCGGGCAACGGCCACGGCTCACTCAGCCAGGTCTTCGAGAACCGCGACCAGCGCCCGTTCGACGCGCGCCTCGGCCCGCTCGAGCGTTCGGGCCAGGGCGGCCTGGTGTTCCATGTGGGTCTTCTCGGCGCCGTCACGCACCGGTCCGAGGATCGCCGCTGCGCGCGCGCGCGCCTCGTCGGCCGCGGCCTCGTCGGCCTTGGCACGGATCTCGGCAGCCTGCGCAGCCGCATCGCGGACGATGAGCGCGGCCCCCTCCCGGGCCTCGGACACCCGGAGGCGCGCTGCCTCCTCGGCGTGCAGTATCTTCTCGAGCTTCTCCACGCCTGCCCCCCGATGCCCGCGAGCACGATTCCTGTGATTCTACCATCGTGCCCCGGGAGCGCCCCCGACACTTCCGCGGCCCCATGCTTGCTACAGTATAGTACGCACTACGCACGATTCCTTAAACGTGAACGCACCTGAGCGGAACGACCCTATGCCTCCCACACGCACCACCCGCCGCCAGGCGCGGCAGCGCAGGTATCGATACCGCCGTCCGGACAGGGCGCGCTCCCCCTATCCAGTGGCGACCGTCATCGTCGCGGCCCTTGGCCTCGCGGTGATCGCCTGGATGCTGTCGTGGGGAGCGGCGGGAACGAGTGGGGACGCCGGTGCGGCATCGGGCGGATCTGCCGCTGAAGCTGCGCCAGCACCCGAGCGCGAGCCGACCCCGTTCTTCGCCTCGTACCGAAGCCTGCAGCTGAGACTGCCGGTCGACCCGGACGATCTCACCGCTCTTGCCTTCCATCAGGCCGCAGGCTCCTCGGCACTGTCGATGACCTCACTCGTGCCCGATGCGGACATGGCGCTGGCCAAGGAGCTCAAGGCGGTCCCTCCGCTCGCGCCTGCCGCCGACTCCCCCTCCAGTGTCTGGGCGGGCAGCTGTCTCCGGCTCTGGCGTTCCAACCGCTCGGGACAGCCGGATACAGCGGTCGACCTCGGCGCCGATCCCGGCACGGCGGTGTGGTCTCCGGTGACCGGGACGATCGTCGAGGTCAAGGCGTACCAGCTCTACGGCGCGCACGACGACTTCGAGATCCACATCCGGCCGGATGGCTGGAACCACGTCGACGTCGTCCTCATCCACGTCGATGATGTCGTTGTGGAGGCCGGCGATCGGGTCTTCGCTGGTGCCACACGGATCGCAAGCGTGCGCAAGATGTCCGACAAGATCGACATCCAACTCGGCGGCTACACGGCCAACGGCGGAGACCACGTGCACGTGCAACTCAACGAGATCGAGGTCACGGGCGTGCTGCGCGGACCCGAGGAGTCGTAAGACGCTACCCGGACGTGCCAGTCTCACCGCCGGGCCGTGTGATGTAGCCCCGGAACCGCCGGTCGAACTCGTAACGCTCGAGACGCACCTTGCGGTCGCAGCCACAACAGCGAAGCCCGATGTCCATGCCGAGTTTGATGACTTCCCACTCGTTGGTGCCGCATGGATGCGGCTTCTTGAGCCGTACGACATCGCCGAGTCGTATGGGTGTTATCGGTATCGCCACGGGGTCTCCGTCGCACTTGCGGACCAGGGCGGGTAGAGTATAGCGCGTGACGTACGCGCCACCTGAAGGAGCCGTATGCAGACCAGAGCGATCCTATCCGTCCTCGGCGCCGACCGCGTCGGCATCGTCGCCGCGATCGCGACAGCGCTTGCCGAGAACTCGGTCAACATCGAGGACATCCAGCAAAGCATCCTCTCCGGCGTCTTCTCGATGACGATGCTCGTCTCCGTCGACGAGGAGTCGCACCCGTTCGAGGAGGTCCAGGCGCGCTTGGCCGACGTGGCCGAGCAGCTCGGGATGCAGGTCACGCTGCAGCGCGAGGACGTCTTCCGCTTCATGCACCGGGTCTAGAGCACCACCCCGGACCGACCCGCCCGCTCGCACTCCCCGCCGGAGGTACCACATGCTCAACATCAGTCCCGAGGAGATCGTCGAGACGCTGCTCATGGTCCACCAGCAGCATCTCGACATCCGCACCGTCACGCTCGGCATCTCCATCGGCGACTGCGGTGCCGACTCATCCGATGAGATGGCGCGCCGCCTGTACGACAAGGTCACACACGCCGCCGAGCGGCTCGTGCCTGTTTGCGAGGCCATCGAGCGCGAGTACGGCATCCCGATCCGCAACAAGCGCATCGCGGTGAGCCCGGTGGCAGTCGTTGCCGGACGCTGCGCATGCGACGACCTCACACCGGTCGCCGAAGCGATGGACCGCGCCGCCGAGGCTGCAGGGGTCGACTTCATCGGCGGCTTCTCGGCGCTCGTGCACAAAGGCGTCGGCGCTGGCGACGACGCGCTCATCCGCTCCATCCCGGCCGCACTCGCCTCCACCTCGCGCGTGTGCTCGTCGGTCAACGTAGCCTCCACACGCGCGGGCATCAACATGGACGCGGTGGCGCGCATGGCACACACGATCAAGGAGACCGCCGAGCTCACCGCGGATGCCGACTCCATCGGCTGCGCCAAACTCGTCGTCTTCGCCAACATGGTCGAGGACAACCCGTTCATGGCCGGCGCGATGCACGGCCCCGGAGAGGCCGATGTCGTGGTCAACGTGGGGATCTCCGGACCTGGAGTGGTGCGTGCGGTCATCGCCGCGATGCCGCCGGAAGCGGACCTCACCGCCGTGGCCGAGGCCATCAAGGCGACGTCGTTCAAGATCACACGCGCGGGGGAGCTCGTCGCGCGCGAGGCCGCACGGCGCCTCGGCGTTGCCATGGGCATCGTCGACCTCTCGCTCGCCCCGACACCTGCCGAGGGCGACAGCGTGGCGGAGATCCTCGAAGCTATGGGCGTTGAGCGCTGCGGTGCGCCCGGCACCACCACGGCGCTCGCGCTGCTGAACGACGCCGTCAAGAAGGGCGGCGCCATGGGCACGTCATCGATCGGCGGGCTCTCGGGCGCATTCATCCCGGTCTCGGAGGACGCCGGCATGGTGCGCGCCGTGGAGTGCGGTGCGCTCAACTTGGAGAAGCTCGAGGCGATGACCGCCGTGTGCTCTGTGGGTCTCGACATGATCGCGATTCCGGGCGACACCCCCGCCGAGACGATTGCGGGCATCATCTCGGACGCGTGCGCGATCGGCGTCATCAACAACAAGACCACCGCGGCGCGCCTGATTCCGGCGTTCGGCAAGCACGCCGGCGACCACGTGAGCTGGGGCGGGCTGCTCGGCGCCGCGCCTGTGATGAGTGTGTCCGAGTGGAGCAGCGCAACGCTCGTCCGCAGGGGAGGACGGGTCCCCGCCCCGCTCGGGAGTCTCCGGAACTAGCCGCGGATACGGGCTCAGTACGACGCACCTTCCTGCCGATGTATCATTGGGGCGCAACGACCCATAGCCGATCGGTGCCCGACATGCACAGCACCCACAGCACACATAGCCGACGGACGGCGCTCGCGAGTGCAGGTCTCGTCCTGGCTCTCATCGCAGGCTCAGCCCTGCTCGCGCATGCCGTCTCGTATACCGGACCGACGACGACGTTGAGCGACGCGTACACGTCCACCACCGGCGTCACGTACACCTTCGGAACGTTCACCAACGGCAACGGCGAGATGGCGACTGGTGCGGCGATCACGTTCCCGGCAGGCACCAGTGTCTCCGGCGCAACCGCGGTCAGCCCCGCCGGCACGGTCTCAATCAGCGGTCAGACGGTCACCATCACGTTCGCCACGCCCGTGGGCAGGGGCGCCGAATACAGCGTGAGCATCGGCGGGATCACCAACCCCTCGAGTTCCGGTGTGTATAACGCCGGCAGCCTGACGATCTTCCTCGCGAACCCCGCCAACAACAACGTGCGCGACCCGCAGGATCTACCGACCGGCGACTACACCATCGGCACACGCGTGCTGACACTCAGCGTGAGTCCGACATCGGTCGACTTCGATCTGCAGCCGGATGTGGCCTCCCCGGTCCACGACGTCACGGTGAGCGTGACGTCGTCACATTCGTACATGATCACCCGCGACATCACCCCCGACGCCGCTTCGTTCGGACTCGACGTCACCGGAGATGCGTCAGGCCCGAAGTCGGACGGAACCGCTGCGCTCGTCGACCAGTACCAGGCCACTGCGCCGTGGACGACCCCGGGTGATGCGACCTACACGGCGACGGTCACGTACACCGTCGTGCAGGACTGACACCCGAAATCGGGGCCGCTGGTCGCTGTGGGTCAACCGCTCGTCACATTTTTCCGCCGTACGGCAAAGGGTGCTTCATTTCCTGCCCGCCGTGCCGAGAAGTACTGTAGAAAGCTAATCGTGTGGCCCGTGGGCCGCCAACCGACTGTGGCCACAGGCCGCGACGGACAACAAGGAGGAACATCGCATGAAGAGAACCGTACTGGCAGCCGTCATGGTGGTCGCGCTGATGTTCGGCATCGTGGCGTTCGCAGTTGCCCTCGATGACACTGGCGACGTCGTCGTCACCGCCAAGGTGAACCCGGCCTTCTCGATGGAAATCAGCGAGCCCGCGATCGACTTCACCGGTCTGGACGTCGGCGACACCGACACCGGCAGCTCCGTCATCACCGTCAAGTCGAACAAGCTCTGGGACTTCACCAAGAGCGATGACGTCGTCGCGCCGCTCGCCGCGGTCCTCACCGAGACCAGTATGGCTGACACCACTGACATTGCCCGCGGCGTGACGACCATCGACGCCGAGTACGCCATCGACCTGAGCACTGACGCGGCCTACGACCTCGAGGCCGATACGAACTACGTCGCAACGTACACGTACACCGCCGTCCAGCAGTAGGGCAGCCCGGTACGTACTTTCTACTACGTGCGTAACGTGCGGCCGGGGTGGGTTTCCACCCCGGCCGCCGCTCGATTCGGGAGTTCTCACGCGGCATCGATCGGACGAGGAGAGCATCAGCGTGCATGCGGGCATCACATCGATGGGCACCGGTAGGCGAGCGATCGCCGCGATCGCATGCGCCACGCTCCTCGTCGCCTTGCTGCTTCCCGGCTACGCCGACGCCGAGTCCGTGAGCGTCCAGGTCACCGCCCGCATCGCTCCCGTCTTCTCGCTTACGATCCTCACGGGCGGTGCCGTCGCCTTCGGAGACGTCACGGTCGGGGAGGTCTACGAGTCGCCCGACAGCCAGACACTTCTCGTCCGCTCCGGACGCCCGTGGGACTTCACCGACTCGTCGGACTCGGTCATCTCGGTAGGCGAGCTCACGATCCCCCGTGAACGGATCGTTCGGCACACCGTGACACCCGGCTTCGGTGACGGGCTGCCTGCCGGCATCCACGAGATCGCGTGCGACTACGTGCTCGACCTCACCACACCTGAGGCGCTCTCGCTGCCTGCCGGCACGCAGATCACCACGACGATGGGCTACACAGCCGTTCAGCAGTAGCGCGCGGCCTACGTCAGGCCCCCTTCAGCTGCCTTCCATCGCCGCCTCAGACCCAGTCAGTATGACCGCAAGTCTGCCGTTCACTCCCGTCCATCTACCGTTGGTCGGTTTGTCTTTCACGGTGTGCCCTTCGTCACCAAGTCATGCCCGTTCATCGCCCGATAAACGGTATGTCAAGGCGATGAAGGGAGGCACCGATGAGAGACGGACGGTATACCAGCCGACAGAGGGTCTCAGCTCTTGTCGTGGCGGCAGGGTTGGCAGCATCCGTCGCACTCCCCATCACCGCTCTGGCCTCAGACGCGAAGGTCCAGGTGTCGTTCCGCGTGCTTCCAAGCATCAGCGCGCAGGTGGATGACAACGGGATGACCGTCTACGCAAACACCCCATGGGTCCTGACGACGATCTCCACGGCAGCCGATGGCGCCGGGGTTCAGACCCGGGTGATCAGCGGCGGACCCACCGGAGGCGACGGCGCGGCGGTGCCGGTGGCAGCCCTGCAGGAGTACAGCCTGGTCCCCGCCCGCTAGATTCGCGCGCTCACTCGGCCGATACGGCAGCAGCTTTCTTTGCGGCTCCGCGCACGCTTGTGCGCCACACCAGCCACAGGATCGGCAGCGCCACGACGAGCACGACCACGATCGCAAACCACAGCGGGATGACGATGAAGCTCCGATCCTTCACGATCGTCTCCGGGATCGTGGCGCCAGGCGCGCTTCCGGTCTCCTTGTCGTACGCGATCTCGACCCGCATCGTGTAGCGGCCGAAGTTCGCGTTCGTCAGCTTCAGGCCACCATCATACCCCCGCGTGTTGCCGGCATAGACGATAGGCATGGTCTCGATCTGCGAGCGCATCCGCTCGGCCTCCGTGCCATCGAGCACCACAAGCGAGGGCACGTACCGCTTGTCGATGTTGCCGTCGTTGGCGAGCGTGAACGAGTACGGAACCACGTCGCCGATCACGAAGCCCCGGACCGCGTAGGGCGCGACATCGAGACGGTCGATGACGTCGCCGGCGACCCGCAGGACGATGCGCGCACCGATCCGCCCGGAGATCTGCGACGAGGTGCCTGACTGCGGCTCCGGGTTGAACATCTCGAAGAAGATGATGGCGTTGTAGTCGCCCGGCGTCGCGCCGTCGGGAACGCGCATCTCGAAGTCGATGAGCATCTCCTCGCCGGGAGCGAGTTCGATATACGGGGTGTTCGCGATCACTTGAGTCTCGGCAGGCATGCGAAGCGACAGCCACGAAGCCGGACTGCGATTGAACTCGCCTGCGGCGCCGGTGGGCTTCACGTACTCGGGTAGACCCTCATCGTCGTACACGACGTCATTCGTGTAGACCAGAGCGGCGAGCGGCTCGTCGCCGTTGTTGGCCACCGCTATCGTTTCCGTCGCTATGCCACCGGGAGCGAGCGCCAGATCGACCGTCCCGGTGCTGAGCGCGATCGTGCGTTCGGCCATCGCTGTATGCACGGTCCCCAGTACGACAACGGCCGTGAGCAGAAGCACGGCCGTGAACCGCCGGGTGGTTGGACGCAGCGTCATCAGATACCTACCGCCTCTCGGAAAGCCCTTACTTGTCGCCTGGCGACCGGCACCTGCGTCTCGTCGCGATCGGCCATAGCCACGACGTACGCACCGTCGACGCGCAGGATCTCCTTGACCTTGTTCAGGTTGATCATGTAGCTGCGGTGAAGCCTGCGGAACGCGTCCTTCGACAGCCGCTCTTCGAGCTCGGACAGCGTGAGATCGACGAGGTACTGGTTCTCGTACGTATGCACGTACGTCGACTTGTTCTTCGCCGAAACGTAGATGACATCGTCGAGGTCGAGCAGCACGGTGCGGCCGCCCTTGCGGACGGCGAGCTTGCGAAAATCGCCCTCGACGCCCACGGACGCACCGGCACGTGTCCGACCGCGCATCAGACTCTGGATACGGGCCACAAGCTCCATCAGGTTGAACGGCTTGGTGACGTACTGCTGCACGCCCTGCTTGAACGCGAGGATGCGGGCAAGATCCTGCGTCTTGGCGGTGAGCATGATCACCGGGATGTCGGCGGTGGCGGGATCGTTGCGGATCTCCATGAGCGCCATCCAGCCGTCTACGCGCGGCATCATGATGTCCAGAACCACCAGGTCGATCGCGGTCGCGTGGAGCACCTCGAGTGCCTCGGCCCCGTCCCCGGCTGTATGCACGCGCATTCCCTCCGCCTCGAGGCCCATGCGCAGCATATCCACGATCGACACGTCGTCATCGACAACGAGTACTCTGATGGAGTCTGACACCGCCACCTCCCGACCGCCAGGAAACCGCTGGTCGTGCCACTCATCGCCGACATATGCCGATTGTCACGCGGTTACAGTCGGATTGTACCGCACAGCACAGACATCGGACTATTCAGCGCCAGGCTTGAGCCATCTGTCGATAGCGCGGGCAGCGACCTTGCCGGCCCCCATGGCCAGGATCACGGTCGCCGAGCCGGTGACGATGTCGCCACCTGCGAATACGCCGCGCTTCGAGGTCGCGCCGTGCTCGTCGGCCAGGACGTAGCCCCGGCTCGAGAGTTCGAGATCGGGAGTCGTCTGTGCAAGGAGAGGGTTGGCCCGGGTGCCGATCGCCATGATGAGCGTGTCGCAGTCGATCGTGAAGTCCTGACCAAGCACGCACACCGGCGACCGGCGACCGCTCGCATCGGGCTCGCCAAGTTCCATGCGATTGGCCACGAGTCCTGTCACGAATCCGTCGTTACCGAGGATCTCCGCCGGCGAGCACAGCATCTTGAACTCGATGCCCTCCTCACGCGCATGGTGCACCTCTTCTTTGCGCGCCGGCATCTCGTCCTCGGTCCGGCGGTAGACTAAGAAGACCTCTTCGGCGCCGAGCCGCTTGGCAGTACGAGCGGCGTCCATCGCGACGTTGCCGCCGCCGACGACCGCGACCTTGCGTCCGCGCCACACGGGGGTATCCGCCTTCGGGAACTCGTAGGCGCGCATGAGGTTCACGCGCGTGAGGAACTCGTTGGCCGAGTAGACGCCGTTCAGGTTCTCGCCCGGGATGCCCATGAACATGGGCAGACCGGCTCCGTTGCCGATGAACACCGCGTCGTAGCCCTCGGCTGTCATGAGCTCGTCGATCGTATACGTGGCGCCGACCACGACGTCGCAGCGGATCTCCACGCCCATCTCCTCGAGGAGTCCCACCTCGGCCTGCACGATGTGCTTGGGCAGTCGGAACTCGGGGATGCCGTAGGTGAGCACGCCGCCCGTGGCGTGAAGGCTCTCGAAGACGGTCACCGCATGGCCGAAGCGACGCAGCTCGCCTGCACACGCCAGACCCGCGGGACCCGAGCCGATGACCGCGACGCGCTTGCCGCTGTCCGGCCCGACCTCGGGCACACAGCGGTGCTCGAGCTCGCAGGCAAGATCGAAGTCGCCAAGCCACCGCTCGAGCCTGCCGATGGCGACCGGCTCGCCCTTCCTGGCGAGCACGCACGCCGCCTCGCACTGCTCCTCCTGTGGACACACACGCCCGCAGATGGCCGGCAGCGCGTTGCGCTCCTTGAGGATCGCAACCGCCTCGTGGTAGTCGCCGTCGATGATGCCGCCGATGAACGACTTGATGTCGATGTTCACCGGACAGCCGTCGATGCAGGTGGCGTTGCGGCACTGCAGGCAGCGGCTCGCCTCGGCACGCGCCATCTCCTCGGTGTAGCCGAGGGTGACCTCGTCGAAGTCGCGCGCACGCTCCTCAGGGCCACGCTCGGGCATCGCCGTGCGCGAGATGCGCGCCGGCTTGTGGCGGGGCTTCTCAGGCGGCACGGGGCTGCCGGTATCGTCTACGGCCCGCATGAGCACTCCCTGTGGTACTCGGCGTCGGCAAGCCGCTCGTCGTCGGTGTAGACACGCTGGCGGCTCATCAGCTCTTCGAAGTCCACGAGGTGGCCGTCGAAGTCAGGCCCGTCCACGCAGCCGAATCTGGTCTGGCCGCCCACCGTCACACGGCAGGCGCCACACATGCCCGTGCCGTCCACCATGATCGGGTTGAGCGAGACGACGCACGGCACACCGTATGGTTTGGTCGTGGCCGCGCAGAACTTCATCATGATGGCCGGTCCGATGGCCATGCTCGCATCGATTGCGCCGGACTCGCACAGTTCCTTGAGCGGCGCCGTCACGAGGTCCTTGCGGCCCGCCGACCCATCGTCGGTGGCGATGATGAGCTCCTTCAGGGGAAGCGCCCGGAACTCGTCTTCCAGGATGAGCAGATCGGCGTTGCGCGCCCCCAGGATGACCGTGACCTCGGCGCCGGCGTCGCACATCGCGCGTGACACAGGATAGGCGACGGCGGCCCCGACGCCACCGCCGACGACAGCCACCCGGCCGAGCCCCTCGGTGTGGGTCGGCACGCCGAGCGGTCCCACCACATCGGTGAGCGCGTCGCCGACCTGTAGATGCGAGAGCTGGTGCGTGGTCTTGCCCACGCGCATGAAGATGAAGCGGATCCACCCCTCCTCGGCGCTCCAGTCGGAGAAGGTGAGCGGGATGCGCTCGCCGCCCTCGGCCACGCGCAGAATGAGGAACTGGCCCGCGCGCGCCTTGGCGGCGATGGCGGGAGCCTCGACGCCCATCTCGAACACGGCGTCCGAGAGCTGACGGGTATGTACGATGCGGAACATCCGTCCTCCGGAGGTTGGTACACTGACGGCCGGGCCGTGGGGACAGTATACCTGGGACAGAGAGGCGCACGATGCGACGCGTGGCGGGTCTGTCACTGCTGGTGCTAGCGCTGCTCATGCTCGTCGGCTGCGCGACCGACGAGCCGGTGGTGGTGAGCCGGGAAGCGCTCGGCACGGTCGTCACCATCACCGCATACGGCGACGACGGGCAGGCGGTCAGTGCAGCCGTCGAGGACGCGTACGCAGCCATGGCCGCTGTGGAGAGCCAGCTGGACTCACACGACCCTGCCTCGGCACTCAGCCGCTTCAACGATGCGCCGTACACACAGCAGGTGCTGCCGCCTGATGCCGTCGAGGTCCTCGGCGCGATCGACGCCCTTGGCGTGAGCGCGCACTTCTCGCCCGTGCTCTCGGCCGTCACGCGCCAGTACGACTTCGAGGGCGGCGGAACGGTGCCCGACGAAGAGGACCTCTACCTTGCGCTTGTCGCCGGTAACGGCTTCAGGCGCACCGCGACCGAGACGGCGATGTTCGCCCGGGTCAAGGATCCCGACCCGCGACTCGAACCGGGCGGCGCTCTGGCGCCGGCGCTCGATCTCGGGGGCGCGTCGAAGGGCCTCGCGCTCGACCGCGCGCGCGAGGCACTGCGATCGAGCGGTGCCGTCACGGCCGCGCTCATCTCGTCGACGAGCAGCACGGTGACGTTGGGCACCAAACCGGACGGGAGCGTGTGGCGCGTCGGCGTCGAAGACCCACGCGACACCGAGCGCGTGATCGCGGTCTTCGCGTTCGAGGGTGATGGAGCGCTTTCGACCTCGGGCGACTACCAGCGCTACTTCGAGGCCGACGGTATCCGGTACCACCATATCCTCGACCCGGCGACCGGGCTGCCCGCACGCGGCTTCAGGTCGGTGACGGTCGGGGGAGCCGGGATGTCGGGTCTCGATGCCGACATCCTGTCGACTGCCCTGTTCGTAGCGGGACGCGACGCGGTGCGCAGGTATGCCGAAGACAGGGGCGTCGCGCTTTACGCTGTAGACGCCGGAGGGCGGGCACACCTGGTGCCCGCCCCCGAACGCTCCGGAGCGAGTGTGGCCGAGCAGGCCACCCCGCTGCGGTGAAGACCTATATGAACTGCTTGACGAGACCGTAGACGACCGGCATCTCCCACATCTCGCCCTGGAACGCCTTGATGGCGCCCATGATCGAGAACACCAGTAGGACGACCCAGCCGACAGCCGCGACGATCCAGCCGATGATCGGAATCGCACTCACGATGCTGATGGCGATCCAGCCCACCCATATCCCAAGCGCCTGCACCGCGTGGTGCCGGACGTACCGCTCGTTCTTGTAGGGCTCTATGAGGATCGCGATCAGCGCGACGATGCCCACGAGATAGCCGACGGCCGCCAGGATCTTGCCCGTATCGCTCGGAACGTCACTTCCGGGCATAGGGGACGGGGGTGCGGGCGGTACGGGGGGTGCAGTGTTGAAGTCATCGCTCATGCGGATCAACCCCTCCTCGATGTACTACGACGCCCGGCTCGGTCCGGGCCCTGTTTGCCTTATACCCTACCAGGTTGGTACCATACGTGCAGTAGCGCCTTCCGGTGTTAGCAATGCGGCGCCTTTGGCCGCCCGGAGGAAACACAGCATGCGACGCAGACGCGCACTCCCCTTCTTCATCTCGCTCTCTATCATCTTCGCCTTCATGACGACCCCGATCGCGGGGGCCGTCACAGAGTCGGATCTTCGCGCGCACGAGGACGCTGCCCGCAAGGCCCGTGAGGCCGCGGCAGCGGCCCAATCCGAGGCTGACCGCCTCTCTCGCGAGGTCGCGGACCTCGATCAGGCCATCGACTCGATCCAGGTGGAGATCAACGCACTGGCCGACGATGTCACAGCCGCCACGGAACGCACGGCGCGCCTCAAGAGCGAGGTCGACGGGCTACGATCGCAGGTCAATACCAAACAGGGCGAGATCGACGTCACCCAGACCGAGTTCGAGCGCCAGAAGGCACTCCTGGCCGAGCGCATGCAAGCCACCTACAAGAACGGCGACTTCCTCTACCTGGAGTTGCTGCTCGACAGCCGGAGCATCGAGGACCTCATCGCGCGCACGACCCTGGTCCAGCGCGTGCTGAAGTCAAACGAGGAGCTCGCGGCGGGCCTCAAGGCCACACGCATATCACTCGAGAAGGCCAAGGCCGAGATCGAGCGAGACCTGGCAGCCGTCGACGCCAAGCGCGCGGAGGCACAGGCCGAAGAGGACCGTCTCCGCGACCTGCGGGCCCAGCACCAGAGCAAGCTCAACGCCCAGAAGGCCGCGCAGGACCAGAAGGCCGACCTCGTGGCCGAGAACTCGGCCAACGCGAAGCGGCTGCGCGCCCTGGCCGAAGCTGAAGAGGCCGAATCGGCCAAGATCGCCTCGGAACTCTACGGCACCGGCTCGGGATACTTCGCCGGGGTAATGGCGTTCCCGGTCCCCGGCTTCGAGCAGACCCCCACGGGCGGCTCGGCGTTCGGCTACCGCGTCCACCCGATCCTCGGCTACCGGAAGATGCACACCGGCATCGACATCGGCGGCCGGGCGATTGGCAAGGACATCAACGGCGCCGGAATCGTCGCGTCATCGGACGGGACAGTCATCTACACCGGCTATCGCGGCGGTTACGGCAACACGGTCATCATCGATCACGGCAACGGTGTGACCTCGCTGTACGCGCACATGCAGAGCGGCAGCTACAAGGTGAGCACCGGGCAGTCGGTCACCAAGCGTCAGGCGATCGGCGCGGTCGGCTCCACGGGACTCTCGACCGGCCCTCACCTGCACTTCGAGGTCAGGATCAACGGCAACCCGGTCGATCCGATGGGCTACCTCAAGTAGCCTGAAGTCGCGCCGCCGTCAGACGGGCGCGCTCCTAACCCGCGTTGTACTCCTGCATCGCGCTGTCGACGCCGTACTCGAGGATGTGCAGCACCGCCTGCGCGGCGTGTGGCACCATCTCCGCCAGCCGCTCGGCCACGTCGCGTCTCATCGGCTCGAGTACGAAGTCGGCCGGCGCCTGACGGCCCGGCGGTCGGCCGATGCCGAGCCTGACGCGCAGGAAGTCTCCACTGCCAAGCGCGTCGGCCAGAGAGCGCAGCCCGTTATGGCCTCCATGCCCTCCGCCGCGCTTGACGCGTACGGTCTCCTCCGGAAGATCAAGGTCGTCGTGGACGATGATGATGTCAGCGACGTCCACTTCATAGGCGTGCGCCAGCTTGGCCACGGCCTTGCCCGACAGGTTCATGAACGTCTGCGGCTTGACGATCACGAGATCGTCCTCACCGAAGCGGACGAGGCCGACTTTCGCGCCGGCCTCGTCCTTCCAGTAGCTCACGCGCAGGTTCTCGGCCAGCAGGTCGATGACCATGAAGCCGGCGTTGTGTCGCGTAGTGTCGTACTCTGCGCCCGGATTCCCGAGCCCGATGACCATCCGTGCCATGAGGGGTTCGGACTACTCCTCGGTCTCTTCGTCGGACTCCTTGCCCACCTCGGGCACCTCGCCCATCTCGATGCCCTCCTCGACGACCTCTTCTTCCTCGACGGACGGTGCACCCACGGATGCGACCGTGGCGTCCGGATCGTCGAGAAGCGCGACGCCCTTGGGGGCGGTGATGTCTGATACGGTGATCGAGTCACCGATCTCGAGCGCCGAGACGTCGACCTCGATGTGCTCGGGGAGGTCCTTCGGCCGTGCCTCGACCTTCAGCTCGCGCAGCGCGTGCATCATGACGCCGCCCTCGCGCTCACCTGCAGCGGAGCCGACGTACGTGATCGAGACGACAGTCTGTATCGTCTCGCTCATGTCGACGGCCCAGAAGTCGACATGCTGGACCGTGCCCTTGAGCGGATCCCGCTTGACCTCCTTGATGATGACGTCCACAGGCTTCTCGCGACCCTCGATGGTGAGGTCGACGAGCGTGGACCCCACTGCAGCGTCGTGCATCATGCGGTCGAAGTCCCGGCGGTCGACCGAGATCGAGATGGTCTCGAACTTGGGACCGTAGACGGTCGCCGGGACGAGGCCTTCGCCCGCAAGCTTCTTGCTCGACTTGCCGGTGATCTCTCTCAGACCGGCCTTCAGTTCGGTGACGTTGGACATGCGCTTCCTCCTTGTGATCTCGGGCGCATCGCACGCACCCGCGTGTGGCTCAGAGCTGGAAATCGGGGTCGAACAGCTCGGAGACGGACTCGTCGTTGTATACGTTCTGGATGGCTCGGGCAAACAGCGGTGCGACCGAGAGCACCCGTATCTTTCCATGCTGACGCTCCTCGGGCACAGGGAGCGTATTGGTGATGACGACCTCCTCGATCGGAGCGGCATCGATCCGGTCGAACGCCGGTGGCGAGAAGACGCCGTGCGTCGCCGCGACCCAGACCTTGGCAGCGCCCTTCGTGATCAGCGCCCGGGCGCCCTCGGTGACCGAGCCGGCGGTGTCGATCATGTCATCGGCCACGATGCAGTTCTTGCCCTCCACCTCGCCGATGACGTGGGTTATCTCGGCCACGTTGTGCTCGGGGCGGCCCTTATGCATGATCGCCAGGCCCGCGCCGAGCATATCGGCCATCTTCTTGGCGGCCTTCACCCGGCCGACGTCCGGCGAAACCACCACGAGGTTGCCGATCCCAAGACCCTCGAAGTAATCGGACAGGATAGGAAGCGCGGTCAGGTGGTTCACCGGCTGGTTGAAGAATCCCTGGATCTGGCCCTGGTGAAGATCCATCGTGATGACCCGCTCGGCGCCGGCCACCGTGAGCAGGTCCGCCACGAGCTTGGCCGTTATCGGCTCGCGCGCCGCCGACTTCTTGTCCTGACGCGCGTACCCGTAGTGCGGGATGACAGCGGTGATGCAGCGGGCACTGGCCCGCTTGGCCGCGTCGATCATGATGAGGAGCTCCATGATGCTGGCGTTCACCGGCTCGCACATCGACTGTACGAGGAAGATGTCGGCGCCACGCACGCTCTCGAGGTAGCGGACGTAGATCTCGCCATTGGCGAACTTCGAGATCTTGATGTTGCCGAGTTCGACCCCGAGATGCCGTGCGATGTCCTCGGACAGATCACGGTTGTGACTGCCCGCGAACACCATCATGCGCTTGCCGGGTGTGGAGATCATCGTCTGCGCTCGCTCCCTTACGCCTCGTCCTCGGCCTCCGCGCGTCTGCGCGCGGCCCACCCTTCGATCGTCCGCTGCTCGGTGCGCTCGACCGCAAGCGCGTCGGCGGGTACGTCGTGCGAGATCGCGCTTCCCGCGCCAACGACCGCACCTTCACCGATCTCGACAGGCGCGATGAGCATCGTGTCCGAGCCCACGAACGCCCCGTCACCGATGCGGGTGACGTGCTTGTGCCACCCGTCGTAGTTACAGGTTATCGTACCCGCGCCGATGTTGGCGCCCGCGCCGATCTCCGCATCACCGATGTAGGACAGATGCGGCACCTTCGTGCCCGCACCGATGCGCGCGTTCTTGATCTCGACGCTCGTGCCCGCCTTGGAGCGGTCACCCATACTCGTTCCGGGGCGAAGGTATGCCCGTGGTCCGACGCTCACGCCACTCCCGAGCACGGAGCCGAGAACGATCGATGAGTCCACGATGCAGCCGTTGTCGATGGTGGAGTCCGTGATCCTCGTATCCGGCCCGAGCACGCAGTCCGCACCGATACACGTCTCGCCGAGCAGGAAGGTCATCGGCTCGATGACCGTATCGCGGCCGATCGTCACGTGAGAGCCGATCCAGACGAGACTCGGATCCGTCATGGTCACGCCAGCGAGCATGTGGCGCTCATTGATCCGCCGCCGCAGGACGCGCGCGGCCTCGGCAAGCTGCACACGGCTGTTCACGCCGAGCGCCTCCGCCGGATCGGATGCCTCGACGCCGACGACGGCGAGCCCTTCTTTCCGGAAGAGCGCCACGATGTCGGTCAGGTAGAACTCCCCCTGCTTGTTCCCGGCTTCCAGTCGGTGCAGGTGCGCGAACAGCGCCCGGGCGTCGAAGCAGTAGGTGCTCGTGTTGACCTCGGCGATGCCCCGTTGGTCGGGTGCAAGGTCCTTGTCCTCGACGATTCCGGCGATCGAGCCGTCGTCGGCCCGTACGATCCTGCCGTAGCCCCACGGGTCGTCCAGGCGCGCGGTAAGCATCGAGCACGCCGCTGCCGCATCCGCGCGAGCAGCAACGAGGGCAGCGAGCGTCTGCGCGGTCAGAAGCGGGCAGTCGCCCGCCACCACGAGCAGCGAGCCTTCTACGTCGCCGAGCGCCTCCTCGGCCGACATCACAGCGTGGCCCGTGCCGAGCCGCTCGTGCTGGCGGACGAACGCGACATCGGCGTCGGCAAGCAGCGCTTCGACCGTCTCGGCCCCAAAGCCGGTGACGACCACGACGCGACTCACGCCGGCTCCGCGTACGGCTTCGATCACGTGGGTCACGATCGGAACGCCGAGGATCTCGTGAGCGACCTTGGGCAGCGCCGACTTCATGCGCGTACCCTCGCCCGCTGCGAGTATGAGTGCTGTCGCGCCCATCGGGACCCCTTCTGATCGGGACACGATCCCGTCTGCTGACCGTGGCTGGGGCGGTAGGATTCGAACCTACGGATGGCGGATCCAAAGTCCGCTGCCTTACCGCTTGGCTACGCCCCACCGTGCATGCGGCGACAGCGCTCAAACGCTGTCTCGCGAGCGCAGGGAGTATACCATAGGACGGGTCCCGAAACGGTCGCGCGAGCCCCAGCAGCGAGCGCCGTATCGGTGAGCGAAGGCGCCGGGTCGACGACCTGCGGGCGCTAGGTGGCCAGACCCTCGGCGGCGCGAGAGAAGGCCTCCAGCCCACCCTCGGCTTCGAACTCGGCGAGCACGGCCTCCTGTATGGCCTGGCGTGCGTCGGAGTTGATCGGGTGGCAGATATCGCGGAACTCCCCGCTCGGCAGCTTGCGCGACGGCATGGCGACGAAGACGCCCTTGTCGCCGTTGACGATGCGAAGGTCGTGGATCACGAACGCGTCGTCGATCACGATACTTGCGATCGCGCAGACCTTGTTCATAGCTACGGGGCGTAGCGAGACTCGTGTGATGTCCATGTTCCCCCCATGGCTGCTCATGTTCACCGTGTACTTCGACGCGCCGGGGAGCTTCCCTGCCACGAAGCCGGTTCAGACGGGCTCGAGCACGCACCCGTGGTCGGCGCTGCGCGTCGCGACCGACCAGAAGCCCGCCGCGCGGGCGATTCCGGCAACCGCCTCTGCGGCCGCTTCATCGGCGCATAGGCCGAACACTGTCGAGCCGCTACCCGCCATGGCCGCCCCCACGACCCCCGGAGCCCCGCCGACGAGCGCCAGTACGGTCCCGACCTCGGGAACCAGGCCGATCGACGCGTCGGTCATGTTGTTGTAGAGCAGGCTCGCCACGGCTTCCGTGTCCCCTGCCTGAAGCGCGTCGGCGAGCCGATCGACCGGAGGCGCCTGCGGCACGGGTGCAGCATCGAAGGCGATGTACGCCGCACCCGTACCGATCGGTTCGGCGGCCTTGACCAGGACGATCGGCGCATCCAGTGAGCGCAAGGAGCGCTCGAGCACGTCACCGCGGCCGGTGAACAGAGCCGCACCGCCCTCAAAGAAGAACGGGACATCGGCGCCGAGCGACCGCGCGAGGTCGAGTACCTCAGGAACCGCGACGTCCAGACCCCAGAGTGTGGCGAGACCCTCTACAACCGCCGCGGCATCGGTGCTCGCTCCGCCCAGCCCGCCACCAGCCGGAATGTGCTTCTCGATCGCTATCGCGTAGCCGAGCGGCCGGCCGAAGCGCGCTGACATCTCGCACGCGGCCCGATACGCCAGATTGGCGCTTCCGGCGAGCCCGAGATCCGGAACGCACGAGAAGGAGAACGCGGGCGCGGGCGTGATGGTCACGGTATCCCCGAACGAGAGCGCCTGGAATACCGTCGTAAGCTCGTGGTAGCCGTCGGGTCGGGTGGGGCCCACAGCCAGGTGCAGATTCACTTTTGCGGGCGCGTGGATCCGCAGTCCTCGACTGGCCATGGTCTGCCCCCTGAACGCGACACGCGGGGCATGGAGCCCCGCGCGAGTCGCATACGCCTAAGAGTGGGTGCCGCTCAGTTGAGCCACGGGAAGACGCACTCGCCGGTGTCGCAGTCCGTCAGCTCCACGGTGCCGGTGAGGATGTCGACGTAGCTGTACGAGACACGCGCGGTGCGTCCGCGCTTCTCGTCGATCTTGATGACGAACAGGCTCGGGTGCGTCTGCTCCAAGACACCGACGCGCTCGAGTACCTTGGACCTGCCCATGTTCGCCTTGAGCCGCATCCTGGAGCCCATCATGGTCTCGAGATCACTTCTGATACGGCCGACAACCTGCACTTGGTTCATGGTATCCATGCATCACCCTCCTAGAAGACTGTGATTATACAGGATGAAGCGGCATACCTCAATGCGCGCGCGGTGCGAATACGCAGTTCGTGGCACCCGCCGAGGTGAGCGAGTACCATTGGGCACCGAACGGTCAGGCGGACGCGCGCGCTTCGTGCGGAAGGGCACCATGTCAGGCCCCGGACACCCACCCACCTCGGACGGCTCGACCATCGGCGGCGCCCACGCGGATGGCCCCTCCGGGCTGCACCGCGCACTCTCGGCGCTCGGCGTGCTGCTCGTCGTGATTGCCGTCGCGTGGCGGGCACGGTTCGGCATCAGCTTCTTCGATGACGGTTACAACGCGTCGCTGCCGCTTCGGCTTGCCCTTGGGGCACGGCCGTTCGTGGATGAGATGACCCCCCAGCTGCTCGGCTTCCTCATTCCCGCGCTGTTCGCACGCGCGTGGCACGCCCTGTTCGGTCTGGCGGGCCTCGTTCTCGCACTGCGGCTGCTGTACGTGGCAGCAGCGACAGCCGTCGGGGCCGTGGTCTACCGGACGCTCAGACCCACCGTGCCCTTCGCAGGCGCGCACCTGGCTGCGGCCGCACCCCTGCTCGCTCCCCCCTACAACATCCTCGGCCTCACGTACAACACGACCGTGCTGCTCGCGTACCTGCTCGCATGGGCACTCGCGTTGCGGGCCGCGCAGACCGGTTCTCGCCGAATCGCAGCGGCGGCCGGGGTCGCAGCGGCGATCGGTACCATCGCATACCCGCCAGTCGCGCTGGGAGCCGTAGTGCTGCTCGCAACCTTCGTCGCGATGAGGGAGACGCGACGGCTCACGCCCGCCGCGCTCCTCGGCGCAGGTGCGGTCCTCGTTGTGTTCGGCGCATGGCTGCTGGCAAACGCGCGTCCTTCAGACGTACTGGCGGCGTTCACGTACTCGTCAAGCGTCCTCGAAGGGGTGCTCGAACCTGCCGAGCGGTTCTCGGCGATCGCCGAGAACCTGCGTGACTCGCTTCTGACCCCGTGGCTGATCCCGATGTGGCTGCTGGCGGTCGTCGCGTCTGTGCGAAACCGCGCCCGGGCCGGCACCCGCCTCGCGACACTGCTGCTCCCCGCCTCGGCGTTCCTGCCGAGCATCGTCGCGTTGAGGCTGCCCCCGGTCGCCGACGTCCCGCACTTCGGCGTGCAGGCTGGCAGCTACGTGATCGCGCTCACGGCCGGCCTTGCGCTCCCGGTGCTGGCCTGGTACCGACGGGCGGGAGATGAGCGGGCCCGGCAGATGCTCGTCCTTGCCCTCCCCGTGTCGATCACCAACATGCTCGCGGTCGCGTACTTCACGAGCGCTGGATGGCATTGGGTCGTCCCCGCGATCGGCCTCGCGCCCCTGGCGGCGGCACTGATCGCGGGCTGGACTCTCGCGTGCCGGGATGACGCTGACCAGAATGGCACTCTCGCCCTGTCGGTGGTCGCGGCCGGGGTGATCATCGGCCTGCTTGTGCTGCTGTACGGCAGCGCATTCAAGGACAGTCCCCCGCTGACGCTCAGCCAGACGCTGCGAGAACCGGCGGTCCTGGGCATCGTCACGCACGAGGAGCGGGCCGAGCGTATCGAAGACGTGGCCGAGATCGGACGCCGACAGGTGGCGCCGGACGAGGGCGTGCTGTTCGTTCACGGCCAACTCGGCTATGTCCTCGTGGACGCTCCCATGGTGACCAATGCGGTGTGGCTCGCGACCGGGCCGACAGACGCCGAGTCGGTCGCGTACTTCGAGCGCACGGGACGGTGGCCGGACGTTGTCTTCGTCTCGTTGTCGCTGGTCGAGTCACTCGGTCCGTCGGGCGTCGCGGCCGACCCGCTTCTCAGCCGCCTGCATGCCGATTACGACTCCGTGGAAGTGGGTGGCGGGTTCGTCGTCTACCGTCTCCGGTAGAGCCTGTCGATGCCCTCGGCCATGGCCCAGTTGCTATACTGTCTCAGCCCGCATGAGCACCGGGCGTCATTGCCCGCACCGCACACCCCGTGAAGACCTGGAGTCCCGTGACCGTGAGTGAGCTTCAGCGCATCAGACGCTCCTACAGCAACACCCTGCTCTCGGACGACCTGCCCGTGGCCGAGGTGATCGTCCTCGCGCTCTTCTCGCTCACCACGGTCCTGTACGAACCCGCGATCGCCGGTCTCGCGTTCGGCGTCTTCAGCCTGCTGTTCACATTCGCGATCGCCGAGGGCCGGACACTGCACATCGCCATGCTCGCCGGGATCTACTACCTCTTCCGATTCAACCTGATCGAGGTCGCCTCACCGTTCCGTTCACTGTCGGACCTCATCTTCGTGCTCTCGGGCGTGGCGGTGCTCGTCCTGCTCGTGCGCAAGAGGGCACGTCTGCGCTTCTACGACTGGATCTTCTTCGCCTGGGCGCTCTACGCCCTCGCACTCGGCCAGCTGCGTTCGATCCCGCTTCTGCCCACGATCATCCAGATGCGTGCGATGCTCGCGATCTACCCCTTGTTCATACTGATTCGGGAACTCGGCTTCGGCGCAAGCGCCAAGCGCGCGGCACTCGGACTTCGATTCTACGAACTCCTCGCATGGTGGCTGTTTGCACAGGCGTTCATGGAGAAGGCATCGTCGAAGGTCCTTTTCACCACGGCTTTTGCGCGCTTCACCGCGATAAGCTGGACAAACTGGCCGAGAGTCTACGGTTGGGCGGCAAATCCGAACTCCCTCGGCGCGGTGTGCGTCCTGCTCATCGCGCTCGGCATCCTGCTCGCCGCGTACGGGTGGAGAACACAGTCGCTCGATCGATCGCTCGCCCTCTACTTCTCGACGCTCGTCCTGAGCGTGTCGAGAAGCGCGCTGTGGGGACTCGCCGTGTTCGTGGCGGTCATCGCCATCTTCAAGGGCATCGAGCTGCTTCGCGGACGGGACATCTGGCAGCTCGTGCGACGCCCGTTCACCGTGGGTCTCGCAACGGCGCTCATCGCCGTCACGCTGGGGATGGTCACCCCGCTCATCATGGAAGCGCTCGCAGCTGACTCGGCTGGCTTCGGCATCTTCGGACGGTTCCTCACCGACGAGGACGAACTCGACAAGAGCGTGAACACGGGCCGGCTCTTCTCACTTCGGACTGCTGTCGAGCTGGCGACGACAGATGTGTCGACACTCGCCCTCGGCAACGGACCGGCGACCTACGGGTCCGCAGGGTCGGCGTTCTGGTTGCCGCCACACTACGAGACGTACGGCGTGCCCGAGGGATTCTATGCCGACTTCTTCTACGGCATGATGCTCGTGGAGATGGGCGTGCTGGGAAGCCTGCTGTACCTGGGTGGCCTGCTCGCGGTCTTCTGGAGCAACCGGACCATGCCCCGGAGCTGGAGGTTGGGGATCGCCGCGCTCTTCGCGCTGTGGTGCCTCTTTTACAATGTCACCGAGATCCACATGGTGTTCCTGCTGATCATGCTGCTCGGCGGCGTGCCCATTCCCCGGCCCGATCTCGGTCAGCCCGGCCCTCAGGAGCGCCCGCTCGCTGCCTGAAGCACGGCTCCGAGCGCAAGGTACGCCGCACGGTCGAGCGTCTCGGCCCGCACAGAGCCGTCGATCCCCGCCGAGGCCAGCAGCGCATCGGCCTCGGCCACCGGCACGCCCAGCCCCGCCGCAAGCGAGTTGCGGAGCGTCTTGCGCCGCTGTGTGAAGGCCGCGTCGGCCGCCCGCGCGGCGGCTACGACGACGGCCGGACCCGCCGCAGGGCTCTCGGCACGATCGAGCCTGATGACCGCCGAATCGACCCGCGGCGGCGGCAGGAAGCACGAGCGTGGCACAGGGAACCGTGCCGAGACGCGCGCGCGCAGCGCGAGTTTGACCGTGTAGGAACCGTACTCCTTCGTTCCCGGAACGGCCGACATACGGTCTGCGACCTCGGCCTGCACCATCACGATCGCCCGATCGAGCGATGGCATCTCCTCGAACAGGCGCAGGACCACGGTGGCTGCCACGGCATACGGTAGGTTGGCGACGAGCGCGCGCGGCACTCCGGCGGGGGTGGTGAGCGCCGATATGGGCACGGATACCGCGTCGGCATTCACGACCGTAAGCGCCGGACCAGCGTCCAGCTCCTCGAGTACCGGCAGCAGCCGACGGTCGTACTCCACGGCGACGACTGTTGCGCCCGCGCCGAGCAGCGCGTCGGTGAGGGTCCCGATCCCCGGCCCTATCTCGAGGACCGGCTCGCCGGGTTCGATCCCGGCGACCTCAACGATCCGGCCGACGATGTTATCGTCGACGAGGAAGTGCTGCCCGAGCGACTTGCGCGTGTAGAGTCCGTGTCGCTTCAGAACCGCGATGGTGGCCGACGGGCTGGCCAGCCGCGAGTGTGGCACCGCGAGAGTCCGGTGCTACTCGACGATGGTGATGGTGACGGTACGACGGCCCCAACCGCGTGCAGCGGCCTTTGCCGCGCTCTCGCCGCCGGCCCAGAAGCAGACGTCGATCTTGTCGCCGCGGATGGCGCCACCGATGTCGGCCGCGATCGCGTAGCCGTAACCGGGCACGTACAGCTTCGTGCCGAGCGGGATCACACTGCGATCCACCGCCACGATGCCCCAGCCGTCAGGGATCTTGTAGCTCGCGATCTTGCGATTGATGACGCTGATACCGCCGCAACCCGGATCCCAGGGCGTGTAGGCGGTCGAGGTGACCTTGAGTGTAGTGCCGCCCTCGGGTGCGGCGGCCACCACCGCGCCGCCCTGGACGGGTGCCGGGGTCTTGGCGCGCGCGCTTGCGATGGGCTTCTTCGCGGCGGGCACGCGGGTCCCCACCTTCACGACTGCGGACACCGACGGCACGAGGATCTCCTCGGCTATGACCGTGCGCCGCGTCTCGGTCTCGCCGACCATGAGCACCTCGTAGACTCTGATGGCCGAGCCGACGACACCCTCGCGCACCGTGCGCTTCTGCCCGGCGAGCAGGTCGGGGTCTTCCTCCTCGACCGTCTCAAAGGCGACCTCGGCCTCCTCCTTGACGATGCGCACGAAGACGTCGGTGGCGGTGATCGTCATGTCGGGAGTGAGCACAGCGTCCACCGGCGGCGACACGTGCAGCCCGAGGGATGGGTCGAGCCCTGCGGCCACGAGCGCATCGGCGACGGTGGAGCCGACGACGCGAAGATCGACGGGTGTCCCGTTGCAGTCGATCGTGACGGGAACGGCTTGCCTGACGACGATCTCGGTGCCGTCGGCGATCGGAGTCTCGGGGAGCGGGCTGACCACGTCGCCCTCGGCCAGCACGACATCAACCTCGTCGAGGACCTGGGAAACGGTCTTCGCTTCGGTGGTGTAGTAGACGCTCTCGCCGTCGACGACGACGGTGACGCCTTTCTTGGCCCAGACGAATCCGGATACTGTCAGTGGTACGACGAGAGCTGCGATGAGAACGATGACGATATGCAGAGTCTTCAGGAGGCGGGCCGGGTCGACCGGCTTACGCATAGGGCTCCTTCGACCGGGTACAGTTCCTGTCAGAGTGCGACCTTCGCAGTATAGCCGAAGCCCCGGAGGCCAACCACGGGATCGGCCGTTCGGTCTGACGAACGGTCAGCGGTCTGCCGCCAGGCGGCGCGCCGCTTCCACAGCCACGGCTCGCCCGAGCGAGGCGGCTTCCTCGAGCGGCTGCGCGGCTGCACCGAGATCGGTCGGCCCGTCGGCTCCCTCCACCCGTGCCTCGCCGAGGACGTCGATACCGAGCACGTTGAACGCGCTGCGAATGGTGGCCTCGGCCGATGAGAAGCCGAACGCGTCACCGCCGCTGCGGACGAGCAGGATAGCGCCCGGACGACGCCTCGGTATCTCCCGGCCAAGAACGTACCGTCTGGCCCAGTACGGCTGCAGACGGTCGATGAGGACCTTGAGGACCGACGGCACGGTGGCGAAGAACACAGGGCTCGCGACGACGATCCCATCGGCCGCGTCGAGTGCCGCGTACCAGTCCGCTCCGCCGTCGCGCAGGACGCACTCGCCGGTCAGGGAGCATGCGTTGCACCCCTGGCAGGGCCGCATTCCCATCTCGGCTGCCACGACGAGGTGCGTCTCGGCCCCCGCCTCCCGGGCGCCCGAAAGCGCGGCCTCGAGCAGGCGCTCGCTGTTGCCGTACCTGCGAGGACTCCCGGCTACGCCCAGGACGAGCGGCGCTCTCGTCACACCAACCGCCTCCCAAACAGTCGACGGGCATTATCGAGTGCCGCAGTGGCCACGTCGGCCGATGCCAACCCCTTCGCCTCGGCTACTGCCGCCGCATTGAGCACCGCGAACGCAGGTTCGTTGCGTCGCCCCCGGTACGGATGGGGAGCGAGGAACGGACAGTCGGTCTCGATGAGCAGCCGGTCGAGTGGCACGAGACGCGCGGCCTCGCGGAGCTCCTCGGCCTTCTTGAAGGTCACGGGTCCCGCGAACGAGATGTGGCAGCCGAGCTCGAGGAAGCGCTCGGCAAGCGCCGAGCCTTCGGTGAAGCAGTGGATGACGCAGCCTGCCGGCGGGACGCCGAACTCAGCTAGCAGCTGAAGGCCCTCGGCATGCGCCTCGCGCAGATGGATCTCCACCGGCAACCCGACCTCGTGTGCGAGTGCGAGCTGGGTGCGGAACCATGCCCGCTGATCGTCTCTGGGGGAGTGGTCGTAGTGGAAATCGAGGCCGAGTTCGCCGAGCGCACCGACCCGAGGGTCAGCAGCGAGTTCGCGCAGGCGCGCGAGAAGGGCTTCGGTACCCTCCTTCGCGTTATGCGGATGCCAGCCGACCACCAGGCGGACGTCCGGCGCAGCCAGCCCGTCGTCGTCCTCGAGCGCCGCGGACGCGGCCGCCAGCCAGCCCTCGAGGCCGTCAAGCGTGGTCTCCGGCGACTCGGTCAGGTCAACGACGGTTGCCACGAGCGCGATCCCGGCCTGCGCGGCGCGAACGAGAGCCGCGACCGGGTCGTCGAGCATGTCGAGGTGCGCGTGCGCGTCGACCGATGGCGCCCCGAGATCCGGCAGTATCGGCAGCGAATCGACCACGGTGTCCGGCCTTACTCCTCGTAGATCCGGGGGAACAGCGACTCGCCCTTGGTGACGCGCGTGCCCGCGGGAAGACCGCCCCACTCGGCCGCGCCGAGGATGTCGGTGACCTCCACGATCTCACCGAGCCCGAGACGGCGCCACACCTCGGCCGAGGTCTCGGGCATGACCGGCGCCGTGAACAGCGCCGCGATGCGCACTGCCTCGAGCGCGTTGTACAGGACCGCGCCGAGCCGGGCCGTGTCGCCCTCTTTGGCGAGCGTCCACGGGGCTGCGTTCTCCAGGTAGCGATTCCCGTATTTGATGAGCTCCCAGGCGGCGTCGAGCGCAGCGGCGTAGTCGAGCCGCGACATGTGATCCTCGTACGTCTCGGGAAGCTTGCCCGCAATCGCGCGCATCGTCGCATCCTCGACGGTCTCGGTCGCACGGACCGGTGCCGCGGGCGCGATGCCCTCGAAATACTTCTCGGTCATGTTGAACAGGCGGGAGCACAGATTGCCCCAGTCGTTTGCCAGGTCGCCGTTATAGCGCTGGACCATCGCCTCCATCGAGATGGAACCGTCCTGGCCGAAGGCGACATCGCGCAGGAAATAGTAGCGGTACGCGTCAACGCCGAAGCGCTCGACAAGCGCAGCGGGTGTCTGGGCGTTTCCCTTGGACTTGGACATCTTCTCACCCTTGGTGAGCAGGAAGCCGTGCGCGAAGACGCTCGTCGGCGGCTCGATGCCGGCCGCCATGAGCATCGCCGGCCAGATGACGCAGTGGAAGCGGATGATGTCCTTGCCGACGAAGTGGTAGTCGGCCGGCCAGTAGCGCGCGAATCGCTCGACATCGGCCGGATCGTCGCTGCCGTAGCCGAGTGCCGTGATGTAGTTCAGCAGCGCGTCGATCCACACGTAGGTGACGTGGCCCTCGGCGAACGGGATGGGCACGCCCCAGGTGAACGTGGTGCGCGAGATGGAGAGATCCTTGAGGCCGCCGCGCACGAAGGAGACGACCTCGTTCTTGCGCGTCTCGGGCTGAACGAATCCGGGATGCGTCTCGTAGAACTCGAGCAGGCGCTCACCGAACTCGGAGAGCTTGAAGAACCAGTTGTCCTCGGTGATGAACTGGACCTCACGGCCGCACTGCGGGCACACCCCGTCCGCAAGCTGCTCGGCGGTCCAGTACGTCTCATCGGGCACGCAGTACCAGCCCTCGTAGTGGCCCTGGTACAGCCAACCGTCGTCGTGGAGCTTCTGCCAGAACGCAGCCACGCCGCGCTTGTGGCGCTCCTCGGTCGTCCGGATGAAGTCGTCGTAGGCCACGTCGAGCATGGCCCACGCTTCCGTGAACTTGGGCGCGATCGCGTCCACCCACTCCTGCGGGGACATGCCGTTCTCCTCGGCGGCCTGCGCTATCTTCTGGCCATGCTCGTCGAGCCCCGTCAGGAACAGGACGTCACGACCGGTCATACGACGGTAGCGGGCGATCGCGTCGGCCGCGATCGTCGTGTACGCCGTGCCGAGGTGTGGTTCGGCATTCACGTAGTAGATGGGGGTGGTGACGTAGAAGGGCGACTTGCTCACCGGCGGTTACCTCGTCTCCGATGTGGGCATTTATGGAAGAGAGCGCTCAGTCCGAGCGACCTCTCATGATACCGTACCCGGCGACCGTGACCCGCCGTGCAAAGGAGTCGGAACGATGAGCGATACCGGCATCGTAAGGCGCGTGGACGACCTCGGTCGGATCGTCATCCCGATGGAGCTCAGGCGCACACTCGGCATCCGCGTGAAGGACCCGATCTCCATCTCTGTGGAGGGCGAGCGCATCATCTTGGAGAAGTACGCCGCGTCGTGCGTGATCTGCGGCAGCACGGAGGACATCGGCATGATCAAGGACCGGCCGGTCTGCTCCTCGTGCGTCGCCGATATCAAGCGGCGGTAGCGCTCACTTCCCGAGCGATATCCGGTACACCTCGTTGCGCGGCAGCCCGAGGCCGGCAGCGACCTCACGCACCGCATCCCTACGAGTGAGTCCCTGTTCCGCGGCCGCGGTCAGCCGCTCCCGCACGACGTCTTCGTCGAGCGTCAGCTGCTCGGGACCCTCGGGCGGGCCGACGAGCAGGACGACCTCGCCCTTGAGTTCGCGCTCGGCGAAGCGGTCGGCGAGCTCGCCGATCTCGGCGCGCGCCACCTCCTCGTGGAGCTTGGTGAGTTCGCGCGCCAGCGCCGCGCGGCGGCCGGCGAAGGCCGCCGCGAGCGAGGCGAGGGTCGCAGCGGTGCGGCCGGGCGACTCGTAGAACACGAGCGTCGCATCGAGCCTGGCGAGGCTCTCGAGCGCGCGGGTACGCTCCCCGTGCTTGCGCGGGAGGAACCCGCCGAAGTAGAACGCCTGCGTCGGCAGCCCGCTCGCCACAAGCGCGGTGGTGATGGCAGAAGCGCCCGGCAGCACGTCCACGCGCAGGCCCGCGTCGAGACACGCATCCACGAGATGCTCGCCCGGATCCGAGATCCCGGGCGTGCCCGCATCGGACACCAGGGCGATGCGCTCGCCCCGCTCGATGCGAGCGACGAGTTCGGGCGTCCTGGTGGCACGATTGTGTTCGTGATAGGCCTCGAGCGGCGTATGGATGTCGTAGCGCGCTAGCAGCTTGCGCGACACCCGCGTGTCCTCGGCGGCGATCGAATCGGCAGTACGAAGGGCATCGAGCACCCGCAGCGTCACGTCACCCAGATTACCGATGGGCGTCGCGCAGACGAGCAGGATGCCGGAGCTCTCAGTCACCGGACACCGGTGGGGCCGGTGGCACCTCACCGGGAACCGCCGGCGCGGCGGGTGGTACCGGAGGAGCCGGGTACACCGGGGTCGGTGCGCTCTGCACCGGAGCGACCTCCATCCCTGTCATCCTTCGGAAGAACACGGTCCACGCCGACGAGACGAACGTCCCGTAGATGGCCCCGGGAACGAGCGCCACGATGATCATCACCAGGAACACGAGCGCCGCGATAGCGAACTGCTCGGCGATCACAAGCGCCACACTGCCGACGATGAACGGCAGCATGATGAGCAGTGCGATGATCGAGTACGCCACACCGGGAAGCAGCATGACGAGCCAGAAGACGAACGCGCCGCGCTTGCCCCACAGGTCGCCCCAGCCGCGCTTGATGGCCTGGCCGAAGGAGACATCCCCGAGCACGCCGTAGCGGAGCGCGAGGTTGAACACGATGCCGATGATCAGCCCGGCGGCTATGAGGAGCACGACGAAGAGCGGCAGCACGAGGCACGCACCGCCGATCGCGACACCGGCTCCGGCGTCTCCGCCCATCGCACCGCCGGCCACCACCGCGACGAGTGTAGCGGCCATGACGCCTACGATGAGCAGCATCGGCACGACAAGCACGAGACCGATCATGAACGTGCGGCCCCAGTGACGGAAACCGACACGCCAGGCTGCGCCAAGCGCAGGAGTGCGCCCCTCGGCAGCCTCGTTAGCACCGTGGACCAGACCGCCCTGCGCCGCGATCGAGAGCACCCAGAACACGATGCCGATGATTGCGAGAACGCCGACCATGATGGCTATAAGCACGAGGTTGTCCTCGAAGACCCGCGCGAAGTCCCCGGCCATACGGTTGAACTCCTGTCCGCTGGTCGAGTAGTCCGAGCTGCCCGTCCGGTAGCCGCTGCCACCTCCACCGCCACTGCCGCCGCTCGCGGCTCCGGCGAACAGGCCAAGCACCCACAGCGCCTTGTAGCGCCATGTGATGGTCCACGCTTTCTTCAGTACGTCGAAGTAGTCCACGCCCACTCCTGTTCGTCAGACCGGCGCTCCCCGCGTCAGCCTAGTCGACCGTCACGAGCTCGTACTCACGCGTTCCCAGGCCCATCTCCTCCGCATACACGATAGCGCGCGTGCCGTCCACGCCGGTGATCGCCCTGAACTTGTCGTCACCGGCGCCCATGCCTTCGCCCCGCGAGCCCGCCAGCCCGACGGCGCCGGTGACGAGATCGTACGCCGCCTGCTCGATGGCTACGATATCGGTCGAGGCCAAGACGCCGAGGTCGGGGACGATAGGCGCGTCGGAGAACGACCAGCAGTCGCAGTCGGGCGAGACAGCCGTGACGAACGAGAGGTACACGACCTTGCCCTCCTTGCCCGCGAGCGCGCCGGCGACATGCTCCACGATCTTCTCCTGGATCATGGTGGCGTCCGTCTTCCACTGGGTGGCGATCGCTCCGTACGGGCACGCAGCCACGCACTCCCCGCACCCGTAGCACGTCTCGTAATCGACCGCCGCCACGCGATCGGGGCCGAGGACGATGGCACTCACCGGGCACCACGTCACGCATCTGCCGCATCCGGTGCATGTCTCGGCGGTCACTTCGGGGCGGAAGTCGGCATGCATGCGCTGCTTGGCCGAGCGGGATCCGAGCCCCATGCCGACATTCTTGAGAGCCCCGCCGAAACCAGTGGCCTCGTGGCCTTTCACGTGCGTGACGACGACCATCGCATCGGCATGCACGGCCGCCGAGCCGATGCGGACGGAGTCGAAGTGCGTGCCGGCGACCGGCACGTCCACCGCCTCCCGTCCGTCGAGCCCGTCGGCGATTATCAACGGAGCATCGACGGTGGCATACGCGAACCCGTTGTGGAGCGCGCAGGCAAGGTGGTCCACGGCGTTGGCGCGCTCGCCGCGATAGAGGGTGTTCGCATCGGTCAGGAACGGCTTGCCACCGGCCGCGCGGACACGCCGAACGACTTCGCGCAGGTAGACGGGGCTCACAAACCCCGTGTTGCCCTGCTCACCGAAGTGCAGCTTGACGGCGACCAGGTCACCGTCGGCCACCGCGTCGGACAGACCCGCGCGCGAAAGAAGCGCACCGGCACGCGTGACCATGCTCCGCTTCATGGCGGAGCGCATCGGTGCGAAGTAGACGGTCGCGCTCATCGGTGAAGCCCTTCCCGCGAGTCGTGCTCGTCGAAGGCGAGGGCCGCTGCGCCGAGCGCGCCCGCGTCGTTGCCAAGCTCGGCCTGTGCGACCCGAACGTCGCGGCGCCCGGCCAGCGCGTTGCGATCGATGACCTCGGCGGCTCTCTCGACGATGAGGGCGCACGATTCGCCGACGCCACCGCCAACGACGATCAGCCTCGGGTTGAGCAGGTTCACGATCCCCACAAGCGCCTCGCCGAGCACCTCGCCGGCGTCAAGCAGGATCTCGCGCGCGATCTCATCGCCCTTGAGCGCCGCGTTGATGACGTCCTCGGCGGTCACACGCTCGTCGTTGCCGCCGGCTTGCTCACGTATCGCACGGCCACGGTATTCGGCGGCGGCGGCCCGTCCCGCTGCGGCGATCGCCGGGCGGCCCATGTACGACTCGATGTGGCCCTTGCCGCCGCACGGACACGGCGGGCCGTCGAGCCGAACGACCATGTGACCGATCTCGGCGGCGAGCCCGCGCGAGCCGCGATACGGCTCGCCGTTGAAGAACAGCGCGCCCCCGACACCGGTACCCAGCGTGATCATCACGAAGTCCCGCACGCCCTTGGCTGCCCCGAAGCGGCTCTCGCCAATGCCCGCGCAGTTGCCGTCGTTGTCTATCGCAACCGGGTGGCGCACCCGCGACATGATGAGTGACCGCATGTCGACCCCTGCGAGCGGCAGGTTGGTGCAGAACTCCACCGTCTGCTTAAGGAAATCGATCTGTGCCGGCAGTCCGACCCCGATGCCGGCGATCTCGCCCGGGTGGACCCCGGCAGTGACCTCCGTGATCAGGTCGATGATCGCATCGACGATAGCGAACGGCCCCGCCTCGGCAGGTGTGAGCGTCCGGACCTCTTTGAGCATCCGGCCTTTTCGCTCCACCAGACCGGCGGCGATCCGCGTGCCACCGACATCAACACCGACCGCGTAGGTCGTGCGCATGAGTCCTCCCGAACGGTCCACGCCACAGAATCTGAGTCACACCCGATGATAGCAGGCTCCCCCGACAGCTCCCTCAGTAGTCCCAGATGACCCCCCGGGTCTTGATGAGCCCGAGTTCCTGCATCGCCGCGAACATCCTCTCCTCGGTCACGCCGAACAGTCCGGCAAGATAGCGGTAGTCGTTGAACCACTTCTGCGCCTGGTCGCGCACGAGGTAACCGGGAGTCTCGAACTCCTCGGCCATGATGTCGGCCTCGCGGTGCGCGTCTTGCACGGTGCGCGGATACGTTGCCGTCGGATCGTCCAGGACGAGGAGCAGATGGCCGAGAAGGTGGCCGAGTGCGCGCCGCCGCACATCCTCCGGTCGCGTCGGGTTGAGAAGGATCGCGGGCATGCCGTCCTCGTAGACCAGGGCGGCGGTGAACCACGGCGGCAGCGGCAGCGTGCGAACCGGCACGCCGAGATGCGTGGCCACGGCCGTCGGCGAGACGGGCGGCTCGGTGTGTCCGGCCGCACGCAGTTCGGCCTCCACGAGGCCCCGGTAGTATGCGTCACTCCGCAGCGCCACTGATTCCTCCGGGTTGCGCCATTACTCGCTAGGATATAGGTACCAGAGGAGTATCGGGCAAATCTCTCCGGTATCGGGCATCCGCCCGAAGCGCGGCGCTGCCGATAGAGGAGAGAAGGAGCACGAACGAGAAGGAGGCGCGAGTGGAGCGCCCGGGCGGCGGTCTGGCCACAGAAGCCGAGGAACTCCTGCGCACGATCGCAGGAGCCGCGGCAGCCTCGCGCCTCTACCCGCCGACGAGTCCACTTCGGCTCGAGGCGGTCGAGCGCGTCGTCGCGCGCGCAGCGGCCGTCACCGCGTCGCACGGCACAGTTCAGTACCACGTGGACCGCGCACGGTTCGTGGTGGCCGAGACGACCGTCGGAGAGGGGCTGCCACAGGTCGCAGCCCTTGCCGAGACGCTGCATGCGCTTCAGGTCGGGCAGCTGATCGTGGCGCCCGGCGTCACGGACCACGAGGTCGCGAGCCTGCTCGAGATCATCGGCGGCGACGCGCGAGCGATGCGGGCGTCCGGCGGAGTCCGCTCGGCGCTGCTCGGCGCCGATGTCCGCGCGATCGCCGTGGTGGAAGTGACCCTCAGGGCATCCACCGAGGCGGGACTGCTCGGACTCGACCTGACCGGCGCGCCGCTTGAGGAGATAGCGCGCGAGCTCACACTCGCCGCCGCGACCTGGCAGCAGGATGCACTCGCGGGCTCGCAGTCCACCGACATCGCCACCGAGGCGATCGGTCGCCTGGAGAGTGCGGCACAGGACCTCGCGATGCGCCGATGCGCCGAGGCGCTGCTCCACCTCGATGAGGCGACCCGCGTCGACCTGCTCAGCAACGCGCTGACCGTCGACGCCGACGGGCGACTCATGGACTCGGTCCTGGACATCATCGGCCACATGCAGCCCGCGGCCCTGGCGCGCCTTCTGCGCCTCACCGCGCAGATGATGTCCCGCCAACCCGAGACGCTGCTCCGGGAGATCGAGTTGCCGCCGGAGATCTTCAACGAGCTTGCCATTCTGCTCAAGCCGACGTTTCGCGAGGACCTTGCCCGGGGCGTCCCTCCGGAGGCCGATGCCGAAGAGATCTCGCGCGAGATAGCACGAGCCGATGAAGAGGACCTCGACCACATCAGCACCCTCGTCGCAGCCTCGACTCCGCGCAGCGCCGCCGCGCGGGGACTCGCCACGATCGTGAGCGTCGCGCGCGAGCGCCCTACAGAAGACTCGATCAGGGCGGTCACCGATGCGCTGGGCAGCGCGGTTGAGGTCGGCGCTTTCGATGAAGTCTCCGAGGCCGCCGGACTACTCTCGGAGCTCTCGTCCGATCCCGCGCTCGCGCCGGCGATCCAGGCCGCCCGGAAGGTGCTGGGCTCGCCCGACATCTTGCGCGAGTGCGTTCGCAGGCTCTCAGAGGACCCGATGCTCGTCAGCGCGCGCACGCTGCTCGAGGCGGCGGGCGCTGCCGGCGCCGAGGCACTCGTGAGCGGCTACCTCGATGCTCCGGCCGACCGCCGCGAACACCTCATGCCGGTCATCGTGTCGATGGCCGAACCGGTCGCCGCCGTCGTCGGCAGGACGCTCCGAACAGGAGATCCGGCGCAGGCCGCCACGGCGATCGACATGCTTGGGGCGACGGGCGCGCGACGGCTTCTGCCGTCGATCGCCGTGGCGCTCGAGCACCTCGACAGCCGCGTCCGGCAGGCGGCGATCGTCGCCCTCGGCGCGAACCCCGGGCCCGACAGCGCTGCCATCCTGCAGAAGGCCCTCGGACACTGGGACCCTGAGACGCGCAGACTCGCAGCCCGCGAGATCGGTCGGGCGGGGCTTACCGATGCCGTCCCTGCGCTGCTCAGGATCATCGCCGTCGTGAACCTGTTCGAGAGGAACTACGAGCTGAAGAAAGAAGTCTTAAAGAGCCTGGAAGCGCTAGACTCACCACAGGCGATACCGGTGCTCGAGAGACTCGCGCACCGGCCGGTGGCGATCGGCAAGAAGAACCGGGAGTTGCGCTACCTGGCCCGACGGATCCTCGAGACGCTGCGACACGGGGATCGCGCTGACTGAAAGGGGAACCAGCAGTGACGGACACCTCACACGACGACCGCCTCGAGACTGCCGAGGAGATGGCCACCCTGGCCGCGCCAGCGACACGCGCACCGTTCGCGACGCCAAAGCGTCTCGAGAAGGCCCGCGACCTCGCCAGAGCGCTCGCCGTCGCCCAGAACAACGCTGCACTCTACCCGGCGAGCCACCCACTCGCCGTCCAGTCCATCCAGGACCTCACCGCCGCCGTCGCGGCGATCTTCGAGATCGGCTTCGAGGACGTGACGATCAACGTCTACAAGGCGACGCTGTTCATTGAAAACCAGGTGCTTCCGGAGGAGAGCGTCACGTACCGCAAGCTCGTGGTCGACCTTCTGGCCCGCGGCATCTCGGCGGTCACATTCGGGGCCGGCTTCGGCGAGGCGGACGCAGCCGCGGTCACCGAGCTCCTCAACACCCCCGACATCGCGAGCATCGAGCAGTCCACGGCGTTCCTCCGGCATCGCGGTGCTGCAAGCGTCGCCGTGGCCGAGACGACCGACCTCGACGACTCGGTACGCGAGGAGGAGGAGCGGGAGAACAAAGCCCAGGGCCGCGAGACGTACGACCGCGGCATCGAGCTCATGCGCGACGTCGAGACGCAGGCCAAACTCGGCAAGGTCTTCGAGGTCGGGCCGCTCCAGCATATGGTGAGCTCGTTGCTCGACACCCTGTTCAAGGACCCGGCAGCCATCCTCGGCCTGACCGCGATCAAGGGCCATGACGACTACACGCTCAACCATTCGATCAACGTGTGTATCCTGTCGATCTCACTCGGCGCGTCCCTCGGCCTGGATGCCGAGTCGCTCAAGTCGCTCGGCCTCTCGGCGCTGCTGTACGACCTCGGAAAAGTGCGCATCCCCGGGGACATCCTCGGCAAGGAGGGGCCACTCACGGCCGACGAGTGGCAGATTGTGAAGAGCCACACGACCGAGGGCGCCGACCTGCTCAAGCGCATCCAGCTCGTCGATCAGATGCCGATGGTGGTCGCCTACGAGCACCATCAGCGCCACGACCTGCAGGGATACCCCAAAGCGGCAGGCCCACAGGAGCAGCATCTGTTCTCCAAGATCGTGGCGCTGTGCGATGCGTACGACGCCATGACGACGCGCCGCCCGTTCCGGCGGGAGATCCGACCGGACAAGGCGCTTGCTGTGCTCATGCAGGGCCGCAACAAGGCGTACGATCCCAGCGTGACCAAGGCACTCGTGGCGATGCTCGGCATCTACCCGATGGGTGCGGTCGTCACCCTCGACGACGGCTCGAAGGCGATCGTATTCCGTGTCAACAAGGACGACTTGCTCCGGCCGCGTGTCAAGCGCGTGATCGCCGCGGACGGGTCGTGGCTCAAGGAGCCCGAGACAGTGGATCTGCGACTCGTGAATCCCGAGACGGGAACGTACGACCACGGCATCGTCGAGTGCATCCCGGCGACCGACGCGGGGATCGACGACGTCTGGCAGTACCTGTAGAGCTACCGCAGTGCCGCCTCGATGTCGCTGAAGTCCGTGTCGTCGGGAAGCGAGATCGCGTCGAGTTCACGACGAACCGCGTCGAGTTCACGCAGGACCGCCGACGTGTCGGCCGCGCTTGCTCCCGAGCCGACCGCGGACGGGTCCGAGGTGCCTCCCGTGGAGCCATCGGCGCCATCGGCGGAGTCCGGGTCTGAGGACGTCACATCACCCGGTGCGGCATCAGCGTCGGGCGCAAGGGTGCCGACGATAGACGATGCGACCCCGTCACCCGAAGTCGCATCGTCCGTGTCGTCGGGTCCACTGCATCCGACCGCACCCACCATCAGCATCACGATGATGAGCGCGATCGCGGGCAGTCGCTTCACCCAGTCTCGCCCCCTTCGCCGATATCCTCGGCGATATCCTCAAGCAGGTCGGCCGCGGCACGAAGCCGGGTCCGGGCCTGGCTCATCGTCTGAACTGCTGCACGGGCCTGAGTGCGAGCCCGCACGAAGGCACCGGAGCGATCCTGTTCATCGGCGATCCGCCGCATCAGTCGAGTGGCGGTCTGCTCCTGTTCGCGTGCCTGGACGAGCAGCTGCTCGCACTCACGCAAGCGGGTCCGAACCTGCGACACGTCTCCGCCGAGCTGCTCGAGCTTGTCCGCGAGCGTCATCAGTCTCGTCCGCTGGCGCTCGAGAGCAGCGGTGGCAGTGTCGAAACGGCGCGCGCGCTTCTGGAGCGCAAGGCCGATCCTCGCCCGCAACTGGGCGACGGCGGCGTCGGCGGCCTGCGCCGAGTCTCCGGTCGAGCCAGACTGCTGTGCGGTTGCGGTACCGGTGTCGGCCGAGCCGCTGTCGACGCTCCCAGCCTGACCCGAACCCTGTGCACCGAATGTGAGCGCGGGAACGAGCAGGGCTGCTACGAGCACCGCGACGAGCAGCGAACTGCGGATGTGCCTGGCCGTCCTGTGCATCCTGATCACCCTACCGATCGTCGTCCTGCCGATGCGCGCATGTCATCTGCGCACACCTACACTATCGACGCCTCACATTGTCTCATTATGGAGCACCCGTTGAGATGCGGTTGACCCCTCCGGGCGGGTCAGCTCCCTGCGCAAGGTCGAGACACACGACGAAACGGGCCCCGCCGAGACCAGAGGTCTCCGCCGCTATCGTCCCGCCCATCAGCTCGACAAGGCGCCGACAGATCGCCAGGCCAAGCCCGGAACCCCCGCTTTCGGCCGACCTGCTGACGTCGAGCCGGACGAACCGTTCGAACACCCGGTCGCGCTCGTGTTCCGGGACCCCCGGGCCGGCGTCGTCGACTTCAAGACACCACCGTCCATCACGCACGCAGCTGCCCACCCGCACCGTGCTATCCGGCGGCGCATGTGTGATCGCATTGGCCACAAGCGCGGATGCGACCTGCAGCAACCGGAGGTCGTCCGCCACGGGGCGACCGCTCGCGGCGAGGTCACCGATGTCGAGCGTCACCTGTCGGCGGTGCGCGACCATCTCGTGACGGGAGGCAAGCGCCTCGGCAAGCGCGACTGTGTCCACCGGCACGGAAGCGAGCCGGACTCGTCCCGAATCGAGATCCGCAAGCGCGAGCAGGGTGCCCGTGAGTTCCATCAACCGCCCCGACTCCTCGCGGATGATCCGCGCGAAGCGCTCGCGCTGTTCATCGTCAGACGCAAGATCGTCGAGCAGCGCTCCCGCGAACCCCTGGATGGACGTTATCGGCGTCCGCAGCTCGTGGGACACATCGCCGACGAACTCACGCTGCGCTGTGTACGCCGCATCCACACGCGAGGACATGGTGTTGAACGCGGTCGCGAGAGCCGCCACCTCCTCGTCGCCCTCCGCGGCCACCTGGAGACCCCACGAGCCTCCCGCGATCGCTTCGGCGCCCTCCCGCAACCGGACGAGCGGCGCTGTGATCCGATGGGCGATGATGCCGCCGGCCAGCCAGGCCCCCGCAACGACGACGAGCGTGACGGCGACGAGGATGAGTCCTCCACCGCGCCGGGCTGCGGCCAGCTCCCGTATCGGCTGGACCGCGACGAGATAGCCGTCGGAGGCGACACCCGGGACGGGCGCGGCCACGATGATCACCCGGCCGGCACCGGCCACAGGCGCCGTTCCTGTGCGCACGCCGCGCACATCCGCGGGACCGGTCAGCCGCTCGATGTCGTAACGCTCAAGCGTCCCGTCGAACGTCGAGGAGTGACGCACCACTCCTTCGGCGTCGGTCAGCACGAGGTGGGTACCTATCAGGCGTGCCTCAACCTCGAATAGCTCGGCGCGTAGCCCCTCCAGCGGAGAAGCGCCGGAGAGGTCGAGCGGGTCACCTGCCGCAAAGCCCGCGGCGATCGCCGAGACCTGGCGCGCGAGTTCTGTGGTGCGAACGACCTCGGTGTGCTGCAACCAGGCGGTGTAGACCACGCCGGCGAGCAGCAGGACAGACGCTATGGCGACGCCCGCGACCGCAAGCCGCGTGCGACGCATGACCGTCATGCGCGCCCGCCCGACCCCGGAACCCATCGTCATGAGCCCTCGCGTATCGCGCGATAGCCCACGCCGCGCACGGTCTCGATGAAGCGAGGGTCGGCCGCGTCGTCCCCGAGCTTCTCGCGTATGTGCCTGATGTGGACGTCGACGCCGCGGGCGTCCACATACTCGGTGAAGCCCCATGCGGCGTCGAGGAGCGTCTCCCGGGTCATGACGATGCCGGGGTTGCGCAGGAGGGCGTGCAGCAAGTCGAACTCCTTGGCGGTGAGCGAGGCATGGCGACCGTCCACGATCACCTCGCGGGTTCCGGGATCCAGACTCAGCCCGCCGATCGTCAGCGGTCCGGCGGGGCGGCCGGCCCCGGCCCTGCGCAGCAGCGCACGGACGCGCGCAACGAGCTCTGGAGCGCTGAACGGCTTGGTCACGTAGTCGTCTGCACCGATCTCGAGGGCAGCGACCTTCTCCAAGTCGCCCTCACGCGCGGTGAGCATGATGATGGGGACTGACGAGTGTTCCCTGATGCGCCGGCAGACCTCCACGCCGTCGATCCCGGGGAGCATGATGTCGAGTATCACCACATCGTAGGATCCGTGCCGGGCCTTCGTGAGCGCCTCGGCGCCGTCCGTCGCGTGCTCGACGGAGAACCCGGCGGTCTGCAGGTACACCGCCACGAGTTCGCGGATGTTCGCCTCGTCGTCGACCACCAGTGCGCGCTGCATATGGACCCCCTTGGTCGCGCCTACCGGCCAAATGTACCCGCTCCGGACGTGCCGTGTCTCTCAAGACCGTGTGGTGACTACGTTGAGAGATCCTTGCGAACCTCGCGCAGGACTCTGCGAAGCCTCACGTACTGTGTCCCCAGACCGGCGCCGAGTCGAGCGGCGATCGCCTCCATGCGGGAGGGCCCTCCGTCGTCCGTACTCTGACCGAGTGAGTTGTCGTACGCGCGCCGGGCTGCCGAATCAGAGAGGGTCTCGTAGGCGACATTGAGTTTGCGGGCCCGCTCCGCGTCACCGCCCCGGTCCGGGTGCGCGTCGCGCATGAGCCGCCGGTAGGCTGCCGAGATCACCTCGGCTGAGGCATCACGACGAACCTGCAGGAGTCTGTAGTGGTCGGTCACACGCACCCTCTCGATGCACGGCTGGTCCGACCCAAGAGTACCATCGGGACGTATCTACGAGTCGCCCAGCTCCTCGTGGTACTTGAACGACACCTTCATCTTCGCGCGGTACTCGACGATCTTGTTGTCCTTCAACCGAACGTCCAACGTCACCACCTCGGCCACGCGAAGGTCGTGAAGGTTCTTTGCGGCGGCTTCGAGTGCCTGCCGCGCGGCAGCCTCCCATGACTCAGTACTCGTTCCCACAAGTTCGATGACTTTGTAGACGCTACCCGGCATCGGATGTCCCCCTCGCACTGGCCTGTACTGTACAAGTCCTTACCCGGTGCCCACCGGTTCAACCCCTCCAGCCCCCCGTCCGGTGTCAGTATCGTTTAAGGAATCACAATCTGTGGCCGACGCATTGCATGGCCTGAACAGGGTAAGGGGTTAGTGGGAACTGGCGCGTCCGGATACCCGCTGCGACCCGTCGCTGCCGAGGCACCATGGCTCACTTCAATCAAGTGCTCCCGGCAGGGCACGAGGCGGCTGCTTGCCGCCGAGACATGCGAGGGAGATGGTTGTAGTGGCGGAAGACCGATCCAGGGGCGACACCCCGGCATCCAGCAAGAAGCGAAAGCCGAAGCGTCTGTGGGTCTGGGTGGGCGCACTGCTCGCACTTGTCGTTATTGGATACGATGATCGAGGCCGCCAACGAGTACTTCAAGAACGAGCCCGTACCCACGATCGCTGCCGCCGACCTGTTCAACCTCGTGCAGGCGCAGGACATGAGCTACCAGATCGTCTCGGTGCGCAAGGCCTAGGATTATGCCAAGGGTCACGTTGACGGTGCCATCAACATCCTGTGGACCGATATCGCCGACAATGTCGACAAGATCGATCCCGACAAGAAGATCATCATCTACTGCTACACCGGTCACACCGGTGGCGAGGCTGCGATGTTCCTGAACCTCATGGGTTATGAGACCTACAACATGAAGTTCGGTATGAGCGGCTGGAACACCGATCCGGCTGTCGGCGGCGCCGCTGGCTACGATCCTGCCACGGTCCCGAACTACGCAACCGTGAAGTGACACCCGTCTCGCACGGATACACCGGGGAGGGCCTCGCGACATGCGAGGCCCTCCCCGCGCTCAACGCGCGGGCATCCGTCGCCGAAGCGAGGACGGAGCGCTCCCCAGCTCACAAACACAAAGGGCCGGACCTTTCGGCCCGACCCTTCGGAAGCATCGATGGTGGCCAGAGACGGACTTGAACCGCCGACACGGGGATTTTCAGTCCCCTGCTCTACCAACTGAGCTACCTGGCCGTGGGTGCTGAAAGAGAGTAACCAACGACAGGGCCTAAATCAAGCGAGGGCGAGCGGGTCGGCCACTTCGGGTATCTACCGCAACAGGGAATGCGCTCGCATCACTCCATGCGGTCACGCTCGATTGGGAGGGAACTCCGCCATGAGAACAGCGACGTCTGCGCGCGTTCGAATCGCGGCAACAGGGCTGCTGATCGTCGGCACCCTGCTCGTCCCGGCCCTGCACGGATGCGGAGCCGCGCAGGAAGTGGTCGCTCCACCAATCGTGCCCGAGGGCGAACATGATCCCGCTGTTTGGGGTGCCGCGTACCCCGAGGTCTACCGGACGTGGCTCGCCACGTCCGAGCCCCGGCTGGCCGGCAAGAGCGTCTACAAGCGAGGCTTCGACGATGGCGTGATGTTCGACAAGCTCTCCGAGTTCCCGTTCATGGCCCTATTGTTCAACGGCTGGGGCTTCGGCATCGATTACAACGAGCCTCGCGGGCACTACTACATGCTCATCGACCAGGCAGAGGCAGATCCTTCTCGCGTCAAGGCGGGCGGCGCGTGCCTCACCTGCAAGTCGCCGTACACCGAAGATCTCTACGAGACCGACAAGGACAAGCTCTTCGGCGCCACATATGCCGAGGCCGTGGCATTGATTCCCGAGGAGCACAGGATGCTCGGTGCCGCCTGCATCGACTGCCACGACAACGCGACCATGGGCCTTGCGACACGACGCTGGACCGTGGAGAGCGCTCTCGCCGAGGTGGGCCTGGATCCCGAGAACATCTCAACGCAGCAGGAGCGCCTGATGGTGTGCGGCCAGTGCCATTGCACGTACTCGGTGATGAAGGACGGGGACGAGTCCGTGTGTCAATGACGATTGAAAACTGACCACCCTGTGACGATTTGAAATTGACCACCCTCAGCGGGCCGGCGCCATCACGATGCCGGCCTTCTTCTTGTCCTTGAGGCGATAGCTCTCGCCTTTGATCGGGATGGTCGTCGAG
>JAUSBY010000006.1 GCA_030651765.1 Coriobacteriia bacterium | reverse complement strand
CGAAAGCGCGTCCGGCCAGTCGTAGCCGGTGGCCAGGAACGCGGTACCGTCCCAGCCCTCACCCATGTAGTCTATGGCTTCCTCGGCGATGAGCGTTGCGGTCTCGAAGCGGTCGACGCCTCCAAGACGCGTGACCTCGAGTCCGAGAGCCTCCAGCTCGGTGTCGACCGAGAGCGGCACCGCCTTCTCGCGACCGAGCACGATGGCCTCAGAAGCGCCGAGGCGCTCGATCTCCTCGGCGACCTCGGCCGGAACCATGGAGTGCACGAGCAGGACCGGCGCGGCGTAAAGCCCCGCGAGCGAGGAGCCCGCAAGGGCATCCGGGAAGTTCTCGCCGGTCGCGACTATGACCGTGTCCGACCCGTAGGGGAACGTGGACTTCGAGATGTCGACCGCGGTGGTGTAGCGGGTGGCACCGGCAAGCGGCGCCTCGACACCGGTGAGGAACATCGCGTAGAGGTCCTGCCAGTCCTCGTCGCCGTTGCCCTCGTCGCGGTGGTCGTGCCAGGCGACGATGCCGTCGGCGGTCGTGGTGCGGCCGGCGTAGGAGACCCACTCGCTGGCGTCATCGTCCCAGACGGCCGGGACGATCACGAACTCCTCTTCGGCGGCAAGGTCGTAGCCGTAGACCTCGTTGACGCCGACCCGGCTGTCATGCCAGGTCACGAGGCCGTCGTTGATGACGGGATGCTGACGACTGCCCGTATTGTCGACCGTCGAGAGCGTAGTCTCCGTGTCTGTGGCGAGGTCGTACATCTTGATGGAGTAGTACCACTGGCTCCAGTCGTAGCGGCGTTCGGCATAGACGACCTTTCCGTCATCCGTGGAAGGTCCGTCCATATCGACGTACAGCACACTGCCCTCGTACTCGCCTTCCGCGACCAGGACCTCTTCGCCAGTCTCGAGGTTGTACGCCATGATGTTGCGGTAGCTCCAGCCGCCCGGGACATAATCGCGGTACACGACCCAGCCGTCGCCGATCTCCGGCGCGTACTGGTCGCTGGCCTTCTCGAGCAGCGGACCGGTCTCATCGGTGGCCAGATCGTAGAACCAGATATCGCCGTCGGACGGCGAAACGCTGTAGTCCCAGTGGTTGAAGACGACCATGCTGCCCTCGATGGCCGGATTGCCGACGTGGAAGTCGTTGTCGTCATCCCACGACTCGGCGAGCGCCTTCTCCTCACCGGTGACGAGGTTTACGGCCCAGACACTGCTGTAGTCGTCGTTGTCCTCGTTCCAGTTGTCGAGGCGAGATGAGCAGACGACCCAGTCACCCGACACGCTCGGGTTGGACTCGGAGCCCTCCCAGTCGGTCACCTGCACCTCTTCACCGGTGACGAAGTTGTAGGCGTAGATGTCGGAATCGTCATCCACACAGTACCGGTTGTCCTTCCAGACGATCCACGGGAAATCGATGTCCGGCTGGATCTGTCCGTCAGGAGCGAGCGCGACCGGGAACTCGACCCCGGTCTCGTACATCGGTGCCGCTCCGGCACTCATCGGCAGCAGACCGATGATCAGTACCACGGCAAGCAAGAACGTGGACGCGCGTTTACGCATGGAAGACCTCCCCCTCTCGCACGCCGGTCCCAGTCGGCGCACACGGATACACGTACATCCGAAATCTACCACGTACATGTCATCCAGGGTTCGTGAACTCACGCGCAGATGATGAGCGGTACGCAGAGGGTTCCGAGCGGCGACGCCGGCGGTGAGGTCAGCGTTTCCAGAGGTAGCCGACGTTACGCACGGTCTCGAGCCGCCAGGAGACCTCAGGACCGAGCTTGGCTCGGACTCTCCTGACGTGGACGTCGACCGTTCGCGCACCACCGAAGTAGTCGGTTCCCCAGACCCGCTTGAGCAGGACCTCGCGGCTGTAGACGCGGTTGGGGTGGGTCACGAGGAAGGCGAAGAGCGAGTACTCGAGGAACGTGAACTCGATCGGCTCACCGTGGCTCTGCGCCTGATACGTCGCAAGATTGAGGGTCAGTCCGTCGATGCGGATCACCTCGTCCGCCGTCACTTCCTCCCCCGGCCACAGCAGTCCACGCACGCGCGCGGCGACCTCGCCTGCAGAAGCGCCGCGGACCACGAAGTCGGCCGGGAAGCGAACCGGCACGCGCAACGAGGAGAGCGCATCGGCCTCGACCACGACCAGCATCCGAACGTCCGATCCGGCCGCGACGGCGCTCTCTGCGCTTCCGAATACCCTCTCGGGCGCACGAGACCCGTCGGCGATCACGAGGTCTGCCGGATCGGTCAGCAGCCGCGCGTCCAGCTCGGATGCTGCGCACTGATCGCGCGCGACATCGACTCCGCCGAGGGCGTCGGCGATCCACGCCCTGGTGTGTGCGTCGTCCGCGACGATGATGATGCGCTTCATGTGCACGATTGTAGCCTCCGCCGCCTCGCGCTGAACACAGGCGCCGGACGACATGAGTCGCCCGGCGCCATTGCCGTGCTCCACCGGACCGGCATCCGGCGGTGCTATCGCATCCCTTAGAGGATGGAGAGGTACTTGTCCTGTTCCCAGGGCGAGACGTAGCTAACGTACTCGCTCCACTCCTTCTTCTTGTTCTCCACGAAGAAGCGGTGGATGTGCTCGCCGAGGACTTCCTTCATGAGCTCGGACTCCTCGAATGCCACGATCGCTTCACCGAGATTGCCCGGGAGCGTCTTGATGCCGGCCTCGCTGAGTTCGTCCTCGGTCATGTGGAAGATGTTGTTCGTGGCTTCCGGCATGAGCGTCAGACCCTCTTCGATGCCCTTCAGGCCGGCGCCCAGCATGACCGCGAAGGCGAGGTACGGGTTGGCCGAGGGGTCCGGCGAGCGAAGCTCGACGCGGGTCGCGACTTCTTTGCCCGGCTTGTACATCGGCACGCGGACCATGGCCGAGCGGTTGCGGCGGGCCCAGGTGATGTAGACGGGTGCCTCGTAGCCGGGGACGAGCCGCTTGTAGGAGTTCACGAACTGGTTGGTGACCGCACAGAACTCCGGCGCGTACTTCAGCAGGCCGGCGATGTAGCTCTTGCCCACCGGCGAGAGGTTGTAGCCCTCGGGATCGTTGGCATCGAAAAACGCGTTGCCCGCGTCGCTGAACAGCGACTGGTGGACGTGCATGCCCGAGCCGTTCTCGCCCTGGATCGGCTTCGGCATGAACGTGGCGTAGACGCCGTTCTTGTACGCCACCTCCTTGACGGTGAGGCGGTAGGTCATGACGTTGTCGGCCATGGTGAGCGCGTCGGCGTAACGAAGGTCGATCTCGTGCTGCGACGGGGCGACCTCGTGGTGCGAGTACTCGACCGGGATGCCGAGCTTCTCGAGCGTGAGCACCGTCTCGCGGCGCAGATCGCTCGCCACATCAAGTGGCGTGAGATCGAAGTAGCCGCCCTTGTCGAGTACCTGCGTACCCTCGCTGTCGGCGAAGTAGAAGAACTCGAGCTCGGGACCGACATACATCGTGTAGCCCATGTCGGCGGCCTTGGCGAGCATGCGCTTGAGCGCATAGCGGGGATCGCCCTCGAACGGGGTCCCGTCCGGGTTCATGACGTCGCAGAACATGCGGCCCGTGCCGCCGCCGTCACCGTTGCTGCGCCACGGCAGCGTCTGGAAGGTGGACGGGTCGGGGAACGCGACCATGTCGGACTCCTGGATGCGGGTGAAGCCGTCGATCGAGGAGCCGTCAAAGCCCATGCCCTCCTCGAACGCGTTCTCGAGTTCGCTGTCGGTCACCGCGAAGCTCTTCAGGAAGCCGAGCACGTCGGTGAACCAGAAGCGGACGAAACGTACGCCGCGCTCCTCGATGGTGGTCAGTACGTAGTCCTTGTCGATCGGTGTGGTCATGGGAGTGCCTCCTCGGTCAGTCACTTGGTACGAACCACGGTACGGCCGGCATGTTTCGGCCGTGTTTCCGGCGTGCGAGAACTGAGAGAACCTTCCGCGCCGCCGCCCTTTGTGCGACGATGCCTGGAATCCGATCCGGGGGAGACGACGATGATCAGGGGCTCGAAGACCTACCTGACCCGCTTCGATGCGGCCAGTGCCGAGACGGCGCGCGGCTGGATCAACGATCCGGCAGTCAACGAGTGGCTCCTCTCCGGGCAGCTCCCGGTCTCGCGCGAGCAGGAGGAGTCCTTCTACGCCGCAACCGAGTCGGCGTGGAACGCCGGCACCGCCTATCGCCTCGAGATCCACGCCGCCGAGGGTGACCGGTTCATCGGCATCTGCGGCATCGAGCAGGTCGATCGGCTGCACCGTCACGGCGAGATCGGCATCCTCATCGGCTCGCTCGAGCATCAGAACCTCGGCTACGGGCGCGATGCGCTCGTCACGCTGCTGCGTTTCGGCTTCGACGCGCTCGGCCTGCACCGCATCAGCATCATGGCGAGCACCGAGAACGACCGCGCCGTGCACCTGTACTCCTCGATCGGTTTCGTCGAGGTGGGCCGCGAGCGCGAGGCCGCCTTCATGCGCGGGCGCTTCCACGACCACATCTGTTACGACATGCTCGAGGACGAGTTCCGCGCTCGCTACGGCCCGGCCGCCTGAGCTAGATCGAGGCATAGAGCTTGCCGTACGGGCGATGGCTCATCGGCGCAAGCTTGGTGAACGAACCGGCCATGATCTCGTCGACGTCAGCGCCAAACGCGGTCGCCCACTCCTCGATGTGCGGACGCAGCGCCGAGAGGTCCTCCGCGGTCGCCTCGGTGATGCCCACCTCGGCACCGCACTGCCACGGCTCGACGGTGCCGCGCAGGTAGATCACGCCGCCGTGCATGCCCGCGCCGGTGAACCCGCCCACGAGCGGCTGCTCGGGGAACTGGGTGCTCACGCCGAGCAGCACGAGAATGCCGCCCGCCATGTACTCACCGAAGAAGTCCCGCGCCTTGCCGCCGCAGACGACGACCGGCACGTGCTTCTCGTACGCCTTCATGTGAATGCCCACGCGATAGCCGACGTCGCCCTTCACGAGGACGTGACCGCCGCGCATGCCGTAGCCGAGTACATCGCCGGCGTCGCCATGCACCACGACGCGACCGCTGCTCATCGTGTTGCCCACGCCATCCTGCGCGTTGCCGAACACCTCGATCGCCGGCCCGTCGGCAAACATCGCGGTGTCGTTGCCCGCGCAGCCGTGCGCCTCGATCGTGACGCCGGTGGCCCGCAGTCCCGCGCCGAGGTAGCGCTGGCCGTTCATGCCGGTGATGCGCACGGTCGTGGCGCCCGCCGCGATAGCGTCGCGCACCGCGTCGTTGAGCTGCTGGTAGTACACGCCGGTCGCGTCGATCGAGGCGACCTCACCTTCCCGGGTGACGGGGGGCACCTCGCGTCGGTACCCCTCGGCTACGCCGGACGGCGGGGCGCTGGTGGCTGCTCTCATCATCTGTCCGCTCTCCTTCTCACATGCCCGCCGGCTTGACGCCGAGGATCTTGCACGTCTGCTCGTCGAGTCCGATGGCGCGCAGGCGCTCGCGGCTGCCGCGCAGGCTCTCGACAGCATTCACGCCGAGTGCGCCTAGGATCTCCTGGAGTTCGTGGCTCCACGCATGCACGAGGTTCGTGAGCCGCTCGGCACCCCACTCGGGGTCGATGCGGCGCGTGAGCTCAGGCTTCTGCGTCGTGATACCCCACGAACACGAGCCGGTGTGGCAGCTCTGGCACAGATGGCAGCCGAGCGCGAGCAGCGTGGCGGTGCCGATGGCCACGACATCCGCACCGAGCGCGATGGCCTTCGCGGCGTCGGCCGAGGAGCGGATCGAGCCCGCCGCCACGATCGAGGCCTGGTTGCGGATGCCCTCATCGCGCAGGCGCTGGTCGACCGCCGCGATCGCGATCTCGATCGGTATGCCGATGTGATCGCGAATGACCGCCGGCGCGGCGCCGGTGCCCCCGCGAAAACCGTCGAGGTACACGTAGTCGGCGCCGGCGCGCACGATGCCGCTCGCGATGGCCGCCACGTTGTGCACCGCCGCGATCTTCACGCCGACCGGCTTGTAGCCGCTCGCTTCCTTGATGGCGTAGATGAGCTGGCGCAAGTCCTCGATCGAGTAGATGTCGTGGTGCGGCGCCGGGCTGATCGCGTCGGTCCCCTGCGGGATCATCCGCGTGGCCGAGACCTCACGGTCGATCTTCTCGCCCGGCAGGTGCCCGCCGATACCCGGCTTGGCGCCCTGGCCGATCTTGATCTCGAGTGCCGCTGCCCTGCCGAGAACCTCGGGGTTCAGGCCGAACCGACCGGAGGCCACCTGCAAGATGATGTGGTCCTGGTACGGATAGAGGTCCTCGTGCAGCCCGCCCTCGCCGGTGTTCATCAGGATGCCGAGACGCTCCGCGGCCATCGCAAGCGAACGATGGACGTTCAAAGAGACCGAGCCGTAGCTCATCGGCGAGAAGATGATCGGGGTTGCCAGTTCGATGTTGTTGGCCATACCCGCGCCCTCGGCAAGCGTGAAGCCACCGGCGCCGTCCGAGGCCACCTGCACGCCATCCGGCTTGCGGCCGAGGTAGGTGCGGAGCTCCATCGGCTCGCGGAGCGGGTCGATGGACGGGTTGGTGACCTGGCAGGCGTCGAGCACGAGCCGGTCGAAGATGCGCTCGTAAGGCTTCGGGTTGCCCATCGAGGTGAGCAGCACGCCACCGGTCTCGGCCTGCTTCCAGACACCCTTGAGCAGACCCACCGACCAGTTGTCGTTCTCGCGGAACGCGAGTGTGTTCTTCTCGATGGTGATGCACCGCGCCGGGCAGAACGTCACGCAGCGATGGCACGCGCGACACTTCTCATCGTGCGGGATCGGCCGCTCGGCGAAGTCGTACACGCCCCAACCGCACTGCTGCACGCAGCGCCCGCACTTGTGGCACTTGTCGTAGTCGATCTTGACCCTGAACTCGGGCTGGACGAAGGTCTGCTGCATGTTAGACCGCCACCTCCACCGGCTCGCAGGAGTGCTCGGTACCGGTCACGGCGCAACTGATCTCGGCAGGCCCGAGGTGCAGCTCGCCATGGATCGGCCACTCCATGCCCTCCACCCGCGCGATGACCGGCTCGCCGGCCTTCGGCGCCCACACATGATCGGGGGCCGACATGACCTCGCGGATGGCGGCTTCCTCAGAAGCGACCATCACGGTCGTGCCGCTGCGCGCCGCCACGAGCGGGCGCAGCTTGATGCGGTCGTTCAAGGCGACCATCCCGCCGTTGAAGCCGAGCACGAGAGCGAACGGGCCGTTGAGCATGGCCGGTCCGTACACCGCACGCAGCGACGTCATGAGTGCGCGCTCGGCGGCGGGCATGCGGTCGATCTCCGACCACAGCGGAGCGGCGAGTGCCTTGCAGGCAAGCTCGATGGGGAGTTTGTGGCGGCGAAGCAACAGGTCGAACAGGTACGCCGCGACCTCGGTATCGGTGCCGAGCGAACACGTGTAACCGAACTGCTCCAGGTAGCGCGCGTTGATGCCGTAGCTCGAGATCTCGCCGTTGTGCACGATCGACCAGTCGAGCAGCGTGAACGGGTGCGCCCCGCCCCACCAGCCCGGCGTGTTGGTCGGGAAGCGGTTGTGCGCCACCCATGTGTGCCCGGCGTACTCCTCGAGTCGGAAGTAGTGGCCGATCTCCTCGGGGAAGCCGACGCCCTTGAACGCGCCCATGTTCTTGCCCGAGGACGCCACGAACGCGCCGTCCACCCGTGAGTTGATGTTCATGACGACCTGGACGACGTAGTCCTCGGCGGAGAGCTCGCGCTCCTCGAGCAGGTGAGGGTGAGGCGAGAGGAAGTACCGCCACAGGAGCGGCGCATCGACGATGCCCTTCACCGGACGGGTCGGCATCGGCTCGGCCACCTCGATAGTGAACGATTCGGAAAGCGCTGCCTCGGCGGCCTCTTTGGCGGCCGTGTCGTGGTACATCATGTGGAACGCGAAGAGCTCGGAGAGCTCGGGGTAGATGCCGTAGCCGGCGAAGCCGCCGCCGAGTCCGTTGCCGCGATCGCGCTGCACGGCCATCGCCTGGATGGCGATCTCACCGCTCATGAGCGTGCCGCTCTCGTCGCAGATGCCTGCCAGACCGCAGCCGCCGTGGATCTTGAACGGCGACTCGTCACGGTAGCGCTCGACGCCGAAGCTCTCGTAGCGCTCGAGATCGTATGCCATGACCCTACTCCTCACTGTTCGTCAACAGGCGGGCGACCGCATCGCCGCCGCCTTCGGGAAGCGGTTCCAGTCCGAGCTTCTTGCGGGCCGACTCGCGCGGCTTGCCGAGCGCGCCCGTCTTGAGGAACTCGGCATAGGCCGCCGAGACCGACTCCGGACCGCTGCCTGCCTCCATGGCAAGCTCCTTGAGCTGCCGGAAGGTCTCGGCCATGCCGATGCGGCTATGGCAGAGCTCCTGGCACGTGTAGCACTCGAGGCACTTCCACAGCTCGCCGCGCTCGATCACAGCGTCCAGGTCGCCACGGATCAGATCGCCGATGACCTCGGTAGGCTGGAACGTGGGATCGACCTTGCACACCGGGCAGTCGTCCTTGCACGCGCCGCACGCGTAGCACGCGCCGAGCAGCGCCACGTCGAAGTGCTCGGCCAGCCGCGCCTTGTCGGCAGCGCGCGTGCCCCACTTCTCGAGGAACGACGCCACGCTCACGCGATGCATGTCCAGGCCGATCTCGGCCGGCTCGTGTCCCATCGCGAGCGCGATGAGTTCCGAGAGGTAGAACACCGGCACGTTGACGTCCTCATTGGCGCGCTGGAGCGCTGCCTGGTTGAGATCGAACTGCTGGAAGCACGACGGACAGACGACCACGAGCGCGTCGACCTCTTCGCGCATGAGATCGCCGAGTTTGCGCCGCGCGAACGCAAGCGAACTGTCCCGCTCGCCGACACGATCGAGCGCACCGCCGCAGCACTGCATCTTGGACGGGTAGTCCACGACCTTCGCGCCGAGAGCGGCCACGAGTTCCTCGACCTTGGTCGGATTGAGCGGGTCGTCCCAGCGCACTGCCGGCTGCGGACGGAGCAGGTGGCAGCCGTAGTGGACCGCGATACGCATGCCCCACAGCGGGTTGGTGACCTTCGAGCGAAGCGTACCCGCACCGACATGATCCGCAAGCCACTCGGCGAAGTGCACGATGTTGGTGATGCCGTCGTAGCGGAGCTCCTCGGCAGCAAGGCGCTCGTTGATCTCCTCACGCTCGCGCCAGTCGGCCTTGAGGTGACTCGAGGCCTCCTTGAACGTCGAGTAGCAGCCGTTGCACGGCGTGAGGACGTCGAGTCCGGCGCCCTCGATGATGGCGAGATTGCGCGCGGCTGCCGTGTAGAAGGCGTCCTCAGCGTTCGCCTTCACGAGCGTGCCCTCGGGGCAGCACGTGTGGCCGGAAAGCTCATGCACGGTCGCGCCGAGGTCGCTCATGACCAGGCGCGTCGCCTTCTCGATCATGGGGAACCTCGCCGGGATGGTGCATCCCCAGAAGACCGCGAACTCCCGCATAGCCTGCCGCCTCTCTTGAGCAGAGAACGAAAAACGCCCACCCGGACCCGGTATGGTCCGTGTGAGCGCCATTGCTCGTCTCTTCAGTTCCCGGCTCGCCGTTGAGCCGGTGGCGGTAGTCTAGCAGGGTCCGTGCCGGATGTGAAGCGAAGCCGAAACCCGGACGAAACCGCGGAGACTCGCCAGCGGCAGACTACCCCTCGGCCTCGGCAGCGAGCACGATCGCGTCGGCGACCTGCTTCAGGGACATGCGGCGGTCCATCGCGAGCTTCTGTAGCCGCTTGAACGCCTCTGGCTCGGTCATGCCCTTGGCCATGAGTAGCCCCTTGGCGCGGTCGAGCGCCTTGCGGGTCTCGAGTCGCTCGGCCAGATCGTCTACCTCGGTCTCGAGCGCGCGAGCCTCGGCAAAACGCGACGTGGCAACGGTCATCGCCGGGAGCACGTCTCGCTTGGTGAACGGCTTGACGAGGTAGGCCATCGCGCCGGCGGCGGACGCCTCATCCACGTAACCCTGCTGCGAGAACGCGGTCACCATCACCACAGGCGCGATGCGCTCGGCGCCGATGACCCGCGCGGCCTCTATGCCGTCGGTACCGGGCATCTTCACGTCCATGAACACGATGTCGGGCGCCAGCTCACGGGCCAGGGCGATCGCCTCGGCTCCGTCGCGCGCCTCACCGACGACCTCGTGGCCCTCCTCAGCGAGCATCTCGCGCAAGTCCATCCGGATGAGCGCCTCATCCTCGGCTATCAGTACCCGCATCTCACTCCATCCGCTCGGAGACCGGCACGCGCACCGTGACCGTCGTCCCGCGCCGGCCGCCGAACGCCAGCGTGCCGCGCAGGTCGTCTTCCACGACGGTGCGCACGATGGCCAGCCCCAGGTTTGCCGAGGACTCGACCGAGAAGCCGTCCGGCAGCCCACGACCGTCGTCGCGGACCTCGAGAACGACGTCGTCGCCCACACGCCGCATGGTGACCCTGACCGAGCCGGACCCGTGCTCGCCGATGCCGTGCTCTATCGCGTTGTGGACGAGCTCGGCGGCGACGAGCGCGAGCGAGGTCGCGGCCTGCGCAGGTACGAGTCCCGTCTCACCGGTGACGACCACCGCCACGCCGCTCTCGGCGCCGGCCAGTCCACGCCGCACCATGTCCACGACCGTGCGCACCGCCGACGCGAGATCGACCGACTCGTCGGCCGACTCGGCAAGCATCTCGTGGACGACCGCCATCGAGGACACGCGCTCGACAGCCTCGGCGAGTGCCCGTGCTGCCTCGTCGCTTTCGGAGCGCCGTGCCTGGATGCGCAGCAGCGAGGCGATCGTCTGCAGGTTGTTCTTCACGCGATGGTGCACCTCACGGATGGTCGCCTCTTTCACGCGAAGTTCCTGCTCGCGCCGTCGGGCGTCGGTGACGTCTTCGACTAAGACGAGCGCACCGTCGACAAGCCCGATCGTCCGGTACGCGAGCACGCGACCCGCGACCTCTACCGTCGTGCTGCGCCCCGAGTCGGTGCCGAGCACGGGCGCGACCGCGGTGGCGCCTCCGGGCAGCGCCGAGGCCGGCCCGCCGAGCGGCGTGCCCTCCATCCCGGCGGCACGCATGATGTTGACGGCGTTCGGGCTCGCGTAGACGACGGTGCCCTCGAGCGACACCTCAAGCACCCCGTCGCCGGCGGTCCGTGTGGTTGCGTACGGCTCGTCAAGATCGAGATCGCCTATGGGACCGGCCCTCAGCCGATCCAGGACACGATCGGCCAAGCGCATGAACGCGACTTCCATCTTGCCCGGCGCCTCGGCCACGCTCTGGCCGAGATGGCGCACGATCACCGCGTACGGATGGTCGGGCGGTCCCACCGGGTACGCGGTCGAGGTGAACGCGATGCCGCGCTTCGTCCGCCGGTGCGCACCGCACACGAGGGTTCCGCCGGCGAGCGAGTCGTAGGCCTCGGGCTCCTCACCGTACGGCAGGGCCTGCCCCGCGCGCGTGACCGGTATGGCAGCGGCTGCCGTGGTGGGCCGCGCGTCGGCGACGACGACCAGCGAACCATCCGTGGGGACGAGCAGCGCGACGTCTCCATAGCCCAGGTCGGCGGCGAGCTGAAGGTTCGCAGCCACGTTGCCGATATGTACCTGGGCTGACAGCTCGAGCGCTGCGAGCAGGTGGGCGGTAGTGTCCATGCCGAGGATTATAGCCGCGTCGCGCGCAACGGCTCGTCTGCACCGCATATTCAGGCTGGTTCATCGTTGGCAATACCGCTATCATGAGCGCATCGTAGTCACCCTCGTGCCGCGTATCAGGTATGATTGGGGAGCGCGGGGGGACTTATGGGAGGGCCGCATGTCGTTCGGAGCTTCTAACACGTATATCTACGCGTACATCGTCTTTGCGTGCGTGTACCTCGTCGCAAGCTTCACGTTCGTCGCCTCGGCACTCCGTGTCAGCACCGGCCTCTCGCGCGCGCGTCAGACACGCGCCGAGCCGGCTCCCGCCGCCAACGGCACGGTCACGTCGGTGCTGAGTCACGGCCAGCGCCTGATCGACTACACGCAGCTCTCGACGCTGCTCCCCCTCGTCTACATCGTGGGCAGCATGTTCCTCGGCACGGTGATCATGAGGAACACGGACATCGCCCGGACGGTCAACCTCGGGTGGATCGCGTTCACCGTAGCGTGCGCGGCCGCCAGCATCCTCCTCACGATCCTCGGGATCCGTGAGTCAGGCGCGATCGGCGGCACCTCGGACCTCGCCGAGCGACTGTCCGGACGCGCACCGGAAGCGCTGCAGCGTGTCGGTCTGCGCCTCGGCGTGAGCGCAGCGCTTCTCTTGCTCGTCGCCGTCTTCACGCTGCTGAACCTCTGGTCGGTCATCAGCAGCCTCGACACCCTGTCGGCGGTCGACTTCCTGCTGTAGCAAGCGGCCCGTATCCTCGCCGGGCGATGCTATAATCCGCACGCGAGTGCGCCCCCGTGCCCGGGTGGCGGAATTGGCAGACGCGGAGGTCTCAAAAACCTCTGGCCGAAAGGTCGTGCGGGTTCGATTCCCGCCCCGGGCACCACACATCGCCACTGGCCGTTCTCCCCCCGCTACTTCCGTGACCGCGCGCGCCCATGTGGGAATGACCCCCGTGTACGGCACCGCGGCGCCGGGGGCGCCACCTCTTGAGGGGGGAACCATGAACCGAACGAGAGCCGCACTCGCGGCTGCACTCGCCGTAGCGCTGGTCGCAGCGCTCTTCCCGGGCCTTGCGATGGCCGAGGATCGGGATGCGACCGTCGGCATCGCGGGCATCACCTATGAGGTCGACGAGTTCGATGCTGCCGGAATGGGCGATGGAACCCCCGCACTGGCGCGCGACATCACCGCCCACATCGCGGACCACGGCGGAGACTGGTACGAGAATCACACGCTCGACCTCGTCAATGGCACGAGTGGAGACAGCGACTGGGTGAAGTTCACGGTGACTCCCGACGACGTGAACCTCGATCAGGTGACATTCCTGATCCGGACCCAGAGCGCTGCGGCCGGGGTCGATACGGTGATCGAGCTCTACGGGCCGGGACCGGGGTTGCCCTCCTATACGTCCGGTCACCTGGCGGACAGCGGTGATCCGCTCGCTGTGGCATACAACGACGAGGACATCTGGCGCGCCGCCTACACACACGACTCCGCGCTGCTGTTCCGGCCGTCAGCGCCCGGCATCTACTACATGCGCATCCGACCGTGGTCGAACGCAGGCACGTACAGCGGAGACGCGGGCCCGTATCGCTTGCACATGAAGCGAGGTGTCTTCCAGCGCATCGCGGGAGCCGACCGCATACAGACCGCCATCGCTGTGAGCCAGTTGATGTTCGCGGCGGCCAACGCCCCCGCGACGCTGAACATCTCTGTCGTGGTCGCGGACGCATACAATTACCCGGATGCACTCACGGGCTCGGTGCTCGCCGGTATCAGCGACGGCCCGCTCCTGCTCACGTCGGGCAGCATCCTGTCCGCGGGAGTAGGTCAGGAGATCCTTCGCCTGGGCGCCAATCGCGTCTATGTGGTCGGCGGCAGCGATGTGGTGAGCGACGGCGTGTTCTCCCAGATCCAGGCGCTCCATCCGGGTATCGGCGTGTACCGGGTGGCGGGCGATGACCGCTGCATGACCGCATCCGAGATCGCGCTGCAGGCACAGTCGGACGCGCCCGGCTACATCGAGTCGATGTCGGATCTCGCGATCGTCGCGTACGGCTGGAACTTCCCGGACGCGCTCGCGGCCACAGCGCTCTCCGCCGCACGCAACGTACCGGTCCTGCTCACCGGTCCGACAACGCTCAACGAAAACGCCGAGGAGGCGCTGTTCCACCTCGGCACGACCGATGTCGTGATCGTGGGCGGGTCCGATGTCGTCTCAACCGCGGTGGAGAATCAGCTGAAGGCCATCCTCGGCAGCACGCACGTCCTGCGGATCGGCGGGAAGGACCGGTACGAGACCGCCAAGATGTTCGCATCGTGGGCATGCGACCTCACCGGCCCGGGTTCCCGTGGTGACAACTGGATCGGCACGCCCGGGTCTCCGAACCTGATGGCGCCCCTGCGCGCCCGGCACTTCGGCATCGCAAGCGGAGAGAACTTCCCCGATGCGTTGTCAGGCGGCTCGGCCTGCGGACTGATCGGCAGTCCGATACTCCTGACGCGCAAAGCCAACCCGTACGGGTACATCGCCGCCGAGCACGACGGCGCCCTGCCGCCGGGTGACACCGACTGGGTCTCGGACTACCACACCATCTATCCCACGACGCCGTTCGAGCATGGCCTCATCTTCGGTGGACCCGCCGCGATCGAGACATCGACGATGGCGATCCTCGACAACAGCGTGATGCTCGTGAGTCGTCCCTGAACCCGGCAGGAGCCTACGTGACCGACGGACTGCGGGACTTCGTGCGCGGCCTTCCCAAGGCCGAACTGCACCTGCACCTTGAGGGCACTCTCGAGCCGGAGCTCATGCTCAGCCTCGCCGAGCGCAACCGCGTGACACTGCCGTACGCGTCCGCCGAGGCGGTGCGCGCCGCCTACGACTTCACCGATCTGCAGTCGTTCCTCGACCTGTACTACGGCGGGTGCGACGTGCTCTTGACCGAGCAGGACTTCTACGACCTCACGTGGGCGTACCTCACGCGTGCCGCCGACGAGGGTATCCGTCACGCCGAAGTGTTCTTCGACCCTCAGACCCACACGACGCGCGGCGTGGCTTTCGAGACGGTCACAGACGGCATCATCGGCGCGCTGACGGAGGCTCGGGCCACCCTCGGCGTGTCCTCCCGCCTCATCATGTCGTTCCTGCGCGACCTGCCGGACCAAAGCGCTGCCCTCGCGCTCGAGTCCGCGCGCGGGTACGGCGAACTCATCTGCGGCGTGGGACTCGACTCGGCCGAGCTGGGGCACCCTCCCGAGGACTTCGCCGACGTGTTCGCCGAGGCGCGACTGCGCGGCTACCGCATCGTGGCGCACGCCGGCGAGGAAGGACCGCCGTCCTACATCACGGGCGCGCTCGACGCCCTCGGCGCCGAGCGGATCGATCACGGTTTGCGCTGCCTGGAGGATCCGGCTCTCGTGTCCCGACTGGTCGCCGGGCGCGTGCCGCTCACGGTCTGTCCGCTGTCCAACGTGCGCCTCCGCGTGGTGCCCTCGATGGACGCGCACCCGCTCAGGCGGCTCATGGACGCGGGCATCGTGGTGACCGTCAACTCGGACGATCCCGCCTACTTCGGCGGGTACCTCGTGGACAACTACGTGGCCGCAGCCGTCGCGCTCGGACTCACACGCGACGACCTCGTGACGCTCGCCGAGGCGTCGTTTTCCGCTTCGTTCCTGGACGACGCCGACAAGGCGACGTACATCGCCGAGGTCCACGCGTACCGGGCGTCCGTCTGACCAGCACGACGCCTGTCCGCGTCCTGCGACGAACGCGTGTTCGACAGTGTCGCACCCGCGCGCTACACTCCGATACGAACACCCGTTCGCATCGGAGACACGCATGGGCGCACCGAGTACCCGCACCACCGCGCCGGACCCCGCCGGGTCCGCCGACGCCATCTGCCGCGACCTGAACCCGCAGCAGCGCGCGGCCGCCTCCCACGGCGACGGGCCGCTGCTCATCGTGGCCGGCGCCGGCACCGGCAAGACGACCACCCTCGCCCACCGGGTCGCACATCTCGTGGCGCGTGGCACGCCGCCGGGTCGGATCGTGCTGCTCACGTTCACGCGACGCGCTGCCGAGGAGATGTTGCGGCGGACCGACGCGATCCTCGCGCGCACGTCGGCCGGCCGTCCGCCCACCGGGTCCCGCGCGTGGGGCGGGACCTTCCACGCGATCGCCACCCGCCTGCTGCGCCTCCACGGCGAGTCGATCGGACTGCCACCGGGCTTCACGATCCTCGACCGGAGCGATGCCGAGGACCTCATGCACGCCGCGCGGACCACACTCGACCTCGGCTCGCGCGGCCGGCGCTTCCCGCAGAAGGCCACGTGTCTCGACATCTACTCCCGCTGCGTGAACGCCGCCGAACCGCTCGAACACGTGCTCAAGACGCGCTTCCCGTGGTGCGTGGACGATGCCGAAGAGCTGAAGCGACTCTTCGGCACGTACGTGGACCGCAAGGAGAGCCACCACGTCCTCGACTACGATGACCTGCTGCTGTTCTGGCGTGGTATGCTCGTCGACCCGGCGCTCGGACCCGTCATCCGCGACCGTTTCGATGCGGTGCTCGTCGATGAGTACCAGGACACCAATGCGCTGCAGGCCGACATCGTGGCGCTCCTACGGCCGGACGGCACCGGCGTCACCGCAGTTGGCGACGACGCACAGGCGATCTACGGCTTCCGCGCGGCGACCGTGCGCAACATCCTGGAGTTCCCCACGCGCTTTGAGGGCGCCACGGTGCTCACCCTCGAGCGAAACTACCGCTCGACCGCGCCGATCCTGGATGCGACCAACGCGATCATCGCCGAGGCGGCCGAGCGCTACGACAAGTCACTCGTGACGGAGCGCGAGGGCGGCGGCAGACCGGCGCTCGTGACCTGCCGCGACGAGCACGAGCAGGTAGCCTACGTCGTCGAGCGCATCCTCGGCCATCGCGAGGAGAGCATCGAGCTCAAGCAGCAGGCGGTCCTGTTCCGCGCGGCACATCACTCGCTCGCGCTCGAACTCGAGCTGCAGCGCCGCAACGTGCCGTTCGTGAAGTACGGGGGCCTGAAGTTCGTTGAGATGGCGCACGTCAAGGACCTCGTCGCGTACCTGCGCCTTGCCGAGAACCCGCGCGACCAGATCGCCGCGCTGCGCGTCCTCGAGCTGCTGCCCGGGATCGGGCCACGGACCGCGGCCGCGCTGGCTGAGTCACTCGCGGCGGCAGGTGGTGACTTCGAGACGTGGGCGGGCCATGGCGTGCCGGAAGCCACCTCGGAGACCTGGCCCGACTTCGTCGCTCTGATGCGTGCGCTCGCACACGCACCTGTAGGCGACGTGGCCGCCCAGCTTCACGCAGCCCGAGCGTTCTACACCCCGCTTCTGGCCGAGCGCTACGACAATGTGCCCGCACGGACCGCCGACCTCGAGCAGATCGAGATGCTGGGCTCGCGCTTCGCGGACCGCACCCGGTTCCTGACCGATCTCACGCTCGACGCGCCGCAGTGGACCGGAGACTTCGCCGGGCCGCCGCTCTTAGACGAGGACTACCTCGTGCTCTCGACGATGCACTCGGCCAAGGGGCTCGAATTCAAGGTGGTCTACGTCATCCACGCCGCGGACGGCAACATCCCGTCGGATATGGCAACCGGCAGCGTGGAGGAGGTCGAGGAGGAGCGCAGGCTGTTCTATGTGGCGTGCACGCGGTCCAAGGATGTGCTGTACGTGACGCATCCGCTTCGCTACTACGCGGCCGGACGCGGACGCTCCGACGCGTACGGCTACGCGCAGCGCACGCGCTTCATTCCCGACCGTCTGCGAGCGTTGTTCGCCGAGATCCAGGCGGGCGCTTCCGACGGCGAGCTTCCGGGTGCCCCCGTCGTCACCACAACCGCCGACATCCGCGCCGCGGCCCGCGCGATGTGGGAGTGAGGCGACGCGGGGGGTCTGTAACGCAGCGGCGCTATCTGCCGAGCAGGTCCAGGATCACGGCGCTCGCCTCGAGAACGCTCACGTGCATGAACGCCTCCTCGAGTGACGCGCCCGTCGCGAACGGCCCGTGCGTCCGCAAGACGGCCACCGGGGCGCCGGTGAGCGCCCGGGCGAGCACGTCTGCGGCCTCGGCCGAGGCGATGGTGGTCGCTGCCTCCACCACAGGCACCTCGCCGAGCACGTAGAGGCCCTCGGAGTCGACCGGCGTGATCGTGTCATGCGCGAAGCTCCTCGCCACGGTGTGCGGCGGATGTGCGTGCACGATCGCCTGCGCGTCGGTGGCGGCGTAGATCGCCCGATGCACGACGATCTCACGGCTGCAGCGCTCGTCGGCGTCACATGGCTCCGTGCCGGTCTCGATGATGTCGTCGTCGGTAAGGCGCCCGAGCATCGAGCCCCGGCGTGTGATGACGATGCTGTCCCCGCCACGGACGCTCATGTTGCCGCCGTGGCTCGTGGTGAGACCGCCGAGGTAGATGTCGCGGCCGATGTCTCGGCACAGCCGAATGGTCTCCCGGTCGATCATCGCTACTCCTCGTGCACGTCGCCGGAGAGCATGCCCTGGTACTCGAGGGCACGCGCGAGGCGGTAGAAGTCGCTGTCCGTGTCTATGAAGCGCACCCGGGTCTTCATGGTCTCCGGATCGATCAGCATGCCAAACGGCACGTACTTCAATGAGAGCTGATCCTCCACGCTGACCATGACTCCGGTGAGGCCCTTCTCCACGAGCGCCCGATACGCGCCCACTCCCAGCTGCGTGCCGAGCAGCACGTCGAAGGCACTCGGCTCGGCGCAGCGGGCCTCGTAGCCGATCTGCTTGCTGCGCACCTTGATCTTCATGCCGGTGCGCTCGTGGTAGACGCGCTCCATCTGGTTTGCCAGCACGCGGCCGACCTGTGCGTCGCCGAGCTTGACGTTTCCGTGTTCGTCCTGCGTGCCGGGACGCTGGTCTTCGGGCAAATGGTCGGCGAGACCCTCGGCGATGCACACGATACCGTAGCTCCGCCCGTCGGCCTCCCGCCTAAGCATGAGGTCGACGAGCTTCTCGGCCTCGGCGCGGGCATCGAACGTGTCGCCGAAGTCCTCCACCGAAAGCATCCGCGTGGCCTCGCCCGCGATGCCTGACGCGTACGTGAGCCAACCCGCCTTGCGTCCCATGATCTCGAGCACGTACCACACCTGGGTCGAGCGCGCGTCGGCGCCGAGGTTGCGAATCTGGGTCGCGGCGAAGTGAGCCGCCGAGAAGAAGCCGAAGGTCCAGTCGATGCCGTAGTAGTCGTTGTCGATGGTCTTAGGCAGATGCACGATGCGTATCGGCCTCAGGCCCGCCACGACGTTCTGCAGCTCCTTGAGGTAGTTCGCGGTCTTGAGCGTGTCGTCGCCGCCGATTGAGACCAGCGCGTCGATCTCGCAGGCATCGAACGCCGCGTACACGGCGCGCAGCTTGGTGTTGCGCCGCTCGTCGGCAAGTTCGTCGAGCGAGCCGACGGGTTTGCCCGGGTTGGCGCGCGAGGTCCGGAGGATGATGTCCTTGCGATTGCGGATAGCCGACACGTGGTCGCGCGTCAGACGAATGTAGTTGCGGCCCTCTACCAGCGGACTGTCGGCCGAGTAGTTCTCGAGACCCTCGTAGCCGTCGTAGAAGCCGAAGACCTCGATGCCGCAGTTCAGGAAGGACAGTGCGGCGGCCGAGATGACTGCGTTAGCGGCCGGAGCCGGACCACCGCTGAACAGTATGCCGACCCGCCGGATCGCGGACGCGTCGCTCACGAGATCACTCCCCTGTCTGAACCATGGATGTCTCTGGTGGTCTTACCCGTCGCCCTCGGCGAAGACACCGATGGCGCGCAGCCGCCCGTAGCGATTCTCGAGCAGCGCGCCGGTATCCTCGGCGGACAGCGCCTCGAGCGCAGAGGTGATGCGCTCCCCGACTGCGACGATCACCGGCGCAGGGTCGCGGTGCGCTCCGCCCAGCGGCTCGGGCACCACCTCGTCGGCGATGCCGAGGCGCATGAGGTCGTCTGCTGTGAGCGCAAGCGCCGAGGCACTCTCGGCGGCCCGCGCGGTGTCCTTGTACAGGATCATCGCGCACATCTCGGGACTGATGACCGAGTAGTACGCGTTCTCGAGCATGATGAGGCGGTCGCCGAAGCCGATGGCGAGCGCACCGCCGCTGCCGCCCTCGCCGATGCCGACCACGACCACCGGAACCGGCAGGTCCGAGAGCGTGGCCAAGCACTCGGCGATAGCCCAGGCCTGACCGCGCTCCTCGTCCTCGAGTCCCGGATACGCGCCCGCGGTATCGAGGAAGGTCACGACGGGCAGCGAGAACTTCTCGGCCAGACGCATCGCGCGGCGAGCCTTGCGGAACCCTTCAGGATGCGGGCTGCCGAAGTTGCGACGGACGTTCTCCTTGGTCGTGCGGCCCTTGCGATGCCCGATCACCACGACGCGCCGAGCGCCGAGCGTGGCAAGCGCCGTGAAGACCGCCTCGTCGTCGCCGTACGCACGGTCGCCTCGTAGCTCGACGACGTCGGTGAACAACTCGGCGACGTAGTCATCAGTCTTGGGGCGCGCGGGGTGACGACTGACCTGCACGCGCTCCCAGGGCGAGAGTGCGGCGTACAGCGTCTCCCGCAGTCGTTCGACCTCCCGCTCGAGATCCTCGATCTCGGCTGCGAGTTCGGGCAGTGAGGCGACGTCGAGCGCCTTGAGTTCGTCGAGCTTATCCTCAAGCTCGACGAGCGGACGCTCGAACTCCATCACGAAGCGGGCCATCAGACATCACCGCCCGGCACAAGGTAGCCGAGTACGGCGGCCACGCGCCCCCGCATCTCCGCCCGCGGCACCACGCCGTCGATCATCCCGTGGTCCACGAGCGACTCGGCGCTCTGGAAGCCCTTGGGTAGCGAACGTCGGATCGTCTGTTCCACGAGCCGCGGACCGGCAAAGCCGACGAGCGCGCCCGGCTCGGCGAAGATCATGTCGGCAAGCACCGCGAAGCTCGCGGTGACGCCCCCGTACGTGGGGTTTACGAGGACAGATACGTATGGCAACCCGGCACGCGCGAGCCGCTCGGCGGCGGCCGCGGTCTTGGCCATCTGCATGAGCGAGAGCATGCCCTCTTGCATCCGGGCACCGCCCGAAGCGACGACGAGCACGACCGCGCGCCGCTCGGCGATAGCAAGCTCGAACAGCCGCGTCACCTTCTCGCCGACCGCCGAGCCCATCGAAGCGCCAACGAACCGGAAGTCCAGCGCGCCGATGGCCACCGCCCTGTCGCCGATTCTCGCCCGTCCGGTGATCGCCGCCTCGGCAAGCCCGCACGACTCGCGGGCGGCCGCCAGGCTCTCCGTGTACGGCTTCACCGCCGAGAAGCGCAAGGGATCCACCGAACCGACGGAGGCATTCGTCTCCTCGAAGCTGCCCGGATCGACAAGGGCCTCGATCCGGTCTGCCGCGATGAGCTCGAAATGGTGTGCGCAGTGCGGGCAGACCGAGAGACTCCTAGCCACGTCGCCCTGGTAGAGCGTCTTGCGGCACTCGGGACACGTGCGCCACACGCCATCGGGCAGGTCGGCGCCACTTCCCGATGTCACGGTGTAGCGCCGGCTCTCCCGCTGCTTGAACCAGTCGTTGATTGGCATGCGACTCCACGACTCCGGGCGGACACATCAGGTGGCTATGATAGCGCGGCACCGCAACCTGTGCGATGCCGCGCTCGAAGAGCGATGTCCCGCGGTCCCTAGAGCGAGAACTCCTTCTCGCCCTCGAAGACGGCGAGTGCGTCATCGGCCGAATAGTCGGCGAGCGTGATGGCCGAGATGGCCTTGGTCAGGCGCACGGCCTCATCGAGCGAGCGCTGGTGGATGTTGCGGCCCGTGGCGTTGCCACTCGCACCACCGACGTGGATCTGCTCCCAGAGCTGGGCAAGGAACGTCGGCGCGTCGACGGTAGATCCTCCGGCACATACGAGGCCGGTGCGGCCCGCGGCCATCGACGCCTCTTTGAGCAACTCGGCAGAGGACTTCTCGTCGGTACCCTTGGGCGGGTTGACCTTGACGAAGTCCGAGCCGAGGCAGACCGCGGCGCCGGCGGCGCCGGCGATCAGGTGCGGATCCTTCTCATCGAGCACCGCACGCCCGCGGGGGTAGATCCACAGCACCACGATGAGGCCCACCGAGTGCGCGTCTGCGATCAGCTGACCTGCCTCCATCATCATCTGCGACTCGTACTCGCTGCCGAGGTAGATCGTGTAGCCGATGCCGACGACGTTCACGCCGCCTTCGCGCAGGTCGAGCACGGTCTGGATGTCGTAGAGCTGCGGCGAATAGGGGTCGTCCTGGTGCTTGGCAGGATCCTTGGCCGACGTCTTGACCAGGTGCGTCTTGGAGTTCATCTTCACCAGGTAGTTGATGTCGGGGTAGTCGGCCGCGTACTGCGCGATGAGACCGCGCTGGCCCGCCATCACGCCACAGACGCCCTGGCTGCCGATGCGGAAGAGATGCTCAGGCTCGGCGTCCTCGATCGAGATACCCTCGCCGTAGAAGTCGTCGTTCAGATGCTCGATCTTCTGGTCGCAAGCGAACAGCATGAGCCTGCCGGTGCCATGGGTCGCAGCCATGTAGTTGTCGACGTAAGTCTCGCGGGCCCCGGCCGGCACATCGACTGGCACGCGGACCTCTTCACGGGTGATGCTGGGCATGGAATCCTCCTCGTGATCGTTCGAAACGCTCCCCAGGCGCGACGATGACCCGATCGGGTTGCGCGCCCACTGTCATAGGTTATGCCACGCGGGGGGCAAGCGCTACCGCTTCCGGGGCGTATCGGATAAAAGCGCACGCTCCATGCGCACGTGCGGAACCCTCGTTCGCCCGGACGGGAACGGCTCGGCGCTCGTCGTCCGGTAGCCGAGCCGATGGTAGAACCCCTCGGCGCTGACGCGTGCGTTCAGCCACACGAGCGACAGCCCGATCCGCGTCGCCTCGGCCTCGGCCTCGAGCATGAGCGCGCGCCCGATGCCGGTACCCTGGAACGCCCCACTCACGCTCACCTGCCGCACGTGTCCCGAACCCGCGGGTTCGACGATCATGTTCAGGTAGCCTACGACCCGGCCGCCCGCGAGCGCCACGAGATGACGGCGGTCGGCGCCCTCGTCGTCCCAATCATCGTCGCGCGGGAGGCCGAACGGTGCAAACAGCACCTCGTGACGCAGAGCATGCACCTCGGCCATACGCGGATCGGTCGCGGCGATCCACACGAACTCGGCGGCGACCACGCGTCAGCCCCTGAACCGGTTCGTGATCGGCATGCGCCGATCCCGCCCGAACGCCTTGGGCGTCACGCGCGTGCCCGGTGCCCCCTGCCGCCGCTTGTACTCGGCGCGGTCGACCATGCGCACCACCGCCTCGACCGTCGCCTCGTCGTGACCCGCGGCGACGAGATCGGCGACCGAGCGATCCTGCTCGACGTACCCGGCAAGAATCGCGTCGAGCACCTCGTAGGGCGGCAGCGAGTCCTGGTCGGTCTGGTCGGGACGGAGCTCGGCCGAGGGCGGTTTGGCGAGCGTGGCCTCGGGAATCACCGGCACCGCGGCGCGGGCGTTTCGCCACCGCGCGAGATCGTAGGCCTTCGTCTTGAACACGTCTTTGATCGGCGAGAATCCACCCGACATATCGCCGTAGAGCGTCGAGTACCCCACCGAGAGCTCGCTCTTGTTTCCGGTGGCGAGCACGAGCCAACCGAACTTGTTCGAGAGCGCCATCAGCAACGCGCCACGCGTGCGTGCCTGCAGGTTCTCCTCGGTCACGTCGGGCAGCCGGTCCCCGAAGGTTGGCGCCAACGTGCCGAGCAGCGCTTCGTACGCATCCCCGATCGGCAACTCGAGCGCATCTATGCCGAGGCCGGCGGCAAGCGCTCGCGCATCGGTGACGCTCCCCTCGCTCGAGTACGGGCCGGGCATGAGGACGCCGTGGACGTGCCCGGGACCGAGCGCATCGGCGGCGAGTGTGGCGACGAGTGCCGAGTCGATACCGCCGGAGAGCCCGAGGGTCACGTCCGTGAAACCGTTCTTGCGCACGTAGTCGCCGAGGCCGAGTACAAGTGCGGCGTAGATCTCGTCGTCGGCAGATGCCATCGGGGACACGTCGCCGCTCCCGGTGGCCACCGCCGCGTCGGGCTCGAAGCTCGCGACCGTGATGCCCTCGGCAAACGACGCGCCGCGCGCGACGGGCGTGCCATCGGGTGAGACAAGAAGCGAGCGGCCGTCGAAGACCAGTTCGTCCTGGCCGCCGACAAGGTTGCAGTACGCCAGCCATACGCCGTTGTCGCGCGCGCGTGCGCGGAGCATGCGCTCTCGCTCGGGTCCCTTGCCCGTGTGGAAGGGCGACGCCGAGATGTTGAGCACGAGACGGGCCCCCGCCGCGGCCAGGCGCTCGACGGTAGCCGCGACCCAGACGTCTTCGCAGACGGTGAGCGCGGTGGGTACCCCGCCGAAGTCAAAGATGGTGTCATTCTCGCCTGGCTCGAAGTAGCGCTCCTCGTCGAAGACGCCGTAGTTGGGCAGCTCGCGCTTGTAGTAGACGTGCACGACCTGCCCGTCGGCCACGAGCGCGGCCGCGTTCCGGAGCCCACCCGCATCGCGGGTCACGAAGCCGACGACGGCCGGCGCCGCCGCGCGCGACGCGAAGTCTTCGAGCGCCTTCCCGGCCGCAGTGACGAAGTGCGTCTTACCCAGCAGGTCCTCGGGCGGGTAGCCGGTGAGCGCGAGCTCGGGCAGCAGGACCAGATCCGCGGCGGCGCTCGCCGCGGTCTCGACGGCCGCGAGGCAGCGCTCGAGGTTGCCCTCGATGTCCCCGACCGTCACGTTGACCTGTGCAAGCGCGATGCGCATGAGTGTGCCTCCATCGGCGTCGGTGCAAGTCTAGCGTACGCTCCCCGCCGGTGTCCGGTGATCCGCGGACGGCGACGGGGAAGGGGCGCCCAAGCGGGCGCCCCTTCCCACATACCGCGCAACACCGTCACTACTGAAGGGCTTGCATCACCGCGCTTTCAACCGCAGTGCTCACGGCCTGCGTACCGCCGAGGAAGCGGACCGTCCAGATCACGTCTGTGTTGTCCTCGAGGATGGTGCGCACGGCCGGGTCGAGCGCGGTGCTCCGCGTGAGTAGCATCACGGAACCGTCCCTGCCCTGCATGACCCCGCCGGCGAGCGCGTCGGGGAAGTTCTCGCCCGTGGCGATCGCCAGCATATCCCATGCGAGGCCGGCATGATCCACGCCATACGTCGCGACCACCGCCGCCGTCTGGTACCGGTCGGCACCCCAGAGCCGCTGCGTGGCGCACGGCACCTTGGTCGTCAGATCGTTCTTGATCGCGTCGGAGATCGCCGCCGTGCCGCCGAGGACACGTGCGCTCGTGACACCGTCGGCCTTCATCGCGTTGATGAGGACGGTGTCCGCACCGACAGCCGGATTCACCAGGTAGATCGGCCATCCCTGAGCCGCCGCAAGCGGTGACGCACCGAGTGCGTCCGGGAAGTTCGCGCCGGTGGCGATGAAGGCGGTCCCGTCAAAGCTGGGGCCAAGTTCATCGACCGTGCGTGCGGCGATTGCTCGCGCGGTCTCGTAGCGCGTGGCGCCGTCGACACGGTCCACGTTGGTCCCGCCGAGCTTCGTATCGAGTGCAGACTCGACCGCAGTGCCCACCGCCGCGGTACCACCAAGGATGATCGCCTTGGTCGCACCGAGACGACCGATCTCAGCAGCCACGGCCGATGGCAAAGCGTTGACCTGCGTGAGCAGGATCGGACAGTCGAGCGCGCCCGCGAGTGCAGCGCCTCCGAGTGCGTCGGGCCAGTTGTACGCCGTGGCGATGATCACGTACTCCGAGCTGCCGGCAGCGAACGTCTCCTGTGAGATCTTGAGTGCAGTGTCGATACGGTCCGTGCCAGCGATCCGATCGAGAACCAGGCCATCGGTCCTGAACGGGATGTCGGCCGAGAGGCTGTCGCCATCAAGTGACACGACGCCTTTGATGACGAACTCGTACCCGGTCGACTCCAACAGCGGGACGGCGGGCGTGAACTCCGCCGTCGCGGTGTCCGGATCGTAGTCGATCGTGCCGGGGATGATGCTCATCCCCTTCATCAGATAGAACGTGGAGGAGTCGAGGGTTGCCTCGTCCACCCGCTTCGTGAACGTGACGTCGATCGTCGTGTCGACCGGAACGCCCGTCGCGTTGTAGGCCGGAGTCGATGACTCGATCTCGAAGGGGTAGCGCAGCGTGACCGGGACCTCGACCGCGCTCGGCGCCTCCGTGGGTCCAAGCAAGATAACGCCTTCAAACTCGCCTTCGCGATCCGCTAGAGCTCCACTGCGCACCTTGGTCCAATCGACATCGAGCGTGAAGCCCTCACCGGCACCGATACCAACTGCTGGAATGCCGCTGAGCACAAGGTCATCGCCCATCGGGGCTGACACGAAGAGGTCGAACGGCTGGCTACCCGAGACGCTATAGCCATAGACCTCTATCCAGTACTCACCATCCCTGGGCAGGCTCAGACGGATCTGCTCCTCATCGCTGGAGGTTTCCGATGCGCCGACGAACTCGAAGCCGACCCCGTTCCAGTAGTAGAGGTACAGGTCGATGTCCTGGCCCGGACACGCGGTCTGGATGTCGAGGTAGGCCGCGTCCTCGAGGTTGAGTACGTGATACCAGCTCTCATCGGTCTCGATGGAGTCCGACTCGTGCACGCGCTTACTCAGGCCGTAGGCCTGAGCGGTCGCGCCGCTCAGCGCGAGGTCGTAGGTGGTGAACTCAACCTGCTCGGCCCCACTGTCAGCGGCACTGACGACGTCGAGCCTGCTCGGATCGACCGAGATCACTCCGGTCTCGCCCAGGAACCGGGTGCCCAGGTCGTGCCCGCCGTACAGGACGTTGTGGATCATGATCTGGCTGAGCCCTGCCTCGAGCGGCGCGGCCACCCACTCCTCGGTGGTGCCGGTGTTGGTCGCAAACGTCCAGATGCCGGCGCCGATGTTGGTATTGGCAGAACCGCCCTTGAGGCCCATGCCGTGAGGCCCGAACGTGTCGGGCAAGTACTGCGAGAAGTCATCCATCTCCGGTCCGAAGACCAACGTATCGAGGTCGGTCTTCAAGCCATCCGGAGCGTCGGCGTCCTGCCATCCCGTGTGCACCAGCCAGGACGCACCCGGCGGAAGCTCATCCGCCGCCGATCCGTCGGTCCAGAAGAACCGCCAGTCGCCCGACTCGGCACGCCATCTCCAGTCCTGCGCGCCAAACACGGTGTTGTTCTCCATCAGCGCGGACCGCGCTTCGGGCACGTTGCCGAACTCGAAGGCGTAGTCATCCGCAGCGACATTGATCACCACCGGCACGACGGTCACATTCCCGTCGATGTCCAGGCGGACCTGGGCCTCGTGAATGCCGACAGGCGCGTCGGCCGGGACGTCGAGATAGACGCTCCTGGCGATCTGCTGACCACCGTCGATGACGCCGGAGAAGTCGGTCGTAAGCCAGTCGCAGTCGATCCGGTTCCAGAGGGCGATATCCACGAGGAGCTGCGTTTCCTCCGCGCCGTCGGCGCGCGTAGCCCACTGCAGACCGAGGAACACGCCATCGTGCATCCGTTCCTTCGGGGTCTGCACGCGCAACTCGTGGGTGTTGGCGAAGTTGTTGTGGTAGGTGAAGCGCATGAACTCGCCCTCGTCGATCTCACCTGTGTTGACGAACGAGTTGGCGTTGGAGTCGTCCCACAGCTTGCCGTCCGCGTCCTGGTCCTGCCAGTTGTAGACGAGCGGCCGCGTTACGTTGTGCGTGGAGGAGCTGGTGTCGAACGCGCCCGTCGGTGCAAAGTCCTCGGCCCACTGCGTGGTGCGGATGACCACAAGATCGGTACCGTCCGGGATCATGTCCGTGATGTCCATGAGCCAGTCGGGACGGCTGAAGTCATACGCATCGAGATTCCCAGCCTCGAGCTTGACGCCGAACGAGGTTCCGCCGTTGTACTCATACCAGCCGTCAGATGCGCTGAAGAGCGCGCTATCTGTACCGGTGTTCTCCAAACGCAGCGACAACTCGTACGACTCGCCGGGGTGCACCACGCTCGGGAACGAGAGGAACCGATCGCCCAGGTAGTCTCCCGGGCTCCACGAACTCGGCTGGACGAGCACGCCCCCGTTGCCGGCCGCGATGCTCACCGAGCGGTTCGCATCCACAGACCCGGCACCCTGCACGAGCGTGTCGTAGTTCAGGTCACGCGCGCCGTTCATGATCAAGTCCTTGGCCATCTCATTGTTGGGCCAGAACCCGGTCCGGTCCTTGTACGCCTGGAAGATGAGGGCCAGATTGCCGGCTGCCACGGGGCAGCTGCGGCTGGTGCCGCCCCAGATATCCCAGGAGCTCGAGCCCTCGTACCAGTACATGTTCGTGGGAACCGCACCCGAGGAGTACGCACCGTCGGCGACGATATCCGGAGACAGGCCACCCGATGCGTTCGGGCCGCGGTTCGACCAGGGGATCACGTCCCCCGCGGTCACCTGGTAGGCATCGTAGATCGAGTCCCAACCACCACAGGCCCCCATCTGGGTCGAAGCGCCCACGCCGATGCCGGTAGCCGGTGCGGGCGGCGCGGTTGTGCCGTAGCCGGGAGCGCCGTTGCCGGTGGAGAAGAGGTACGACACCTCGTTGTTGTACTCGGTGTTGAGGAACGTGACGTACCGCGACCGGTAGTCCCAGCCGTCGGCATCCTCCTCGGAGTCGCCGTAGCTGTTTGACACGATCTGGATGTCATCACCAGTGTGGGTCTCTTCGTCGAGACCGAACGCCGCGTAATCGTAGGCGGCGAGCGTCGAAGCGAAGTGGTTCCAGTAGATGTCGGCGATGGCCACGAGCCCCGCCCCCGGAGCGGCGCCCTGCACGATACCGTTGCCGGTGCCCGGATCGGGCGTCTTGAACGACGGATAGTCACCCCAGATCGACGGCGCGTCGGTCATGCCCTGGCCCACTACGTTGGACGAGCAGAGCGTGCCGTGGTCCTCGTCGACATTGAGTGCGCCCATGAAGCACACGAGGTCACCGGAGCCGGGCGTGGTGGGGAACCCGCTCCCGAACATGAACTCGGCGCCCGGCGGCTGGTTCGCCCCGTCGGCGATCCAGTAGATCATGCCGCCCGAGATGTCCGCGAAGCCATCAGGTCCCCAGTTGTAGTCGTAGTCCCAAAGATCCGCGTACGAGATGGGCGAATCCTTCGTGCACGGCTTGTCCCATGAGAAGTCCCAGTCGGCGTCCAGATCCACGTAGACCGTGTCGTAGACACCCACCACGTTCTCGTCGGCGACCAGCACGATCGGGAATTCACCGAGGCCGAAGTACGCGAAGTAGTTCTCGTCCCACAGATATCCCACGTGGTACGTGCCCGAGAGGCTCGTGCCCGGCGTCGTCAGCGACGCGCCGTTGAACTCGGGATCGCCCTCGGTGATGGTGGCTGAGGTGTCCGAGAACCACGAAGAACCCCTGCCATCCCAGGTGTTGTCACCAGGGATGTAACCGGTGTCGTAGAACGAGTCATATGCGTAGAGCAGCAGCGAGAACGGATCGAACGCCTGCGGCCAGCCGTCGTACGGCGAGGCCGGATCGTCGATCACCGCGTAGGTGTCCTGAAGGTCCGGGTGTGCGAAGTCGCAGCTGTCATCGGCAACGGCGACCTTCACGCCTTCACCCCGATAACCCTGGTCCCACGCGCCCATCGAGTCATGGCCGACCGGGCTGACGTCGAACCAACCGGTCGCCGCTCCGCCATCGTAGTCGATGGGGTCCGCCGCTGCGGGCTTGACCAGGACGCCGTCGGCATCGAACTGATCGCGGAACGCCTCGGGCGCCCCCGCATCACGCGCGGACTCGAGCCGCGCCTTCACCTTGGCCGATGCGGCCTTCTTCTCGGAGCCGGTCAGCTCCGGTCCGCCGCCACCACTGTCCGGTACCCGCGGCGGCTCACGGCGCCCGTTCTCGAACACGAACACGACACCCTTGGACGACGCGAGCTTCAGCAGCTTGCCAACCTTCGCGGTGCCTACCCAGAGGTCGTTCTCCGGGTCGCCGCGCAGTGTCATCTTGAGCGGCTGGATCATCGCCGAGGGTGCCGCGGTGTCTTTGTCTGCCAGCACAGCGACCTCGACGACCGCATCGGCGGCCGCACCGGTCCGACCCGCCTTGGAGACCATCTCAGCCAGGCTGGAGTCGAGCTTCGCGTCCGCGAGTTCGAGCGAGCCCGATGTCACGCTCGTGGGCGGTTTGGGCGGCACTCCGCGCTCGCCTGGCGCCGCACCGGCAGGCCCGATCCCTGCTATCGACACGATGAGTGCCGTGGCAACCAGCACGGCGAAGAACCTCGTGAGCGACCGCTGCCCGCGCATGCGCCTCCCCCTCTCGCCTGGCGCTGAAGAGCGCCACAAACCGCACAACCCCATCGCCGAGTACGGTCTCGTGCGCGCGGATGGCTGCGAGGGTGGGACGACGAAGGCTGCGGACAGATATCGTCACCGCGCGAACGGACAGCCCTCACGCTACTCCTGGTGCTGGCTGGCCGACAATGCGGTCCCGACGAGCGGCGGCTGGGGGGCGACGCGCGGTCAGCATCCGCCCCGCGCCCAGCCTTGTGGGTACAATCCCCACGAGCGATGAAGGGGGGCGCCATGGCCGTCGAGACGCCGAACGGTTTCGAGTTCTCGATCGGAGCGAAAACGTACCTGTGCGCGGGTCGGCTGCTGCCGAAGGCAGGCATCATGTACGGCTATCCCTCGCCCCAGAGCCACCTGGTCGACCACCGCGAGCTGGCGCCGGGGATCCTCGGCTGCACGCTGGACTGGCTCGAGGCGAACAACTACGCGCAGCTGTGGCAGGACTCACGCAAGATCGGCTTCGCGAACCAACAGGTGATCATGGTGCGCGCCGTATACTCCGGCGCACCGGGACTCTCAGGCCGATTCCTTGAGGCGACCGGATGGGTGGACGCGGATCTGCCCTCGCTGGCAAGCCGTCTGCTGCCAGCCGACACCGCGCCATTCGTCGCCTTCCTCGACAACGTCTCCGCCGAGTTCGTCGAGGCGGGCATCCTCACTCGCGGACGGTACGCTGCGCACGGCAACGTGTGGAACGCCGAGTGGCTCACGTATCTCACGGAGGCGTGGCTGCCGGAGGTCTGGGAGGCCTGGCAGCGCACGCACGCCAGACCCGACTGGGCGCTGGCGCGAAAGAACCTCATGTTCGCCAAAGAGGTCAAGCGAGAGATCGACAACGACGACGACTGAGAGGCCGGCTGCGACCGATGGCCACCAGCGCCCCGCGCTACCTGAGGGAACCCCCTGACCTGCACCCGGCCGTCGTCGGATGCCTCGCCCGCCGCGGCCGCATCGGTGCGCGAGAGATCCTCGCCAGCGTACTGCTTCTTGTGGCGGACGGAGCCCTGGTAGCGCGCAGCAGCACGCGCCGGGTGACCACGATCGCATCGGCGCACGATATCGGCGTGCTCGAACTCCGACCCGTGCCCGAGCGCTGGGAGGGGCTCGACCCGCTCGACCAGGGACTGATTGCTCTGCTATTCGGTGCACCGGGCGGCCCCGGCGCGCTGTCGCTTCCCGACCTGCAGGCGGCCATCAGGAAGCGCCCACGGTGGTTCAGGGCCGGTGTCGCCGACTGGCAACGGGCAGTCGGCTCCCGCGCTGAGACGCTCGGCCTGATGCGCGACGGGGCGCTCACGCCGGCAGGCGCCACAGCCCGACGCGAGCACGCGGCCTTCCAGCGGTTCCTCAAGGACTTCGGGACACTTGACGACGAACCCACGCTCGCGATCGAGCTCTGGGGTCCCTACCTCGCATACGCGGTGCTGTTCGGCCTCGGAGACCGGGTCGCGCGGGAGCTGGCTGTCGACTCACCGAGCGCGGCGCGCGATCCGAACCTCGCGGTCTGGAGAGCCTGGTTCGGTCTCGACTGACGGGGGTCTGGTCCGGTTCAGGCTTCGCCGCCACCGACCGCGCTACGGAGCTCGCCGACCAGCTCGGCAACCGCAGCCGCGTCCCGCTGCCGCTTCACGATCGCGCTGCCGACGATGACACCATCGGCGATGCGCGCGACCTCGGCGGCCTGCTCAGGGGTGCTCACCCCGAAGCCGACGGCCACCGGCAGGGCCGTGTGCGCGCGGATGCGCCCCACCAACTCGCCCAGGCCTGATGCGATCTCGGCACGCTCGCCGGTCACCCCGGTGCTGCTCACGCAGTACACGAAGCCCCCCGACGCGCCCGCCACGACCGCGAGACGTTCGTCGGTGGATGTGGGCGCGGCAAGGAACACTGTGTCGATCCCGGAGGAAACCGTCAGCCACGCGCGGGCGGCCTCCGGCGGCATGTCGGGGACGATGACGCCCGCGACGCCCGCGCGGCGCATCTCATCGGCCGCCCCGGGCAGGCCGAACCGCATCATCGGGTTGAGATAGGTCATCAGGACGACGGGCGGCATGGCGCCCGCCTCGTCCGGGCCGATGAACTCGGCGGCCAGCGCGATCGACTCGGCAAGCCCGAAGCCGCCGGACTGCTCGCGCGCGACCTTCGCCGCCTCGGCGATCACCGGCCCGTCGGCGAGCGGATCGCCGTAGGGCACGCCGAGCTCGATCACGTCGGCACCCGCGCCCGCAGCTGCGCGAAGCGACGCCAGCGATGTCGCGCGGTCCGGATACCCCGCCATCAGGTACGTGATGAGGGCTGCCCGGTCTGCCGGAAACGCGTCCGCAAGGCGAGAGGGTGTGTCACCCACCGAGACCCGCCTCGCGCACGATGTCCATGTCCTTGTCGCCCCGGCCGGAGACCGTGACCATGACGACCGCTTCGCTTCCGAGTTCGGCAGCCAGGCGAGGCAGTAGCGCGAGCGCGTGACTGCTCTCGATGGCCGGGATGATGCCTTCAGTGCGCGTGAGAAGCGCGAACGCCGCAAGCGCCTCGGCGTCGGTCACGCCTTCGTAACGCACGAGCCCCTCATCCTTGAGGTAGCTGTGCTCGGGGCCCACGCCGGGGTAGTCGAGTCCCGCCGAGATCGAGTACGCCTCGAGCGGGTTACCCGCGTCGTCCTGCAGCAGGTAGGAGTAGAAGCCGTGCAACACGCCAGGGCTCCCCTTGGTGAGCGCTGCCCCGTGACGGCCGCTCTCGAGTCCGAGCCCGGCCGCCTCGGCGCCCACCAGCAGCGGTCGCTGATCGGCGGGAAGCGCGCTCAGGAACGGGTAGAACGTCCCGATGGCGTTGCTGCCGCCGCCGATGCACGCGATGACCGCGTCCAGGTGCCCGACGCCCTTTTCCTCAAGCTGCGCGAGCGCTTCGGTGCCGATCACGCTCTGGAAGTCACGCACCATCCGGGGGTACGGGTGCGGGCCGAGCGCCGAGCCGATGACGTAGAACGTGTCCTCGACGCGCTCCACCCAGTGACGAAGTGCAGCGGTGACCGCATCCGCGAGCGTCCCGGTGCCATCGGCCACCGGGATGACCTCGGCGCCCAGAAGACGCATCTTGTACACGTTGAGTGCCTGCCTGCGGATATCCTCCGTGCCCATGAAGATCGCGCACTCCATGCCCATCAGCGCGGCGATGGTGGCGGTCGCCACGCCATGCTGACCCGCGCCGGTCTCGGCGATGACGCGCTTCTTGCCCATACGGCGGGCGAGCAGGCACTGGCCGATGGTGTTGTTGACCTTGTGCGCGCCGGTGTGGTTGAGGTCCTCGCGCTTGAGATAGACCGCGCCGAGGCCAACCGCCTCGGCCAGCCGGTCGGCACGATACAGTGGCGACGGTCGGCCGACGTAATCGCGCAGCAGGTACGCAAACTCCTCGGTGAACGCCGGGTCGGCGAGGGCCTGCTCGTACGCAGCGGCGAGCTCGGCCAGCGCCGGCACGACGGTCTCCGGCACGAACGTGCCACCGTACGGTCCGTAGAAGCCGGCGGCATCGGGAGCGGAGTAGGCGAGTTCGGCCGAGGGCAGCAGCACGTCAGACATCGGCAACCTCCAGGTCGGCAGCACGAACGGCCGCACACAACGAATCGATCATCGCGTGGTCCTTGACTCCGGGTGAGATCTCCACACCGCTGCACACATCCACCGCATACGGCGTGAGCACGCGGATCGCCTCGGCAACATTGTGCGGGCCCAGGCCCCCGGCGACGATCACCGGCGCCCAGTCCGGCAGACGGCCGGCCACATCGTACCAGTCGAAGGTGACGCCGGTGCCACCGCTCGCGCCACCTACAACGGTGTCGAGCAGGAACGCCGCCACCGACCCGCGGTACCGATCCAGATCGGCCAGCGGCCCATCAGGCGGCCCGATACCGACCGTCTTGACGACCGGCACCGGGGCAGCGACGCAGGTCTCCGGCGCCTCGTCGCCGTGGAACTGCACGGCCGTGAGACCCAGGCGCGCGACCGCCTCCCACACCTCATCTGCGGTGGCATCGCGGAACACCCCGATGCGCGCCACAAGTGGCGGCACGTCGGCGAAGACCGCTTCCGCCTGCTCGAGCGTCAGCCGCCGCTTGGACGGCGCCAGGAGCACGCCGAGAGCGTCAGCGCCGGAGGACACCGCGGCGGCGGTATCCTCCGGCCTCGTGAGCCCGCAGATCTTGATGCGCGTGCGACGCATGCTACTCCTCGAGGGTCGTGCCGGCGGCGAAGTCGTAGTCCACGAGATCGCCAGCGTTGTACGCCTCGTAGGCGGCGAGATCGAAGTGCCCGTGACCGGAGAGGTTGAACAGGATGACCTTGTCCTCGCCTGCCGCCTGGGCGGCCTTGGCCTCGTTGATTGCCGCGAGAATCGCATGGCTGCTCTCCGGCGCGGGCAGAATGCCCTCGGCACGTGCGAACTGCACGGCAGCATCGAAGCATGCGGTCTGGTCGACGGCAACGGCCTCGACCTCGCCCTCGTGTACAAGCTGCGATACCAGCGGCGAATCGCCGTGGTAGCGCAGGCCACCCGCGTGAATACCGGCCGGGACGAAGTCATGACCGAGCGTGTACATGAGCATCTGCGGCGTCATGCCAGCCTCGTCGCCCAGGTCGTAGCGGTACTCGCCGGCGGTGAGCGTCGGGCACGCCTTTGGCTCGACCGCCAGCAGGCGCGCGTTGCTCTTGCCCTCGAGCTTGCGGTGGTAGTACGGGAAGGCGATGCCGGCGAAGTTCGAACCGCCGCCAACGCACCCGATGACGACGTCGGGCTCCTCCTCGGCGAGTGCCATCTGCTCGATGGACTCCTGGCCGATGATGGTCTGGTGCAGGCACACGTGGTTGAGCACGCTGCCGAGCGAGTAGTGCGTGCCCGGATCCTTGATCGCGACCTCGACGGCCTCGGAGATCGCGATACCGAGCGAACCGGTGGAGTCCGGGTCCATCGCCAGCACGTGACGCCCGGCGTCGGTGAGGTTGCTCGGTGACTTGTGCACCGTGCCGCCGTAGGTCTCCATGAGGATGCGGCGGTACGGCTTCTGGTCGTAGCTGACGCCGACCATGAAGACCTCGACGTCGATGCCGTACAGCGCGCCGGCGATTGAAAGCGCGCTACCCCACTGGCCCGCGCCCGTCTCGGTGGAGATCTTGGTGATGCCCTCCTGCTTGTTGTAGTAGGCCTGCGGGATCGCGGTGTTGGGCTTGTGCGAGCCAGCCGGGCTCACGCCCTCGTACTTGTAGAAGATCTTGACGCCCGCGGGCAGACCCAAGACGCGCTCGAGTTGCCGTGCACGAAGCAGCGGCGACGGGCGATACGTCTTGTAGACGTCGATGACGGCGCCGGGGATGTCGATCCAGCGATCCGGTGACATCTCCTGTTTGATGCACTCCATCGGGAAGATCATGGCGAGCCGCTCGCCGATCTGATCCATGGTGAGCTCGGTGCCGTCGGGCGCGACCACCTTGGGCGGCGCCGGCGGGTTCTTGAGATCGGGCATGATGTTGTACCAGGCCTCAGGGATCCTGGTCTCGTCCAGTCCAAACCTCGTCTTGTCGCTCATTTCCGTACCCCTTTCCTCACACCGGTCAGATCTGCCAGTACGTCTTCAGGAAACGGCGAGCGCATGAGCGTCTCGCCGACGAGCACCGCATCCGCACCCGCGTCCGCCGCAGCCTCCACATCGGCACGGGTCTTCATACCGCTTGCCGCAACGAGCGTCGCATCGAACCGACGCGCCTCTTCGAGCACCCCGGCGGCTCGCGCCGGGTCTACCTCGAGCGTGCGCAGGTCGCGGCTGTTGACCGCGATGACACCGGATCGGACGCCGAGCGCGATCGTCAGTTCCTCGGCGGTGGCCACCTCCACGAGCGGCGTGAGCCCGAGGGTCTCGGCAGTGTCCGCAAAGTCCCCCGTAAGGTGCCCGAGTACGCTCACCATGAGCAGGACCGCATCCGCGCCGTGACCGCGCGCCACGAACAGCTGCACGGGGTCGACGATGAAGTCCTTGCAGAGCACCGGCACGTCAACGGCGTCGGCCACATCCGAAAGGTCGGTGAACGAGCCACCGAAGTACTCGGGCTCGGTGAGCACCGAGATCGCGGCCGCTCCGCCGTCCTGGTAGTGCAGCGCCTGTGTGGACGCGTCGCAGTCGGGCGCGATCGGGCCCGCACTCGGCGACGCCTTCTTGACCTCGGCGATCACGGCGACATCGAGCCGGTCACGCAACGCTGCCGGGAAGTCGCGCGGCGGCCTGGCGCAGCATGCGAGCCGCTCCCGGTCGGCCGCCGAGAGGCCGCCGTACTCGGCTGCGATGCGCTCGCGCCTGCGCGCCATCATCGTCTCGAGGAAGTTCATGACGCGCTCCCCAGGCGTCTGCTCACGACAACGAGCTGCTCGAGCGTTTGGAGCGCACGCTCCGAGTCGATCGATTCCCGAGCCAGAACGACACCCGCAGCGAGGTCCGCGACCTCGCCTGCGACGAGCAGCGCCGCAGCGGCGTTCATGAGCACCACATCGCGACGCGCGCCATGCTCTCCCGCAAGCACCGCACGCACGAGCGCCGCATTGGCCTGCGCGTCCCCGCCCGCGATCTCGGCGATCGTCGAGCGCGCGATGCCGACCTCCTCGGGCGCTATCTCGTAGGTGCGAACATCGCCGACGGCCGCATCGTAGTCCGCAACGGTGGTCGGCCCGCTTGCCGAGACCTCGTCCATGCCCGGATGACCGTTGACGACGAGCACACGCTCGGCACCGAGCCTCCCGGCCACCTCGGCCATCACCGGCGCGAGACGCGCATCGTAGACGCCGAGGAGCTGTCGCGACGCGCCGGCCGGGTTCGTGAGCGGGCCCAAGATGTTGAAGACCGTGCGGATGCCGATCTCCCGGCGCGGGACGCCGGCGTGACGCATGGACGCGTGCAGCGACTGCGCGAACAGAAACCCGATGCCGCACTCGTCGATGCAGCGCGCCATGCCGGCGGCGTCGAGTGTGATGTCCACACCGAGCGCCTCGAGCACGTCGGCGCTACCCGCCGAGGAGGACACCGCGCGGTTGCCGTGCTTGGCAACCGGCACACCCGCGCCTGCCACCACGAGCGCCGTGGTCGTCGAGACATTGAAGGTGTGCAGCCCGTCGCCTCCGGTGCCGCACGTGTCGATGTAGCGCGCCACGGTCGGCCGCACCGGCGTAGCGCGCTCGCGCATCGCCCGGGCGAATCCCACGATCTCGTCGACCGTCTCGCCCTTCATCCGCATGCCGACGACGAGCGCCGATATCTGCGCGGGCGTGGCCTCACCGTCCATGATCAGGCCCATCACGAGTCTGGCCTCGCCCTCGGCAAGCGCGTCACCCTGCGTCACCCGACTGATGGCACCGCCGATCGTGACGACCTCGGCGAGTCGTGCCGATGAGCGCGCGGTCCCACCCATAGCGGCGATGGCGGCAGGCGCCTCCTCGGCAGCACGACCGAGCGGGACCTCGCCACAGACATCGAGGAAGTTCGCGAGAAGCTTTGCGCCCTCGGGGGTGAGCACGCTCTCGGGGTGGAACTGCACGCCGAAGACCGGGAGATCGCGGTGGCGCACACCCTGGATGACGCCGTCGGCGCTGCGTGCCTGCACGACGATCGGCTCGGCGGTGGTATCGGCCTCGACGCACAACGAGTGATAGCGCGTCGCCGTGAACGGGCTCGGGATACCGGCGAAGAGCGCGACCCCGTCGTGGACGATCTCGTCCGTCTTGCCGTGCACCGGCTTCGGCGCGCGGCACACCGTGCCGCCAAAGACCTCGGCGATCACCTGATGGCCGAGGCAGACGCCGAGTACCGGCACGCTCGCCTCGACCGCGGCGCGCACGACGTCGGCCGAGATGCCGGCGTCGGCCGGCGTTCCCGGGCCGGGCGAGATGACGATGCCGGCGGGCCCGAGCGCGAGCACGTCCTCGGCCGAGAGCGCGTCGTTGCGCTCTACCTTCACTTCCGCACCGAGTGCCGCCAAGAGTTGCACCAGGTTGTACGTAAACGAGTCGTAGTTGTCGATGACGAGGATCATCGTCCGGCCCCCCGGTCTGCGGGGGTGGCGGACTCCTCGGCGGACATCACTCGGCGGGGCCCCTCGCCGCTTCGCGGCTCCCCCGCCTGCGAAACGGTCCGCCTTGAGGAGTCCGCCACCCCCGCAGACATCCCGGCCGCGAGCTCGAGCGCATGGTGGAGCGCACGAGCCTTGTGCAGGCACTCATCGTATTCGCGCGCGGGATCGCTGTCGGCCACGATCCCCGCGCCGCTTTGCAGGTATGCGTGCCCGTGTGCGAGCACGAACGTACGGATCGTGATGCACATGTCCATCGCGCCATCGAGACCGAAGTAGCCCACCGTCCCCGCGTACGGACCACGGGCGGCCGGCTCGAGGTCGGCGATGATCTCCATCGCGCGGACCTTGGGTGCGCCGGAGACCGTACCGGCCGGGAACGTCGCACGCAACGCGTCGAACGCGTCCTTGCCCGGAGCGAGGGTGCCGGTCACGTTGCTCACGATATGCATCACGTGCGAGTAGTACTCGACCTCCATGAGCTCGTCGACGGTCACGCTGCCCGGAGCGCTGACGCGCCCGAGGTCGTTGCGGCCGAGGTCGACGAGCATGACGTGCTCGGCACGCTCCTTCTCGTCGGCCAGCAGATCGGCTCGCAGCCGGCCGTCCTCGGCTGAGTCTTCACCACGCGGACGCGTGCCGGCGAGCGGACGCGTGAGCACCTCGTCGCCCTCTACGCGCACGAGCGGCTCGGGGCTCGAGCCGACGAGGGTGACGTCGCGGGTGCGGACATAGAACATGTACGGGCTCGGGTTCACGGCGCGCAGCACGCGGTACAGGTCGAGGCCGTCGCCTTCGTACGGCGCGCTGAACCGCTGCGAGAGCACCACCTGGAAGATGTCGCCGGCAGCGATGTGCTCCCTGGCGACCGAAACGCTCGCGATGAACTCGTCGCGCGACGTGTGCTCGGTCAGCGGAACCTCACGCGTGACACCCACCGCTCCGAGCTCTGCTCCACGCGGCCCCTCGTCGATCCGCCTGAGGCACGAGTCGATACGCTTGAGCGCCGCCTCGTACGCGAGTTCGGGCGCACCGCCCGGACGCACCGGGGCGATCACCTGCATCACCCGTCGTGCGTGGTCGAACGCCACCACCATGTCGGCGGTCATGAACACCATGTCCGGCACGCCGAGTTCGTCGTTGCCGTGCCGGGGCACGCGCTCGAATCCGCTCGTGGCCTCGTAGCCGACGAAGCCGACCGCTCCGCCGACGAACAGCGGCAGTCCGGCCACCCGCGCCACACGCCCGGCCGCCAGCCTCTCGGCCACCACCGTGAGCGGATCGTCGGCGCGGACGCCGTGCACGCCGCCGTTCTCCACAACGACCTCGCTGCCGCGCGCGGTCACGACCTCGCTGTCCCCGACGCCGAGGAAGCTGTAGCGGCCGAGCCGCTCCCCGCCGACGACGCTCTCGAGTAAGAACGCGTGCTCGGCTCCCTCGGCAAGCGCCATGAACGCCGAGATCGGCGTGGTGAGGTCCGCGTAGACCTCGCGCGCCACCGGCACCACGTCGTGGTCGGCCGCCAGCCGCACGAACTCGTCTTTGCCCGGCACTATCACGTGCATCTCACCTTCCGGTCCGCAGAAAACGCAAAAAGCCCTCGTCCTCTAAGGGACGAGAGCTACGCTCCCGCGGTACCACCCTTGTTGCCGACGGCTCTTGACCGTTCGGCCACTCGTCCTGCAGTACTCCGGCGCGCCTTCCGCCGTTCATACCCGGTCCCCGCTATCGGTGGGCGTCCGCCGGGGCTAGTAAGCGCATCGCGCTGTTGTCCCGGAGCCTCGAGGGTCCATTCCTACCGGTCGCCCGCGTCGGGATTCCACCGTCCCCGACTCTCTATGCCGTGCCGACCGGAGTACTACTCCCCGTCACAGGCCACATATGTGGTTGCGGAGCACTCTAGCAGCCGGACGCGGGCGCACGCAAGTCCGGAGGCCGGGACATCACTCCTCGGCACCGATCATGTGCACGCCCGGGTAGGCACCGTGTGCGCGCGCATCCGCGCTTGCAAGCGTGGCGCCCAGCAGCGACGCGCACGCAGGCGCGAGCGAGTCGTAGAACGAGCAACCGAGCGCCTCGCACTGGCGGACAGCCTCAACGATCACCTCGTCAGACAGCGAGATGATCGTGATGCCGGAAGCCTGGATGATCCGCCACGCATCGAGGACGGCATCCGGACGCTTCTCACGTTTGACCGTCGCGAGCACCTCGTGGACGAAGTGCGTGGGCGCCGCCAGCCAGGCCTCTCCAACTATGAATCGCTGCTGGAGGAGACGGGCGGAGGTGGAGCCGTCCTCCTGTCTGAACCACTTGACACCCACCGAGGCGTCAAGAACGTATCGCGGGGGTTGGCTCACTTGTCGCCGTCTGACCTGCCACGCAGCGGCGCTGAATCGTCGGTCTCCCGTATCGCCCGCAGAATCTCAAGAGTGGGTCTGTCATCGTAGACGACCGGGTGACGATCTTCGAAGGTCCGCATCCCCTCGAGCGCCCACATCATCCGCGCCCGTCGCGCCTCGGTCTGCCGCTCCTCGGCGGTCTTGCCGAGATATGCAGCGAGCGACTCCTGGACGAGTTCGCTCCGCGCCACGCCGAGTTCACCGGCCTCGGCATCGAGGCGGCTCAGCAGATCATCCGGCAGCGAGATCGTCACCTTCGCAGTCATGAAACGGCTCCTTGGTCATACCGCTGTTCGTACTGATGGTATGACCGTCGGCAGACTGCGTCAAGGGGCGGCTGCCTACGGCGCAGCCGGCATCGTCGGCTGCTCGAAGTCCGGATCGCCGAGACAGTACAAGAACCCGTCGCGCGATCCGACGTAGATGCGCCCTTGCCAGACGATCGGCGTCGACTCGTAGCTGCCCGCGCCCTCAAACCGCGCCACGCGGGTCACGCCCACGGTCCACTCCTTGCCCGAGCGGTCCTTGAGCACCACGCCGTCGGCCGCCTCGTAGTCGATCTTGTAGACGTTCACGGCCGCCCCATAACCGGCCTGGATGATGTAGTCGTCGACCATGATAGGTGTCGAGATGCCCCCGCCCACGGCAGCCTGGTATACGAGCTTCGGCTTGGGCACGCCGGCCGTCCCTTGCGGGCTCGTGGCGGTGCCCTCCGTCTCGTCTTGCGAGACGACGTACAGGTTGCCGTCGATCGCGGTGAACGCGGCAAGCGCGGGGCGCACGAGCGCGCTGCCGTACTCGTCATTCACGGTGACCGAGCCGATCACCCCGCCGAGCCAGTCGGCCAGGCCGCGGTTGGCGGTCGGGAAGAACCAGACGAGTGCCTCATCGGGATCCTTGCGCGGATCGAGCTTGAGCACGCCCCCGTTGGCAGAGATGTACTGCTTCTCCACAGCCTGCAGGATGTAGCCGTCCTCGGTCGTGACCGGCGAGCCGTCGAGATCCGAGCCGATCCAGTAGTCCCAGACGACCTCGAGCGTCTCGAGCTTCAGGCCGTACACATGCCCGGCGCCCGACGCGAGGTACAGCGTGTCGCCGATGACCGACGGTGAGCTCTCGAGCACGAGGTTTCCACCGTGCGAGGATGCACGCGAGTCACCCAACAGCAGCCGCTCGGCCTTGATCTTCGGCCAGCGGTGGCCGCCGCGCTCCTCGGTCACGGTGGGGTCGACCGCGTAGACGTGCCCCGTCTCGATCGCAACATAGAGCGTGTCACCGACCATGATCGGACTGGAGTCCGCGTCCCTGCTGTAGCTCTTCGTACGCGGCGCGGTGAGTCGCCACAGCTCCTCACCCGTCTCGAAGTCCACACACCGCACCGGCGCTATCGACGCATCGCCCATCGCCCGCGGGAACCCGCGCCTCGAGCCGCACACCACGGCGAGCTTCCCGGTGCCCGGCATCTTGAAGACGGTCGGACTCCCCTTGATGACGTCGTCGAACTCGTAGGCCCACAGCTCCTCGCCGGTGGCTGCGTCGATCTTCACGAGGTTGTGGTCCAGGCCGCCCACGAGCAGGTAGAGTTTGCCACCGTCTCGAACGAGTGCCGGCTGCCCCGTCCACCCGGTCCCGGACCACGTCACCGGACCGGCCGATGAGGCCGTGCCGCCGGTGGTGCCGCTGCCGATGTGCGCCCGCCAGATGACCTCGAGCGTCTCGGGCACAGGACCGAGACCGTGGAAGCGGCGCGTCTCGTTGCCGAGGAAACTCGCGACCTTGATCCCGTCCGTGTACGGGTTCGGCCCCGTCGGCTCGGGCAGCGTGACGGTGACGGTAGGCAGGAGCGATGGGATCTCGGGCCGCGTGACGGCCGGCGGCACGTCCTGGGTCACCGGCGTGCATCCGACAATAGCAAGCGAGACGACCGCTCCGAGCACGACCAGCCGTATGCGCACCCCGGCCATCCCTTCGTCCCGCTCCGGTCCGTCGATTCTGCCCTTCGGCGAAGCGCCCATCAGGCGTCGTATCCCCGCACGAACGTGATCGTGGTCTCGCCGGCTCGGACGCTCTGCCCGACCGCCAGCGATGCGGTCTTCACGCAGGCGTCGCCGCAATACATACCCCGTTCGTCGGCAAGGTCGAGCGCGGTCACGCCACCCGGGGCTGCGGAGAACCTTATCCTGTACGCCGCGTTGCCGGGAGCCGGCAGCGGTATGTCGGCGTTAGGAGCGCTGCCCGCGACCGAGGGAAGCCGGAGGTCGAACTCCTCATCGCGTCCCGGGGAACTCACGCGGAAGACGGCGCGGCGGATCGTACGTCCGGGAGTTGACGGTCCGGGTGCGCCACCGCCCGACCGCGTACCCCGCCGGCGCCTCACCGCGAAGACCCCCAGTGCCGCCATGGCCACTGCAGCAAGCACGGCCAACGGCCACGATGTTACTGCGGCGCCCGCGCCCGGGCGCACCGGTTCGGCCTCGGCAGGCTGATCACCGGCCGACGTGTCCATGAGCACGTGGATATCCGGAGCCTCGCGGGCGAGGAAGCCGAGCATGTCGGCCACGGGGACCGCGAACCCGACCGCGTCCACGTCGACCTGCGCGATCTTGGCCACGCTCATGCCGACGAGCCGTCCCTGCAGGTCCACGAGCGGACCTCCCGAGTTTCCCGGGTTGATGGCAGCGTCGGTCTGCACGAACGTGACGCCCTGGTAGGTCTGGAGCGGCGAGGAGACCACACCTCTGGTGAGGCTGACCGACGTCAGTCCGATGGGAAAGCCGAGCGCCAGGACCTCCTGGCCACGCGTGAGCTCGGCGCTATCCGCCCAGACTATCGCCGGCTGCCCGTCAGGCAGGTCGACCTCGAGCAGCGCGAGGTCACGCTGCCGGTCGATCGCGATGACCCGGTAGCCGAGCATGGCGTCGCCGGCGAGCAGGTACGCGGGCGTTCCCGATGCGACATCGATCACGTGCGCCGCTGTCAGGACACGGTCTTCGGCTACGACCACGCCCGTGCCGATGCGCTCCGCGCCCGACGTGATGGCGACCACCGAGTCCACCGCACGCTCCAGCGACGAGGTGACCGCACTCGCGGAAGCGGGCGCCAGGAGCACGGCGAGGAGGACGACCACGGCAGCACCGCGGAGGCGGCCGGAGACTCCGCGCGCTGCTGTCAGCGACTCACGAACCACCGCGCTCCTCCACATCATCGGCATAGTCCAGTCGCGGCGGTGGCGGGGCGATCGGCCAACCCGGTACGTTCGGACGGGGTACGTAGGCCGCCCCTTCAGCGCCGAGTGTTTCGCGCAGCCGGGCGACCCGCCGCATCTCCGGGTCATCCTCGGGAGCGAAGCCGAAACCCGCCCAACAGAAGAAGAGCTGCGAATAGGCGTCGCCGGCGGTGGGCACGTAGTTGTCGCGCTCGAGCACGCGCTCTATGGCGCGCAGCATCGAACGCGGATCCTTGAGCAGCATCATGCCCTCGGCGTCGGCCTTCTCGGCGGCCTTCCATGCAGCTTCGCAGTGATACCACGCGAAGAGCTCGGTGACGACAACGAGCGCGCCGTAGAACACGAGCACCGCAAGCCGCCAATCGCCGCGGCTTCCCGCGGCCGCATTCGCATCGGACCTCACAAGCTCGTCGACGCTCGTGCGGTCTTGCCGCAGATCGTGCTCGCGCACCGCCCAGATCGGTCCCATGATCGCCGAGACTGCGGTGGCCCACAGCGTGTCGCCCGACAGCACGCGCGCCATGAGGTTGGCGAATACCGCGCGCTGCTCGTCGACGGGGATCTTCTCCAGCATCCCGCGCGTCACGCCGATGCGCGCGCGCTCCGGCGTCCTGCCGACGACGAACGCGTTCACCTTCGACGTGTCGATCACGTAAAACGGCGGAGTCTTGGGCAGCCCGGCGGCGATCGCTATGTCGCGAAGCACGCTCTTGGTGGCAAGCAGCGTGCCGCCTTTCGGCATGCGGGCATCGAGGCGGCGGATGAGAACCGTCTCCGAGCGGGAAAGCTGGACGAGCGCCCAGCCGAGGGAGCCGAAGAGCCCGAGCGCGAACGCAACCACGGGCACGATGACGAGCAGCGTGGCGGCGGCGCCGTCGGAGAAGTGAACGAAGCGATTCACCTCGCCGAACAGGAGCAACGCGACGAACAGGTACGCGACCGTCGCGGTCACGGCGAATCCGAGAGCGACCGCTGTGGTGAACAGCACCATGAACGCCACGAACCGCAGCCGGTTCCGCTCGATCCTGCGCTGTAGTGGCTCGATGTGCGCCACGCGCACGCCGGATGCGACCGCGTTGGCAAGCGTCGGCGATGGCCGCGGTCGCATCGTCGCCGCTACTTGCTGCGGCCGTCGAGCTCGGCGGCCAGATCGCCGAGTGCGATGCCATGACGCGTCATCACCACGAGCAGGTGGTAGACGAGGTCGGCTATCTCGTATCGCAGGTGATCCACATCGGCGTCCTTGGCCGCCATGATCACCTCGCCGGACTCCTCGGCGATCTTCTTGAGCAGCGAGTCCTCGGGGCCGGCAAGTAGCTTCGCCGTGTAGCTGCCCTCGGGCATGTCGCGCTTGCGCTGCTCGAGCACGCCGAAAAGCGCCGTGAGTACGTCGCCGAGATCCGGCGCGGCGCCAGACCCGGCCACGTCAGATGGCGCGGTCCAGAGCGTTCGGTAGAAGCAGCTGCGCTCACCGGTGTGACACGCACCCGGCCCGACCTGGTCGACGGTGACGAGCAGCGTATCGGCATCGCAGTCGTAGCGGATCTCGCGCACCGCCTGCACGTGTCCCGAGCTCTCGCCCTTCTGCCAGTACTTCTGCCGCGAGCGGCTCCAGAACCACGTGTAGCCGGTCTCCACCGTCTTGGCGAGCGAGGCGGCGTTCATGTACGCGAGCATGAGTATCTCGCCCGTGTCGTGTTGCTGGACGATGGCGGGGATGAGCCCGCTGTCGTCGTACTTCAGGTCCTCGATGTCGAGCGAGTCACGTTCGCGGTCCACGTACACCTCCGGCTCACGGCGGGTCAACGAGTATTGTAGCGGGCGCTCATCCGGATGACTCGCCATCGCGCGGCACGCCATCGCGCCGCATCGGCCGCCGGGTGACCGAGTTCCAGCCGAGTATCATGCCGATCGCCCACGGTGCGGCGAGCACGGCGACCGCGCCGAGCAGCGACGTGGGCGACAACATCACATCGGGGCGATCGGCTGCAGGCGTCACGAGCATCAGCGACAGCTGGAACGCGACCGCCGACCACGCGCCGACGACCACCCCCGGCCACAGGCGCCTGCTGCGGAGCACCGCGAGCGCAACACCGAGCGGCACCACGAACCACCACGTGATCACCAGGATCCGACCGTCGATCGGCGTGATGAAGCGGTTATTCACTAGCGGCGCCGACGCGGCGAGTGCCAGCGCTAGCGTCGGAAACGCAGCCCCCGCTGCGATGGAAGAGACCATCCTCCCCGGACGTGCGCTCATGTTCACGCGCCCCCTGATCCCGGCGCGACGAGATGCCATTTCCCGTCCATCGACTCGATCACGATCTCCATGACGCTCGTGCGGGCGACTGTCTCCTCGGGCATATCCCCTGTGGGACCGTCGTAGTGACGCATGATCGCGTCAAGGCCGCGCCGCCTGTCGTCGGCCGACTCGAGCAGGCGCGCCGTCCCGTACCCGATGACGCTCGCGAACCGGGCGGTGAATCCGCACGGGCGCTCCGCACGCACGACCTCCCCCTCGTCAGCCTCGAAGCACACGCGCGGGTCGGCGCGCACCGCGTCGATCCGGCGCCCCTCGAGCGGACCGTGCACGTACAGTCGCCCGTCCTCGTACCCGAAGTTCACCGGCACCACGTACGGACCGTCGGCGTCGGCGATCCCCAGCCTGAGGACCCGAGCGCGCTCGAGCAGCGCCTCGCACTCGGCCGCCGGCATCCGATCCCTCGCTTTGCGCATCGCCCGCACCGTCGCCCCTCTAGAGCCGCATCGGCACGCCGTGGGCGGCCATCGCTTCTTTGACCTGCTTGATCGAGAACTCGCCGAAGTGGAAGACGCTCGCGGCGAGCACCGCATCGGCGTCGGCCTCGACCACGACCTCGGCGAAATGGTCGAGCTCGCCGGCCCCGCCGCTCGCGATGACCGGAATGTTGATCGCGTGCGTGACCGCCCGGGTCAGGTCGATGTCGTAGCCGTCCTTGGTGCCGTCGCAGTCCATGCTCGTGAGCAGGATCTCTCCCGATCCCCGACGCTCGGCCTCGGCGGCCCACGCCACCGCGTCGAGCCCCGTATTGGTGCGTCCGCCCGCCACGAAGACCTCCCACCGCGCCGGGCTCGAGCCGCGCACGCGCCGCGCGTCGATCGCCACGACGATGCACTGCGAGCCGAACTGCTGCGAGGTGGTCGTGATCAGCGCCGGGTCGGTGACCGCCGCCGAGTTCATCGAGATCTTGTCGGCCCCTGCGGCGAGCATCGCCCTGATGTCGGCCGAGGTACGCATGCCGCCGCCCACCGTGTACGGGATGAAGACCTCCTCGGCCGTGCGCGTGGCGACGTCGAGCATCGACGGTCGCTCCTCGTGCGTGGCGGTGATGTCGAGGAACACGACCTCGTCGGCTCCCTCGCGGTCGTAGATGGCGGCAAGCTCCACGGGATCGCCCGCGTCGCGCAGGTTCACGAAGTTGACGCCCTTGACGACCCGGCCCTCGTGCACATCGAGACAGGGGATGACGCGCTTGGTGAGCATGCCGGCCTCAGTCCTCCCCGTCGCGGCCGACGCCGATCGCGTCTGCGAGCGTGAAGGAGTTCTCGTAAAGGGCGCGGCCGACGATGACGCCCTCGAGCTGCGCGCCGAGTGTGACCAGGTCACGGATGTCGTCGAGCGTGGAGACGCCGCCCGAGGCCACGACCGGGATGTCGATCTGGGAGACGAGCGCCCGGTAGGCGCCGTAGTTCACGCCGGTCTGCATCCCGTCTTTGGAGATGTCCGTGTAGGCAAGCCGCTTGACGCCGAGAAGCTCGAGTTCGCGGATGAGCTCCAGCACACCGTGGTCGGTGCCCTCGCGCCATCCCTCGATGGCGACCTTGCCGTCGCGTGCATCGATGCCGGCGACGATGCCGTCGTACCGATCGCACGCCTCGGCCACGAGCCCCGGTTCGCGGACGAGCGCGGTGCCGAGCACCACGCGCTTGACCCCCGCGTCGAACATGCGCTCGATCGTGTCCATCGAACGGATCCCGCCGCCGGTCTGCACCGGCACGCCGAGCGCCGCGATGCGATGCACCAGATCGATGTTGGCTGGCGTTCCGAGCACGGCACCGTCGAGATCGACCACGTGGATCCACTCGGCACCGGCGTCTATGAACTGACGTGCCTGATCGACGGGACGCTCGTTGTAGACCGTCACCGCGTCAAGACGGCCCTGCATGAGACGGACGGCACGCCCGTCCAGGATGTCGATAGCCGGGAAGATGATCATCGGCTGGCACTCTCTCTCACGATGGAACCGAAGTTGCCGAGCAGCGCGAGACCTGCGGTGGAGGACTTCTCGGGGTGGAACTGCACCGCGTAGACGTTGCCCGTGCCCACCGCCGCCGCGAAGTCGATACCGTGGCTCGTCACGCCGATGATACAGGACGGGTCGGCCGGCTTGAGATGGTACGAGTGGACGAAGTAGAAGGCGGTTCCGGCCGGGATACCGGCGAACAGCGGACTCTCGCGCGGGTATTCGACCGTGTTCCACCCGATGTGCGGCACCTTCACGCCGCCGGGCAGGCGTTCGCACGTGCCGCCCAAGACCCCGAGTCCCTCCCACTCGCCGTCCTCGAGCCCCACGTCGGCGAGAAGCTGCATGCCCAGGCAGATGCCGAGGAACGGGACACCCGCCTCGATGCGCGCGAGGATCACCTCACGCAGCCCGCCGTTGCGCAGGTGCGCGGCCGCATCGCGAAACGCGCCCACGCCGGGAAGCACGATGCCGTCGGCCGTGGCGACCACATCCGAGTCGCCGGTGATCGCGATGTCGGCCACACCGGCGTGCTCGAAGCCCTTCTCGACGCTCCGCAGGTTGCCCATCCCGTAGTCGACGATCGCGATCACAGCGCGCCTTTCGTCGATGGCACGCCGGTCACGCGCGGGTCGAGCGAAACCGCCTCGGCCAGTGCGCGAGCGAGCGCCTTGAACGCCGCCTCGATGATGTGGTGCGCGTTGTCGCCGGCGAGACTGCGCACGTGCAGGGTGATGCCGGCACTCGTGGTGAGCGCGACCATGAACTCCCGGGCAAGCGTCGTGTCGAACGTCCCGATGATCTCGATGGGCAGATCGACGGCGTAGTGCAGCTGCCCGCGGCCCGAGATGTCCACGGCGACGAGCACAAGAGCCTCGTCCATCGGCACGACCGCCGAGCCGAACCGCCGGATGCCGCGCCTGTCGCCGAGCGCTTCGCTCAGGGCCGAGCCGAGACAGATGCCCACGTCCTCCACCGTGTGGTGCGCGTCAACATCGAGATCACCGGTCGCGGCCACGGTGAGGGCGAACAGGCCGTGCCGGCCGAACGCGTCGAGCATGTGGTCGAAGAACGGGACGCCAGTTTCCACCGACGCGGAACCGTCGCCATCCAGGCCGAGCGTCAGTGTGATGTCGGTCTCCGATGTCTGGCGCTCGATCGTCGCGCTGCGCCCCATGTCACTCACCGTCCCTCTCGAGGTGCCGAGACGCCGTCGCGGCCAGGCCGAAGTGCGCTGCCATGCGTTTCGACGCCATGATCTCATCCATCGCGCTCAAGAACCGGGCGATCTCCTCGGCGGTGCCGACGGTCACCCGCAGGCAGTCCTCGAGGCCCGGGGCACGCGACAGGTCGCGCACGAGGATCGAGTGGTCGTGGAGCAGGTCGCGCCAGACGGCCGAGGCGTGTTCCATCCGGAAGAGCACGAAGTTGGCCTCCGAGGGGAACACCTCGACGCCCTCGATCGCGTCGAGCCCGTGCAACAGGGCGTCCCGGTTACGCATCGTCTCGCGGACGCCCGCCTCGAACACCACACGCTCGCGGAACGCGAGTGCCGCCGCCACCTGCGTGAAGCGGTTGACCGAGTACGGCTGCCGCACCTTGGTGAGCTCCCGGATGAGATCCTCGTGCGCGAGCAGGTAGCCCGCGCGCAGTCCCGCGAGCGAGAACGCCTTGGAAAACGTGCGGAGGATCGCGAGGTTCGGGTGCCGCTCCATGTGCGGTCGCATCGTCTGACGGCTGAACTCGAAGTACGCCTCGTCGACGAGCACGAGCGCGTCGGTGGCGTTCAGCAGGTCGATGAGCAGCGTCTCGGGCGCCATCGAGCCCGTCGGGTTGTTGGGGTTGGCCACGACGATGATATCGGGGTCGTGCTCGGCTATGGTCGCGAACAGTGCCGGGCCGTCCACCGAGAAGTCCGCCAGCCGCGGGATCTCGATCACACCCGTTCCCGTCATGCGCGCGTCGACACCGTACATCGCGAAGGTGGGTGGCAGGTCCACGAGCGTCCGGCCCGGACCGCCCCAGGCAAGCACGATGTCGAGGATGATCTCGTCTCCGCCGTTACCGACAAGAACGTTGTCAGCCTCGAGCCCGTTGGCCTCGGCGATCATCGTGCGGAGCCTCGTCGCCAGCGGATCGGGATACCGATTGAACGGGATCTGCTCGCGCACGTGGTCGCCCAGCCTGTCGAGGATCTCGCCCGGGAGGTTGTGCGGGCTCTCGTTGGCCGCGAGCACGATGTCGGCATGCACGTCCCTGGCGTCGTACGGCGTCAGGTCCTCGAGTTCGGGTCGGGGGGCTCTTAGACGGTCCACCTATGCCTCATCCTCCAGCCCGTCGGCCATCGCCAGCCTGAGCTCCACGGCTCTGGCGTGCGCCTCGAGCCCTTCAGCCTGTGCGATCGTTATCACCGCGGGTCCGTCCGCCTCGAGCCCCTCGAGCGAGTAGCTCAGCACGGAGGAGCGCTTCTGGAAGTCGTCCACCGAGAGCGGACTCGAGAAGCGCGCCGTCCCGCCGGTGGGAAGGACGTGGTTGGGCCCCGCCACATAGTCGCCCACGCTCTCCGGCGTCCACGGGCCGAGGAAGATAGCCCCGGCGTTGTCGATGGAGCCGAGCAGTTCGAGCGGCTCGGCCATCATGACCTCGAGGTGTTCGGGAGCGATGAGATTGGCCGCATCGAGCGCGACATTCACATCGGAACAGACGATCACGACGCCGTTGTCGGTGAGCGAACGTTCGATGACCTCGGCGCGCGGCGAGGTGGAGAGCAGCTCGCGAAGCGCCAGTTCGACATCGCCTGGAAGCGTGCTGTCGGTGGTCACGAGGTACGTCGCCGCCCTCGGGTCGTGCTCGGCCTGCGCCATGAGATCGATCGCGACGAAGGCGGGCTCGGCGGTCTCATCGGCGAGGATCAACACTTCCGAGGGACCGGCGAGCATGTCGATGCCCACGTCGCCCATCACGAGTTTCTTGGCGGCGGTCACGTATGCGTTGCCCGGGCCGGTGATCTTGTCGACGCGCGGCACGGTGGCCGTGCCGTACGCAAGCGCCGCGATGGCCTGCGCGCCGCCGATCTTGTAGATCTCGTCCAGTCCCAGCTCGGCGGCCGCAGCGAGCGTGTAGGAATTCACGCGCCCGTCGGCGTCCGGCGGAACGACCATGGCGATCTCGGCCACGCCGGCCACGATCGCGGGGATCGCGTTCATGAGCACCGACGAGGGGTAGCACGCGCGTCCGCCGGGCACGTAGATGCCCACCCGCGCGATCGGGGTGACCTTCTGCCCGAGAAAGACACCTCCCTCGAGGGTCGTGAACCACGACTGCCGTACCTGGCGCACATGGAACTCCTCGATCGCCATAACCGCGGTGGAAATGGCGGCCAGGAACTCATCGCCCACCTCGGCCAGCGCAGCCTCGATCTCGGCCTCGGTCACACGCAGGTCCTCGAGTTTGGCGTGGTCGAACTGCGCGGTGAGCTCGATGAGTGCCTCGTCGCCGCGAGCGCGCACGTCGTCGATGATCCGCTGCGCGACGCCGAGCACCTCGGCGTCGATCCCGCTGGTGCGCGGGACATCGGCGGGGGTGAGGCTCTGTCCGGGCGCGAGGTCGATCCGGCGCATCATGTCGATCATCCTTCCTCTGCGGGTGCTGCAGCTGCGGCCAGCGCGGCCGCAAGCCCGGTCACCCGGTCACTGTCCGTCTTGAGGCTCACGGGGTTGGCGACGAACCGCGCGGTCGATGCGAGCACCTCGTCCACGATCCTCAGCCGATTCTCGGCCAGTGTGCGCCCGGTGGCGGTGATGTCCACCACCTGGTCGGCCAGGCCGATGAGCGGCGCCAGTTCGATATTGCCCGAAAGCTTCACGAGTTCCACCTGCAGGCCCCGCGAGGCGTAGTGGGCCTCGGTGATGCGCGGGTACTTGGTCGCCACGCGGATCACCCCGAGGTGCCGGTAGATCTCTGCCACGCTCCGGGGCGCGTCTGCCCGCTCGGCCACCACGAAGCGGCACCCGCCGAAGTGCAGATCGGCCATCTCCACGACATCGAGGTCCGACTCGATGAGCACGTCCTTGCCCGCGATGGCCACGTCCACCCCGCCGTACGCGACGTAGACCGGGATGTCGGTCGGCTTGCCGATGATGTACTCGATGTCGCCGGCACGCACCGTGAGCTGCCGTCCCGGGTCGGCGAGTGCCCCGACGTCGAGGCCGGCGCGCGCCAGCAGCGCGACCGACTCGGCGTACAGAGCGCCCTTGGGCAGCGCCATGCGCAACAGGCGGTCTCCCGTTCCGCGGCGCGCGATCATCGCTCATCACCCCCACGTGCGGCCCAGGTGAGCCGCGGCGGCTCGGGCACCGGATCGCCGAGTGGCGTCGCAACGCCGCCGGTCCGGTCGAGACGGCTGACCGACGCACCGTCGGCGACGAGCGCCTCGATCGCGCGGGCGCCATCGGCGTCGCGCACGAGCGCCATCCCTGTACGGCCGGGGGCGACACGCACGCGCCAACCCGCGTCACGCAACCGGGCAGCGGCCCGGAAGACGCCCGCCGACTCGGTGCCGCCGATGACCGCGTCGAGCGGCTCGAGACGCGGCGTGCGCTCCTGCTCGGCAAGCGCGATCATCAGCCGCTCCAGGCCGAGCGCGAATCCCGCTGCCGGTGCGGGCCGGTCAAATGCGGCCAGCGGACCGTCGTAACGGCCGCCTCCCGCAAGCGGCAGACCGAGTCCGGGCGCATACGCCTCGAGCTGCATGCCGGTGTAGTAGCCGAACGACCGCATGATGCCGAAGTCGAGCTGCACGTTGGCGGTCGCACCGAGTTCCTCGAGCGTCGTCCACACCTGTCGCAGCTCGCACACGACGCCCTCACAGTCGCACGCCGAAGCGAGCGCGTCGCACCGATCGAGCGCCTCACGACCACCGCGGATGCGCGGCACCTCGCGAAGGGCGGTCGACAGTGCGGGGGTGAGGTCCTCACGACCGGCGAGACGATCGAGTTCGACCAGGTTGCGGCTTTGCGCGGCGGCGATCGCGGCGTCGCGCCACTCGGCAGGTCCGCCCGCACGCTCGACCAGTGCGCGGAGCACCTCAGCGGTGCCGATGCCGACGAGGTACGACGACAGCCCTGCGACCTCCAGCGCCGCGATCAGCAGCAAGACGACCTCGACGTCGGCGGCAGGCCCGCGCGTGCCGACGAGTTCGACGCCCACCTGCGTGAACTGACGCGCCTGGCCGCGGAGCGAAGCGTGCTCGCGGAAGACGTCAGCGACGTAGCGGATGCGATGCGGTCCCGGCGTGTCCGTCAGCCGTGAGGCCACGACCCGGGCGATCGGCACGGTCATCTCCGGTCTGAGTGCGAGCAGCGACCCGTCGAGGTCGAACAGGCGGAATGCCGTGCGGTCCAGATCCCCGCCGGTGGCGGCGCGCAGCGTCTCGTACTCCTCGACGACGGGAGTCTCTACCGGCTCGTAACCCCACGCGCCGAACGCATCGGTGATGGCGGCTGCCACGATCTCCCGCTCGCGTGCTTCGTCGAACAGCACGTCGCGAAATCCTCGCGGCGTCACGGGCTGCACGGTGGGTCCACCTCCGGTCACTTTAGCACAGTAGAGTGATACAGTACCGCAGTATCACACGGGATCCTCCGTGCGTCAAGCGCGCCGTCAGGCCTCCCAGACCGCGGTCTCGCCGAGGAGCTCCTTGAGCTCTGCGTGAAGCCCGGCCGACGCGCAGTCCACCGTGTGTTCCTCCCCCATCTTCACGCGCTTGGGCGCCGTTCCCCCGTTGACGAGCTCGACGACGACCGAATCGCGCCCGGGATACCGAGACAGGATCTCCTTGAACCGCGTCCCGCCCCCATTGCCGAGCAGCTCGAGCGGGGCCCGGACCATGAGCGTGGTGGGCGGCCGCTCGAACCTGCCCTCGCCGGTAAGGGGCTGCACCTCGTGGACGATGAGCTTGCTCGACCGATCGGCGCGCTCGACTTTGGCGCGCACGCGCACGATCACGTCGACACCGATGATCTCGCGATACTTGTCGTAGATCTGCGGGAACATGGTCGCTTCGATGGTGCCCTCGAGGTCTTCGAGCACGAAGCTGGCCATGAGCTTGCCGGCCTTCGTCGCACGCCGCTCGAACGACGACACGATGCCTGCGAACCATCCCGACTGACCCTCGCGGAACTCGTCGGCTCCACCGAGCGAGAGTGTTCGCGCTGCGGTGATCAGACCCGCGATGTCGCGCAGCGGGTGGTCCGAGACGTAGATGCCGAGCATCTCCTTCTCGAACGCGAGCTTCACGCCCTTCTCCCACTCGTCGCCGTCGGGCGGCGGCGCCTCGTCGTCCAGACCGTGCTCGGCTGCGTCGAAGACATCGAACAGGCACGTCTGACCGGCCTCGGCATCGCGTTGACGCTTGATCGCCGCGTCCACGCACCCGTCCATCATCGAGAAGAGGTGCTTGCGCGTGTAGCCCGTGGAGTCGAAGGCGCCGGCCTTGATGAGCGCCTCGAGCGTCTTCTTGTTGGCCTGCCGCATGTCCACGCGCGCGCAGAAGTCCTGGAGCGACGTGAACGGTCCGCCCGCTGCGCGCACGGCGACGATCGTATCCACCACGCCCTCACCGACGCCTCTGATGCCGGCCAGACCGAAGGTGATCGCGTCACCCGTGGCGGTGAAGTCGCGTCCCGACGAGTTCACATCCGGCGGCAGCACCTTCATGCCCGCCGCGTTACACGCCGCCACGTACTTCACGATCGTGTCCGTCTTGCCCGTGTAGCTGGTGAGTGTGGCCGCCATGAACTCGAGCGGATAGTGGGCCTTGAGGTACGCCGTCTGGTAAGCGAGCATGCCGTACGCCGCCGCGTGGCTCTTGTTGAAGGCGTACTCGGCGAACTTGGCGATGTCGCGCCAGACCTGCTCGGTGACCCGCTTGTCGTAGCCGCGTGCGACCGAACCCTCGATGAACTCGGGATAGAGCGCGTCCATGACCTCCTGGATCTTCTTGCCCATGGCCTTGCGCAACTTCTCGGCCTTGGCAGCCGGGAAGCCCGCCATCTCCATGGAGATCCGCATGACCTGTTCCTGGTAGACGATGGCGCCGTACGTCTCCTCGAGGATGTAGCGCAGCCGGTCGTCGTAGTAGGTGATGGGCGCGCGCCCGTGCTTACGGGCGACGAAATCGTCGATCGAGTCCATCGGACCGGGCCGGAACAGCGCCACCACCGCCACGAGGTCCGCGTAGCACGTCGGCTTGAGATCCCGGAGCACGCGTTTCATGCCGGCCGACTCCACCTGGAACACGCCGTCGGTATCGGCGCGCTGCAGCAGCGACCATGTGGCCGCGTCATCCATCGGCAGGACATCCACGTCGATGGTCACGCCGTGATGCGCGCCGACCGCGGCAACGGCCTTGGCGATGACCGTAAGCGTGCGCAGGCCGAGGAAGTCCATCTTGAGCAGCCCGAGGTCGGCCACGGTCGGGCCGTCGTACTGCGTGATGATCGCGCCGCCCTTGGTGTCGCGCTTCACCGGCAGGTGCTCGGAAAGCGGCGTCGGGCAGATCACCACTCCCGCTGCGTGCACGCCCTCGTTGCGCTTGATGCCGTTGAGCCCCATGGCGGCGTCGATGATGCGCCGGGTGTCGGGATTGGCCTCGTAGTCGGCCACGAGGTCGGGGCTCGGCGCGACCTTGCGCTTGGGGTCGCTGTTGCCCCGCAGGGCTTCCGCGACGGTGATGTCGAGCGGCATCGACGGGATCATCTTGCTGATGCGGTCCGGCACGCCGTACGGGTACCCGAGCACGCGCCCCGCGTCTTTGATGGCCTGCCGCGCCTTGAGGGTGCCGAAGGTGATGATCTGCGCGACCTTCTCGGCACCGTACATCCGGCGAACGTAGTCGATGACCTCACCGCGGCGCTCGTCGTCGAAGTCCATGTCGATATCGGGCATCTCGGTGCGCTCGGTGGAGAGGAACCGCTCGAAGAGCAGGCCGTTGGCCAGCGGATCGAGGTTGGTGATGCCGAGCGAGTACGAGACGATCGAGCCGGCTGCCGAGCCGCGACCGGGCCCCACGCCGATGCCCTGCTCCTTCGCCCACCGGGTGAAGTCGGAGACTATGAGGAAGTAGGCCGCGAAGCCCTGCTTGCTGATGACGTCGAGCTCGGTGCGCATCCGCTCGGCCGCATCGTCCGGGACCGGGTCGCCGTACCGGCGCTTCATCCCCTCGCCGACCCGCTCGGCGAGCAGCGACTCGGCCGTGTGGCCCTCGGGAAGCGGGAACTTCGGCAAGATGATCCGGTCGTGATCGAAGACGAGATCGCACTTCTCGGCGACCTCGAGCGTGGTGGCGAGCGCCTCGGGGTACTCGGGCAGTGCCGCTGCCATCTCCTCGTACGACTTCATGAAGAACTCGTCGCAGGAGAAGCGCATGCGATCGGGATCGTCGACCTTGGAGCCGGTGCCGATGCACAACAGGAGGTCTTGCGTGACCGCATCGGCGCGCGCGAGGTAGTGGATGTCGTTGGTGGCCACCGTGCCAAGGCCGAGTTCGGACGCGATCGATACGAGCTCGCGATTGATCTCGCGCTGCGTCACGCCACCGGCGCCGGCGATCCCCTGGTCCTGAAGCTCGACGTAGAAGTCGCCCGGCGCGAAGATGCCCGCGAACCGCTCGGCCCACACACGTGCGGCCGCCGGGTCCCCGAGCTCGATCGACTTGCTGAGGATGCCGCTCATGCACGCCGACGTGGCGATGAGCCCCTCGGCGTACCGCTCGAGAAGCGCCACATCGACCTGTGGCTTGTAGTAGAACCCGGCGGTCGCGGCGTCGGAGACGAGGGTCATGAGGTTACGGTAGCCCGCGGCGTCCTTGGCGAGCAGCAGCAGGTGGTAGAGCGCCGGCTTGCCGCCGGTGAGCTGCCGCTCGGGCGTGAAGTAGACCTCGCAGCCGATGATCGGCTTGATGCCCTTCTTTCGCGCCGCGCGATGGAAGTCGATCGCACCGTACATGTAGCCGTGATCGGTGAGCGCGAGCGCGGGCATCTCGAGCTCGGCAGCACGTTCGACGAGTCCGTCGATCCGGGCAGCCCCGTCGAGGAGCGAGTACTCCGAGTGTGTGTGCAGGTGTACGAACCCGGACATCTGCTACAGGTCGCCACCTTGCGCGTCACCGAGCGGGCCGAGCGCGTCTACGACCGCGCGGTAACCCCCCGCGCCGTAGTTGAGGCTCCGGCTCACGCGGCTGATCGTCGTCGACGACGCGCCCGTGGCTGCCTGGATATCGGTGTAGTGCACACCGGCTGCAAGCATGCGCGCGACCGCGAGGCGCTGCGCCATGTCCTTGATCTCGCGGATGGTGGCCACATCTTGCAGGAACGCATAGCGCTCCTCGTCGGTACCGAGAGAGCCGAGCGCGGCGAGCAGGGCGTCGAGCTCGGGGGTGCGGAGACGGTCTGGCGACATCGCTTTAGCATCCCCCTTCGGCGGGCCGGAATCGCAAGATGGTGTACCCATACTAGCACCGGCACGCGAGATGATGGGGTGCCCCGTGGCGGGCGGCGCGACGTTTCCGACAGGCGGTCGACTCGCGCAGGCGCCCGGACGCGCCGGCTACACCACGCGATTGATCAGGCTGCCGATGCCCTCGATGCGGACTTCGACCACGTCACCAGCGACGACCGCGCCGATGCCCGCAGGCGTGCCCGTCAGCACGACGTCCCCGGGAAGCAGCGTCATCACGTGGCTCACGAAGCTCACGAGCTCGAAGGGGTTGAAGATCATGTCCGAGGTCCGCGCGTCCTGCCGAACCTCCCCGTTGACGAGACTCTGGATGCGCACGTCGAGCGGATCGATGTCCGTCTCGACCCACGGCCCGAGCGGACAGAAGGTATCGAAGCCCTTCGCTCTCGTCCACTGACCGTCCTTGCGCTGGAGCACGCGGCTCGTGACGTCGTTGGCGCACAGGTAGCCGAGTACGTGCGCACTCACCTCGGCGGGACTGGCGCAGTGCGTTCGCCTGCCCAAGACGACCGCAAGCTCGGCCTCGTAATCGACACTCTCGAGTCCGGGCGGTATGCGGATCTCGGCGCCGTGGCCGATGACCGAGGTCGGCGGCTTCAAGAAGATCACCGGCTCGTCGGGGATCGCATGCCCCATCTCGCGGGCGTGCTCGCGGTAGTTGATCCCGGCGCAGACCACCTTGGTCGGCACCACCGGGGCGAGCAGTTGAGCGTGGGGTAGCGACACCACGCCCTCGGGCTCCCATGCCGCGAAAGGCTCGTCGGAGATGAGCGTGACCGAACTCTCGTCGGCCAGGCCGTACCTCACGTCCTCGTCCTGAAAGACGCGCACGACGCGCACGCGGGCTTGCCCCCTTCCGGGTCACAGCCGTTCGTTGGTTAGGTTCCACATGAAGGGGTCGGAGTCCTGCACCCACACCATCACGGCTCAGACGGCCTCAGTCACCGCAACGAGGGGCTCGGCCTCGAGCGGCGGCCTGTCGCGGTCGATACGCGAGGCCGTGCGCACACCGAGAACGGCCGCGATGGCGACGAGAACGCCGCCGGCGATGAGCGTCTCCTGTATGCCGATCAGGACGGCAAGGCCGGGCACGAACGCCAGCGGGATGAGTTCACCGGCACTGCGATGCCACTGGGCCGTGCCGACGATGCGCCCGACGTACTCGTGCGGTGAGTCGAGGTGCAACAGTGTGCGAAGCAACGGCTCGAACGCACCGATGAACGAACCCCAGATCAGCGCGCCGACGGCGATCAGGCGAAGGTCGGTCGAGCCGACGTAGAGCATGGTCCCGAGCCCCGTGAGCACCGTAAGAGCCGTCAGGCCACGTGCCGAGACGAGCTTCTGCGGCAGCCGCGGCAGCATCGCCGCGCCGGAGATCAGCCCGACGCCGAACGCGGTGTTCATCCAGCCGATCCATTCCACACCCACGCCCACGACATCGCGGTAGAACAGCGGCTCGAGAGCGGAGAACGCCCCAAACCCGAACCACACCGCCGAGCCGAGGAAGATGAAGTAGCGGATCGACCGTGTCGTGTACGCGAGCCGCAGGCCCTGGGTGAAGTCGGTCCATGCGTTGCCCGAGATATGCGGGCGCGGATTCTCATCGATCCGCGTGAACCACGCAGCGGTGGCAGCGAGTACGGCCGCGACGATCATGATCACGAAGACCGAGGGGATGCCGAATGCAGCTGAAACCAGGGCGCCGGCAGCCGGGCCGAGCACGAAGCCGAGCGACCCGCCACCTTCGATGTAGGCGTTGGCGCGCTCGAGGGGTTTGCGACCCTCGACGATGTAGGGCGCGAACGACGCACCGGCGGTCCACGTCGGCACGCCGAAGAGCGTGAAGACGGCGGCACACGCCACGAACGTGGGGAACGACGTGACGAACAGCATCGCCACCAGCGGTGGCACGCAGAGGATCTCGGCACCGATCATGACCTTGCGGGGGCCGAAGCGGTCGATGAGTACGCCGGCGACGAGCGAACCGATGATAGCGGCAACGCCGTTTGCGGCCGACATGAGGGCCAGCTGCGTCGGCGACGCACCGAGCGTGTACGCGGCGGTGCCCCACACGCCGATGAACCACACGGCGCTGCCGCCGAGGCGTGATACGAATCGCGCGAGGACGACCAGCGCGAGGTTGCGGTTGCTGCGGAGCATGTGTGACCCCAGGACGAATCGGAAGGACCGGTAGGCGCGCGAGGCCTACCGAATGCAGGATATTACTCCAACCGATGCGTGAAGTATACGGCGCGAGCCAACCGGCGCGAGCCGGCTATTCGGCAGCCGTTCTCGGGTGCGCCAGGCCGTACTCCACCGCGTCGACGAGCGCCTCCCAGGACGCCTCGATGATGTTCTCCGAGACGCCCACCGTTCCCCAGCTCTTTTCGCCGTCACCCGACTCGATGAGCACGCGCGTGACCGCGCCGGTGCCCTTCTTCTCGTCGAGCACGCGAACCTTGAAGTCGGTGAGCTCGATGTCGGTGAGCGCCGGGTAGAACCGGCCGATGGCAAGCCTGAGCGCACCGTCGAGCGCGTTCACGGGACCGTTACCCTCGGCCGTGGCGATATAGCGGTGACCGCCCACATGAACCTTGATGGTTGCCTCGGTCATCACCCGGCCGTCTTCGCGCTTCTCCATGAGACAGCGGAAGCTCTCGAGTGTGAAGAATCGCTCGTACGTGCCGATCTCCTTCTTGAGCATGACCTCGAGCGAGGCGTCGGCGGTCTCGAAGCTGTATCCGCGGTGCTCCAGCTCCTTGATGCCGTCGAGCACGCGAGCGACGGTCGCCTGATCGGCGGAAAGGTCGATGCCGAGCTCGGCCGCCTTCATCGTGAGCGACGCCCTGCCGGCGAGCTCGCTCACCACCACGCGCGCGAAGTTACCGACGGCAGCCGGATCGACGTGCTCGTAGGCCTCGGGCAGGCGCGCGGCAGCGCTCGCGTGGACGCCGCCCTTGTGCGCGAACGCACTGGCGCCCACATACGGCTGGTGTGTATCGGGCGCGATATTGGCGGTCTCGGCCACGAAGTGCGACACCTCGGTCAGAAGCTTGAGTTGCTCGGCCGAGATGCACTCGCGCCCCATCTTGATGACGAGCGCCGGCACGATCGAGAAAAGGTCCGCGTTGCCCGCCCGCTCACCGTAGCCGTTGGCGGTGCCCTGCACGTGCGTGCAGCCCGCGTCGACAGCCACAAGGGAGTTGGCCACCGCGCAAGCGTTGTCGTTGTGCGCGTGGATGCCGAGGGTCACGCCCGGCAGCGCCTCGGCCATCTCGCGAACCACCTTCGCCACGACGTGCGGCAACGTGCCGCCGTTGGTGTCGCACAGTACCACCGCATCCGCGCCTGCTGTTGCAGCGGCACGACATACCTCGAGCGCGTAGGCGGCGTTGGCCGCGTAGCCGTCGAAGAAGTGCTCGGCATCGAAGAACACCGTGCGACCGGCCGCCTTCAGGTGCTCCACGGTGTCGCGAACCATGCGCACGTTCTCCTCGAGCGCGGCATGAAGCGTCTCGGTCACGTGCAGGTCCCACGCCTTGCCGAAGACGCACAGCGCCTCGCAGCCCGTCTCGAGCAGCGCACGCAGGCCCTCGTCATCGGCGGCCGCGACGCCCTTGCGGCACGTGGCCCCGAACGCCGAGATCACCGCAGTCTCGAGCTTGAGGTCGCGCGCGCGCTCGAAGAACTCGCTGTCCTTGGGATTCGAGCCCGGAAATCCACCCTCGATGTAGTGCACGCCGAGGTCGTCGAGGCGCATGGCGATGCGCAGTTTGTCATCCACCGATAACGACAGCCCCTCGCGCTGGGTGCCGTCACGGAGCGTTGTGTCGTAGAGGGTGACCATCGGACACGGCCTTTCGCTGCTGTGACCTGCGATGGCCCATTGTAACCGACCGAGCCGTGGCGGCGGCGAGCCGGGGAGAGCGACGCCATCAGTGCTCCAGCGTGCACAGCTCCTCCGAGATGGCGCCCGGAGGGAACGCGAGTTCCATCGGCTCCGGGCAGTCCGGACGTGCGATCTTGAGTGAGCCAGCGCACAGCGTGTAGACCTGGTTCGCCGGCCCGGGTCCGACGTCGCCCTCCGCGTCGGTTGCCGGTTCGGGCTGGATCGGACCCGCCGAGGCGACCTGCATGAAGCCCTTCCACACCTGCGCCGGGAAGCTTCCACCCGTGACCCGGATCCCGTGCACGTTGTCCATCGCAACCTGGGCCTTGGGGTAGCCGACCCAGACCGCCGCGCTGAGATCGCCTGAGTATCCCACGAGCCACGCGTCTCTCCACGACTGGGCGGTCCCCGTCTTCACCGCCGCCCACTGACCGAAGTCCGCACCGCTGCCGGTTCCCCGCGCGTACACGGAGTTCAGGACTCCGGCGAGGGTGGCGGCAACGGGCTCGGAGATCGCCCGCGAACCCGTTCGATCGGGAGCGTAGACGAGGTCACCCGCATCGTCGGTCACGCAATCGACGCCCGACGGGACGATCGCCACTCCTTTGTTCGCGATGGTGCCAAACGCCGAGGCCATCTCGAGCGGGCAGACACCCGTCTTCAGCCCTCCCAGGGCGATGGCGGGGTCCGGGTCGAGCGGCGATGTGATGCCCATGCGGTGCGCCACGTCCACGACCTTGTCTGGACCGACAGCCGTGATCAGGCGCGCGTAGATGGTGTTGATGGACCAGATGGTAGCGGTCTCGAGCGTGTAGGTCCCCGACGTGATGCTGTTCTCGTAGTTCTCCACGTGCCAGACCTCATCCTTGACCGGTGTCGAGAAGGGGGATGCGTCCCACACCGAGTCGAGCGTGTGGCCCTGCTCGAGCGCCGCAGCCAACACGAAGGGCTTGAACGCCGAGCCGGTCTGCCGTTTACCCTGCGTCGCGAGGTCGAACTGCTCGGCCTGGAAGTCCCGCCCTCCGACGAGGGCCACGACGGCCCCGTCGCTCCAACGCACCGCCGCGATCGCAACCTCGGGGTCGTCCGCATCCGGCAGGACCGCCCGGGCTGCTGCCTCGGCCGCACGCTGCGCGTCCGGATCGAGCGTCGTGTAGATGCGGAGCCCGCCGTGGTAGAGCCGCTCGGAGCCGAGACGCTCGAGCAGGTCGCGCCTGACGTACTCCACGAAGTAGGGGGCGAACGGCGTCGTGGCCGGGGCGTCCTCCTTGAGCCCAAGCGGTTCGGCTGAAGCCGCCGCCGCGACCTCCGGCGTGACGTACCCCTGCTCGCGCATCTCCCTCAGAACGACGTTGCGACGCTCGAGGGCGGGCGCAGGATTCACGAACGGGTCGTACCGCGTCGGCGACTGGATGCATCCGGCAAGAAGCGCGCACTGCGAGAGCGTCAGGTCCTGCGTCCTCGCCCCGAAGAAGCGGCGCGCGGCGCTCTCGACACCGTAGGCGCCACGCCCGAAGTAGACCGTGTTGAGGTAGACCCCGAGCACGTCCTCCTTCTCCGCCCGCGTCTCGAGCGAGAGCGCGAGCAAAGCCTCCTCGATCTTGCGCGTCAACGTACGCTCACCGTCGGTGAACAGCATCTTCACCGTCTGTTGGGTGATGGTCGAGCCACCCTGGCGAACCTCGCCGGCCTGCGAGTTGACTGAAAGCGCACGCCCGATCGCCTGTGGATCGACACCCCCGTGCTCGTAGAAGCGCTTGTCCTCGATCGCAACGGCTGCTTGCTTGAGATGGAGGGGTATGACGTCGTTGGCGACGACGACCCGGTCCTGTTCGTCGTACCACTCGGCCAGCACACTGCCGTCGGCAGCGTAGACGATGGACGTCTCGGCGATCCCGAGTTCTCCCGAGTCAGCACTGAGGTCGGGAAGCCTGCCCGAGAGGACCACGAGCGCAGCGGATAACGCCAGAAGTATCACGAGGAAGACGGTCAGCACGATCAGGACCGAGGAAAGCACCCTGATGGCGCGCTGCCTACTACTCACCGTGATTCGCTCCAGACGTCGCAACGGCGTGATGAATCGTTTCGTGCAAACACCGTGCCCGGGTGAGTGGCTAGACCCGCTCCAGCCACTCCTCGTACTCGGACACCCGTCCGTGCACGACATCGAAGTACGTGCGCTGAAGCTCGAGTGTGATCGGACCGGCATCGCCAAGCACGCGGCCGTCCACCGAGCGCACGGGGACGATCTCGGCCGCCGATCCGGTCATGAACATCTCGTCGGCCGTATAGAGGTCGGTGCGCACCAGCGACTCTTCGATCACGGGGATGTCCATGTTATCGGCGATCACCATGATCGAGTCGCGGGTGATGCCCTCCAGCAGACCGTCGGACACGGGCGGCGTGGATATCACGCCGTCGCGGACGATGAAGAGGTTCTCCCCGGTGCCCTCGCAGACCCTGCCCTCCTCGTTCAGAAGGATCGCCTCGTTGTAGCCGTGGCGATTGGCCTCGATGCGCGCGAGCGAGGAGTTGAGGTAGTTGCCGGTGGCCTTGATCGCCGGCGGCAGCGAGTTGATGCCGCGCTGGCGCCACGACGACACGCCCACGTCCACGCCGTGGACGAGCGCTTCTTCACCCATGTACGTCTCCCAGGGCCAGACCGCGATCGTGACGTTCACCGGCGCGGGGATCGGATCGAGTCCCATGACGCCGTAGCCACGGAACGCGAGTGGCCGGATGTAGCACGCCGGCAGCTTGTTGGCGCGGATGGTCTCCTTGACCGAGGCGACCATCTCCTCCACCGGGTAGCCGAGGTCCATGAAGAGCATCTTGGCCGAGCGCTCGAAGCGCTCCATGTGCTCGGTCAGCCGGAAGACCGCCGGGCCGTCATCGGTGGCATAGCAGCGTATGCCTTCGAAGACACCGGAACCGTAGTGGAGTGCGTGCGTGAGGACGTGGACCTTGGCATCGGCCCAGGGCACGAGCGCGCCGTCCATCCAGATGAATTCCACCTCGGGCAGTGCCATGACCGTCTCCCCTCGTGCGGTGCGCAGTATCGGGATAGTGTAACGCAGCAGACCGAACGAAGTGAGCGGTCAGATCGCTTCCGCGAGCCAGGAGCGGAGCTCGGCGAGCAGAGGCGGGATGTGGTCGAGCGCGACAGACCACACCATCGCGTCGTCGATCGTGTCGTAACCGTGTGCGAGACGGTTGCGAAGCCCGACGATCCGGCCGAGGTCGGTGACGTGCTGGCGGGCGTCGGGGCCGAGACCGTCCAGTGCATTGAGCACCTCACCGATGATCAAGAACTCGCGTTCGACGGCTGAACGCAGCATGCGGGTCGTCAGGTACTCGTCCATCGTCGTACTGGCGACGATGGACCTGATCGAATCCGCGGCCTCGATCGCGTCACGAAGCAGGACTGACGCACTACGCCGCATAGAGCGTCTCCCGAGATGACTCGAGTTCGTCAGTAAGGTACGGGTTGGTCACCGCACTGACCATGACGAGGTCGATAGAGCGACCGAAGATGAACTCGAGCTCATCGGCAAGCGACCAGTACGGGTGGCTGAACCCACGCGCATCCACGGGCAGGAAATCAACCAGGAAGTCGATATCGCTCTCAGGAGTGAAGTCGTCACGCAGGACCGACCCAAATGCGTCGAGGCGCTTCACGTGGTGGCGGATGCATGCCGCCTCGATCTCACCGCGATGCCGCTCGAGAAGGCGCCGGCCGGCCGCGTGCCCCGCTTTCGTGTCGTGCTGATCCACCGTGTGGCTGGACGACGCAAGCCACCGCTCAAGATCGCGCGCCCGAACCCGCCACAGGCGACCGATCTTGAGCGCCGGCAGGTCGCCCGCGCGAACGCGGTTGTAGACGGTGCGCTCCGACACGCCCAGATGGCGCGCGACAGTTGCGATGTCGAGAAGGTCGTCCATAGGCTTATACTAGCACCTATAGGAATCTACAGGAAATGCCGGACCTACGGGAGCGGCACCGGATTGTGACGGCTGCCTGCGCTGCCATGGCAGTCGGTGCAGGCGGTGGGAGTGACGGGTACGGCCGTGTTCGAGCTGTGGCAGAACGCACAGCCGTCCGGGTAGCCGCTCGTGTCGACGAAGACGGTCCCGAAGTGCGTGGCCTCCTCGTGGACCGCGGCGAGGTCGAGCGTCCACTCACCCACGTGGCACCCCCTACCGGACCCGGACGACACGTACCCGCAGGTCGCCGCCTGGCCGGAGGTGGACCACGCCGACCACGAGTGCTTCAGTGGCATATCGTCGTGCAGCGTGGCCGCCGCGTGGCAGCCGCTCTGGAGACAGGTCCCATCCCACGTCTCGAACTCGTCGCGCGGCGACGGGTGGCACGCCGCGCAGCCGTCTGCGGCGACCGAGGACGACGGCTTGGTATGCTCCTCCGCCAGGTCCATGGAGTGGCACGCACCGCATGTCTGGCCACCGTAGGTCTGCGTTGAACCGTCGTAACGCGTGAACGGGACGCCCAACTCATCGATAAGCGTGCCGGAGATCTGCTCCGCGCCCACCGTGGCGGTGTGCAGTTCAACCACATAGGGGTGCTCAGCGAGGTCGTGGCACGCCGTGCACGCGAGTTCACCCGCGGCGATGGCAGCGACAACCGTCGGGTCCGTGCTGCCGTGGCAGGTTGCGCAGTCGAGCCCCTCGTGCTCGTCGACGAGGTTCGGCTCGTGGCATGCCGCGCACGCCGGATCGAGCGTCGAGTCGTGGAGCGCGAGGTGGTCGCCGGCGTCCGCATCGTGGCACGCGGTGCACGCCAGGTCCCCCGCAGCGATGGCGTCGACCACATCCTGCTCGGTGCTCGAATGGCACGCCGCGCAGTCGTAGCCGTCGTGCTCGTCGATCAAGTTGGGCTCGTGGCAGTCGGCGCAGAAGGCTGAGAGATCGGAGTCATGGAGCGCGAGGTGATCGCCGGCATCCTCGCCGTGACACGCCAGGCACTCCAGTTCACCCGCGGCGATGGCAGCGACAACCGCCGGGTCCGTGCTACCGTGGCAGGTTGCGCAGTCGTAGCCGTCGTGCTCGTCCACGAGGTTGGGCTCGTGGCATGTGGCGCAGAACGGCGATAGCGCGGAGTCGTGGAGCGCGAGGTGATCGCCTGCGTCCTCACCGTGGCACGCCGTGCACGCGAGTTCACCCGCGGCGATGGCAGC
>JAUSBY010000002.1 GCA_030651765.1 Coriobacteriia bacterium | reverse complement strand
TTCGCAATCGGGCGATCCGTGAGCCACAGCCACGCATGGAGCCGGCGCCGCCAGTCCCACCACGTGAGCGGCGAGTTGAACGCGGTATCCGGAATCAGGAACCAGCCTTTCTCGGCAAGCATCGCGCCAAAGACCCCGCTGCCAAGCGCTTCGCGACGACGGCTGCGTCCGACCTTGGCCGCATAGAGGCCGCAGCTGGGAGACTTCTCCTTGAGGATCACCACTCGCACACCGGCGCGCTCAAGCGCCTCCACGCATGCCTGGCTGCCCGCGACCACGGCCGCTGTGACGTCGCGGCCGAAGCGGTTCTCCACCTTTGCGGTGCCGGCGAGCACCTCTTGTCCGGTGCCGGTGAGGTGGATCGGCTCTCTCGGCACGCCGAATCCGGCCATGCATTCAGGGCATACCGGAGTTATCGAGAAGTCGCCGCGTTCGCGACCGAGACCTGAAAGCGCATCGAACCGCTTCCCGTTGTAGCGCACGGGACAATCGGCCAGACATGCACTCACGCCGAGCGAAACCTTGGTCGTCAGCACCTCAACCATCAGTTCATGCTCCTTATTCGCTGATCCGTCGTTGTTCTTGTTCCCGCTTTGCGGGTGAACCGCTCATGCAAAGGGAAGGAGAAACTATACAGACCGGGCATCAGCCGAGAGGAGAAGGTGTGGGCACGGGTACGGCAGTCGTATGGCTTCGCAACGATTTGCGGCTGTCTGACAACCCCGCGCTCTCGGCAGCTGCCGCATCGTACGACACGGTCGCGCCCGTCTTCGTGTGGTCGCCGGACGAGGCGGGCGCATGGTCTCCCGGCACGGCATCCAGGTCATGGCTCGCGCTCTCGCTTGCGTCCCTCTTCGTTGACATCGGACGCCTCGGCGGTCACCTGAGCATCCTTGCCGGCCCCACCGCGAGCGCGCTCCTTGGATTTGCACGCGCCACCGGTGCTACTGTCGTCTACTGGAATCGCCGATACGAACCAGCGCTGGCAGCGCTCGACGCGCATGTCGAGCGGAGGCTCGCTGCTGCCGGGGTGCGCGTCCACGTCTTCGCGGGATCTCTGTTACGTGAACCCGAGGCGCTCACGACCGGATCCGGTAGCCCGTATCAGGTCTTCACGCCATTCATGAATGCCGGCCTCAGGGCAGCCCCCGTCGACCCGCCGATCGCGGCACCGTCGCTGCTTGTTTCTCCGCATACGCTCCCCACCGGGCTTCGTCCCCAGGATATCGCCGGTACATCTCGGCGGTCAAGGCCGCTTGGCACGTCTCGATCAGGGCTTCGTCCCCAGGATATCGCCGGTACATCTCGGAGCGGCCCGGACCTCTCGCTCATGTGGTCGCCGGGTGAGTCTGGAGCAGCACGCGCCGCCGCCAGCTTCTTCGGCGAAATCGTGGATGACTACGGCGAGAACCGAAACCGTCCAGACCGGCTCGGCACGTCCCGGCTCTCTCCACACATAGCATTTGGCGAGATCTCTTCCAGAACGCTCCTGCAGCAGGCGAACGCAATCGTGAGCTGCAACGGCTCGTGCCACATCTCGGCCGGTGCCGAGGCGTTCGTTCGCCAGCTGTACTGGCGCGAGTTCGCCTATCACATCCTGCACCATCACCCACACACACCCGAGCGACCGCTCCGCAACAGCTTCGACGTCTTCCCGTGGAGTCGCGACCCGGGCGCCCTTGAGGCATGGCAGTCAGGCATGACCGGGTACCCGATCGTGGACGCCGGCATGCGAGAGCTGCTCGCCACCGGCTGGATGCACAACCGCGTGCGGATGCTCGTGGCGTCGCTCCTCACAAAAGACTTGCTGTTGCCATGGGTCGATGGCGCGCGCTGGTTCTGGGAACGCCTCGCTGATGCCGACCTCGCAAACAACACATTCGGCTGGCAGTGGGTGGCCGGCTGCGGCGCGGATGCCGCACCGTACTTCCGCATCTTCAACCCGGTTCTCCAGGGTGAGCGGTTCGACCCGGATGGCGCGTACGTCAAAAGGTGGGTCCCAGAGCTCGAAGCGCTCCCTGCAGCCTGGGTGCACCGCCCGTGGGGCGCGCCCTCCGGCGTGCTTGCCTCGGCGGGTATCACGCTTGGCCGAGAATATCCGCAGCCGATCGTCGATCATGCGTCGGCCCGGTTGCGGGCGCTGGCCGTATACGGGAGCCTGCGCGACATCGTGAAATGACAGCGAGCGCCCCAAGGGGCGCCCACTGGATCCCGCTATGGCGGAGGCGTGTGCGAATCGAACACACCCAGGACGCTCTTCACGCCCCACGTCGGTTTTGAAGACCGCGGAGCCCACCAGGACCCATCCGCCTCCACGGGGGATTGTCCTGGTGCGGGCGCAGAATGGCAAATCCTTGGACCGGGAGCCTAGCCGAGGTGGAGCTTCTGTTGCCCCGAGACCGCCGACTGAGCCCCGGTCCACCGAAGCGCGAGGACCGCGACGTCGTCGGTGAGGCGCGCACCGGCAAACGCGACCGCGGCCTCGACCGCGCGCCGCACCGTATCGGCGGACGTGGCGCCCGCCAGCTCGGCAAGCAGGCCGAGCAGTCGCTCCTCGCCGTACTGCACACCGTCCGATCGGGCCTCGATGAGCCCGTCGGTATAGAGGAACAGCTGGTCGTCGGGGCTGAGCACCACCACGGAATCGGTGAACTCCACGTCGAGGAACGCCCCCGCCAGCGCCGAGTTCGAGGGTAGGACACCAACCTCCCCACTACCTCGAACCACCGCAGCCGCCGTGTGTCCCGCGTTGCAGTACACCATCCGCCCGTCCCTCGAATCGAGGATGCCGAAGAACACGGTCACGAACGTGGCGGGGTCCGAACCGCGGTACAGGACGGTGTTGGCCAGGCGCAACGCATCTGCAGGCGTCGTGCCCTTCTCGGTAGCCTTGGCCCGGATGGTGTTCTTGACAAGCGACGTGAGTACCGCCGCGTCCAGCCCCTTGCCGGAGATGTCGCCGACGGTGATGCCGATAAGACCGTAGTCGAGCTCGAACAGGTCGTAGAAGTCGCCGCCGACGCGGCTCATGTCGCTCGCGGACTGGTACGAGTGCGCGAACTCGATGCCGGGCACACGCTCGGGGAGCACGATGAGCGCCTCCTGCAAGGTGTCGGCGACCCGGTGCTCGTGCTCGAAGGCCCGCGCCTGCTCGAGCGCGAGCGAAGCGGTGACCATGAGCTTGCCGAGAAACACGACGCGCACCTCATCAAACGTCGTCCGCTCGTCGTAGACGAGTTCGAGCACGCCGATCGCGGCACCGCGCAGCAGGAGCGGGACCGCCGCGAACGCGCCCACGTCGAACGCGCGCATGATCGCCTTGTTGGTGCGCGGATCGGCCAACGCGTCTGTGACGAGCTGGATCTCACAGCTTTCGGCCGCACTCACGATGACGGGCCGCTCATGATACGGGTCCCGCACCCCGACCCGCGCCTCACCTCCGCTGCCGTAGTGGTTCTTGACCACCCACTCGCCATCCTCGACCACCGATATGACCGAGTAGTCAGCCCCCACCGCTGCCGCCGACTCCTCCACGACACGCTCGAGGATCTCGTCCGGATCGAGGGTGGAGATGAACGCCGTGAGCGTTCGGTTGAGCGCATCGGAGTAGAAGCCCGCGTCCCGCTGCTGCTCGTAAAGCCGTGCATTGGAGAGCGCCAGCGACAGCGAGGTGCCGACCCGCGCCGCGAACTCCACCACCGGCGTCGTGAAGCCGATCGGCTCTGTGTGGTAGTGGAGCCCGAGCGCCCCGACGACGTCGCCACCCACGAACAGCGGCACGTTCAGGATGCTCTTCACGCCGAACGGCTCGAGCGACGCGCGTACGTGCGGCTCGGTGGCGGCCACGTCGTCGATCGCCACGATCGCGCGCGTGGCGGCCGCAGCCTCGGCGACCGGGACCTCCTCGGCGGAGAACCAGCGACCACCGGCAGTCTCCTGCAGGATCGGACCCAGATACTCCGCCCTCCACCGGTCCCCGTCGCGAAACACGATACCGGCCGACTCACATCCGACCGCCCGCGCTGCCTCGGCGGTCACCCGCTCGAGCGTCTCTTCGATGTCGAGCGTGGAGTGGATGATCACGTCGAGCGCGCTGAGCGAGTCGGAAAGCTGCTGGCGCCGCTCCCGCTCGGTCACGTCGACGAGCGAGAACACGAAGCCGCGCACCTCGTCATCGGCGTCGACATGCGGCGTGAGCGTCCAGTCCCAGTACGTCACGCCACGCCAGGGCTGACCCTCGAAGACGAACGGTTTGGCGCGGAACTCTATCGGCTGTTTCGCGTCCCGCGCGTGCCTGAAGATCTCCTCATTCTCCGCATTGGGAAACACCTCGAAATGGTTCCGGCCGATGAGCTGCTCTCGCGTCATGCCGCAGGCCGCCGCATACGTGGAGTTGACGACGACGAAGTTGAAGTCGCGGTCGAGATACACGAGGCTCGCCTCGGGCGAGTTCTCCATGACCGTCACGAGCAAGTCCCGCTCCTCGGCGAGTGCCTGAGCGACCAACTCGTTGGATGACTGTTTCGCTGACATGGTCGAGTCCCGATCACCGCGGCAGCTCGTGCGACGTCCCTCCTATTGAGCCGCAAAAGGCGAAGTTGACGCAAGTGCGGTCTGCCACCGGGCCGGTGCTCCGGCGCCTGATGATGAGAGAATCCTCATCTCAGTCTCATGCGCTCCTCATCCGCGCGGCCGATGATGTGGGCAATCGGCACGTATCCCGCGGACAAGGACACCTATGCGAAGCCTCATCGCCTCGGCGCTCAGAAACAAGCGTGTCGCCGCCCTGTGGGCCGTCGTTATCGTAACCGTCCTGACGGTCGCGTTCGTCGCATCGGCGCAGGCCACCAACCAGGCATCGTTCTGCACGACGTGTCACGAGATGACCCCGTACTACGAGGCGTGGCAAGACGGCCCGCACGGCGAGGTCTCGTGCATCGAGTGCCACGTGGACGCCGGGACCACCGCACGCCTGGCGCACAAGGTCACCGCGCTCGGTGAGGTCTACGCGCACTTCACCGACGAGCCGCGCTTCCCGATGAACGCCACCGAGGTACCCGACGAGCGCTGTCTCACCTGTCACGAGGGTACGATCGCCTCCGACCTACCCGACTTCGATCACGACACCCACCGCGCGGGCAAGCCGTGCATCAGCTGTCACGCCGACGTCGGACACGACGTCACTGCGTCCGCGCTCTCCGAAGCGGGCATACTCGACCCCGACGCGCAGGCTGCCAGGGAGGCCGCTCGCGTCGCCGAGGTAGGCGCCGGAGACGCCAACATCCCTGCTCACAAGCCCGTGACGTGCTCCACCTGCCACGACATGGCGGCCACCGGCTGCCTCTCGTGCCACGAGCCCGGCCACGAGCCCCGGGATGTCTCCACCACCTGCACCGACTGCCACTCGGCCGACACAGCCTGGGCGTTCACCCATCCCGAGAGGACCGACTGCGCCACGTGCCACGAGACTCCCGAGGAGCACTACACGCCGACCTGCGACACGTGCCACACCGCCGGCAACTTCGAGTTCGGGCACCCGGGCGACGAGGCCGACTGCACGACATGCCACGAGACACCTGCCGAGCACCGTACCGGCGCGTGCACGAGCTGCCACGATCCGGGGCCCGAGTGGACGTTCGAGCACCCTGCGGCGACCAGCGACTGCGTCTCCTGCCACACGCGTCCGGCGAATCACTACACCGGCTCGTGCTCCGCGTGCCACACGCCCGGGACGACGTTCGCCCGGACCGCGTTCAAGCACCCCGGCGCGTCAGCGAACTGCGCGACCTGTCACACGAAGCCGGCCAAGCACTACGCGGGCACGTGCAGCTCATGCCACAAGCCGGGAACGCCGTTTGCAAAGGCCGTCTTCACTCATCCGGGCGCATCGGCCACCTGCACGAACTGCCACAACCGACCTTCGGGTCACGCTGGCGGGGCCTGCACCACGTGTCACCAGCCAGCGTCGTCGTGGAAGTTCACGCACCCGAAGTCGGCCGACTGCGCCTCATGCCATCGCGCGCCGGGCAGCCACTACGCCGGGACGTGTGCCACGTGCCACACGGTCGGCAAACCCTTCTCAAGCGCCGTCTTCACGCATCCGGGCGCATCGGCCACCTGCACGAACTGCCACAACCGACCTTCGGGTCACGCTGGCGGGGCCTGCACCACGTGTCACCAGCCCGCGTCGTCGTGGAGGTTCACCCACCCGAGGTCGACCGACTGCGCCTCATGCCATCGCGCGCCCTCGAACCACTACGGTTCCTCATGCGTCTCGTGTCACACCGTCGGCCAGTCGTGGGGTAGCGCCAGCTTCAGTCACGCCCGCATCACGGGTGGAGAGCACACGTACCGCAGCTTCTCCTGCGCCACCTGCCACCCGAGCGGCTATGGCTCCTACTCGTGCCTGCAGTGTCACTCGGACAACAACGGTGGGGATGATGACGATGACGACGACGATGACTAGGAGCAGACGATGAAGACCCCTGACAGGATCGCGACAATCGCAATCGCAACGGTAGCAGCCGTCTTGGTGACGGTGGCGGGCTTCGCATTGAGCTCCGGGGGAGGAATACCCGACGACGGCGATCTGCCGACGATCGCGACCGCCGTCGACCCCTCGGCCACGCCCTCGGATACCCCGGTAGCCACAGATCCGATCGTACCCGACGCCCCGATGATCACCGACGACGACGATGACGATGATGGCGACGATGATGGCGACGATTACCGCGAGACGGTGACTCGTCCCGTGCGCGTCGAGGGTCCCGATGACGATGCCGATGATGCGCCCGGCGACGACGACGATGACGACGAGGACGACGACCAGGACGATGACGAGGATGATGACGACTAGCCGCGTCCACACATCCCGCTGACGGGGAATCCTCTGACTCACAGCACGACGTCCGCCGGTGAGCGTCCGAGGAGCCGCGCCGCATGAGGATCCTTCTCGTCGAAGACGAAGCACGCATCGCATCGTTCGTCACACGCGGCCTGTCCGCCGAGGGCCACACGATCGAGCACGCCGCGACGGTCGCCGAGGGCAGCGCTCTGGCGAGCGCCCACACCTACGACCTCATCGTCCTGGACCTCGTGCTCCCCGACGGCCACGGGCGCGAGGTGCTCTGCGCGATCCGAGAGGCAGACACCGACGTGCCCGTCATCGTCGTGAGCGCTCTGGGCGAGATCGACGACAAGGTGGAGCTGCTCGACCTCGGCGCCGACGACTACCTGGTGAAACCGTTCGAGTTCGCCGAGCTGGCCGCCCGCGTGCGGGCCGCCTCGCGTCACGGGAACCGCACGTCCCACGTACTCGAGGCGGGCGATCTCACACTCGACACGCGCACACGCGTCGCACGGCGAGGGGACCTTGCGGCCGATCTTCCGAGCCGCGAATACGCGCTGCTCGAGTACCTCCTGCGCCACGAGGGTCAGGTGCTCACACGCCAGCAGATCCTCGATGCCGTCTGGGGGTTCGGCTTCGAGAGTGCGTCGAACGTCGTGGACGTCTACGTCGGCTACCTGCGCCGCAAGCTCGACACACCGGGCCGACCATCCGTGGTCGAGACCGTGCGGGGAGCCGGCTACCGTGTCCGGGCGTAGACGACGCTTCTCGGCGGTCGCGCGGGTCGCGCTCGCAACCACCGGCACGCTGGCCGTGGGCGTGGCGCTCGTGGCCGTGGTCTCCTACGCGGCGGTCACCCGCAACCTCGAGTCCGGCATCGACCGCGACCTGCTCGAAGAGTCGCGCGCGTACGCGGCGGCGCTCTCGCAGGACCCGCCCGAGACCGGCGCCGGGCTCATCGAGACGTCCCGACGATACCTGAGCGCTCGTCAACCGGGCTCGGTGCTCGCCCCCATCCTGCTCGTTCGCCTCACCAACGGCACGGTGATCTCCAACTCCGACCTGCCGCTCGAAGAAGTCTGGCTGGCGCCTGACGCTCCGGTGGCGTCCGGTTTCACCACGGTGGTCTACGAAGGACTCACCTACCGGACCTCCACCGCACCTGTACTCGCCGGTGACGGCACCGTTCTCGGCGTCTTCCACGCCGCGCTCGCACTCGACCCCGTCTTCACGCTGCGAGACGAACTCGGGAGCTCGATTGCCACGATCGGTCTGGCCGTGGCCGCCATCGGCGGACTGCTCTCGTACTGGGTCGCGCGCGCTGCGCTCAAACCGCTGACCCGGGTGGCAGCCACCGCGGGACGGATCTCACACTCGGCGCTGACCGAGCGGGTGGACTACGACGGTCCCGACGACGAGGTGGGCTCGGTCGTGCGCTCCTTGAACGCGATGCTCGACCGGCTCGAAGCCGCCTTCGGCGAGCAGCGGCGGTTCGTGGCCGACGCGTCGCACGAGCTCCGCACGCCGCTCGCGGTCGTGCGCGGGAACCTCGAGACCCTCTGTGCCGATGACTCGCCTGCCGAGGACCGGAGCGAGGCCCTGACAGCGGTCCGCGACGAACTCGCGCGGATGGAGCGCCTCGTGGAGGACCTCCTCGCCCTCGCCCGGCTCGAGTCGGGGAGCGGCCTGCGGCCATTCCAGCCGCTCGACGTCGCTGTCCTGCTCGAAGAAGCGGCTGCTCGCGGACGGACGCTCGCAGGCGAACGGACGCTTGTCGTCGACGCGTCCGGACGGCTGTGGGTCAACGGCGATCCCGACCTTCTCGACGCCGCGCTCGGCAACCTCGTGCGCAACTCGTGGTACCACACCGGCCCGGGAGGTCGCATCACGCTCTCGGCCACGCCTGAGGGCCACTCGGTGGCGCTCTCGGTAGCCGACGACGGACCGGGAATCCCGCCTGCGGAACTCGAGCGCATCTTCGATCGCTTCTACCGCAGCAAGACGCGCCGGGATGATGGCGGCGGCGGGAGCGGACTGGGGCTTGCGATCGTGCGGCGGCTCGTGGAACTCCACGGGGGCGACGTCCGGGCCGCCAACAGCGCCGACGGCGGAGCGGTCTTCACCATCACCCTGTCGCGGGCCGAGCCCGGTTAGCCGCGCTTGCCGAGCGTGCGCGTGTCGCCGTCACGCCTGGTGACGCCCTGTGCGTCGAAGTACTCGAGCAGCGGCACGACGTACTTGCGGCTCGAGCCGGTCACATCGCGTGCGTCTTTGGCGAGCATCGTCCCATGCTCGGTGAGGTAGCCGACGATCTGGCCGCGCGCGCGCTCCACGGCTGCGGCATCGAAGTGCAGGTCAGGGCCGAGTCGCACGACGGCGCCGTCTGTCGCCAGCCTGCCGAGCACCTTGCGCGCGACGCCGGGGTCCACTCCCGCCTGCGCTGCGAGTTCGGCGGCGGTCGCGGGCGCGAGGGCCTGCTCGCGCAGCAGGGCGAGCAGCTTGTCTGTGGCCTCGCTCTCGGCGGCAAGCGCGGTCGAGGCGGCCTTCGGGTGCCGGACCTCGGCTCCGGCGAGCACGACCCTGCCCTGCCCGGCGGCAAGCGCGAGCAGCGCGTCGAAGACCTTCGGCTCGAGACGACGGTCGACGCGGTCGCGCAGTGCGGCGATGCCAAGACCGGTGGTGTTGGGGTTGGCGTCGTGAAACGCGAGCAGCTCGCGCTCGGCGGACTCCAGCAGCGCGCCCTGGGCCTCGGCGGTCACGTAGTACGTCTCGCCGCCCACCTTCAGGCGCTCGAGCGTCGCTTTGTTCAGGTCGTCGGCCACGGTCGCACGCGGGACCCCGATCGCGACCGCCACCTGAGCCGAGGTCATCGGCAGCGCGCGGCTGGCAAGCAGGCCGACCGCGGCGCCGGAGAGGTCGTGGACAACGAGCGCGTCGAGAAGCTCGCGCTCGTGGGGTCTGAGCGTGGTCCGGCGCGGCGGCAGCACGTCGAGCACGACACCGCCGCCGATCGTCCACATCGGCGAGTACGAGCGGATGATGAAGCGGTCGTCGTAGCGGGGCGACAGCGGCTCCTCGAGGCGGAGTTGCGCCAGGCCGCTCTCGCCGGGCCGTAGCGCCTCGGCGTCCATGAACAGCACGCGGCCGAGCACCTCGCGCGTGCCGTGGTGCACGTGCACGCGAGTGCCGCTCTCCAGCAGCTTGGACTCGCTCGCCAGGTACGTGACCCGTGCGTCGAAGCGGTCGGTCACGGTGAGCGTTCCCGGCTCGGCCACGATGTCGCCACGGGCGATGTCGTCGGTGTCGAGTCCCGCGATGTTGAGCGCCACCCGGTTGCCGGCGACGGCTTTCTCGGCGGCGGCACCGTGCATCTGCACCGAGCGGACACGCCCGCGCTTACCGCTGGGCATGAGCTCCACCTGGTCGTCGCGCCTGGCCACGCCGCTCCACAGCGTACCGGTCACCACCGTGCCCGCGCCCGCGATGGTGAACACGCGGTCCACCGGCAGACGGAGCGGCAGATTGGAGTGGCGCGCCTCGGCCTCGGCGGCGACCTCATCGATCGTGTCGAGCAGCTCAGGCAGACCCGCGCCGCTCTTGGCGCTCACGGAGACCACAGGCGCGCCGTCGATCGACGTGCCGACGAGCAGCGCGCGGACCTCCTCGGCCACGAGTTCGAGCCACTCGGCATCGGCGAGATCGGCCTTGGTGATGGCCACCACGCCGCGCGGGATGCCGAGCAGGTCGATGATGGCGAGGTGCTCGCGCGTCTGGGGCATGATGCCGTCGTCGGCAGCCACCACGAGCAGCACGACGTCGATGCCGGTGGCGCCGGCCACCATCTGGCGGACGAACCGCTCGTGCCCCGGCACGTCGACGACCCCCATCGTGCGTCCGCCCGACAGCGCGAGCTGCGCGAAGCCGAGCTCGATGGTGATGCCGCGTTCCTTTTCCTCGGCCAGGCGGTCCGGATCGGTGCCCGTAAGCGCCTTCACCAGCGTGGACTTGCCGTGATCGATGTGCCCGGCGGTGCCAAGCACGAGAGAGGGTGTGGTCATCGCGGCGGCTCCTGTGCGTCTTCGTGCGGGCCCCGGACCATCATCAGCTCCACGCGATCAGCCCCAATCCACGTCGCGCGCAGATGCGGAAGAAGTGCTGGAGGTCTGCGCAGACCACCGCGTCGTGGGGACCTTTCACCACATCGCGCTCCACCGAGAACGCAGCGAGTTCGTCGGGCGTGAACACGTCGAGCAGCGCCGAGAGCTCACGCACCTCGTTCGGCGTGAGATCCTCGCCGATGTTGATGCCCGTGGCCTGGAAGACGAGGTCCCAGTACATCTTGCCTCTGAACGAGGACTCCGCGCCGGAGAAGATGCCACCGCACAGGTGCAGCCCGGCCTCTTCGAAGGCGCGCGCATCGTCGGGAGTGAGCTCGACTTCGTCAAGCGAGCGGGACGCGTAGTTGTCGAGACCCACGGCGGCACCACCTAGCCCGTGGTACCGAGGCGCCCTGCCCGGGCAAGCGCCGCAACGACCTCGGGCTCCTCATCCGAATCGAGCGTGCGCGGATCGAGCAACAGGCGGCCGTCCTTGAGACGCGCGATGACCGCCGGCTCGCCGAGGCGCAGTCGCTCCTCGAGCGCGTTCGCGCTCCCCTCCCGAGGCGTCACCGTCACCACCGTCGTCGGGATGTCCTCCATCGGCAGCGCGCCACCCCCGGCGCGCGATACATCGGCGGCGGTCGCCACTTCGTAGGCGTCGTCGCAGGCGGCGAGGATCGCGGATGCGAGGTCCCCGGCACGCCGGGCAGCCTCATCGGCGGTCATGGTGAGCATGCGAAGCGTCGGAACCTGGGCGAAGAGCCGCTCTTCGTGCAGATACAGTCGCAGCGTGACCTCGAGCGCCGCAAGCGTCATCTTGTCGAGACGCACGCAGCGCGCGAGCGGGTGCTTCTTGAGGCGGGCGATGACCTCGGCCGTGCCGGCGAGGATGCCTGCCTGCGGTCCGCCGAGGAGCTTGTCGCCGCTGGCACTCACGAGATCGGCCCCGGCCGCGATCGAGGCGCCCACGGTGGGCTCTCCCGGCAGGCCGAAGCGCGCAAGATCGATCAGCACGCCCGAGCCCTGGTCCTCGAACACCGGGACGCCGTGCTTCGCCCCGAGAGCCACGAGATCGGCCACTGGCACTTCCTCGGTGAAGCCCACCACGCGGTAGTTGCTGGAGTGCACCTTGAGGATGAGCCCGGTGCGCGCGGTGATGGCGTTCTCATAGTCGCGCAGATGCGTCTTGTTGGTGGTGCCCACCTCGATCATCTTCGCGCCGCTCTCGCGCATGATGTCGGGTATGCGGAAGCTGCCGCCGATCTCCACGAGCTGCCCGCGGGAGACGATCGCTTCCTTGCGGCGCGCGAGCGCGGCGAGACCCAGCAGCACGGCCGAGGCGTTGTTGTTGACGGCCATCGCGGCCTCGGCCCCGGTCAGCCGGCAGATGAGCTCCTCGACGTGCACGTGGCGGCTGCCCCGTTCGCCGCTATCCACGTCGTACTCGAGCGTGGAGTAGCCGCGGGCGACCTCGCCCACCGCTTCGACCGCGGCTACCGCCAGCGGTGACCTGCCGAGGTTGGTGTGCACCACGATGCCGGTTGCGTTGATGACGCGACGGAGCGAACGGCGGGCTTTCGCGGCGATCCGCGTGGCCGCGTCGGCGGCGATCGCGTCTGCGGAGACCTCGACGACCTCGCCTGCGCGGATCGCGTCTCGCGTGGCGTCGAGCGCTTCCCGGAGTGCCTCGAGCGTGAGCGCATGGCCGTGTGTGTCGCCGAGAGCGGCGACGTCCTCGCGCTTCAGGAGCTCGTCGACTTTGGGGAGTGTGCGCAGCAGGGCGTTGGTGTCCATGGGCCCATTCTAGCCGAGTGGCAGCTCCGGGGGCAGCAGGTCGGGATGGTGACGGGCGAGCCATTCGCAGACGAGCCGCTCGAGTCGCACAACGGTCCGTTCAAGCTCATCGACCTCGGCCTCCGAGATCGTACCGGCCTCATCGTACGTCGCGTGGTTACGCTTGGTTCGCGCATTCTCAAGGAGTGAGAGTGGCGGAGCAGCATCCTTGCCCAGGATGGACTTCGCGAGCTGGATTTGCACGAAGTGGTTCATGTTCGAACTGGTGACCCGCAATGCGTGTGCCCGAGCTGCGATCTTGGTAAGGGCGAGACCCGCATCGAAGTAGCTGCAGTACCGTGAATCGGCGTCTCGGTTTGGAATTCCGGCGTCACGAAGGTGGCGCCGGTAGCGAACAAGGAGCTTGGCTATCTCGTCCGGTGATGCCGGTAGTCGCTTGACGCCCTCAGTGGTCATGTCGCGGCCCCTCCGCACCGATCACCCGCAGAATCGGGCTGCGCATCACGGTCGTCACAAAGTGCGAACGCTCGGCTAGCCTGGCGTGAAACTCAGCAGGCGCGTATCGGGAGATGTTGATCTCCCGTCCCACACGCTCGCGGACCGGATCAAGCGCCTGGATGACCTCGTACGTGTCCGCCTCGCCCACGATCATCAGGTCGATGTCACTCGTGGCGGTGTCCTCTCCGGCCGCCGTCGAGCCATACACGAACGCCATCTCGATCGCGTCACCAAGCGGCTCGAGCGCCTCCCGAAGTATCGGAACGAGCGATACCTCGGGGATCGCCCACTGCCGGAAGGCATCGAATGCCGGTGAGCGGACCGCCGAGTAGTGCATGCGATTGCCCGAGCGCTCGGCGTCGACCAGGCCGAGCCCCACAAGCCGATCGAGCGCCAACTGCGCCGAGCGGAGCGGAACGCCAGCCGTACGGGCGACCTCACGTTGGTAGAACACCCGCTCGGGCTGCAGCACGAACAGCGAGAGCACCCGCCGCACGCCCACACTCGCGAAGAGACGATCGCTCCACTGGTCGGACCGCACCGGTGCGCTGATCGGCTCGTCGGCTCGAGTGACGCCTGCGGCATACGTGGCACGACTTTCATGCGCGAGCGACCCGTCGCTGAGGTGCGCATCCCCGGCGGCCGACGCGGTGGACGCCACTTCCGAGCCTTCGATCGGAGAGAGTATCGCGACCGGCCGGCCATGGCGTGTCACGACGACCCTGCTGCCCGCCTCCGCGGCATCAAGCGCCCCGGACAGGCTTCTCCGCAACTCTGCCACGGAGATCATATTCACGGCATTATCCTTAGTCGTTTGACTCACGTTGTTAGTCGTTCGACTCATTATTTAGTACATCTCGAACGCGCTGTCAAGGCGCCGCGTGTCATCGCGGGGCGCTGCCCGGCAACATTCGTGTGGTGCGTTCACACCCCCAGACTTACACTCATGATGCAGACCTCAGACGTCGGAGGATCAATATGGGTGATCGGGACATGGCCTTCTGCACGGCGTGCGGCGCGCAGTTCACGGGAGATGAGACCTTCTGCACGCGATGTGGTACATCACGGAGTGGGTCGCTGACCGCTCCGGCCGCCGCTCCGGCTTCGGCACCCACCCTCATCCAGCAAGCCGGTCAAGTGACCGGGACCGCACGCCAGGCGTATGGCGCGGTCGCCCAGGTCGCTGCCGTCGGCGGCATGGCAGCCTCGCTCCCCTGGCAGACGATCGTCGCCGGTGAGACTCCCGACCTGCGCGGGATGCTCTCCCGCGTCGCGATGCCGGGTGCACGCACACTCGCACAACGCTCGCTCAAGAAGCCTGGCCTCGCGATGGCCGTCACCACCGCGCTCGACCTCATCGTCGCTGGCCTCTCCGGCGGTGGCAGCGCGCTCGTAGGCGCTCTGCCCCGCGCGCTCGCCGGCGGCACGACCGCGCTCCTCTCGCTCATCACGGGCTCCAAGGGCGGCGCGCTGCGCGGTCTCACGGGCGTCGTGTCGCTCGGGACCGCACTCGTGCAGGTAATCTCGCTCGGCGTAACGCTCATCGGCGGCGTTCGCAGCGGGATGCCGCTTCTCTCGACGCTTCCGATGGTCGTCGCCATGGCTTCGGCGCTTGTGATGGCGCTCAAGACGGCCTCGGTGGCCTTGAGGAGGCGGTCCTAGATGAGCACGAACCCACGCCCGCACCGCCATGCACTGGCGCGCCGCATCGCAGCGGCTGGCATGCTCGTCGTGCTCGCCTCGCTGCTCCTGGTGCCAGCCGTGGCCTTCGCCGCCGACCTCGTGACCGACTACGAGATGCCGTCCAACTGGATACTCGAAGGCGGGGACGGCACCTTCTTGTGGATCCAGGGCCAGTACGGTGCCAGCGCGACCAACGGCCTGGAGTGGACCGGCCTCGGAAAGATCTTTGTGGCTGTCGTGAACGAGGGTGACGAGTATGCGCCCTACTCCTCGTTCGAGGACTTCGAAACACGTTCACTCGAGCGCGGGGCCCCGGGCATAGACGGCCAGACCGTCAAACCAGTGTGGGAAGACGCCGAACTGACATCTCTCGGCGGCCTGGAAGCGTATGTCATCAGATCCACTACGATGCAGCCGACCGACGGCGACATCGACTCGTTCTACAGCAACTACTCGTGGTACTGGATTCCCACCGGTAGTGGCGGCATCACGGTCGGAGCTCTTTCGAGCGTGTGGTGGCCCGAGTGGAGTGGAGGCGACCACAGCGGCGAGCTCGGCCCGATCACTGCCGACGTGGAGAAGGTTCTGGCCTCCCTGCGCTTCGCCGGCTCGTCGGGCACGCCGTCGAGCGCTGGCACCACCGGCGGCGACAGCTCGCCCTGGCGTACCGTGGCCGGCGGCATCGGCGCAGTCGCTGCGGCCGCAGTCGCGCTCGCCGGCGCTGCGGCAAGTGCGCGCGCGAAGACCGGAGCCGAGGAGCCCCCGCCCGACCAGCCGGTAGGCTACATCCTCCAGCTCTCGAGCCGCTCGATCCAGGTGAGCGCCGAGCACTCGGCATCCTTCACCGTCCAGGTATTCAAGGTCTTGCCCAACGGAACCTACCAACCCGCCAGCGACGCCGCCGTCGTGCTGCATCCGCCGGCCGGGGTGAGCGCGCAACCGCAGACCGCGTACGGCACGCTCTCGACCGTCGTGTGGCAGACCGGCGCGATCACCGCAGGCTCGGCCATCACCGTCGAGGCACAGTCCGCACTCGGCATGACCACCGCGTCTGTGGGCGTTGCCGCCGCAGGTGAGAGCCGCATCGTCACGCGGATCGAGCCCGCCGGGACGATCGCGCTCCGCACGCAGGGCGAGCACTCGATCACGCTCATCGCGGCAGTCGAGCTCCTCGGCGCCGATGCCACCGATCCCGCTCTAGATGCCGCCTCCCTGCGCGCGACGATCGCCTTTGCCGAGGACTCGGAGTGGCTCGAGATCTCCGAAGCGATCGACTACGAGGAGGGCCGCGCCATCAGCGTGATGGCCTCGCAGCCCGACCCGACGAGCCCCGTGCAGCCGCCCGAGAGCGCGATCGTGCGCGTGACCGCGCAGCTCGGGGCGAGGCCGCTCACCGAACTCGTGGCGATCCCGCTTGCGGGGCTGCCGGAGATGGATGCCAAGCCCGACGAGGTGTCGTTCGCCGCTGAGTCGGGCTCCGTTGCCGAGGTCGCGATCACCATCACCAACGCGGGTGACACGCCGTGGCAGTTCGACACGCTGTGGCGCGAGGGCTCCCGCGCGATCGCGACGCCCTCGATCGAGCCGACCGGCCCTGCGGCCGCCACGCTCACGCTCACCGAAGACGGCGGCGACAACCTCGATCCCACGCGCCCGCAGACCGCATCCACACTCATAGTCGTGGCGACCGCCGACGGCTACGACGAACTCCGGCGCCGCGTCGAGGTCATCGTCACCCAAGAAGGCCTCTTCATCGACCGCACGAACGTGGACCCGTCGACCGGAGCCTTCCCACTCGCCGCAGACGGGAGCGCACGCACGACCGCGATCGACCTGCGCGTCTTCGTCAGCGACCCCGCCACCGGCGAGATCGCTCCCGACATCGGCCTGGCCGAGCGGGCCCTGCTCGAGATCGGCGGGCAGGAGGGCACGAGCGGGCACGCCGGGCTCAAGGCTGGCGGGCTCACCGTCGAGCCGGCGGGCGTGCGTGCGCTCAACATCCCGAGCGCCACCTTCAACGCCTCGCTGGAGCGGAAGCTCCCCACCGCGGGCGAGCCCGTCCCCGCGGCGCTCCTCGCGAGCATCCCGGGATACGACGCCGACCACTTCTCGGCGCTCGTGCCGCTGCGTCTGCTCGGCGTGAACATGGAGCCGTACTCGGATGCGTGGGAGACCGAGCGCGACAACTGCCTCGACATCATCCGCTACTACGTCCCGGCCGAGCACCAGGATCGCCTCTACGCGCTCGTGGCCGAGCGCTCGCGCACGATGGGCGCCGAGGGCCTCTTCTACATGCGCAAGCAGATTTGGAACTTCGCGCACGACCAGATCATGAAGGAGAAGCACGAGCACCTCGACGCCGCCTGGTGGAACCAGCAGATCGAGGACACGCTCGACTGGGTGTCCTGGTGTGGCGACATCGCGTTCGGCGTGGCCAGCGGATCCTACGTCGGCGTCGTCGGCTCCATGGCCATCGGCATGCTCAAGCCGCTGCTCGTCTCGGCGATGGAAGTATGGCTCGCAGGCGGCGGCCTGGATGACTGGCTCATGGCGCAGACCTCCACGATCACCGGCGTGCTCGAAGGCGCCGTCACCGACCCCGACTTCCTCGCCAAGCTCTCCGGCAAGAACAAGGCCATCGGCTACGCGCTGTTCATCGCCTACTTCTTCGCCAAGGAGCTCTACAACGATCCGAACCTCTCGGTCACCAACGCCATGAAGAACGTCGGCCGACAGCTCCGCGATGAGGGCCTCATCGCATTCCTCAAGTGGGCCGCCAGCAAGCGCGGCATCACGCTCGCGTCGCTGCGCGGCAAGGGCGCGGCCGGGGCCGATGCCGGCACGCCGAAGACGGCAACGCCCGATACGCCACGGGCGAAGACCCCCGCGACACCCGACGGGCCACGCGCGAAGACCCCTGCGGCCACTCCTGACGCGCCGCGCACGAGGGTTCCCGCCGCAGGAGACGCGCCGCCTCCACGTACCCCGGCCGCCGGACCTGACGGCGTGACACCCGATGCCCCGCGCACCCGGACCCCGGGCAGCGATGCGGATGCCGCCACCCGTCCGAGGACCGACACTCCGGACGCCGACACGACGCCCCGGGACCGCACACCCGATGCCGAGACGCGCACCGGGGACGCCGACGCCTCGCGGCGCGATGCAGATGCGGCCGAACCCAAGAAGAAACCGGCCGAAACCGATGCCGACGCCAAACCCGAGCAGAAGCCCGAGCAGAAGCCCGCCGAGCCGGTCGTCGAAAAGGCGCCGGACACTGACCCGCGAACAAGCCACGCCGACCCGAAGGTCCGAGCCGAAGGTATCGCGAGCGACCTCAAGCGACGGACCGGCACCTTCGGCGAAGTCGACCCGCCCACCGTCGAGCGCATCATGCGGGATCCGGACGCCATGCGCGAGCTGCGAAAGAACCATCCCGACCTCTGGAAGAAGGTCGCCACCACCCGCGCGAAGATCTATGCGGGCCACGACGCAAAGCTCAAGAGCTGGATCGAACAGAACGTCCCGGATGCCCAGGGCCGCGAGGTCGAGATCCGCAACGTCGGCACCCCCGACGGCGTGGACCGCGACTACCGCGCGGGCTACGTGGTCACCGACCCCGTCACCGGCCAGAGGAGCTTCATCGAACTCAAGAAGGAGACGTGGGTGCCGGAGTCGCAGAGGATCTTCGCCGGGGAGACCGGCGGGCCCGCCGATCCCAAGGGGGCCGCAAAGTGGGCGAAGGACCACCAGCAACTCGGCACCGACCAGTACCACGCCGAGGCGAGCATCGACATGGCCGACCAGCGCACCGTCTGGAACGAGCAGACGCAGACGTGGGAGAAGACGCAGGTCAGGCCCAACATCGACCTGGTTAAGGAGGGCTGCTCGACGCTGCTCGACCCCGAGGGCTACGGCAAGACGTACGAGACCAAGGTGGCCGAGGCATACCACGAGGGCAACATCCTCGACGCCTACAAGCAGGCCAGCAAAGCGACCCACTCTCTCGAGGGCGTGCGTCACGGCTACGATATGCAGGGCTACGAGGTGAAGGACCTACCGCCCCATATCCAAGAGGGCATGGTGGCGGTCGATGATGTGAACTCCGGGCGAATCACGCCAGCCGAGGCAGAAGCGCGCCTGAAGACTGCCGGCTACAGCGGCGGGCTGCCGGACTTCATGGAGAAGGTCTCCGGGCAGTTCGCCGGCTTCAAGTGGGCGCGCAGGCGGTAGCTACGCCGTGAGGAGAGCATCCAGATCGAACCCCTCGGCGAAGGGGTTCGCAAAGCGCACGCCCTCGATGACCGTGCCGTCGGCGAAGTCCTCCGAGAGCACGAGGGGGATCCGGTTCACGCGCGCCACCGCCCAGATCTGCGCGTCGTAGTAGGGCATCTGATAGCGGATCGCGCCGCGAAGTGCCTCGAGCACGACGCCGACAGACGTGTCGTGCGTGGTCAGGGCGTCGGCCCAGTCCCTCACATGGCCGGCTGCCACCTCGGAAGTCAGGCGGTGCCTGAACCGGCGCGATAGAACCGAGTAGAACTCCGCCAGCACCTGGGCGCTCACGGCACCACGCGCATCCCGGACAAGCGAATCCAACACTCGCAGAGCCCGGAGCCGCTTGTCCTGCTCGTCATCGTCGAACGCGTAGATCAAGACGTTCGTGTCAACGAGAGCCACCGCGCTCATGAAGCTCCTCTCGGTTCCATCCGAGCCCCCCGCTACCGATACCATCCCGAGCCGCCCTTTCGCTGCCCGCCCTGAGCCGCTCCCACGCTTGCAGTCTGCGCTCCTGCTCCTCGGCATCTTGCAGCAGCGAGTCGATCGCCTGCCGGACGAGCGCGGACTGCGATACGCCGAGCGCCTTGGCGCGCGCTTCGAGCGCGCGCTCCTGCTCGGGATCGATGACGATCTGCTTGCGTACCATGCGCGCCATGATGAACCGCCCGTCTTACCCGGAGCCGAACCAGATCCGAGGCGTAAGTTACACACCACTATACACACTCAGAGGCCCGAGGCCACGGGCAGCACGGCTCACCCCACACTCACGACACTGTCGGCCTCCATGAACAGCGCCGCGGCGTCGTTCATCGCGCCGATCTCGCCCACCACGAACCGCTCTTTCAGGCCGAACCAGTCCAGGCACGTGCCGCAGGAGAAGAGCCGCACGCCATCGTCAGCGAGCAACCGCAGGTCGTCGAGCGCGGGCGAACCCTCACACGCCAGGCGCACGGCGCCGTTCATGAGCCCGATCACGTCGGGCTTCGGCTCGGTGCGCGCAAGTGAGTACAGGAAGCTCCCCATCAGCTTGCGTCCGAGTTCGTCGTCGCCCTCGCCGATGCACTCCGAGTTGATGAATACGACCTTCATGCCGCATCCCCCCTCTTCAGGAAGCCGACACCCACATGCCGCGAACGCCGACCGCTAGATGACTCTGATCGTGCCGGGCGCGCCTTTCACCATCCGCCCCACTACTGCGGCCTCTTCGCCGCGCGCCTCAAGCGCCGCCACCAGTGCAGCGGCCTTCTCCGGCGCGACCGCCATCATCAGTCCGCCGCTCGTCTGCGGGTCGGCGAGTATGCCCTTCCACGTGAAGCCCGCCGGCCCCCAGTCCACGAACGGGTCGAGGAACGCGATCACGTCGGCGGTCCGGCCGGGACGCACCATCGCCTCGGCATACTCCACGACTCCCGGCCACACCGGCACGACGGCGAGTTCGATCTCGCAGGCGCAACCGCTGCCGAGCGCCATCTCTCGGGCATGACCGGCCAAGCCGAAACCGGTGATGTCGGTACCCGCATGCACGCCGACCTCGAGCATCGCCTCGGCGGCAGCGCGGTTGAGATGCGCCATGCTCTCGATGACGTCTCGCTGGCTCTCCTCGGTCTCCAGACCCTGCTTGATGGCCGTGTTGAGGATGCCCACGCCGATACGCTTGGTGAGCACGAGCACGTCACCCGGCCGCGCGCCCACGTTACGCACGACGTCCTCGGGCCGCGCCACGCCCATGACCGAGAGCCCGTACTTCGGCTCCTTGTCGTCGATGGTGTGACCGCCGACGATCACCGCACCGGCCTCGCGCACCTTGTCGGCACCGCCGCGGAGCACTGCGGCGGTGATCTCAGGCGGCAGCGAGCACGGCATCGCCAGCAGGTTCATCGCGGTCAGCGGACGCCCGCCCATCGCGTAGATGTCCGAGAGCGCGTTGGCGGCGGTGATGCGCCCGAAGTCGTACGGGTCGTCCACCATCGGCGTGAAGAAGTCCACGGTGAGCAGCACGGCCTGGTCGCCCATCATGTAGACGGCGGCATCATCGGAGGTCTCGAAGCCCACGAGCAGGTCGTCGGACTCGCCCGGGTTCATCTTCTCGAGTACGGCGGCGAGGTCGCCCGGACCCCACTTGGCGGCTCAACCGGCCTTGCTCGACATCTGTGTGAGACGGATCGGCTCCACGCGGCCTCCGAACGCTGCAGTTCCAACGATACGCAGCATAAACCATGCTGATGCATCTGTGTATGCGCAACGGGCCGGAGGCGGGCGTCTAGAAGATCCGGAAAGCGGGTATTCCTACTACTACGGTCAGAAATCTACCTGTGCACCGGAGGGTTGGAGCAATGCGTAAGCCGTGGATGCTCGCACTCGGTCTCTCGCTCCTGATCGGCGGAGCGGCGGGGCTCTTGCTCACGTTCCTGTTCGCGCTCCCTGGGGCGCTATCGATCTGCCCTGGCGGAGGCGCCTGTACTGACGACCGTGTCGGAGCGAAGGCCAGCGGCATCGATGCGATGTTCATCGAAGGGATGATCCCGCACCACGATGATGCGATCGCCATGGCCGAACTCGCCCTCGAGCGCGCGGAGCACGAGGAGATACGAGAGCTGGCACGCGACATCATCAGGACGCAGACAGCCGAAAACGCGCTCATGCGCGGTTGGTATCGCGACTGGATCGGCACCGACGCGCCGGAGTACTCCGGTCGCCCGGGAATGATGGGCCGCGGAATGATGGGCGGCATGACCGACATCACCAGACTCGAGGACGCAGCGGACTTCGATCGGACCTTCATCGAAGAGATGATCCCGCACCACGAGATGGCGGTGATGATGTCCCGGATGGCTGGCGCCAACTCAGGTCGGCCTGAGATGCGCGAACTCACGCGCTCCATCATCCGGACACAGTCCGAGGAGATCGAGAAGATGCAGACCTGGTATCGGGAGTGGTACGGCCGATGAGGCCACCCTCCTGCACCGACTGGCAGAAGGAGTTGAACCGATCATGATGCGCGGTAACAGAGGACTGGACTGGGGCTACGACATGATGGGAGGCGGCGCGTGGAGCGGCCTGCTCACGCTGCTTTTCGGCGCACTTGTGATCGCCGGTATCGTCGTGCTCGTGATATGGGCCGTGCGCTCGGGCACGAAACATGGCGGTACGGGCACGGGATCGTCACCCCCGACTTCGGCAGAACATGACGACGCGATCGCGATCGCACGCAGACGCCTGGCCAGCGGAGAGATAACTCACGAGCAGTACGAGGAGATCGTCACCGCGCTCGGCAGGTGACGCGCACCCGCGGCGTCGGCAACTCCCGACCTACAGGACCGGTGTGACGTCCTCGTCGGCCGGGAACGGCTCCTGCGGGGTGCAGAACAAGAAGCCCTGGCCGAACTCGACGCCGAGCGCACGGAGCACCGTGAGCTGTTCGACGCGCTCGATACCCTCGGCGATGAGTTTCACGTCTACCCGATCGGCGAACGTCACCATGCTCGCGACGAGGCTGCGGCGCACCTCGTCGGTGTCGATGTCGCGCACGAGCGAGATGTCGATCTTGAGCCACTCCGGGTGGACCTCGGCGAGACACTGCAGCGAGCCGTAGCCGGCGCCACCGTCATCGACCGCAACCCGAAAGCCGAGCGTGCGCAGGTATTCGAGCGTCGCCCGGAAGCTGCAGAAATCGGTGATCGCGGTGCGCTCCGTGATCTCGAGCACCACGTCGGACGGCGCGAGGGCCGCATCGGAGAGTAGCGTCGTGAACATGATGTCGCGGAGCTCGGGATCGGCGACCGCCTCGGGCTCGATGTTGATGAACAGAAGTCGGCCCTTGGGCAGATCCCGCGCGGTCTCGAATGCGCGCTTGCGGCAGATACGCTCGAGCTTGAGCACGAGGTCGGCATCGTAGGCCACCTTGAACAACTTGTCCGGGCGCTCGAACTCGCTATCGGCAGGCCCGCGCGAGAGCGCCTCGTAGCCGATGATGCCGAGGTCGGAGAGCCGGTAGATGGGGTGCACGAGCGTCCGGATGGACTCGCTTGCGATGATCTCCTCGAGCCGCTGCGTGCGAGCAGCGGCATCGCGTGATTCGCGCGAGTCCGAGTCGGCCAGCGCGCGCTCGAGCGCCAGGTGCACGAGCCGCTCCAGACGGACGCGGTCGTCACTGCGGGCGATGGTGTGACCCACGTAGCACCCGAACTTGGGGTAGACCGCGGGATCGAGCACGACGGCAAGGTCCTCGCGCACGCGGTCCTCGACCCGGCGGGCAAGCCGCTCGAGGCTGTCCTCGTCCATGTTGTCGGTCGTGCGCGGGGGCGACAGTAGCACGACGAACGCGTTGCCCGAGATCATGAGTTCCGCGACGATGTCGCTGTCCCTGAGCTCCATGCCGGTGATGCGCTCGAGCGCGCTCGCCGCCTCGCGCATCACGCCGTCGAAGATCTCCCAGCCGTAGATCTCCTCGATCTTCGAGTACTTGACGACGTTCAGACACAGCAGCGAGATCTCGCCGCGCTCCTCGAGGAGGGACTCTATTCGCGGGAACAGCAGTGGCGTCGTGGGCAGTCCGGTGACCGGGTCGAACAGCAGCCGCCGCACCTCCGGGTGCGCGGCGATGATGTCGTGGAACTCGAGCCACGACTCGAGCAGGAACGAGCGCTGGTCCTGACTCTCGGCCATTCGATCCTCACTCTCTACGCGTACGTAAGGCGCAGGGCGACCGCGCCATTCGATTCGAGCGGCACCCCGAAGGCCTTGGATCCCACGTCCGCGGCAGTCCCCCCGCGGACATCCGTGACCGAGGCTACCACACGCTCAGCCGTCAGTGTCACGGTTGTCGGAACCGGACTGTGACTGAGCACGACGACGATGTCCTCCGACTCACCCTGGAACAGCGCCACCTCGGCCGATGGCTCGTCGCAGTCGATGATCGGCCCGGCACCGGCGGCGCGTGCCACCGAGCCATACACCGTCCGGAGCAGATCGCGGATCGCGTCCGGCGCGGCCCACGGGTCACTTTGCGCGATCGCGCGCTCGAGCGGCGCGGCCAGGAAGATCGCCCGCCCTTGCCCGTACTGATGGGCGGTCAGCAGCGGGCTGCCGGTGGCATCGGTAGCCACGACGGTCGCTCCGCCGCTGCCGAGCAGTGCGTAGTGCGGCACATCGAGGCGCACGTCGAACGACGTGAGATCGCCGACGAGCCCCGGTTGCGCGATCCGGCAACTCACTACCGGCCGCACCCCGTGGTCGCCGAGGAACTCGACACCGAACAGCTCGCGCACCGCCGGATCGGCGTCGCCACCGCCGTAGGAAAGCACGACCGAGCCGCCCGACTGGACGAAAGCGGCGAGCGATGTCCACATGGCCATGGTGAGCTTCGCGGCCGAGGGCACGAACAGCGCCATCAGCCCGTCGAGGTCTTCGCCCTCGCTCACGAGCCGCACGGGCAGATGGGCCTCCTTGGCGGCGATGTAGGCCTGGAGACACGAGCGCGGGTCGTACAACCCCGCGAGCGACGGCAGCGGCTCGTATCGCTCGGCGGGAACGAGGATCGCCGCTCGCTCGGGAACCGGCGTGTAGCGCCTGAGATCGATGTGCGCCGCGACGCGCGCGAACCGCGACACCTCGGCGAGCACCGGCTTCGCGCGCCCGGTCACGTCGTTGACGCCGACGAGCACCTCGAACGGGTCCTGGTAGTAGGGCTCGCGGCGCTCGGTCACCACATCGCGCCAGCGGCGCAGCATCACGCCCGAGGCGCGGTTCATGAGCGCCGAGTACATCGCGGTCCGCGTGTAGGCGGCTTCCTCGGCCACCGAGACGTCGAGCGCGTGCACGCCGATGCCGTCGGCAAGCACCTGGTGCGCTATCCCGCCGGCACGCAGGACGAACGAGTCCACGTACGTCGCGGGACCATACGTGAGCGGGCCTTCGGCGGCATAGGCCCGGTACGGCGCCGTCACGCGGGAGACGCCGTACTCGAATGCGTCACGCGTGGGTCGCACGTCGAGGCCGCTCTCCCGCACCAGCGTCTCTGCGCCTGCGCCGAAGACGATCACGCGCGCGGTGTCTACTTCGCGGATGGCATCGCGCATCGCGAGCGCCCAGGCGTGCAACGCGTCCTCGCTCGCAAACCCGGCGAAGAACGCCTCGTTGCCGATCTCCCACGCCCATATGGCCGGTTCGGTGCGGAAGTGGTTCACCACACGCTGCACGAGCGAGATCTCCCGCTCGAGCAGGTAGTCGTCGGTGCGCGGGTCGCGCTTCCTCGCCCAGGTCACGTCGTTCATCTCGGCCATGCGATCGTCGGCGAAGAAGCAGACGATGGTGCGCATGTCGTGAGCGCGCGCCGCCCCCATCACGGCATCGAGCCGGTCGGCCACCGCGTCGTCGTACTGGCCGACCTGCGGCTCAAGCACCTTCCAGGAGACGAACACGCGCACGAGCGAGATGCGCGCGGCCGCCATCGCGGCGAAGTCGGCGGCGATGTCGGTGTCGTACCACTCCGAGTACGAGGCACGCTCGGCGTCGATCGGGTAGTAGTCCACGCCCACCGGGAACTGCGTCACGCGACGCGGAGCGACGTCCTCGCGCGCGTCGTCGGCGGTTGCCGGTGCCGACAGGTCCTCGGACATCACACGTCACCTCCCGACGTGTACCGGTCGTACAGTCGCCAGAACAGCCCCTGCCGCTTGGTGTCGTAGTAGGCGGCGCGCCGGATCTCCCACTGTGCCTCGGCATACCGCCCCTCGGTGAGGTACGCGGCGGCCAGACCGAAGCGCGCCCGGACACACGCGGGATCGAGCCGCACCGCGAGCCGGTACGCCCGTCCCGCCTGCTGGTAGCGCTGCAAGCCGAGAAGTGACTCGGCGAGCAGCACGTGGACGAGCGCCTGGCCACCGGCCTGTTTGGCGAGCGCGATGAACACGCGCGCAGCGTGGCGGTTGAGGCCGGTGCGCCGCGCGTAGACCACGCCGAGCGAGTACAGCGCGGTATCGAGCGTCGGCTCGATCGAGAGCGCCCGGAGAGCGCAGGCCATCGCCTCGTTGGTGGCCTCCTGCTTGAGGTACACGTAGGCGGACAGCGCGAGCGCCTGCGGGTCGTCGGCCATCTCGTCGAGCGTGAGGCGCACCAGCTCGGCCGCGGTGAAGAGGTCCTCGTCGCGGAGCGCGAGGGCAGCGGCGGCAAGACGCGCCTCGCGGTTCGGCTCGACAGCTGCGGGATCGACCGGCTCGGGAGGCCGCTCACGGACGCCGAGCAGCACGAAGAAGAGCTCGTCCTGGCTCGGGTCGAGCTCGCCGGCCTTGCGGAAGAGCGGCAGTGCGAGGGCCATGCCCTCCCGCTTGAGGCTCGCGATCGCCAGGTTGTAGGTAGCGCGGGCCTCCTTCGGATCGAGTTCGAGCGCGCGCTTCCAACTGTCGAGCGCCTCGTCCTCGAACGCGGCGGCCGCGAAGGCCTCGCCGAGCTGCACGTGCGCGGTCACGAGGTCCGGCTCGACCTCGGCAAGCTCGTGCCACACGAGCACCGACTGGTCGGACATCCCACCACGCCGGTCGTAGGCCAATCCGAGCACAAGGTACGCCGGCGAGCAGTCCGGGTCGAGCTCGATCGCGGCCGTGGCCTCGGTGATCGCCTCATCGTAGAAGTCGCCCTCGAGCATGAGGTGCGCGAGCAGCGCGCGGACCAGCGGGTCGCGGTGGTCGATGGCGAGCGCCTCGTAGCACGCGGCCACCGCCGCGCCGATGGCACCCTGGCGGGCCAGCGACTCGGCCGCCGCAAGCGTCGTGGACCGCTCGCGCATCAGCTCTCACCCGCTTCGCGCGCCGCGAGGTCGGCAGCAACCCGGCTCACGAGCTTCACGGCCGACTCGGCTCCGGGGATCACGCCGTTGGCGCCCACCTCGCGCGCAAGTGCGGCATCGGCCGAGAAGGGACCGCCGCCCACGAGGATGACCACGCCCTCTCGCCCGGAGGCCAGCAGCATCTCGCGGACGCGCAACGCGGCGCGCGCGGTCTGCATCATCTCGGCGAACACGATCACGATGCGCGCCCCGGTCTCCTCCACGCGCTCCAGGAAGTCCGAGGGACGCACGTCGACGCCGAGATCGTTGACGCGGAACCCGGCCTCCTTGAGCGTGGCCGCCACGATCGTGTGCCCGATCGAGTGATGATCGCGGTGCATCGTCCCCACGATCACCGTGACGCCGGTGTCCCGTCGCGCGGCCGAGGGCATGACGAACGAGCCGACCTGCTCGGCGACGACCGCCGCCTGCGCGAACGCGATCTCGTCGATCGCGCCCGATGCCCATGCCCCGCCGAGGAGCGCCATCGCGGGCGCGTAGAGCGTGTCGAACAGCGCGTCCTGTGCGACACCGGACGCGCGCGCGCGCTCGACGACCTGGATGGCCGAGGCCGGATCCTGGTCCACGAACGCCTGATAGAGACTCGCCGCTTCGTCGGCGGCCACGCGCGCCCTCCCGCTCGTTGCACGCCGCCTGCCGGCCGCGCGCTTTGGTCACTACTCCGCAGGTATGCCCCGCGGATGATCGGTCATGGTAGCGGTGGTGGGATTCGAACCCACACGGCCTTGCGGCCAGAGGCTTTTAAGGCCCCCTCCTGTACCAGTTCGGATACACCGCCTCACCGTCCTGCGACGCCCGACTCGCCGGGGTCGAGGACCATGCCGTAGAGGATATCGTGTTCGCTCACCAGCGTCGAAGAAAGACCGGCATACGCGAGCACCGCCTGGAGGATGATCGCGCCGCCGACTATCACAGTCGCCCGACCGGGCTCGAGGCCGATCACGTGCCGACGCTGCTCGAGCGTGAGCTCCGAGAGCTGCTCCAGGACGTCGAGCAGCGCATGCCCGCCGATCCGGTACCCGTGCACGCGATCCGGGTCGTACGGGTCGAGCTCGAGATCGATCGCGGCAAGGCTCGTGGCCGTGCCGGCCACCGCGACCATGTCGTCCGGTCGTCTCTTCAGGCCGGCGAAGAAGAGCCGCAGCTCCTCGGCCACCCATCCCGCGGCGAGATCCATCTCCCGTGCAGTCGGCGGGTCCGAGAGCAAGAACATCTCGGTCACCCGGCGTGCACCCACGTCGAAGGAGCGCGCTGTTCGAATCTCGACCGCACGGCTGTCGGCCGATTCGCACTCGGCCCCCAGGATGAGTTCGGTAGAACCGCCGCCGATATCGACGACGAGCGTGTTCTCGCCGCAGCCGCCGTGCGTGGCGCCTGCGAACGTCAGGTACGCCTCGCGCTCGCCCGAGATGATGTCGGGGCGGATGCCCGCCGCCTCGAGCCGGTCGAGGAACTCGGCCCCGTTGGCGGCATCGCGTGCCGCGGACGTGGCCACGGCGACGACACGAGCCACGCCGAGCGTCTCGATCTCGCGCGCGAACGACGCAACCGCCTGCTCGACGCGTGCTATGCCGTCTTCGGACAGAACGCCGGTCTCGGTCCACCCTTCGCCGAGGTGCGTGATGACCGAGCGCCGCACGACCTCGCGCACGCCGTGGTCATCGACATCGGCGACGAGCAGGCGGGTCGTCACCGTGCCGATGTCGATCGCGGCCCTGCGCTCCGTGTCCATCACGCCTCCTCGCATCGATCGTCATCACATTCTTGCACGAGCGAGGCGACCGTTCGCTCGCCAAGCGGGTCGTCAACGCCGGCTAGGTAGGCCGCGACGTGAGCGTGCAGGCACTTGGTCGCCGTCGGGTCGCTCTGCCCGCCGATGCCGACGCCCGGCACGGGGTCGATGCCTTCGGCCTCGGCCACGCGGGCGGCCCGGTACGCCTCATCTGCGGCGTCAAGTCGACGGGCCAGATCGGGCTCGGCGACGAGTGCGGCACGCCACATGGCGAGCGCCCCGTCCGACTCGAGATCGCCCACAAGGCGGACGAGGTGGGGACAGGTCAGGTAGAAGAGCGTGGGAAACGGGGTGCCGTCGGGCAGCGTCGGCGCAGTTGCGATGACACACGGCCGACCATACGAGCAGCGGACCGCCACGCGCCATCGTCCGCGGGGTGCCCGGCCGAGTTGCCGAGCGACGATCCGTTCGTCATCCATCACTCGAAGCCGAACACGGCGTCGAGGATACGCCGCGCGAGCGACCGTGTGTCATCCGCCGAGCCGGGCACCGTCACCGACGTCTCACCGGACATGCCGCCGGTCACGACGTAGGCCTGCTCGCCTGGCTTGACCATGCCGAGGCTCTCACGGGCGACCCGCTCGACCCCCTCGGGCGTCTTGAGCTCGTCGACTTGCTGCCTCAGCTCGGCGTTGCGGTCCTCGAGGCTGATGAGTTCGGTCTCCAGCGACTGGACCTCACGCTGCTGCTGATACTGGATCCTGAGCACGGGATAGACGGTCCACGCCGCGACGATGATGGCGGCGACGATCGCGATCGTCGCCGCTCGGCCGCTTCCCGGCTTGCGGGTCTTCTTCTTGGCGACGTGAGGTCTGCGCGATCCCGGAGGTCGGCCCGAGGTAGCGGAGCGGGAGTGCGAGGAAGCGCGAGCACCTGACCCCCGCTTTCCCGGGGCCCGTCTCGCGTTCGCTGGAGCCTTCTTCTTGTGCGTTCGTCGTGCAGCCATAGTGTGTTCCGTGGTGTGACAAGGCCATTCGACGGTCCGTTGTGAGAGGACATGTCCTCCTGCCGCTGATGATAGCACCGCGCTCGACTCCTGAGAACCCTTAATCTCAGGTTGAGATTGATAGAGAGACGCCCGGGCGGCATTCCCTAGCAGTCACGATGGGACGGGAGAACGCGCTGCTCAGACCCTGTGTACCTGGATCAGGTTGGTCGAGCCCGACACGTGTACCGCGACGCCGCCGGTCACGGCGATAAGGTCGCCGGGCTTGGCGACGCCCGCATCCCGAGCGGCTTCGGCGGCGGCTGCGATCATCTCATCGATCGTCGAATACGACCCGATGACCGCCGCGCGCACACCCCACACGATGGCGAGCGATCGCGCCACGGCCTCGTCTGGCGTGGCCGCCAGCACTGGCGCCCTCGGCCGGTGAGCTGCCACCGCTCGAGCGGTCGCGCCCGACTGCGTGGGGGTCACGATCGCGGCGAGATCGAGTGTCGCGGCAAGCTCGCACACGGCACGGCTGACAGCAGCCGCTACATCATCGGTGGCGCCGGGCGTGAGTACCGTCGGGTGGTCGACGACCTCGGCCTCGGCAGCCCGCACGATGCGATCCATCGTGGCGAGAACGTGAACGGGGTTCCTGCCGATGGCCGTCTCACCGGAGAGCATCACGGCGTCTACGGTGTCGAAGATCGCGTTGGCCACGTCCGAGGCCTCGGCACGGGTGGGCCGATGCGCCTCGGTCATGGACTCGAGCATCTGGGTCGCCACCACCACCGGCTTGCCGGCCGCCCGTGCGGCGGCGACGATGCGGCGCTGCACGACGGGGACCTGCTCGGGAGCGATCTCCACGCCAAGGTCTCCCCGCGCCACCATCACCGCGTCGGCAGCCGCCACGATCGCCTGAAGGTCCGTCACGGCCTCGTGCTTCTCGATCTTCGCGACGATCGGAACGACGCGAGTGCCCATCGCGGCCCGGAGGGCGATGACGTCCTCAGCCGAACGAACGAAGGACTGTGCCACGAGGTCCACCCCGTGATCGAGCGCCCATGCGAGGTTGTCGCGGTCCGCGTCCGTGATGCTGTCCACGCTCAGCCGCACGCCGGGAACGTTCACTCCCCTACGACTGGAAAGGGCGCCCCCGGCCTCGACCACCGTGTGCACGAGGCCAGGCTCCACCGCTACGACCGCGAGTTCGATCCGGCCGTCGTCGACGAGCACACGGTCGCCGGGCGAGAGGTCATCGGGCAGGCCCACGTGGTTGATCGACGCTCCCGACGCATCGCCGGGTCCTGTCTCGGTCCTCAGCTCGAACCGCTCCCCGGCCATGAGGATCGTGCCCTCGGCTACCTGGCCGATGCGGATCTTCGCTCCGCCAAGGTCGAGCATGACGGCGACATGCCGGCCGTCGACCGCGGCGGCGGCGCGCACCGCCGTCAGCTGCCGCTCGAGCACATCACGCGTTGCGTGCGACGTGTTGAGCCGCGCGACGTCGAGCCCGGCGGAGATGAGACCTCCGAGAACGCCGGGCACCTCGGTTGCCGGTCCCAGTGTCGCTATGAGCTTCGTGTGGCGCATACGCACCTGCTTGCTGGCAGCTGGTCGCACCGGGACGCATCGCGCGTCCGGCGCGGCGAGCTACTGGTCGATGTTGTTGAACGCGTGCATCCCCGGATAGACCCCCGAGCTGCAAAGCTGCTCTTCGATCCGGAGCAACTGGTTGTACTTGGCCACCCTGTCCGAGCGTGCCGGCGCACCGGTCTTGATCTGGCCTGCGTTCACCGCGATGGCCAGATCGGCGATGGTCGTGTCCTCGGTCTCGCCCGAGCGGTGCGAGATGACCGTCGTGTAACCGGCACGGTGGGCCATCTGGATGCACTCGAGCGTCTCGGTGAGCGTACCGATCTGGTTGAGCTTGATGAGGATCGAGTTGCCCACGCCGAGTTCGATACCACGACCGAGTCGCTCGGTGTTCGTCACGAACACGTCGTCTCCCACAAGCTGAACCCGATCGCCGAGGCGCTCGGTGAGAAGCTGCCAGCCATCCCAGTCCTCCTCGGCCATGCCATCTTCGAGCGAGATGATCGGGTAGCGGTCGACAAGCCCGGCCCAGAACTCCACCATCTCGGCAGCCGAGAGCTCGCGGCCCTCGCCGGCGAGCACGTAGACCTTGCGCTCGGCGTCGTAGAACTCCGTAGCTGCAGGGTCGAGCGCGAACATGATCTGCTCGCCGAGCGAGTACCCTGCCTGCGTGACCGCTTCGCTGATGACCTGGAGCGCCTCCTCGTTGCTCCGTAGGTCAGGCGCGAAGCCGCCCTCGTCGCCGACGCCGGTGGCCAGGCCGCGGTCGTGCAGCACGCCCTTGAGCGTGTGGTAGATCTCCGAGCACATGCGCAGACCCTCGGCGAAGCTGCCCGCGCCGACCGGCATGATCATGAACTCCTGCAAGTCGACGTTGTTGTCGGCGTGCGCGCCGCCGTTCATGATGTTCATCATCGGGACAGGCAGCGTGCACGCGTTGCAGCCGCCGATGTAGGAGTACAGCGTGAGCTCGCAGCTCTCGGCGGCGGCCTTGGCCACCGCGAGCGACACGCCCAGGATGGCGTTCGCGCCCATGCGGCTCTTGTTCTCGGTGCCGTCGAGCTCGATGAGGAACTCGTCGATGGCCCGCTGGTCGCTCGCGTCCATGCCGAGCAGCTCCGGCGCGATGACCTCGTTGACGTTCGAGACCGCGGTGAGTACGCCCTTGCCGAGATAGCGTGCCGCCTCGCCGTCGCGCAGTTCGACCGCCTCGAAGGCTCCGGTGGACGCACCGCTCGGGACCGCGGCGCGGCCCCAGCTGCCGTCGTCGAGCGCAACCTCGACCTCGAGGGTCGGGTTGCCGCGGGAATCAAGGATCTCCCGTGCGGTGATATCGGTGATGTAGCTCACGTCGCGCTCCTCACTCATCGGGGCCGCGACCCGCGACCGCCTCTGTGCTCTTCGCCTGTCCCCAGAGTATCTCCCACTCATGCGGCTCTAAGTCCCCGAGCGCGCGTCCGGTGGAAGCCGCCGCTTGCTCCATGTCCTCGAACCGCCGAACGAACTTGTCGCATGTGCCACGAAGTGCCGACTCCGCGTCGATACCCATGTGACGGGCGACGTTCACGATGGTGAACAGCAAGTCGCCGAGTTCCTCGGCCGCGTTCTCGCCCCCGGGTGCAGCCGCGGTGAGCTCGTCGATCTCCTCGTGGACCTTCTCCCACACGCCGCCGATATCCTCCCACTCAAAGCCGACGCCGGCCGCGCGCCGCGAGATCTTCTGCGCGCGCATGAGCGCCGGCAGGGCATCGGGAACCTCGCCGAGCGCGCCGGCATGGGGCCGCTCGTCACGCTTGATAGCGTCCCAGTTGCGGGTGACTTCCTCGGCGGAGGAGACGGTCACCGTGCCGAAGATGTGCGGATGACGGCGCCTGATCTTGGTGACGATCGATGCGACCACGTCGTCGATGGAGAACGTGCCCGCGCCCGCGCCTATCTCGGCGTGGAGCACGACTTGCAGCAAGATGTCGCCGAGTTCGTCTGCGAGTGCGTCCGGATCGCCCGACTCGATGGCCGAGAGCGTCTCGTACGCCTCCTCGATCAGGTGCGGCGCCAGACTCTCGTGCGTCTGCTCACGGTCCCACGGACACCCGTCGTCACCGCGCAGGATCGCGATGATGCGGACGAGCTCGGCAAAACCCGTGGGGGGCTCGAGACGCGACGGTGGGATGTAGAGCGCCGCGTCGCGGCAGACGGGCGGCCCGGCGGCCAACTCGGCGAGCGTGAGCGGAACGAGGTCGAATCCGCCGCTCGCACGACAGCCGGCGGTGACGACCGTGTGCTCGGACGGGTAGGAGCCCGCGAGCCGACCGGCGACCGCGCGCGCCACGAGGCCGTTGTCGACCCCGGTGACGATGAGGTGCACGTCGCGACGCAGTTCGGCCACGCCGAGGCTTCCCGCATCGATGATCTCAAGGTCGGCGGTGGTGTCGATGTCGAGCGCGAGCATGAGCACCTGCACGGGTGAGACGACCGGGAACACGTCCAGACGCGTCCCGGCCCGCGCGAGCAGGCCGGAGATGACGCCCTCGCGCACGAACGGGTAGCCCGCCGAGGCCAGCACCACGTCACCCGTGTCGGCAAGTGCTCGCAGCGCCTCGACGACCTCGACAGCCGGGGCGCGCTCGCTAAGTCCGATGTCGGCGAAGGTGACCGGCGTGATACCGAGTCGGGCGACGGCATCGGCCGCCGCCCCGGTCGCCGACGGCACCACGACCGCATCGGCCGCCTGCAGGCGGCCTGCGGCCCGGGCATCGAGCGCACCGGCGGCGTCAGGCTCGAGCCCGACGATCGCGATCGACCCCACGGCTCCCCCTCCGGGCGCGCCGAGCCTACGGCGCGAGTGTCTCGTCGATGTACTCGATCTCGGCGGTCTCACGCAGGCCGGCGACGTACTCCTGGAGCGCGAGGTCGCCACCGTTGGCCTCGATCGCCTGCTTCAGCTCGTCGGGAGCTTCGGCCAGGCTCGAGCCCTCGGCGCGCTCGTCGACCTTCCGGATGATGTGCCAGCCGAACTCGGACTGCACGGGAGCGCTCACATCGCCGATCGCGAGCGCATTGGCGGCGTCGGCGAATTCGGCAACGTACGCGCTGGTGGGCGCCCAGCCGAGGTTGCCGCCCTCGGCACCCGAGCCGGGATCGGTCGAGTGCTCAGCAGCGAGTGCGTTGAAGTCTTCGCCCGCTTCGATGCGGTCGACGAGCGCCGTCGCGGTCGTCTCGTCCGAGACCAGGATGTGCTCGAGCAGCGAGTACGTCTCTGCGAGCTCGGTCACCTCGCCCTGGCTCGCCGCGTACTCGGACAGGAAGTCACGCGCGAGCTGGTCACGGACGCTCGAGCGCAGGTCATCCATGGTGAGACCCGCCTCGGTCACCCGCGCCTCGAACGCGGCCATGTCGGTGTCGGCGCCCATCATGGAGGTGATGCCGGCCTCGACTGCCTCCTCGGAGAGGTCCGCGCCGAGACGCTCGGCCTCCTGCTGCATGAGCTCGGACTCGATCATCATGTCGAGGAGCAGCTTTCGATACTCGGCAACCTGATCCTCAGGGAGCTCTCCGCCGAACTGCGCGGTGACCTGCTCGTAGAGGCGGTCGAACTCGGCCTGGGTGATGTCCTCGCCGTTGACGCGGGCGATGACGCCGGCCGAAGATGAACAACCCGCGAGCGCACCAACCAGTGCGACCACGAGCACGAGAGCGGCGATGCCGCGGAGTCTGCGCACGGACGTACCTTTCTCTTGGGGTCTGATCCCGGCCGCCTACCGGCCGCGGACTGCGGAGAGTATAGCATCGAGCGCGCGGAGTGCCGTGGCACCCGGGGTCTCGCCCGTTGCTTGCACGAACTGTGCCTTCTTGGACCGTTCTATGTAAACGGCGCTCTCCGGGGCGAGGACTCCCCGTTCCTCGGCGGTGAGCACGACCGGGCTGAGCGCCAGGCGGTGACGCGCGAGCGAAACGTTCGTGATCCCCAGCTCGCCGGCCCTGACCTTGACGCGCGCGATTCCAAGCAGTTCGCGGGCAGGCGCCGGGGCGGGGCCAAAACGGTCCTCGATCTCGGCGGCGATCGCCTCGACGGCCTCGGGGCTGCCTGCAGCGGCTATCCGGCGGTACAACAGCACTCGCTCGTCGACCGCCGGCACGTACTCCTCGGGAAGGAACGCTGCAACGGGGAGGTCGACGCGCACCTCGAGGTGCGCCGGCATGGGCTCGCCACGTACCTCCGAGACCGCTTCGCGAAGCATCTGCGCGTACAGATCGAAGCCGACCGCGCTCACGCTTCCCGACTGCGCTGCGCCGAGCAGCGAGCCCGCGCCCCGGATCTCCAGATCCCGCATGGCCACGCTGATGCCGCTGCCGAGGGCCGCGTGCTCCTGAATGGCGGTGAGCCGCTCGTACGCCTGGTCGGTAAGCGCCTGTCCCCGCGGGAAGAGGAAGTACGCGTACGCCTTGACGTGGCTACGCCCGACACGGCCCTTGAGCTGGTACAGCTGCGCAAGGCCGAGCCGGTGCGAGTCATCGATGACAAGGGTGTTCGTGTGCGGGTTGTCGATGCCCGACTCGACGATGGTCGTCGCCACGAGCACGTCGATCCGACCGGCCGAGAAGCTCTCCATCACGCGCTCCAGCTGGTGCTCGGACATCTGACCGTGGCCGACCCCGACGCGTGCCTCGGGAACGGCGGCCTGCACACGCTCGACCACCCGGTCGATGCCGCGCACGCGGTTGGAGATGTAGTAGACCTGGCCGCCGCGTTCCAGTTCGCGCCGGATGGCGCCGGAGACCACATCGGCGTCGTACTCTCCAACATGCACCGTGACCGGAAAACGATCGGCAGGCGGCGTATCGATGACCGAGAAGTCGCGCACGCCGGACAGCGACATCTGCAGCGTGCGCGGGATCGGCGTCGCGGTGAGCGTCAGGACGTCGACCTGCTCGCGAAGGTTCTTCAGGTGTTCCTTGTGTTCCACGCCGAAGCGCTGCTCCTCATCGACGACGACGAGGCCGAGATCTCTCGGCACCACGTCGCGCGACAGCAGTCGGTGCGTCCCGATGAGGATATCGACCGTGCCGGCGGCGAAGCCTTCGAGGGCCTCGGCCTGCTCGGCGCGACTGCGGAAGCGCGAGAGCACCTCCACCCGCACGGGATACGACTCGAAGCGCTCGCTGAACGTGGTGAAGTGCTGCTGGGCAAGGATGGTCGTCGGGCAGAGCACCATGACCTGCTTCGCGCTCTGCGTGGCCTTGAACGCCGCGCGGATGGCGACCTCGGTCTTGCCATAGCCGACGTCACCGCAGACCAGCCGGTCCATCGGCCGCTCCGACTCCATGTCAGCCTTGACGTCCTCGATCGCGGCACGTTGGTCCGGCGTCTCCTCGAACGGGAAGGCGGCCTCCATCTCCCGCTGCCACGGCGTGTCGGCGCCGAACGCGAACCCGGTGACGGCTGCGCGCCGTGCGTACAGATCGACGAGGTCGAACGCGAGCGTTCGGGCAGCCTTGCGCGCGCGGCCGGTCGCCTTGGACCAGTCCGCCGTGTTCAGCCGGGTGACGCGCGGCGCACTCCCCTCGGGGCCGACGTAACGGGTCACACGGTCCAGCTGCTCGACCGGAACGTAGAGCTTGTCGCCTCGTGCGTACTCGAGCAGCAGATAGTCGCGCTCGGCGCCAAGCACCGACTGCCGCACGATGTCCTTGAGCATCGCGATGCCGTGGACCTCATGCACGACGTAGTCGCCCGGCGCGAAGGCGAACGTGAGCTTTGTGGGATCGGCTGCCTGACGCCGACGCTCGGCTGCACGCGGGAAGACGTCATCGATCGAGACCACGGCCAGGCGCGATCCGGGCAGCACGTAGCCGGCCGGGACATCGGTGACCGCGAGCGTGACCAGCCCGGGCGGGAGCGCATCTTCCGAGGACTCAAGCGGAGCAACGGACAGTCCCGCGTTCACCAGCGCGCGGGAGAGCCGGTCCCGTCCGCTCCGGTCGCGCACCGCAGCCACGACGCGGTAGCCTGTGTCGAGCAACGCGCGCAGACCGGCAGCGAACGCCTCTTCCCGGCCGCTCACCTCGGGACGCCGCGCGACGATCTCGCCATCGGTGGCGCCGCCGGCGCGCAGCAGCGAGACGAACGTGACACGCTGCCTCCCGCCGAGATCCACCTCGGCAGGTGTGAAGTACAGTCCGTCGGGCGTGCGGGCGACGCTCTCCGCCCGCGCCTCGATCTCGGAGCGCGCCCTGACAAGGTCGTCGAAGACCGCGCGCGGCTCGGCGACCACGATCAGCGCTCCGGGCGGCACGTAGTCGAGCACCGACGCGGGCGCCCGGTAGAAGTACGGCAGGTACTGCTCGATGCCGTTGAAGGTCACACCGTTCTCGATCATCTCGAGATCACGCGCGAGGTCGTCGTTGGCGAGCGCGGCCTTCCCGAGCGCACGACGGGCACCCTGGCCCGCGCGCGTGCCCGGTGCAACCTCACGGCACGCGTAGATCTCCGTCGGACCGACGTCGGCGATGTGCTGTTGCGTCGACGGGATGTAGCGCCTGAGCGTCTCGATCTCGTCGCCGAACAACTCGGCTCTCACCGGGTACATCGCGTCGGCGCCGAAGACGTCGAGCGTGCCGCCTCTGAGTGCGAACTGCCCGCGTTCCCCGGCGGTGTCAACGCGCTCGTATCCCATCCGCACGAGCCGTTGCGCCGCCCCGGCCAGATCCAGAGCGGCCCCCTGCGCGAGCACGAGGGGGTCGAACACGTGGGAGCCGTTCGGCGGAAGCACACGCAGGAGTGAACGACCGCTTGCGACGACTACCACGGGGCGCGCCCTCGCGAGCGCGTAGAGCGCCTTCGCGCGGGCGCCCACAGCCTCGAGATCGGGCGCCGTCCGATCCCATGGGAGGTCGGTGCGCTCCGGGAAGTGCAGCACGCGCCCCGGAGACAGGTAGGCTCCCAGCTGGCGTGCGAACCGCTCGGCGGCGTCGGCGCCGGACAGGACCACGAGTACCGGCCTGCTCCGCGGCGCTGCGATCGCTGCCGCGAGGAGAGGACGGACCAGCCCGGGGGTCGCCAGCGTGACGTCGTCTCCTGCCTCTATCCTGCCAAGCGCACGAGCGAGCACCGGATCGGCGGTGAGCGCCGGTGAAAGGGCTTCGAAGAAGGTCGTCACGGGCAGACTCCAAGGTCCAGACAGCACGAAGGGCCCGGGTCCCGGGATGCGGGGCGGGCGGCCGTGCGAGTGTAGGACCTGATACAGCGAGCGGTCAAACGCGCCCGAACGCTGCGAACGATCCCACCACGCGAGGGCCCCGGCACGCGCCGGAGCCCTCGCTGCTGGCCAGCGATCACCGATCGTCGGCATCGACCCACGTGAACCAGTCGATCGAATCCATCGCCAGAGCGGTCGGCATCGGCTCGGCACCCGCGATCGCCGGGTCGAGGCTCAGGAGCAACGGGCTGTCGGTACCTTCGGCCGCCGATCGGATCCAAAGGACCCCATCGGAGTCCTGTGCCGATACCTGACCGGTCTCAATACCGGATGCGATCGCACCCGCCTCAAGTACGACCTGCTCCTCCCAGTCAGTGCCTGTCCATCGGGCGCGCACGAGGTCGACCACGGGTGACCCGTCCACCACGCGCCATGTCCTCGGATACACGACGCCCTCGACGCCGTGGAGCGGTGAGGCACCTGGAAGCGAATCGTCCGGGTAGCCATCCGTGTGCACCAGCAGTCCGTCGTCGGTCAGGCGAGCGAGCACGAGTGCGTCGTCATCACGGTCACCGGTACCACCCGGTGTCTTGAGAAGCACCGCAAACACATCGGTTCCCGGAACGGCGACCACCCACTCTACGAACTGGTGGTCGGGAACGGTGCCACGAAGCGGCACCTCCTGCCACACGCCTTCGTCTGAGTACATGCCTATCAGCGTGTCGAAGGTCGAGGGAGTCGCGTGATCGACGACAACGAGTGCGCGGCCGCCTGCGAAGGTTGCCGAAGAGATACCCTCGTAGCCTTCCGGAGGTACCAGGACCGTACCTGCCCCGTCGGCTCCGAGCATGACCAGTGACGTTCCGGCCGGATCGACGCCGTCGGCGCGAAGCACCTCAAGGAGCATCTGACGACTTCTCCCGTCCACGGCGTGCGGCACGCACGACACTCCTTCGACATCCGGCGCACCCCACAGCGGCGTGACCGCGCCCCCTTCCGGTGACAGCGCCACGAGCGTGCCCGGGTCGGCGGGCCCCGACCACTGCCATCCGACGAGCCCCGGCGTGTTCGCCGCGACCAGGTCAGGATCCCAGGTGAGCGACGACACATCGAAGCCATCCGACACCTCCGCGGGCGGCCCGGCCTCGCCATCTGCCACCGGCCCGCTGCAGCCACCGATCCCGGCTACCCCCACGAGCACGGCCATCACGACAACCACCGATCGAACCTGCCTGCAACGTCTCCAGGTATCGCTCCCGCACATGGCTCCCCCTTTTCCGAACGCCCTCCATCAGTACCGAACGATCAGGTGTGCACTCCCCGGGTCCTTCTTGTTGGCCATCTTCGTGTCGTAGTAGGACTTCAGCGCGCTGATCGCCGCCGGGTAGACCCGAATGCAGCCGCTCGTAGCGGCGAACGTGTGCGCTCCGGTACCGCCATGGACCTCCAGGTAGCTTCGACCGTACGGTCCGCCGGTCCACGGGTCGAGCCGCCACTTGCCAGGGTAGAACTCCACACGCCCGTCGGCCTCATAGCCACGCCAGGCGCCGTACATGAAGCCAAAGTCCCAGGTGTACGCAGGAATGGGGCCGAGGTTGACCTTGCTCTGGTCCGCAGGACGATTGTTGCCCGACCGAGCCGGCCACGACACCGTGTACCACTTGTAGGCGTCCACCACGGCACTGTAGATGCCGTACGTGAAGTAGAGCGTGCCCAGGTACCCGTTGCGGGCGTACGAGCTCGTCGTATTGGGTACGAGCGTGAACCTCAGGTAGCCGTACGGCGAGTACGTGGTGGCCGCGATGACCGATGCCGCGCGATCGGCGTCGGCCGACGAGAGCCTGCCGCCGGTCGTGCGTACGATGCCCTGTCGCTTGAGCTCCGCGCGCACCTTCGTCAGGAGGTCCCGCTCGACCCTGCGGCGCTCGGGCAGCATCGCCGCGTAGCCGCGCGAATCGTGGGCTTGAAACTCAGCGTCGCTCCAGCCGTCTGACGGCGGGACGACGGTCGGGCGTGACTCGAGATAGCCGGGCTCTCCGGGCTTTGGGTCGCTCTCCGGCAGGTGGCTCTCAGGCCAGCCGGGTTCCGGCATGGCCGACTTCGGGCTGCCCTTTGGCGCGGCGGGCGCCGCTGCGGCCGATACGCCGATGCCGCTACCCGCAACGATGGCAGCCATCAAGACGAACGTTACCAGCAGGCGGTTCAGCCGCCGTAGTGACGTGCTCATGTATGGTCTCCCCCTCATGTATGCGCTCATCTTCCGTGCGGCGGATTGACGCATGCGCCAAGAGGGAAGCCCGCCGCTCCGGCCGCGCGCTCCCCCCTCGGGCGCGGCCGGAGCCGAGTATGCCGCAGGCGTCTTAACCGGAAGTGACTCGCAACGGCATGCAGCTCGGGTACCATGTGAATCGACCCATGAGGAGGCGCCATGTCGACACCCGAACGAGTCGCGGAGATCGACGCCCGGCTCAAGAAGCTCTACCCGGCGGCACGCATCGCACTCGGCTACGAGAGTGAGTTCCAGCTGCTCGTGGCTGTGATCCTCTCAGCGCAGACCACCGACGTCGGGGTCAACAAGGTGACGCCGATCCTGTTCGAGCGGTTCCCCACCCCCGAAGCGCTCGCAGCGGCCGACCCCGCCGAGGTCGAGAAGATCGTGCACCCTACCGGCTTCTTCCGGAACAAGACGAAGAACATCATGGGAGCTGCTCAGCGCATCGTCGCCGAGTACAGCGGGCGCGTGCCCGACACGATGGAGGATCTGCTCACGCTTCCGGGGGTCGCGCGCAAGACCGCCAACATCGTGCTCTACAACGCGTTCGGGAAGGCCGAGGGCGTTGCGGTCGACACCCACGTCTTCCGCCTGGCGCGCCGCCTCGGCTTCTCGGCCCACGAGGACACCGGCAAGGTCGAACGTGACCTCATGACGCTGTTCCCGCGCGAAGAGTGGGGCGCTCTCACCTACCGCCTCATCGAGCACGGCCGGGCGATCTGCGACGCCAAACGCCCCATCTGTGGGCAGTGCGTCGTGGCGGACCTCTGCCCGAGCGCCTACCAGGCCACAGGCTGGCGCGAGCAGGCCTGAGCACTGCGGGCAGCCACGGCACTAGCCGAGGAAGAGCGCGAGCGCGGCAGCGATGAACACCGCCGGCAGCATGTTGCCCACCGGCAGGCGCTTGATCTGCGTGAGGTCGAGCCCGATCGCCAGGATCAGCGCGCCCCCCACAGCCTCGATCGACGAGACCACGGCCGGTGTGATGAGCGACTCGACGGCGCTCGCCCCGAGAGCGATGCCGCCCTGCAGCAGGAGGATCGGGATGACGGACAGTCCCACGCCGACGCCGAGTGTCGTGGCGAGCGCGATCGATGCGATGCCGTCGAGGAGCGCTTTGAGGTAGAGCAGCGACGGATCGCCGAGACCGTCTTGCAGCGAGCCGAGGACGGTCATGGCGCCGGTGCAGTACAGCAGGCTCGCCGTCACGAACCCCTCGACCAGGGTATGCCCCTTCTCGCCCGGCTGATCGGCCCTGCCCGGAGCGAGCATCGGCATCCTGTACGCCTTGTCCTGAAGCCACTGGCCGAACCGCTCGAGCCAGTACTCGATCCTCAGCGCCTCGCCAACGAGCGATCCCACCACGAGCGCTCCGACCAGCACGAGTGCCGCGTAATCACCCAGGTGTGTCTCACCGAGCGCAGACAGGCCGCCGAGCGCCATAGCGATGCCGATCACCATGACGGCGAGGCCGATCGCGGCAAACGCTATCGTGCGAAAGCGCTCGCTGATGAGCTTGCCGAACACAAGTCCCACGACAGTGCCCGCAAGCACCGCGACGACGTTCACGATCACCCCGATGCCGGGCATGTCACTCCTCGTCGGTCAGCCAGATCTTCTTGAGTTCCTCGGTCACTTTGTTCGCACCCGGCGGCAGCCCCGCTGTCGAGGCAGGATACCGCCCGCCGAGGCGCCGCGTCCGGCGCCCTTCGAAGCACGCCTCGGCGCCGATCACCGCCGCCCCGACACCTCGCACGCGACCGGCCAGCCCCGCGTCCGACGTCGCCACCGTGTCCCCGCCCCCCGTCACCAGCCGGGCGATCAGGTCGTCGGCGGTCTCGTCGCGCGAGAAGCGAACCTCCACGTTACCGCGCCGTCCGTCGGCTCCCCCGCCGCGCCGCCCGTCGAACACGACGACGATCGGCCCGGACCCGAGCAGATCCCGACCCCTGACCGCGAGCCGCGCGACGAGCGCCTCCCGCTGCGTCGCAAGATCCGCCTGCCCCGTTGCCGGGTCACGGCGTGTCACGTTGTAGCCGTCGATGATGTACCTCATGCGATCATGCTACACCGGCCCGGCACGCTAGCCGCGCTCCGGCCCCGGATTCCACCACGCGAGCATCTCGCCGAGCGACGTGACGTCCTCGGCGGCCGGCTTGCCGCTCCCGCTCCACATGATCTCGCCGTCCGGACCGAGCAGGAACGCGTGCACGGTCTCGAGATCCGCTACGCCGAGCGCCGAGGCGAGCGCCTCGATGTCGACGTAGGCGGTGAGGGTGCGCCGACGGATCCGCGGGTCGTCGAGCTCGGCACGCATCCCCCCATCGATGAGCGGGCGCACCGGCACGAGCAGCTTCGGCAGCACCGCTACACTCCACACGCCGAGATTCGGAAACTCATGCTCGAGGCGCCGTAGCCGTGCCTTCCACATCTCGACGAGAACCTGCTGCCACCGCTTGGACGCGACTATCACCACGCGCGGACCGACCGGGAGGCCGCCCGGGACATCGTAATGCCGACCGTCGAGGTCGGTCGCGCTGATGGCGGGGAACTGCAACACTCGGCACCTCCGGACGGTACGCATTGGGGCGTATCCTACCGCACGAGGAGCGCGCCTTCATGACAGCGCCCGAAGGGAGTACGCGTCAGGCGCGAAGCGAGCGGGCGACCGCCTCGGCAAAGCGCACCACGTCGGCCTCGGTGGTGTCCCAACTCGTGACCCACCTCACCTCACCGGTCCGCTCGTCCCAGGTGTAGAAGTCGAACTCGGACTGCAGTGGCCCGATGACGTCGACCGGCAGCACCGCGAAGACCTCGTTGGCCTGCACCGGTTGGGTGATCCGCACGCCGCCGATACCGCCCACACGCTCGGCAAGCAGCGCCGCCATCGTGTTGGCCCTCTCGGCGTTCACACGCCATAGGTCGCCTTCCAGCAGCGCGACGAACTGCGCCGATGAGAAGCGCATCTTCGAGGAGAGCTGCGCACTTTGCTTGCGGATATAGCGGAAGTCGGCCGCAAGCGCCGGATCGAGGAAAACGACGGCCTCGGCCAGCAGCGCGCCATTCTTGGTCCCCCCGAAGCTCACGACGTCCGCGCCTGCGCACGCCTCGGCAAGCGAACAGCCGAGGGATGCTGCCGCATTGGCAAGCCGGGCGCCGTCCACGTGCACACGGAGTCCGTGCGCGTGAGCCGTCCCGACCACCGCGGAGAGCTCGGCCGGCGAGTATACGGTGCCGTACTCGGTGGACTGTGTGACCGAGACCACGCGGGGCTGCGAGTGATGCTCGAACCCGACGCCATCGATGGCGCCCTCGATGAGCGGTGGCGTGAGCTTGCCGTCCAGCGTCTCGAGGTCCACGAGCTTGCCGCCCGTGAAGCGCTCCGGGGCGCCGCATTCGTCCACGTTGATGTGGGCCGTCGTCGCGCAGATGACCGACTCGAACGGTCGCATGAGCGCCTGAAGCGCCGTCACGTTGGCGCCGGTACCGTTGAAGACGCAGAACGCCTCGGCGTGCTCGCCGAAGTGTCGCTTGAACAGTTCGTGTGCCCGCTGCGTCCAGGGATCGTCGCCATACGCGTGCGCGTGGCCGGCATTGGCCGCCACGATCGCGGCCATCACGTCCGGCTGCACACCCGATGCGTTATCACTCGCGAATCCTCGGGTATCTGAGGTCACACCTGCCCCCCATCAGCCAAACGGCGCATCCGACGCCAACCGGCGTACGCCACGGTCAGGCCCGCAAGGCCGACGCCCAGCTTCCAGAGGTCACCCGGCCGCTCACGCGACTCACCACGGGTGAGCAGCTCGAGCCGCTCGGCATGGACGTCGAGGTCACCACCGTGCAGGTCACAGCCCTCGCTCAGCGTGCCGGTGACCACGACGGTGTCTCCGGTGTGGCTGTACCGGCCGAACACCTCAAGCTCACCGGCCATCTCGGCAGGCATCCATACGCCGATGGCCACGCCTTCCGACAGGACGTTCACCCACACGTGGCCCTGACCTCCGTCAAGCGTCTCGCTGATGACCTCGCCCTCGAAGCGCACGAGCTGGCCGTCGAGCCCGCTCGTCATCGACGCGAGCTCGGCGCCCGTCGTCTCGGTCACCGGCTCGATCGCGAACCCGCGGACCGGCAAGGAGACGAATCCGAGAACGACCACTGCCAGGAGTGCGGCCGCGTACCGTCTCATGCGCGCCCTCTCTTCGCCCGTAAGGCTGCGATCGCGCTGGCCACGAGCACGAACAGCGCGATGAACTCGAGTCTGCCTGCCCACATCTGCAGCATGTACACGACCTTCAGCCCGAGTGGCATGGCCGGACTGGTGATCCCCGTCGATAGACCCACGTTGGCGGTCGCCGAAACGGACTCGAACAACGCCTCACCGATCGGATAGCCGTACGCCGCTCCGATCATTCCGCCGCTGATGTACGTCACCAGGTACAGGACGAACAGCATGAGAGCGTTGGCGAGGACGTCGACCGACAGCGGCACGTCGAGCAGGTGGTGATACGTGCTGCGCACCACCGCACTCGTCGGCGCGATGGACTCCCGCACGCGAAGCACGACACCCTTGGCGATCAGGCCGAGGCGGAGCGCCTTGATGCCGCCAGCGGTCGACGACGCCATGCCGCCGAACGCCATCGCGAGCACGATCGCCGCGAACGCGAGCCCGCCGTAGCCATTCGCCCAACCGGCGTTGTAGAGGGTCTGGTGACCGGTGCCGCTATTGGCCGAGATGAGGTGATAGAGCCCCTTGCGCACGACCTCGCCCGGAGTGGAGAAGAGCCTGGTGGCCGCCAGACCGATGCCGATGACAACGCTCAGGACGGCGATGTTGGTGGCAAGCGCTCGCGCTTCCAGGTTCTTGAAGATCTCCTTCCGGTCACCGCGCCAGATGTCCGCATGGAGATTGAAGTTGAGGGTTCCGGCAAGCATGAGGATGACCGTCACACCCTCAAAGATCGGGCTGTGGTAGTACATCGCGTTCTGCGACTGGGGACCGAACCCGCCGGTGTCGTAGCAGGCCACGGTCGCCCAGAACGCGTGCAGAACGCTCCGCCCCGCCTCCATACCCTGAATCAGGTTCGAAACGCTCAGCACGACTGTCCCGAGCGTCACATAGATCGCGGTCACGAACCATATGAACCGAGCGGTGTGCATGACGTTCGGCAGAATTCGCTCATCGCGGCCCTCTGCCATGTACAGCGACACCGCGCCGCCGCCGCGCAGACCGAGAGACACCGAAAGCGCGGCCACGACGATGCCCTGGCCACCGATCAGGTGAAGCAGATGCCGCCACATGTTGTGCGCGAGCGCCAGATGATCGAGGTCCTGCACGAGCGTGAGTCCCGAGGTGGTGAGTCCGGAGATCGCGTCGAAAAACGCGTCAACGAACCCTCCGTAGTGCCCCGACAGTGACAGCGGAACCGCCGCCACGAGCGACGCCGCAAGCCATGCAAGTGCCGTCACGATAAGCGCGTTCCGTCGCGTCAGGTGCGTCCCGCGCGGCGCCGACTGCGCGAGGAGCATGCCGAAAGCTGCGGCAACCCCGATGCCGCACGCGTAGTCGAGCGCGGGACCCCACTCGCCGGCGGCAAACGCGGTGAGGAGCGGTATGAGCATGAGGAGCGCCATACTCGCGACGAGCATGCCGGTGTAGTGCGCGATGGCGCCCAGGTCACGCCGCTCGAATCCGACCCACATCGCGTCGCCCTCAGGAGATCCGGGCGGCCGCGAGTGCGAGCGCCACAACGACGATGATGAACGCGGCGAAGACCGCGATCTCGATCAGCAGGCCCGCAAGCCAGCCACGGTACGGATTATGGAACCGCAACTCCACTGGTCCACCCTCCCGACCCCCGGTACCGGCCATGAACTGTGGCCCGCGCCATTGTGCCACATACACCTCGCGCGCGGTGGATCACCAGGGTCTCATGTCGGCGATGGCATAACCCATCTCGGTCGGAACGACCCAGTACTCCCACTTCTCCTGGCCCCCGGCCCAGTTCTGGACCGTGCGCACCCAGAAGCTCCCGTCCGACTGCTCCCGGGCTTCGCTCACCTCGAAGGATGAGAGCGCGCCCGCGGCCTCCTGCGCCGAGGCGGGATCCGAGCGGAACGGATCGACGGTGAACGACTGAGCGTCGAGCCCGCGATCCTCCTTCACCGCGTACAGATGCTGGCCGACCACATCGATCGCCTGGTCTGTCGGGCTCAGGTCGCCCCCCACATCGCTGCCGAAGTCGAGGCCCAAGAGTTCAACGACCTCCCACGTCCCGTCTGACGCTCTGGAGACGGTGATCTCGAGTGCCCATTCGCTCGCGGGCGGGCCCGCCCAGAACACGACGGTATCGCCCGTGTCGTCGTAGACCTGATAGACCCAGTCGCTCAGCCCCTCGCCATCGAGTGCGGCATACACAGCTTCATCCGCGCTCGCGTACCCGATCGGCTCGGCCGTGCCAGGCTCGGCTTCCGGCTCGGGCTCAATCACGCCGATGTCCGGCTCGGGCGTCGAAACCTCGCTGCGGAACAGCGGGGTGAACGCGAACAGCCCGCCGATCGTGCAGCCGCACAGCACGAGCAGGATGACGGCGACGATTGCGATGATGAGTCCCGTCTTGCGCTTGGCAGGCGGCTGCTGGGCCGACTGCGCGTATGCCGCCGCCGGATCGTACGCCGCCGGCGCACCTGGTTGAACGGCCGCCGGAGCTGCGTACGCGGGCGGCGACACAGCAGACGGAGGCAGCGGGGCAGTCGGCGCCACGGGCGGCGCTGGAGATGCCGGGGCGTCAGCGTCGGGTGCGGGGAGTTCGGCCGCCACGTCCGATGGCTGACCCAGCGCGGCACCGCAGGTGCCACAGAACGCCGACCCGTCACGTAGCTCGGCCTGGCAGTTCGGGCACAGCATGGGAGTCCTCCTTCACTCGTCAACGGCACCCTGACTGTATGGGTCGGCCACGGACGTGTAAAGGGAGGCGCTTCGGCCGAAGCGTCGACGCGACGAAGACGGTGCTCAGGCGACCGAGGCCTCGAGTTCGAGCCGGCCCTGCTCCGGGTCTCCCGGAGTCCCGCAGCGACGCAGCGCCACGATCGCGACGTCATCGGTCAGGTGGCCCTGCGCGTGGCCGAACGCCGAGAGGAACAGTGACTCGGGCATCCGCTCGGCGGACTCTTCTGCGGCCGCGACCACAGCCTCCAGCAACCGCCCGACGCCGAACTCCTCCCCGGATGCCGAGCGCGCCTCCGTGAGTCCGTCCGTGTACAGCACGAGCAGGTCGCCGACGTCGAGGGTGGCGGCATGGTTCTCGTACCGCACCGCCTTGTCGGCTCCAAGGACGCAGCCATCGGCCTGCAGGAGGACCGGCTCGGCACCGGCGCGCAGGAGCACGGGCGGCGGGTGCCCCGCCATGCTGTAGGCCATGTGGCCCGATACGCCGTCTACCAGGCCGAAGAACGCCGAGACGAACTCGTGTGAGGCTGCGCCATGGAGAACGAGTTCGTTGGCGCGGCCCATGATCGCCTCGGGGGATGGCAGTCGCAGCGCCTCGGCGCGCATGGCGCTCTTCACGAGCGCGGTCAGCCCCGCGGACTCCGCGTTGTGCCCCGCGACATCACCGATGAGCACGCCCACGTGACCGCCCGGGAGGGACATCACGTCGTAGAAGTCACCGCCGACAGAGCCGGTTCCGGACGCCGCATGATAGAGGTGACCCATCTCGAAGCCGGGCACGGCCGCCGGGGCGCTGAAGAACGCGCCCCTCAACGTGCGGTTCAGTTGCCGCTGGTCTGCGTACTGCCGGGCGTTCTCAAGCGCGAGCGACAGCGAGAGTTCGAGCTTCCTCAGCAACTCCCGGTGGGCATCGCCAAACGTGAGGTCCGCGTCCCAGCAGAAGCCCATCACGTCGGCGACCTCGCCGCGATTCTTGACCGGCACCAGGGCGAACGCCCCGATGTCGTGCTTCAGCATCAGCTCGAAGTGCTCACGCCGCGTCGCGTCGGACTGCGACACCGCAAGCGCCCGCCCGCTCTTGGCCACGAGACCGGGCAGTGACAGGTCGTCTTCAGCGAATCGCAAGCCGGTCATCTCCGCAGGCCAGCCATGCACGTTGCGGAAGGTCCAACCGCGGCCCTCGCGCTCGGCGATCCAGCCCCAATCGGCGCCGAGCGCCTCGGTGGCCTCGATGAGTACCCGCTGAAGGATGTCCTCGGCATCGAGAGAGGACAGCACGGTCACGTCGATGAGGTCGAGCGCCCGCCGTAAGTCTGCCGCCTGCTCGGTGCGCTCCCGCAGTTCGGCGACCGCCGAACTCACATCCACCGCGAGCAGGAGCACGTCGTACGGGTCGCCGATCCGGCCGGGAACCGGTAGGTAGGAGAGCTGCCAGTACGACACTTCGCCCCACGACGCGCGGAACTCGTAGGCCTGCTCTGTGACCGGGTGCCCGGTGTAGGCGACGTCGATGAAGCGGGATGCCGAGTTCGAATCGGACAGGAACCCGCGAACCGGCATGCCGAGGAGGTCCCACTGCGGACGAACGTCCTCAAGCAGGTCACGGAAGACATTGTTGGTCCAGATGAAACGCAACTCGGAACCGGACCACAGCGCCGCCGGGAACGACGCACCCTCGAGCAGCGTCGAGACACGCGCCGGGTCGTTCAGCGCGCGCGCAACCGTGCCTGCGATGTCACCGCGTGATGCTTCCGACGCCCTCACCCCCGGCTCACCTGTGGTCGTACGCCACTGTTGACGCTATCGGCATACGTACCCGCAGGCTACAGGCACCGCGTGACAGACGGCATCGGCGTGACGACAACCACGCGTCGACGGACGAACGGCGACGAGCGGTCAGGCTGCGCGGCGCCGCTCGGCCCGCTGCGCTCCGGAGCCGATGACCTCGCCGGGCGTCGGCGGTTTCGTCACGAACGTCAGGCCCGCGGCGGCCAGGCACAGCGTGGCAGCCACACCGTAGGCAAGCGCATAGCTCCCGGTCGAATCGAGGATCGAGCCCGCCGTCATCGAGCCGAAGACGCCACCGACCCCCCAGGCGGTGAACACGAGCCCGTAGTTCACCCCGAGGTGCCGCGTGCCGAAGTAGCCGGCGGTCGTCGACGGGAACAGGGAGAGGTTGGCCCCGTAGCCGAAGCCGACGAGAGCGGCCACGGGTACGAGCAGCGCAGGGGTGCCCGCCACGAAGAGCAGGCCCATCATGACCGCCTGCAGCACGAACACCGCGAACATCGTCTTCACCTCACCGATGCGATCAGACGCGATCCCGGCCACCACACGGCCGGCGGCATTGCCCACGGCGAGCACCGCCACGAGCGCGAAGCCGAGCGTGAGCTCCGGCATCTGGAGTGCCGCGATCGTCGCCATGTGCCCGATGATCATCAGCCCGGCGAACGCCGAGAACGCATACATGAGCCACAGCAACGCGAACTGCTTCGTGCGCACCATGTCCCGCCAGTCGTACTCGACCGCGTCGCGCGCCGAGACGCCGGCGCCCGACGCGGCACCGGCCGCGACGTACCCCTCGGGAGGGTTAACAAGCAGCTGCGCGAGGCCGACCGTACCCACGAGAAACGCCACGCCCAGGATTCGGAACGTCGCAGCGATGCCGTAGCCACCGAGCAGCCACTGCGTCAGCGGCGCGATGTACACGCTCGCGAGCCCGAAGCCGGAGACGACGAGCCCCGTGATGAGCCCCTTGCGCTCGGGCGGGAACCACTTGACCGCCGCAGGTGTGGCCGCGGCGTAGCCGAGCCCGATGCCGGCGCCCGCCATCAACCCGAAGCCCACGAGCACCGGCCACGCGCGCTCAGCCGTGGCGAGACTCGCCACGATCATCCCAATACCGGTGAGCGCGCCGCCGAAGGTGGCCACGATCCGCGGCCCGAGACGGTCCTGCGCGCGACCGGCAAAGACCATCGAGAGCGCGAACACGCCGACGGCGACGGCGTAGGGCATGTTCGCCTCACCGGCGCTCCAGCCCCACCCTCCATCGGCCACAGAGGTCTTGAGGACCTTGGCCACGACGCTCCAGGCGTACAGGACGCCGAGTGCGAGGTTGATACCCAGACCTGCGAGCGTAACGATCCAGCCGCGCGTGGCGGAAGCAGCCTCCATGCCCAGTGCCCCCAGACAGCACGAGTACGAGACGGTCGCAGGCCAGTATGCCGGAAGCCGGGCGATGTGTCTTGCGCGAAACCGTGACAGACCCACGGCGGCACGGGTCGCGAGAGCGCTTAGCTCGCGACGTCTGCATCCTCCGGCAACCCTTGCAGCGCAAGCGCCGAGTTGCGGTAGCACGCGTCCTTGGTGACCTCGCGCCCGAACCACGCGGGCCGATCGAATGCAAGCGCCTCGTCGATGGTCTCGAACTCGACCTCGACGACCGCGAGCCCGGCGAGCTTCCCCGCATAGAGGTCGAATTGGAACGCGTGCTTCCTGTCTTTGATGATGAAACGGCGCTTCTCGACGCGACGGCCATGGGTCGCGGGCCACAGTACGTCGAACTGCTCTCGCGTGATGGCGACCTCGTGTTCTTCGCGCGCGATGCCTCCGTGAGACTTCACGGCGATCATGAAGTGCCCGTCCGAGTCGCGGATGCGCACCTCGCCACTCGGCCCGACAGCAAGATACCCCTGGCGCAGGAACGCCGAGGGGTACCGCGACAGGTCCGGCGCCGCGGATCCTACCAGGAACTTGCGCTCGATCTCCATGGTGGTCCTCCATCGAGATGCGGGTGCTCGGGACCGGTGCGGCCTCCGGTCATCATGCCTGTTTGTTCCACACTCGGGAGACGTTCACGCACCTCAAGTGTTACATATGCGTGCCGCGCATGCTCCGCACCCCCCCGTGTGCTACACGAACCCACACTTCGCGCTCCCGACACACGTATCTCCAACACCACCTCCGGCTCCGCTACAATCGGACCAGGCGGTGCGCGACGACCGAGGGGGCAGGCCATATGGCCAAGCAGGGCATGAGCGTGAAGCAGGCCGCCGAGGCATTGGGCGCCACGCCCAAGTGGGTGCGCCGGCAGATCGCTGCATCGGTCATCACGCCCGCTCGCACGGGCAGCAAGCGCAACGGCCGGTTCCTGCTCGGCGATGCGGAGGTCGAGACGCTGCGTGCGCTCAAGGACAATGCCTCCGGCGGCAGCGACGACACGACCGCCCTCGCCCGTATCGAGCGCCTTGAGGCCGACCGGGCGAACTTGCTCGCGCAGGTCGCATGGGCGCGCGCGGTGGCCCAGGAACAGCAGAAGGCGCTCGAGTTCGAGCGCGAGCGGACCGGGACCATGGCCGCCGAACTCGAGGTGCAGCGTGCGCGGGTCGAACAGCTCAAGGCGTTGGGCGCGATCGACCGCCTGCTCGGGCGGCACAAGAGCATCTAGTACGCGCCCTGCGGTGAGTCGCAGCGCCTACGCCGACGGGTAACGGGTCACCGGTCAGGATCGGACGCACCCTCACGATCCCACACCGCCGCCGATTCACTTCCCAAGATCTCGCCGGTGCCATCCCAACTGACCGCCCACGGCTCATCGCCGACGATCACAGGCGAGGCGATAGGCAGCTCCTCGTACATGGCGACGTCATCCGCCGAACCCGGCGCGGCGCTCCTCGGCGGCTCCAGCGGTCGCAGAAGCATCGTGAACAGCGACGCAGCGGGGTGCTCAGACACCAACGCGGTGAACGCGGCGAACCGCTCCCGCGCGAGTGCGTCCAGTAGCGCGGCCACTTCGGCCAGATCGTTCTCGCTGACGCCGGCACGCAAGGCGGCCTCGACGCGCTCGGGCGAGCGCACCATGTCGGCGAACACATGCAGGTCATGAAGCTCTCCGAGCGTGTCCTGGAATGCCGTGAGCGTGCCGTGCAACTGCCCAAACTCATCCCCATAGCAGGGCGCGAACGCCTCGACCGCGTAGCGCAGGCGCTTGTAATCGATGCGCAGTGCATGCTGCGCCTCGATGTCGGCCTCCGCGAGCGCGGCCGGCTGCGCGTCAAAGACGACCGTCGCGCGCTCGGCCACTGCCGCGTGGGCGAACTCCGCGAGCGAACGGCCCGCATCGGACGACTCGGCGATCGAACCCGCCATCTTCGTGAACGATGCCCGGCGTTCGGCCAGATCGAGCCGGGAGAGCGCGTCGTTCAGGGCCTCGAGCTCGGCCTCGCGCTGGCCCATCCGGTAGCCGAGCATGAAGGTGACCGCACGCTTGCCGCCCTCGCCGAGACGCCGGCCGAGCGCACCGAACTCTTCGATGAAGACGTCGGAGTCGCGCACCGGACCGAGGGCACGCGTGATGCTGCGAGCGCGGCGGTACCAGCGGCGGAAGTCGCGGGACGGGTAGAGCGGCGCGAGCAGCCGCATGACCTCACGGAGCCTGCGAGACGCGACGCGCATATCGTGTACCGCATCGGCGTCTGCGCCGCCACGCGCGGCCGCCTCGAGCTCGAACAGCGGCTCCGCCTTGGCGCGCAGCATCGCAGGCGCGGCCTCGGCAAGCGGGGTCCGGGCTGTCACGCCCGCCAGTGCGAACTTCGCTTCCACGTCCACGTACTCTCCCCCTGCAGACGGAAGGCCCCGGACCCGGGGCCTTCCTACCATATACCCGACACGTCGGCATACGCCGTGGTACGCCAACGGCGAGTGGCTAGACGGTGAACTTCTTGCCGCCCCAGCGCTCCACGATGACGTCGTTGAAATCGTCGGTGGACTTGGCAGCGATGAGCACCGCGATCTGCAGTTCGGGCTTGTCGAGCGCGTCGGCCACGACGGGAGACTCGAAGATGACCTTCTTGGTCTCCGGATACCAGCACAGCTTGCCGAAGATCATCTTGCAGTTCTGCTCGTTGAGATAGCTGAGCAGTGAGGCCGTGTCACCGGTGACATCGACGGCGACGTAGGCCCAGACCTTCGCGACCGAGATCTCGCCCATGACGGCGGGACCGACGAAGACGATGGCGTCCTCGAAGGGCACCCAGTAGTCGCCATCCTTGTCGAGCTGGTACTTGAGTCCGGCCTCATCGAGCACAGATCCGATGCGCCTGCCGACTGAATCCTTATCCACCATGGTCTCCCCCTCACATCGCGTGTAACGTGCACCCACGGTAACCTTATCGCCTTTGCGTGGGTTCAGTAACACCGTTCACAGAAAAGTCTGGAAGGGGCGCCGGGGGCCTGGCATCAAGGCCGAGGCCCCCTCCGTCTCACTCGCCGCTGGCGATCCCTGCACGGCCGAATCAGCTACTTCTTCCCGACCTCGATCTTCGTCGTCTTCGGACGCACCGCCTCAAGCGCCTTGGGAACCTGCACCTCGAGGATGCCGTCGGTGTACTCGGCTGTGATCGCCGAGGCATCCACGCTCTCGGGGATGGTGAGCGAGCGCTCGAAGCTGCCGTAGCAACTCTCGCACACGAGCCAGTCCTCGCCCTCCTGCCGCTCCTCCTGGAGACGCTCGCCGCGGATCGTGAGCACGCCGTCGGTCACCTCGACCTCGACTCCCTCCGGATCGATGCCCGGCAGTTCGGCGCGCACGATGATGTCATCGCCTTTGCGCTTCACATCGATCTTGGGCATCCACGCGACCGCGCCTTCCGGCCCGACCTCGGCCGCACCGAGACGGGAGAAGATACGATCCATGTCGCGCTGCATACGCAGCGCCTCGCCGAACGGGTCCCACCGTACGATCGCCATGATCATCACCTCCACGTATCCGTCGCCGCACGGCGGCATGACGTACCGCCGAGCGGCTCCACTCCTCTAGTCAACGTGCCCTATTCCACGCACGCCGATCTCATCGTCGACCACGTCGATCGTGACGGTGTCGCCGTCGACCACGCGGCCCTCTATCAGCTCACGAGCCACACGATCGACGACCTCACGCTGGATGAGTCGCTTGAGCGGACGTGCGCCGTACACGGGATCAAACCCGTCGAGCGCGAGCCGCTCGGCAGCCGCCGGCGTGACCTCGAGTGAGATCTTGCGGTCAGCAAGCCGCTCGCGCACCAGCGCCAGCTGCAGGTCCACGATCTTCGCGAGTTGCTCCATCGACAGCGAGTGGAACACCACCACATCGTCCACGCGGTTCAAGAACTCCGGCCGGAACGTCGCGCGGAGCGCCTCCTCGAGCATCGCGCGCATGGCGGCCTCGTCGCCGCTCTTAGCGAACTCGGTGATGTACTGGCTGCCGACGTTGCTCGTCATGACCACGATGGCGTTCTTGAAGCTCACCACGCGGCCCTGTCCATCGGTGAGACGGCCGTCGTCGAGCACCTGGAGCAGCACGTTGAACACGTCCGGATGCGCCTTCTCGATCTCGTCGAGCAGGATCACGCTGTACGGGCGCCGCCGTACCGACTCGGTGAGCTGGCCACCTTCCTCGTAGCCGACGTAACCCGGAGGCGCGCCGATCAGGCGCTGCACGCTGAACTTCTCCATGTACTCGCTCATGTCGATGCGTACCATCGAACGCTCGTCGTCGAACAGGAACGCCGCGAGCGTCCGGGCGAGCTCGGTCTTGCCCACGCCGGTGGGGCCGAGGAACAGGAAGCTGCCGATGGGCCGATCGGGGTCCGAGAGGCCCGCGCGCGAGCGCCGGACGGCGCCCGCGACGGCAGAGACAGCCTCGTCCTGACCGATCACACGCTCGTGTAGATGCTCCTCGAGAGTCGCGAGCTTCTGCAACTCGCCCTGCATGAGGCGCGACACCGGGATTCCGGTCCATGCGCCGACGACCTCGGCGATCTCGGTCTCGGTGACCTCCTCGCGCAGCATCGCCGAGCCTGCCTGCAGCTCGCGCAGACGAGCGTCGGCCTCGGTCAGTTCGCCCTCAAGCCCGGGGATGCGCCCGTAGCGGATCTCGGCCGCGCGCGAGAGGTCGCCCTCGCGCTCGGCACGTTCGCCATCGAGGCGCGCCTCGTCGAGCTCGGCCTTCAGGCGCTGAACCTCGGTGATGACCCCGCGCTCGCTCTCCCAGCGGGCCTTGAGACCGGAGAGCTCCTCGTTGAGCTCGGCCATCTCTGCTCGCAGCGCGTCGAGCCGCTCCGCCGAGACGGCGTCGGTCTCCTTCTGCAGCGCCTGCTCTTCGATCTGCAGTTGCCGAACCTGGCGGTCGAGCCGGTCGATCTCCTCGGGCATCGAGTCGATCTCTATGCGCAGCCGCGAGGCCGCCTCATCGATGAGGTCGATCGCCTTGTCGGGCAGGAAGCGATCGGCGATGTAGCGGTCAGACAGTGTGGCGGCCGCTACGATGGCGCCGTCGGCGATGCGCACGCCGTGGTGTACCTCGTAGCGCTCCTTGAGGCCGCGCAGGATCGCGATGGTGTCCTCCAGGCTCGGCTCGCCGACGAACACCGGCTGGAAGCGCCGCTCGAGCGCCGCGTCCTTCTCGATGTGCTCGCGGTACTCGTCGAGTGTTGTCGCACCGATAGCGTGGAGCTCGCCCCGTGCGAGCGCGGGCTTGAGCATATTGGAGGCGTCCATCGATCCCTCGGCGGCGCCCGCGCCCACCAGCGTGTGAAGCTCGTCGATGAAGAGAACGAGCCGACCCTCGGCCTGCTCGATCTCGCGGAGCACGGCCTTCAGGCGGTCCTCGAACTCGCCGCGGTACTTGGCGCCGGCGACCATCGCGCCGAGATCGAGCGACACCACGTCCTTGTCGCGGAGGGTCGAGGGCACGTCACCGGCCACGATGCGCTGCGCGAGCCCCTCGACGATGGCGGTCTTGCCGGTGCCCGGCTCGCCGATGAGCACCGGGTTGTTCTTCGTGCGGCGCGACAGCACCTGGATGACGCGGCGGATCTCCTCGGTTCGGCCGATGACCGGATCGAGCTTGCCGTCACGCGCGGCAGCCGTGAGGTTGCGGCTGAACCGCTCGAGCGCCTGGAACTGCGCTTCGGGATTCTGGTCGGTCACCCTCGCGCCCGCGCGTAGCTCCTCGAGCGCCTCGAGCAGGCGCTTGGCCGTGACGCCCGCACGTGCGAGGATCCGCCCCGCCTCGCCCTTGTCGTCGGCGATCGCCACAAGCAGGTGCTCGGTGGACACGTACGCGTCTTTCAGTTTCTCGGCGTGCTTGAACGCGTCGCCGAGAACCGTGTTGGTCCGCGGACCGATGCCCGCGGGCCCGCTCACGCCGCTGCCGCTCACCTTCGGCATCGCGGCGATGGCCGAGGTCACCTCGGCCTCGATAAGATCGGCGTCAGCGCCGACTTTCTGCACGATGGGACGCACGATGCCCTCGGCGGCATCCAGAAGCGCCTTCAGCAGGTGCTCGGGCTCAATGACCTGAGAGGATGCATCATCGGCGATGCCGGATGCCGCCTGCAGCGCCTCCTGCGCCTTGACTGTCAGCTTGTCCAACCGCATCGGTACCAACTCCAATGAGCCTCACAGCCCGGCTCACGGTCAGGCAGCCTCACGGGCTACCGCCTGACCGTTCAGGCCGGCGCCGTTCTGTTCTTCATGACGCGTGAGTACACCCACGCGACGAGCATTCACAGCGGGCCTCCGGAAATCTCACCCGCACGCACGGCCTCGAGCCACCGCACGAGGGCGCTGCGCGAATCGCTCATCGCTCGTTCCTCCGTACGATCCCGCCGCGGGGTACGTGCACGATGTCGGCACGCATCGAACGGCGGAACTCGTTGATCTCCTGGGCGAGCCGCACCTCGGCCTGCGAGGCTGCCGCTTCGGCCTCGGCAAGCCTGGCCTCGAGCCGCTCTCTCTCCATCTCGAGCTCGATGATCCGCATCACGCCCGCCAGATTGACGCCCTCGTCTTGCGTCAGGCGCTGGATGAGCCGCAGCCGCTCGATGTCGGCCTCCGAGTAGAGTCTCGTGCCGCCTGGCGAACGAGTGGGCTGGACGAGCATCTTGCGCTCGTAGATGCGGAGCGTCTGCGGATGCACACCGGCCAACTCGGCCGCCACACTGATCATGTAGACCGGCCGATCCTTGCCACTGCCTCGTTGCTGTTTGACCACGGCCGGACCTCCTTCCTCACACGATATGCGCGCGTACGTCCTCGTCACGAGAGGACTCGAAACGCTTCAGCAGTTCCTTCTGTTCGGCGCTGAGCTTCTGCGGGACCGCGATTCGCACCCGCACCTTGAGGTCGCCGGTGCCCTTGCCCTTGAGCCTGGGTGCGCCCTTTCCCGGCACGCGCAGCACCTTGCCGTCGGCCGTACCGGGCGCGACTTTGAGTTTCACCTTGCCGCCGTCGGGCGTGGGCACGGTGACCTCAGCACCAAGTGCGACCTCGGCGATCGTCACCGGCAGGTCCAGCAGTACGTCGGCGCCGTCGCGGGTGAAGTACGCGTGCGGCTCGATGCGCGTCACGACGTACAGGTCGCCCGCCGGACCACCACCCTCGCCAGGCTCGCCCTTGCCGGCGAAACGAAGCTTGCCGCCGTCGGTCACCCCTGGCGGGATGTTCACGGTGAGCGGTTTGACACGCACGACCTTGGCCTTGCCCTTGCACGTGCTGCACGGGTGCTCGACGATCTTCCCGGTGCCGCCGCACCGCGGGCATGGCCGGGAGAAGCCAAACACGCCCTGGCCCTGCGTGACGTGCCCGCTGCCCGAGCACGTCGGGCAGGCCGTGGGACTCGTCCCGGGCCGGGCACCCGTGCCTTTGCAGGTGGCGCACGCCTCGGTCCGCCTGACGTCCGCCTTGGTCGACGTACCAGCTAGTGCCTCATCGAAGCTCAGGGTCAGGTCGTACTGCAGGTCCGCGCCGCGGTGCGCACTCCTGCGCCGTGGCCCGCCTACGCCACCACCCGCACCGCCGAAGAGGTTCCCGAACAGGTCGCCGAGATCGCCCGCGTCGACGGTCTGGTACCCGCCGGCGCCACCGGGGAAGCCCCCGCCGGGCCAACCGGCGCCCGAACCACCCGGCGCACCACCGCCCGGCGGCATGTTCCCGCCGAAGTAGCGACCGTACGTGTCGTACTGCGTGCGCTTCTCCACGTCGGAGAGCACCTCGTACGCCTCGTTGAGCTCCTTGAACTTCGCCTCGGAGCCACCTGCGTCGGGATGGTGCTTGCGCGCCTGCTTGCGGAACGCCTTCTTGATCTCATCCGCGGTCGCCGTCTTCGGCACGCCGAGTATGTCGTAGTAGTCCTTGTCGGCCATCGTCGGCTCCTTAGGCGTGCGGGCCTCCGGTGCTCACCACGACCATCGCCGGCCGCAGGATACGACCGTGCATGCGGTAACCGCGCTCGTAGACCTCGACCACCGTGCCGTCCGGCAGATCCACACGCCGTGCCTGGCCGACTGCCTGGTGCTCGTTCGGATCGAACGGCTCGCCAACGGGGTCGATGCGCTCGACGCCCTCCTTGCCGAGAACGTCCAGCACCTGATCGAGCACCATGCGCACGCCGTCGGCGAGCTCGGCGACGTTGTCGCCCGCCTCGGCGTGGATGAGCGCCCGCTCCAGGTTGTCGATCGCGGGCAACATCTCGGCGATGACGCGTTGCCCGGCGCGCTTGGCGGCGTCTTCGGCGTCGCGGGCTACACGACGCCGATAGTTGTCGAACTCCGCCTGCACGCGCTGGGCGGTCTCGAGGTGCGCGGCCGCTTCGGCGCGCGCACGCTCGAGTTCACCTTCCAGCACATCGCCCCTGAACTCGTACTCTGCGCCCAGGTCGCCCTCGAGCTCAGGGTCGAGCGGGGTGGTGTCCTTGGGATCGGTCATGGCTACTCGTCCTCATCGACGACTTCGTAGTCCGCCACTTCCTCGTCGGCGCCGTTCTCGCCGGCGTCGCCCTCGGCTGCCTGCTCGTCGGATGCCTCCTGGTACACGATCTCCGCCAGCTTGTAGCTCTTCTCCTGGAGCGCGGCCATCGCAGTTGCGATGGTCTCGGTGTCGTCGCCTTCAAGGGCGGTCTTGAGCTCGGCTACCGCAGCCTCGACATCGGTACGCGTCTCTTCCGGGACCTTGTCGCCGAGGTCGACAAGCGTCTTCTCGGTACCGTAAACGAGGCTGTCGGCAGTGTTGCGCACCTCGGCCTCTTCCTTCTTCTTCTTGTCCTCGTCGGCGTGCGACTCGGCGTCGGTGACCATGCGCTCGACCTCTTCGTCGGAGAGCGCCGTCGTACCGGTGATGGTGATCTTCTGCTCCTGGCCGGTGCCGCGGTCCTTGGCCGAGACGTTGACGATACCGTTGGCGTCGATATCGAACGTCACCTCGATCTGCGGCACGCCGCGAGGCGCTGGCGGGATGTTCATGAGGTGGAACTTGCCGAGCGTCTTGTTGTACGCAGCCATCTCGCGCTCGCCCTGGAGCACGTGGATCTCCACGCTGCTCTGTCCGTCGGCTGCGGTCGTGAAGGTCTCGCTCTTGCGGGTCGGGATGGTGGTGTTGCGCTCGATGAGCTTGGTCATCACGCCACCAAGGGTCTCGACGCCCAGCGCAAGCGGTGTCACGTCGAGCAGAAGGATGTCCTTGACGTCCCCGCCGAGCACGCCGCCCTGGATCGCGGCGCCGACCGCCACGACCTCGTCCGGGTTGACGCCCTTGTGCGGGTCCTTACCGGTGATGCCCTTGACGAGCTCCTGCACCGCCGGCATGCGGGTCGAGCCACCGACGAGGATGACGTGGTCGATGTCGGCGGCCTTGATGCCCGCGTCCTTGATCGCCGTCTCCACCGGCTTCTTACACCGTTCGAGCAGGTCGCTCGTGATCTTCTGGAACTCGGCGCGCGTGAGCGTGTAATCCAGATGCTTCGGGCCCGAAGCGTCGGCCGTGACGAACGGCAGGTTGATCTGTGCCGTCTGCGTGGTCGAGAGCTCGATCTTGGCCTTCTCAGCCGCGTCCTTGAGGCGCTGGAGTGCCATCTTGTCGACACGGAGATCGATACCGTGGTCGCCGGAGAACTTCTCGGCGAGCCAGTCGATGACGCGCTGGTCCCAATCGTCGCCGCCGAGGTGGTTATCTCCCGAGGTGCTCTTGACCTCGAACACGCCGTCACCGATCTCGAGTACGGAGACGTCGAACGTGCCGCCGCCGAGGTCGAACACGAGAATCGTCTGGTCGTGGGCGCCCTTGTCGAGGCCGTACGCAAGCGCGGCCGCCGTGGGCTCGTTGATGATGCGCTTGACCTCGAGGCCCGCGATCTTGCCCGCGTCTTTCGTGGCCTGGCGCTGCATATCGTTGAAGTACGCCGGGACGGTGATGACCGCCTCGGTGACCGGATGGCCGAGGTACGCCTCCGCATCGGCCTTCAGCTTGCCGATGACCATCGCCGAGATCTCCTCGGGAGTCAGATGCGTGTCCTCGACGGCGACGACGGCGCGGCCGTCCTTGCCCTTCTCCACGGTGTACGCGATGGTGCCGCGTTCCGACTTCGTCTCCTCGAACCGGCGGCCGACGAAACGCTTGATGGAGGTGACGGTGTGCTCGGGGTTGGTGATCGCCTGGTTCTTGGCGGCCTTGCCGACGATGCGCTCTCCGTCCTTGCGGAACGCGACGACCGACGGTGTGGTCCGGTCGCCTTCGGCGTTCACGATGATGGTGGGCTCGCCGCCCTCCATGACCGCGACCGCCGAGTTGGTGGTGCCCAGGTCGATGCCGATTATCTTGCCCATGTCGTGATGCTCCTTTCAGAGCCCCTCCGGTAGGTCCGAAGCGGCCTGGTTTCCTATACGCGAGAACAACGTCCGTGAGGACGCTGCGTGCCATTGTGAAATCTGAGTGTCTGATTGTCAAGTTATCTTACTGTGCCTGTACACTATGCCCGCATCACCCTGGGATGAAACGGACTCGCCGAGCCCGCAGATGGCGGATGTCGGACCCGGCGGGCCGCGAGGTGCCGAACCGAACGGTTCGGGTCGCTTGCATGCGCACCCGCCCTTCGGTACTATCCCTGCGACATATCCGCCGCCGCACGCGTGTGGTGTAGCACTTCAAAGGAGAGCCCCCATGCCCCGACCGATCATCAACGCGGACGACTGCTCCGGCTGCGGCATCTGCGTCGATGCCTGCCCCGAAGGAGTCATCGAACTCGTGGAGGAAGTTGCCGAGCCGGTGAACGAGGACGACTGCACGGCATGCAGCACGTGCATGGAGGAGTGCCCGATGGGCGCGATCACGGAGATCGAGGAAGAGTAGCCGCTCCGGAGATCGGATCGGCATCTACGCGGGCGTCCTCAGGGGCGCCCGTCGTGCGTTCTGGCACCGGTGCCGAGTGCCTGGAGCTGACGCCACACACGGCGCTTCAGAGTAGCATCGGCCAGCGAGGCCTCCAGCCCGTCGAGAGCAAGCACGCGCCGCCCCCCCACGGTCGTCGGCACCCCGGGCGTGAGGGCGGGAGCACCGTACGCCTGCGCGATGTCCGAAGCTGCGGCCGGATCGAGCGCCACCACGGTCCGGGGATCGACCGCCTCGATGATGAGCCGCAGCCGTTCGAGCCGCGCGGCCACGTCCGCATCCCCGACCCGCGTGCAGACGCGAAACCGGCCCTGTGGCATGCCGAGTGCGTCGAGCGCCTTGTCAGCAGCCTCGCCATCGGCCCCCGCGAGTGCCCGGAGATGCTCGACATCGGCGGGACCCGACTCGCCCTTGAGGAGCACGACATCGGCGAGCTCGTCTCCGGACGCACGCACTATGGAGTCACCGGGGATGAGATTCTCAGCCGATGCGATCTCCGCGGCCGCCTTGTCGCGAAACACCTGATCCAGGCCTGTGAGGTCCGCGTCGTCGCCCGGCTCGCTCATCGCGATCGGGAGAACCACGCCGCGGTGACGCCGAGGCCATGCTGCAGGTCGACCGCCGCACGCCACCCGAACGTCCCGGCCGCCTTCTCGGGTGAGAGCACACTCGCCTCCACATCTCCGTCGCGGGCGGGCTCGCGTCCGATCTCGCCCGCATACCGCATCGCGACGCGCAGCCCCTCGGCAAGCATGGACACCGACGTGGCCCGTCCGGTCGAGACGTTGTACGCAGGCCCCGCGGGTCCCGGCCCCGCGAGCACCCCTTCGTACTCGGCGGCGGCGACGCACGCGCCGACGACGTCGGCCACGAAGATGAAGTCACGCGTCTGGGTCCCGGTCCCGAAGATGACCGGCGCGGTGCCCGACGCCATACGCGATGCGAACTCGGCGACGACGCCGCCCTCGCCATCGGCGCGCTGACGCGGCCCGTAGACGTTGGCGAACCGCAGGCACGCGAAGTCGACGCCGGCGGGCCTCAGGACCTCGTCCAACACGCGCTCGGCCTCGAGCTTCGAGTGCCCGTAGGGGACGGCGGGTTCGGTGGGCGATTCTTCAGTGAGTGGAAGCTTCACCGGCTCGCCGTAGACCGCCGCCGAGGAGGCGAAGATCACGCGGCGCGCACCTGCGGAGACAGCCGCCTCAGCGACAGCGCGCGTCCCCCCGACGTTGACGGCCCAATCGTGATCGGGGTCCGCGACCGACACCGCGACGCTCACCTGAGCGGCGAGGTGAACGATCACCTCGGGTCGGGCGGCCTCGATCACAGCGCGGCTCGCATCGTCGGTGATGTCGATGCAGCGAAACGCCGCAGCGGGGTGGACGTTGTCCATAGAGCCGGTAGACAGATCGTCGAGGATCGTGACCTCGGCCCCGCCGCCGATAAGCGCATGCACCAGGCTTCCGCCGATGAACCCCGCCCCGCCCGTGACTACGACACGCATGCGCCGCTCCTTAGTCTGTGGATTCGTCCACCCGTCGCACTTCCACGAGATCCGCCTGCACCGCAAGCCGGTATGTCGCGCTGTACGGCGGGTGACACGCGGTGAGCGTAAGTGATGGACGCTCGGTGGATGCCACGACTTCGACCTGACTCGGTCGCACCACGAGTGATCGCGTCACGGTGTACCGATAGCGACGATACGGCGAGTACAGATCGATGGTATCACCCTCGGTGAGCTCATCAAGCCGACGAAACGGTGCGCCGTACGTCGTGCGGTGACCGGATATCCCGCATGTGCCGCTCGGCCCCGGCAGATCGGTCCAGTCTATCCAGCCGGGCCCCTGCCGCAGGTCGGCCGTAGTGACCCCCTTGATGACCATGACGTCGATATTCATGTCGACGATCACGAGGCGGCCAAACGCCTCCCCCGCCGGAAGCGCATCCCAGTACACGCGGTCCTCCTCGGCCCACCCGCTGAAGTCCATCGCAGGGCCGCTGCCCGACAGCAAGCCCTCGGGTGCGCCCGAATCGTACGCGGCGACGTCCCCCGCGCGGTCGCGCAGGTCGCGCTGGGCGAGCCAGCCCATGAGCGTCGTCAGCGAGTAGTAGGCGAGAAGCCCGATCGAGATCCCCAGCAGCAGATTGCCCACCGCATGGCGCCACCTGACTGAACGCTTCACACCCACCGACCTCCCGGTCATCGGGCACGCGGTGTGACCTGTCTCACCATTCTTCTGTGACGAATCACACAGAAGACGTTAAGTCCCAGCGCTGCCCTGCCGATAACCTCAGTGTACGTGAGAGACCTTGAAAAGCGCAGATCGGAACGCTCCCGAAAAGGCAAGGACGGTCGAAAGACCGACCACGCAAAGTCACGGGTCTACCGGAGGATCACCCTCCCACGACAGCCGGACTACCGAAGGTTCGAGCCCACGCGATACGCCGGCCCGACACCACCCAAGCCTAGAGGGAGGAGTCGGGCCGATGTGCGTGCGGACCTTGGATAGGGGCGATCCAAAATGAAGAACAGCAAGAGAACGAAGGTCAGTGCGGTACTTGGCAGTGTGGCAGCGGTCCTGGTCGCTGTCCTGGCCGCCGGACTCCTGTCGTCACCGTCTGCGGCATCCGCTGCGCAGTATGTCGATAACTTCGAGAGCAAGCTCGCATCTGCCGAGGTGGCCCGCAAGGTCGTCGCTGGCACCGAGTCCCCCACGGGGCTCGCGGTGGCAGCACACACTCGGTCAGCCACGGTGATTCAGACCGTCGCAGCGCCGCGAACGACCTCGGGCACCCGCTCGACCTCGGGCACCCGCGCCACTGGGACCTCCACCGCCAACACGACGCAGGCCGCCAGCACGTCGGCCCCCGCACCAAGCAAAGCTGACGCCCAGGCGATCCTGAATCGCTACATCGGCAGGTACCCGATCCTCAAGGGCACCACGGTCTCCTACGGCGACGCCAAGGGTTACCAGGCCATCTGCTACTACAAGTCGGGACGTATCGTGATCAGCCCGACCCACACGCGGAGCCTCGAGACGATCATCGGCCACGAGATCTGGCACATCATCGACTGGCGCGACAACGGCGTCATCGACTGGGGCGAGAACGTCCCGCCGAAGTAAGACCGCAAACCGAGACGATTCCGACGAGACCCCGGACACCCTCCCCGGGGTCTCGTCATGTTCCGGACACACGAGGCGCGCCCGCCTGTGACGGACGCGCCTCGTGCAGCGAACGTGCCCCTGGATCCCGCCCCTTACTCGGGGTGGGGATCACACGTTATGCTGCCTGATCGCGCCGGAGCCGAAGCGCCGTGCCGAGCGTCGCCGCACCGGCCGCAATCGCGATCAGTAGTGCATACTCGCCGCCGGTGAAGGGCAGGAACGGCTCTTCCACGACGACCCGGACGACCACGCGCTCATCGTCGGTGTTGTTCGACGGATCACTGTCGAGCGGGTGATCGATGACGACCACGTTGTCGACGTTGGTGACACCGTCAGGCATAGCCGACTTCACGCGGACCGTGTAGGTGATGGTCTGCTTCCCGTCCTCCATCGCCAGCGGACCGGCGATCGTCCAGGTGATCTTGCCGCCGACGACAGTTCCGCCGGCCGCGTCGACCACCGTCACGTACCGCTCGTCGAAGTCGTCGGTGATGGTGAAGTTGTAGGCCGCGAGTTCGCCGGTGTTCCAGTACGTGAGCGTGTAGGTGATGAGCTCACCCGGATCGGCCTCGGCCTTGTTGGCGAGCTTGGTGATCGCCAGATCGAGTTCGGTGAACGGCAGGAACTCCTCGACATTGCCAAACCACAGCGATGCGGTCTGTCCATCGACCACGGTCACGTCCTGCGACAGCGGCGTGATGTTCGTCCAGCCGTCTTCAAGCGTCTCGGTCACGGTGTACACACCGGGCTCGAGTCCGCCGAAGAGCAGCTCGCCATCGATGTCGGTCAGGCCGG